>NZ_JBHTBH010000002.1:0-615757 GCF_042664915.1 Marinactinospora rubrisoli
ACCAGCGTGGCGGGCAGCCGCAGGCCGGTGGCCGTGTTCAGCCGGTTGCGGAGTTCGAGGGCGGTGAGGGAGTCGAACCCGAGTTCCTTGAAGGCTCGGTCGGCCTCGACGGCGCCGGCGTCGGCGTGGCCGAGGACGGCAGAGGCGTGCTCGCGGACCAGGTCGAGCAGGATCGCGTCGCGGTCGGCGGCGGCCAGCCGGGCCAGGCGCTGGGTGAACGTGGCGCCGGAGGTGCCGGCCCGGGCGTCGCGGGCGGACCGGCGGGCCGGGCCGCGGACCAGGCCGCGCAGCACGGGCGCGAGGGTGCCGGCCGTGGCCTGGGCGCGCAGCGCGGGCGCGTCCAGCCGGACCGGCAGCAGGACGGGGTCGGGGCCGGTGCGGGTGGCGTCGAAGATCGCGAGGGCCTCGCCGGTCTCCAGGGCGCCGCCGCCACCGCGCGCCATGCGGGCGAGGTCGGCGTCGGTGAGCCGCCCGGTCAGTGCGCTGCGCCGCCGCCACAGTCCCCAGCCCAGCGCCGTGGCCGGCAGGCCGAGCGCGCGGCGGTGCCGGGCGAGGGCCTCGCAGAAGGCGTTCGCCGCGGCGTAGTTGCCCTGGCCGGCGGGTCCGAAGGTGGCGGCGCCGGAGGAGAACAGCACGAACATCGACAGGTCGAGGCCGCGGGTGAGTTCGTGCAGGTGCAGGGCGCCGTCCACCTTGGGGCGCAGTACGCGGTCGAGGCGTTCGGGGGTGAGGGCCTGCAGGACGCCGTCGTCGAGCACGCCGGCGGTGTGCACGACCCCGGTGAGGGGACGGTCGGCGGGCACCGCGGCGAGGAGCCGCTCCAGGGCGGCGCGGTCGGCGACGTCGCAGGCCGCGACGGTGACCTGGGCGCCGAGGGCGGCGAGTTCGGTGGTGAGTTCGGCCGCGCCGTCCGCGGTGCCGCCGGTGCGGCTGGTCAGCAGCAGGTGCCGCACCCCCTGGGCCGCGAGGTGGCGGGCGATCAGTCCGCCGAGCGCGCCGGTCCCGCCGGTGACCAGGACGGTGCCGTCGGTGCGCGGTGCGGGCGGGACGGTGAGCACGATCTTGCCGATGTGCCGGGCCTGGCTCATGTACCGGAACGCCTCGGGGGCGTGGCGCACGTCCCAGGTGGCGACGTCGGGCAGCCGCAGGGCGCCCTGCCGGAAGAGGTCGAGGATGTGGCCGAGCATCCGGTGGATGCGGTCGGGGTCGGCGTCGAAGAGGTCGTAGGCCTGGTAGCGCACCCCGGGGTGGGCGGCGGCGACGTCGTCGGGGGCGCGGCGGTCGGTTTTGCCCATCTCCAGGAAGCGCCCGCCGTGCGGCAGCGTGCGCAGGGAGGCGTCGACGTACTCGTGGGCGAGGGAGTTGAGGACCACGTCCACGCCGCGGCCGCCGGTGGCGGTAAGGACGGCGTCGGCGAAGTCCAGCGAGCGGGAGGACGCGATGTGCGCGTCGTCCAGGCCGGCCGCCCGCAGGGCCGGCCACTTGGCGGGCGCGGCGGTGGCGTACACGTCGGCGCCCAGGTGCCGGGCGAGCTGTACCGCCGCGGTGCCGACCCCGCCGGCGGCGGCGTGCACGAGCACCGCCTCCCCGGCCCGCAGGCCGGCGAGGTCGACGAGCCCGTGGTAGGCGGTGAGGTAGGCGATGGGTACCGCGGCGGCCTGCGCGAAGGTCCAGCCGGCGGGCATCGGGGCGACCATGCGGTGGTCGGCGACGGCGAGCGGGCCGAAGGCGCCGGGGAAGACGCCCAGGACGCGGTCGCCCGGGGCGAGTCCGGTGACGCCGGGGCCGGTCTCCACGACGACGCCGGCGCCTTCGCCCCCGATGTCGCCCTCGCCCACGGCGAGGCCGAGGGCGAACAGCACGTCGCGGAAGTTGAGGCCGGCCGCGCGGACCGCGATGCGGACCTCGCCGTCGGCGAGCGGCCGGTCGGCGGCGTCGCAGGCGAGGAGGCGGAGGTCGTCGGGGGTGCCCGGATCGGTGACGGCGAGCCGCCAGGCGGCGGCGTCCTCGGGCGGGGTGAGCGCGGTGCCGGGGAGCGCGCGGGCCAGCCGGGGGATGAAGGTCGTTCCGGCGCGGATCGCCAGCTGCGGTTCCGCCGCGGCGAGCGCGGCGGGCAGCGCGGCGGCGGACTCGGCGTGGGCGTCGAGGTCGACGAGGACGCAGCGGCCGGGGTGCTCGGCCTGCGCGGAGCGGACCAGCCCCCAGACGGCGGCGGCCACGGGGTCGGTGCGGTCGCCGGGGGCCGCCGCGACGGCGTCGCGGGTGGCGACCGTCAGGGGGCGGTCGGCGAGGCGGTCGTCGGCGGTCCAGGCCCGCAGGGTCTCCAGGACGCGGCGGAGCAGGTCGCGGACGTCGGCGGCGGGGTCGCCGCCGGCGGCGGCCACCGGGTACAGGACGGTGCCGGGGGCGGGGGTTCCGGCGGCGAGGTCGGCGGCCAGGGCGCCCGGATCGGGGTAGCGCCGGACGTCGGCGCCGTCCGCGCGCAGCCGGTCGCCGAGGCCGAGCGGGTCGGCGCCCAGCAGCGCGTACCGGCCGGGCGCGGGCGCGGCGGCGGGTGCTTCGGCCAGCCGGGGCCAGTCGAGCCGCAGCAGCGCGTCGCCGGCGGGGGCGGCGGCGAGCCGGTCGGCCGCGACAGGGCGCACCACCAGGGACTCCGCCGTGGCGACGGGGGCACCGGTGGCGTCGGCGACCGCCACGGCGATGGCGTCCGGCCCGGCGGGGGCGAGCCGCACCCGCAGCTGGGCGGCGCCCGTGGCGTGCAGGGCGACCCGGCTCCAGGAGAACGGCAGCGGGACGCGGCCCGGCCCGGCGTCGGTGACGAGGCCGGTGGGTTCCAGCGCGTGCAGGGCGGCGTCCAGCAGGGCGGGGTGCAGGTCGAACCCGTGCGCGCTCTCGGTGCCGGCCGCCGTGCGCCGCGGGCCGTCGGGCAGCCGGACGTCGGCGAAGACCTCGTCGCCGCGCCGCCAGACGGCGCGCAGCCCGCGGAACGCGGGGCCGTAGTGGATGCCGCCGTCGGCGAACCGGTCGTAGAGGCCGTCGATGTCGACGGGCTCGGCGCCGGTGGGCGGCCACGGTGCGAGGTCGGGCGGCGGCGCGGCGGCGCCGGGGGCCAGTGTGCCGGTGGCGTGCCGGGTCCAGGGGGCGCCGGGGTCGTCCTCGCGGCGGGCGTGCAGCTCCAGCGGGCGGCGTCCGGAGGGGTCGGGTGCCCCGACGCGCACCTGCAGGCGTGGTTCGGCGTCCGCGGGGATCGGCAGCGGGGTCTCCAGGACGAGCTCCTCGACCAGGTCGCAGCCGGTTTCGGCGCCGGCGCGCGCCGCGATGTCGAGGAACGCGGTTCCCGGGAGGAGCACGGTCCCGTTGACCGCGTGGTCCGCCAGCCAGGGGTGGCGGCGCGGGGAGAGGCGGCCGGTGAAGAGCAGCCCGTCGCCGTCGGCGAGCGCGACGGCGGCGCCGAGCAGGGGATGGCCGGGGTCGTCCAGGCCGGCCGCGGCGACGTCGGCGGCCTGGGCGGTGGGCTCCGGCCAGTGGCGGCGGCGCTGGAAGGGGTAGGTGGGCAGGTCGACCCGGCGGGCGCCGGGGAAGAGCGGGGCCAGGTCGAGGCCCGGCCCGGCGACGTGCAGTTCGGCGAGGGAGGTCAGGAACCGGCGGGTGCCGCCCTCATCGCGGCGGAGCGTGCCGACGATCGCGGTCCCGCCGATGCCGGGGCCGTCTGCGTCGGCCAGGGTGTCCTGCAGCGCCGGGCGCAGCACCGGGTGGGGGCTGGTCTCCACGTAGCGGCGGTGGCCATCGGCCTGCAGGGCGCGCACGGCGGACTCGAACTCCACCGGGTCGCGCATGTTGCGGTACCAGTAGGCGGCGTCCAGTGCGGTGGTGTCGAGCCGGCCGCCGGTGACGGTGGAGTAGAACGGGATGTCGGCCGGGCGCGGTGCCACGGGGGCGAGTTCGGCGAGCAGCCGCTCGCGCAGCGCGTCGACCTGCGCCGAGTGGCCGGCGGTGTCCACGCCGGGGATGCGGCGGGCGTGCACGCCGTCGGCGTCCAGCTCGGCCCGCAGTTCCTCCAGTGCCTCGGGGTCGCCGGAGATGGTGGTGGCGGAGGGGGCGTTCACGGCGGCGACGGAGAGCCGGTCGCCCCACCTGCCCAGCCGCCGTCGTGCCTCGGCCGCGGGCAGCGCCGTGGAGAGCATGCCGCCGCGCCCGGCGAGTCCGAGCCACGCCTGGCTGCGCAGCGCCACGATGCGGGCGGCGTCCTCCAGTGACAGGGCGCCGGCCACGTAGGCGGCGGCGATCTCGCCCTGGCTGTGCCCGACAACGGCGGACGGCCGCACCCCGTGCCGTTGCCACAGCGCGGCGAGCGACACCATGACGGTGAACAGCACCGGCTGGACGACGTCGACCCGGGACAGCGGCGGGGGCCCGGACGCCTGCGCGCCGGTGCCGTTCGTGGCGGTCCCGCGCAGCACGTCCAGCACCGGCCAGTCGAGGTAGGGCTCCAGTGCGGCGGCGCACGCGGCCGCCTGCTCGGCGTAGGCGGGGGCGTCGGCGAGGAGTTCCGCGGCCATGCCGGGCCACTGGGAGCCCTGGCCGGGGAAGACGAAGGCGGTCCGGCCGCCGGTGGCGGCCGGTGTGCCGCGTACCACGTGCGGCGCGGGCGTGCCGGCGGCGACCGCGGTGAGGCCGTCCAGGAATCCGGCGCGGTCGGCCGCGACCACGACGGCGCGGTGCTCGAACAGCGTCCGGGAGACGGCGAGGGAGTACCCGACGTCGGCGGGGTCGAGTTCGGGGTCGGCGGCGACCCGCTCCCTCAGCCGGGCGGCCTGGTCCCGCAGGGCCGGTGCGCTGCGGGCCGAGACGGTCCAGGGCAGGACCGCGCCGGGCCGGGCGGCGGGCGCGGGCGGCCGCTCGGCCGGCGGCTCGTCCCGGACGGGCGGCTGTTCCAGGATGACGTGGGCGTTGGTGCCGCTGATGCCGAAGGAGGAGACGCCGGCGCGGCGCGGCCGGCCGGTCTCGGGCCACGGCCGGTGTTCGGTGAGCAGTTCGACGGCACCGGTGGACCAGTCGACGTGCGGGGTGGGCGCGTCGACGTGCAGGGTGCGGGGCAGTTGGCCGTGCCGCATGGCCTGCACCATCTTGATCACCCCGGCCACGCCCGCCGCGGCCTGGGCGTGCCCGATGTTGGACTTCAGCGAGCCGAGCAGGAGCGGCCGGGCGGCGGGGCGGTCCTGCCCGTAGGCGGCGATCAGGGCCTGCGCCTCGATCGGGTCGCCGAGCCGGGTGCCGGTGCCGTGCGCCTCCACCGCGTCGACCTCGGCCGGGGAGAGCCCGGCGGACCGCAGCGCCTCCCGGATCACCCGCTCCTGCGACGGCCCGTTCGGGGCGCTGAACCCGTTGCTGGCGCCGTCCTGGTTGACCGCCGACCCGCGCACCACGGCCTGCACCGGGTGGCCGTTGGCGAGCGCGTCGGAGAGCCGTTCCAGCAGCAGCACGCCGACGCCCTCGGAGAAGCCGGCCCCGTCGGCGGCGGCGGCGAACGCCTTGCTGCGGCCGTCGCCGGCCAGGCCGCGTTGCCGGCTGATCTCCACGAACAGCCAGGGGGTGGCCATCACGGTGACGCCGCCGGCCAGCGCCGTCTCGCACTCGCCGTTGCGCAGCGCCTGGCACGCCTGGTGCAGCGCCACCAGTGAGGAGGAGCACGCGGTGTCCACGGTGACGGCCGGGCCCTCCAGGCCGAGGGCGTAGGCGACGCGGCCGGAGACCAGGCTGCCGACGCTGTCGTTGGACAGGTAGCCGCCGGTGCCCTTGGGGATCGGGCGCAGCCGCACGCCGTAGTCGTGGTACATGCTGCCGGCGAACACGCCGGTGCGGCTGCCGCGCAGGGTGCGCGGGTCGAACCCGGCGCGTTCGAACACCTCCCAGGCGGCCTCCAGCAGCAGCCGCTGCTGCGGGTCCATGGTGACCGCCTCACGCGGGGAGATGCCGAAGAACTCGGCGTCGAAGTCGGCGGCGTCGTGCAGGAAGCCGCCCTGGCGGGCGTAGGCGGTGCCGGGGTGGTCGGGGTCGGGGTCGTAGAGTCCGTCGGCGTCCCAGCCGCGGTCGGTGGGCCACTCTCCGATGGCGTCGCGGCCCTCGGCCACGAGTTCCCACAGGTCTTCGGGCGAGTGGACGCCGCCGGGGAAACGGCAGCTCATCGCGACGACGGCGATGGGTTCGCGGCCGCGTTCCTCGGCCGCGCGCAGCCGGCGGCGGGTGTCGTGCAGATCGGCGGAGACCCGCTTGAGGTAGTCGCGGAGCCTGTCGTCATTCGCCATCGGCGTCTCTCCCGTCTCCAGATGCGTGGTCCGGCGCCGTGGCGCCTCCCAGGTCGATGCCGAGTTCGCGTTCGATGAAGGCGAACATCTCGTCGTCCGTGGCGTCGCGCAGCCGTGCGTGGCCGGCGGCGGGCGGCGCGGCGGGGTCGATCCGGTCCGCGAGGTCGCGCAGTCGCGCGGCGGCGGTGCCACGCAGCGCCGGGTCGGCGTCCGGGCCCTGGAGTGCGGGCAGGGCGGCGGCGAGCCGGTCGAGGTCGGCGAGCAGTGCCGCCCCGGTGGCCGGCGTGGCCGGGCGCAGGTCGGCGAGCAGCCGGCGGGCGAGCGCGTCCGGGGTGGGGTGGTCGAAGACGAGGGTGGCCGGCAGTCGCAGCCCGGTGGCGGCGGCCAGCCGGTTCCGCAATTCGACCGCGGTCAGCGAGTCGAAGCCCATCTCGCGGAAGGCGCGGTCGGCGTCGACGGCGTCCGCCCCGGCGTGGCCGAGCACGGTGGCGGCCTGCGCGCGGACCAGGTCGGTGACGGTCTCGTGGGCGTCGGCGGGCGCGAGGCCGGCCAGCCGTTCGGCCAGCGGCGGCCCGGACTCGGCCGCGGTCGCGGCGGCGGCCGTCGGCCGGGCGGTGCGCCGTGCCAGGCCGCGCAGCACCGCGGGCAGCGCGGGGTCGTCGGCGCGCAGCCGGGCCGGGTCCAGGCGGACGGGCAGCAGGAGCGCGTCGGGGGCGCCGATCGCGGCGTCCAGCAGCGCGAGTGCGTCCTCGGTGCCGAGCGGGAGCGTGCCGCCGCGGTTCATCCGGGCCAGGTCGTGGTCGCCGAGGGACCGGGTGAGTCCGCTGCGCCGCTCCCACAGGCCCCATGCCAGCGAGACGGCCGGCAGTCCCAGGTCGCGGCGGTGCCGGGCGAGGGCGTCGAGGAAGGCGTTGGCGGCGGCGTAGTTGCCCTGCCCGGGGCCGCCGAAGACGCCGGAGGCCGAGGAGAACAGCACGAAGGCGGACAGGTTCGCCGCGCGGGTGAGGTCGTGCAGGTGCGCGGCGCCGTGCAGCTTGGGGGCGAGGACGCGGTCGAGCCGGTCCGGAGTCATCGCCGCGGCGAGCCCGTCGGCCAGGACGCCGGCGGTGTGCACGACCCCGGTGAGGGGCCGGTCGGCGGGCACCGCGGCGAGGAGCCGCTCCAGGGCGGCGCGGTCGGCGACGTCGCAGGCGGCGAAGGTGGCGTCGGCGCCCAGTGCGGCGAGTTCGGTGGTGAGTTCGGCCGCGCCGTCCGCGGTGCCGCCGGTGCGGCTGGTGAGGAGGAGGTGCCGGACGCCGTGGACGGCCGCCAGGTGCCGGGCGACCGCGCCTCCCAGTGTGCCGGTGCCGCCGGTGATGAGCACGGTGCCGTTCGGGTCCCACGCCGGGCGGTCCGGCGTTTCGGCGGCGGCCGGGGCCAGGCGGGGCACGTGGAGACGGCCGGCGCGCACCGCCAGTTGCGGCTCCCCTGAGCGCACCGCGGCGGGCAGCGCGGCGGTGGACTCGGGGTGGCCGTCCACGTCGACGAGGGCGAACCGGTCCGGGTTCTCGGCCTGCGCGGACCGCACCAGGCCCCACAGCGGCGCCCACGCCAGGTCGGCCGGCCGCTCCCCCGGCACGGCGCCACGGGTGACGAGGACCAGCCGCGCTCCGGCGAAGCGGTCGTCGGCGAGCCACTCCCGCACCAGGTCCAGTGCGCGGTGCAGGTTGCCGGTGGCCACGGCGGTGAGGTCGGCGGGGTCCGGGTCGCCGGGTCCGCACGGGACGAGGACGGCGTCGGGCGGGGCCGCGCCGTCGGCGACCGCCGCGGCCAGGCCGGCGAGCGCGGCGTGGCGGTGCGGCCGCAGCCCTGCCGCGTCGAGCGCCGCGTGCACGCCGAGCCGGTCGCCGTACGGGTGCAGCACGGCCCAGCTCCGGACGGGCGGGCCGGCGGCACCGGACGCGGCTTCCGGCCACTCGACCCGGAACAGCGCGTCCCGGCGTGGGCCCGCCGGCCGGGGCGTGCCCTGGACGGGGCGCACGATGAGGGAGTCGATGGAGGCGACCGGGGAGCCGGCCGTGTCGGCGACCGTGACGCGGATCGCGTCCGGCTCGGATGCCGCGGTGAGCCGGACCCGCAGCGCGGTGGCGCCCACGGCGTGCAGCCGCACCCCGGTCCAGGCGAACGGCAGCCGCGCGCCGGAGCCGTCGGCGCTCTCGGGGGTGTCGGGCAGGCCGGTGAGGAAGGGCCCGAGCACCATGCCGTGCAGGGCGGCGTCCAGCAGGGCCGGGTGCAGGTGGAAACCGTCGGCGTCGGCCGGGTCGCCCTCGGGCGGCGCGATCTCGGCGTAGACGTCGTCGCCGTGCCGCCACGCCCGCCGCAGGCCGCGGAACACCGGCCCGTAATCGACCCCGGCCGCCGCGAGCCGGTCGTAGAGGTCGTCCACCGGCACCGGCGCGGCGCCGGGCGGCGGCCACGCGGTGAGAGCGGGCGGTGGTACCCCGTCGTCGACGGCGAGGTGACCGCGCGCGTGCCGGGTCCACGGCGTGCCGGGGGCTTCGGCGGGCCGCGCGTGCACGCTGACGGGGCGCCGCCCGGCATCGTCCGGCGCGCCGACCGCCACCTGGAGGTCGGTGGCGGCGCCGTCGGCGGCCAGCACCAGCGGGCTCTCCAGGGTCAGCTCGTCCAGAAGGCGGTACCCGACCTCGTCGCCGGCCCGCAGGGCGAGCTCGACGAACGCGGTCCCCGGCAGCAGAACGGCGCCGCCCACGGCGTGGTCGGCCAGCCATGGCTGGCGGCCGAGCCCGATCCGGCCGGTGAGCAGCACCCCGTCGGAGCCGGCGGGCGTCAGCGCGGCGGCGGCCAACGGATGATGGGCGGGGGCCAGCCCCGCGGATCCGACGTCGGCGGTGGCGGGCCGCAGCCAGTACCGGCGGTGCCGGAAGGGCTGCGTCGGCAGATCGAGGTGCCGCCCGCCGCCGGGGAACACGGCGTCCCAGTCGAGCCCCAGCCCGGCCACGTGCGCCTCGGCCAGCGAGGTGACGAGTCGGACCGGGCCGCCGTCGTCCCGGCGCAGCGTGCCGAGGACGGCGCCGCCGGGCGCGGTCCCTTCTCGCGGTTCGGCGCTCGCTGGACGCCCCGGCGCGCTCGTGCCGTCTCCTTCGGGCGGAGCGGTCGCGCGATGCGGCGCGCCGAGCGCCTCCAGCGTCTCCTGGACGGCGGTGGTGAGCACCGGGTGCGGGCTGACCTCCACGAAGTGGCGGAAGCCGTCGGCCGCCAGCTCGCGGATGGCGGGTTCGAAGCCGACGGTGCCGCGCAGGTTGCGGTACCAGTACCCGGCGTCCATCGTCGCGGTGTCCAGCCGGCCGCCGCCGTCGACCGTGGAGTACAGCGGCACCTTCGCGGTCTGCGGGGCGACGGGGGCGAGGAGGCGGAGCAGGTCGATCTCCAGTTCCGCCACCTGCGGCGAGTGGGAGGCGTAGTCCACCGGGATGCGCCGCGCCCGGACGCCGTCGCGCTCGCACGCGGTGAGGAGGCCGTCCAGGGCGGCCGGTTCGCCGGACACCACCACCGACGACGGGCCGTTCACCGCCGCCACCACGAGGCCGTCCCGGTCCGCGATCCGGGCCCGCGCCTCCGGCTCGGACAGGGCGACGGAGACCATGCCGCCGCGTCCGGCGAGCCCCCGGATGGCCCGGCTGCGCAAGCCCACCACACGTGCGGCGTCGTCCAGCGACAGCGCGCCCGCGACGCACGCCGCCGCGATCTCGCCCTGCGAATGCCCCACGACGGCGGCGGGCTCCACTCCGTACGAGCGCCACACCTCGGCCAGCGCCACCATCACCGCCCAGGTGGCGGGCTGCACCACGTCCACCCGCTCCAGCCCGGGCGCGCCTTCGGCGCCCCGCAGCACGTCCACGAGACCCCAGCCGGTGAACGGCCGCAGCGCATCGGCGCACTCCGCGATCCGGTCGGCGAACACCGGCGAGCACTCCAGCAGCTCCGCGCCCATCCCCACCCACTGCGCCCCCTGACCAGGGAACACGAACACCGGCCCGCGATCCGCCGGGGTCGCCGTGGCCCGGACCGTCCCGGGGGCGTCGTCCCCGGCGGCGAGCGCGGCGAGGCCGTGCACGAGTTCGGCGCGGTCCCGCCCGACGACGGCCGCGCGGTGCCCGAACGCGGTGCGCGTGGTGGCCAGCGCGTGCCCGACGTCCGCGGGGTGCAGATCGGGATGCCGCTCCACGTACGCCAGCAGCT
Organism: Marinactinospora rubrisoli; assembly: GCF_042664915.1. Lineage (NCBI taxonomy): Bacteria > Bacillati > Actinomycetota > Actinomycetes > Streptosporangiales > Nocardiopsidaceae > Marinactinospora > Marinactinospora rubrisoli. Next base: position 10,545 of record NZ_JBHTBH010000002.1, read on the forward strand.
CCGTGGCCCGGGCCCGCAGTCCGGCCGCGCCACGGCCCGACACCGGCCACATGACGGGACCCGCGGCCGGCACGCCGGAGGTCGTCCCGGTCGTGGCCGGGGGCGGCTGCTCCAGGACGACGTGCGCGTTGGTGCCGCTCACCCCGAAAGAGGAGACACCGGCCCGGCGCGGCCGGCCGGTCTCCGGCCATGGCACCGCCTCGGTGAGGAGTTCCACCGTTCCGGCCGACCAGTCGACGTGCGGGGTGGGCGCGTCGACGTGCAGCGTGCGCGGAAGCTCCCCGTGCCGCAGCGCCATCACGGCCTTGACCACCCCGGCCATGCCCGCCGCCGCCTGGGTGTGCCCGATGTTGGACTTCACCGACCCCAGGTACAGCGGACACCCGGACGGGCGGTCCCGCCCATAGGCGGCGATCAGCGCCTCCGCCTCGATCGGGTCGCCCAGCGTGGTCCCCGTCCCGTGCGCCTCCAGCAGGTCCACGTCGGACGGGGTCAGGCGGGCGTCGGCCAGCGCGCGGCGGATCACCCGCTCCTGCGCCGGGCCGTTCGGCGCGGTGAGGCCGTTGCTCGCACCGTCCTGGTTGACCGCCGAGCCGCGCAGCACCGCCAGCACCCGGTGCCCGTTGCGCTCGGCGTCGGACAGCCGCTCGACCATGAGGACGCCGACCCCCTCGGCCATGCCGAACCCGTCGGCCGCGGCGGCGAACGGCTTGCACCGGCCGTCAGCGGCCAGGCCGCGCTGCCGGCTGAAGGCCACGAACGGGTCCGGGGTCGCCATCACCGTGACGCCGCCGGCCAGCGCCATGGCGCACTCGCCGCGCCGCAGCGCCTGCGCCGCCAGGTGCAGCGCCACCAGCGACGACGAGCACGCGGTGTCCACCGTCACCGCCGGCCCCTCCAGGCCCAGGGTGTAGGAGATCCGGCCGGACACCACGCTGCCGCCGTTGCTGGAGGCCAGGAATCCGCTCAGGTCGCCCGAGGCCCGCGCCAGGAGCGCGCCGTAGTCCTGGGCGCTGATGCCGGCGAACACCCCGGTGGCGGTGCCGCGCAACGCGGCCGGGTCGATCCCCGCACGCTCCACCGCCTCCCAGGCCACCTCCAGCAGCAGCCGCTGCTGCGGGTCCATCGCGGTCGCCTCACGCGGGCTGATCCCGAAGAACTCCGCGTCGAACTCCCCGGCCTCGTACAGGAACCCGCCCTCGCACACGTAACTCGTGCCGGGATGGCCGGGATCGGGGTGGTGGAGCGCGGCCCGGTCCCAGCCGCGGTCCGCCGGCCACTCCCCCACGGCGTCCCGGCCCTCGGCCACCAGCCGCCACAGGTCCTCCGGGGAGCGCACCCCGCCCGGGAACCGGCACGCCATGCCGACGATGGCCACGGGTTCGTGGGCACGGTCCTCGGCCTCGCGCAGACGCTGGTGCGCCTGCCGGGCGTCGGCGATCGCCCGCCGGAGGTAGTCACGCAGTCTCTCTTCGGCCGCCACGCGCTCTCAGCTCCCTGATGAGGTCGGGTGAAGGGGGTGGTCCGCCGCGTCGGGGGCGCCGATGCCGTGGTCGACCAGGGCGAACAGCTCCTCGTCGCTCGCGGCGTCCAGGTCGGCGCCCGCGCCTTCCGCGCCCTCGTCCGCCGTGCAGCCGCGCAGCAGGTCGCGCAGGCGGGCGGCCACCCGCTCGCGGGCCGCGTCGTCGGCCGCGACCGCGGGGAGCAGCGCCGCCAGGCGGTTCAGGCCGGCGAGCACCGCGGCGTCGGGCGTCGCGGGCGCGGGGGCGAGTTCGGCCGCCAGGTGCGCGGCGAGGGCCGCGGGGGTGGGGAAGTCGAAGACGAGCGTGGCGCGCAGCCGGGTGCCGGTGGCGCGGGCGAGCCGGTTCCGCAGCTCGACGGCGGTGAGGGAGTCGAACCCGAGTTCCAGGAAGGCGCGGCCGGGTTCGACCGCGTCGGCGCCGTCGTGCCCGAGCACGGCCGCCGCGGTGCCGCGGACGAGGTCGAGGAGGACCCGGTCGCGTTCGGCCTCGGACAGGCCGGCGAGCCGGTCGGCCATCGGGGCGCCCGTGCCCTCGGCGTGCGGCGCGCGGTGCGGCGGCGGGCCGATGAGGTCACGGAACACCGTGGGCAGCGTGTCGGCCTGCCTCCGCAGCGCCGCGAGGTCGAGCCGGGCCGGCACCAGCACGGGCTCGGCCATGCGGTGCGCGGCGTCGAAGAGCGCGAGGCCGTCCGCCACCGGGAACGCGACCGTGCCGGCCCGCGCCATGCGGGCGCGGTCGGTGGCGTCCAGGCGGCCCCCCATGCCGCGCTCCTCGTCCCACAGTCCCCACGCCAGGGACACCGCGGCGAGTCCCTGGACCCGCCGGTGCCGGGCGAGGGCGTCGAGGAAGGCGTTGGCGGCGGCGTAGTTGCCCTGTCCGGGACCGCCGAAGGTCGTGGCGGCCGACGAGAACAGCGCGAACATCGCGGGCGGGCGGTCCCGGGTCAGCTCGTGCAGGTTGACGGCGCCGTCCACTTTGGGCCGCAGTACGCGGTCCACCTGTTCGGGGGTGAGCGAGCCGATCACACCATCGTCGACCACGCCGGCGGTGTGGACCACGCCGGTGATCGGATGCTCGCTCGGGACGGCGGCGAGCAGTTCGGCCAGCGCGGCGCGGTCGGCGATGTCGCAGGAGGCGACGGTCACGCTCGCCCCGAGGCCGGACAGCTCGGCCGCGAGTTCCGCCATCCCGGGCGCGGAGGCGCCGCGCCGGCTGACGAGCAGCAGGTGCCGGACGCCGTGCGCGGCGACCAGGTGGCGGGCCAGCGAGCCGCCGAGTCCGCCGCTGGCACCGGTGACCAGCACGGTCCCCTCGGGGTCCGGTGCGGGACCGGGCGGCGGAGTGCCGGCCGGTTCGGGCGGCACCGCGCGGACGAGACGGGGGACGGTCACCGTTCCGGCGCGCACGGCCAGTTGCGGTTCGCGGGCGGCCAGGGCCGCGGCGAGAGCCGGCACGGAGTCCGGGTGGCCATCGATGTCGGCGAGGACGAACCGGTCCGGGTGTTCGGACTGCGCCGAGCGCACCAGGCCCCAGACCGCCGCCCAGGGCAGGGTGGCCGGGTCGGCGGAGGCGGTCCGGTCGGCGTCGGCGCCGGTGTCCACCGCGCCGCGGGTGACCAGGACGAGGCGGGCGTCGGGGAATCGGTCGTCGGCCGTCCACGCGCGCAGCAGCTCCAGGACGCCGCCGATGGCGGTCCGGGCGGCGTGGCCGGAGTCGGCGACGCCGGTTCCGGCCGCGACCGGGCAGGGGACCGCCACGACCTGCGGCGGGGCGCTTCCGGCGGCGAGGTCGGCGAGGCCGGCCGCCTGCTCCACGGCGATCCCCGCGCCGCGCAGCGCGTCGCCCAGCCCGGCCGGGTCGCCGCCGAGCACCGCCCACCGGGCCGGTGCGGAACCGGGCGCGGCGGGCGGGCCGGGCGGTGCGGTCCAGGCGATCCGGAACAGCGAGTCGTGGTGCACCGGCCGTGCGGCGAGCCGTTCGGCGGCGACCGGGCGGACGGCCAGCGCCTTCACCGAGGCCACGGGGGCGCCGGCCGGGTCGGCCAGCTCGACGGCGACGGCGTCCGGGCCGGCCGGGGCCAGCCGTACCCGCACCGCCCGGACACCGGTCGCGTGGCGGGAGACGCCGGTCCAGGCGAAGGCCAGCCGGCCACGCTGTTCGCCGGCGGCTCCGTCGGCGCCGCGCAGGACCGATCCCAGCCCCATGCCGTGCAGTGCGGCGTCCAGCAGGGCCGGGTGCAGGTGGAAACCGTGCGCGCCGGGGGCACCGGGCGACGCGCTCTCGGGCAGCGCGACCTCGGCGAACACCTCGTCGCCGCGCAGCCACGCCCGCCGCAGGCCGCGGAACGCCGGACCGTAGTCGATTCCGGTGTCGGCGAACCGGGCGTACACGTCGGCGACCGGGACCTCGGTGGCCCCGGCGGGCGGCCACGCGGCCGGGGCGAAGGCGGGCTCGGGTGCGTCGGCGGTGAGGAAACCGGCGGCGTGCCGGGTCCAGGGCGCGCCGGCTGGGGCGTCGGCCGGTCGGGCGTGCACGCCGACCGGGCGGCGGCCGGTCTCGTCGGGCGGCCCGACGGCCACCCGCAGGTGGACGGCCGCGTCGCCGCCGAGCGTGAGCGGGGCCTGCAGGGTGAGTTCCTCCAGGTGCGGGCACCCGGCCTCGTCACCGGCGCGCAGCGCGAGTTCGACGAACGCGCTGCCGGGCAGCAGGACGGTGCCCGCCACGGCGTGGTCGGCCAGCCACGGGTGGCTGCCGAGCCCGATCCGGCCGGTCAGCACGACGCCGTCCTCCTCGGCGGCGGTCAGCGCCGCGCCCAGCATCGGGTGCCGGACGGCGGCGAGCCCGGCCGCGGCGACGTCGCCGGACCGGATCGCGGCGGTGTCCGGCCAGTACCGGCGGTGCTGGAAGGCGTAGGTGGGCAGCTCCACGTGCTCTCCGGCGGCGCCGGGGAGCACTGCGGCCCAGTCGAGGGCGAGCCCGGCCACGTGCGCCTCGGCCAGTGCGGTGACGAGCCGGACCCGGCCGCCGTCATCCCGGCGCAGGGTGCCCAGCACGGGCACGTCGTCGGCACCGAGGCCGCTGTGTTCGATGGTGTCCTGCACGCTGGTGGTGAGGACCGGGTGCGGGCTCACCTCCACGAAGCCGCGGTGGCCGTCGTCGAGGAGGGCGCGGACGGCGGGTTCGAATCCCACGGTGCCGCGCAGGTTGCGGTACCAGTACCCGGCGTCCATCGTGGTGGTGTCCAGCCAGCGGCCGTCCACCGTGGAGTACAGCGGGACGTCGGCGGCCCGTGGCCGGATCGGCGCGAGGACATCGAGCAGCTCGCCGCGCAGTTCCTCGACCTGCGCCGAGTGGGAGGCGTAGTCCACCGGGATGCGCCGCGCGCGGACCCCGTCGCGCTCGCACGCGGTGAGGAGGCCGTCCAGGGCGGCCGGTTCGCCGGACACCACCACCGACGACGGGCCGTTCACCGCCGCCACCGCGAGCCCGTCCCGGCCCGTGATCCGATCCCGCGCCTCCGGCTCGGCCAGTGCCACCGACACCATGCCGCCGCGTCCGGCCAGCGCCCGGATGGCCCGGCTGCGCAACGCCACCACCCGGGCAGCGTCCGCCAGGGACAGCGCGCCCGCGACGCACGCCGCCGCGATCTCGCCCTGCGAATGCCCCACGACGGCGGCCGGCTCCACTCCATAAGAGCGCCACACCTCGGCCAGCGCCACCATGACCGCCCAGGTGGCGGGCTGCACCACGTCCACCCGATCGAACCCCGGCGCGCCCTCAGCACCGCGCAGCACGTCCACCAGCCCCCAGCCGGTGAACGGCTCCAGAGCGGCGGCACACTCCGCGATCCGGTCGGCGAACACCGGCACGGCGTCCAGCAGCTCCGCACCCATCCCCACCCACTGCGCCCCCTGACCAGGGAACACGAAGACGGGGTCGCCCGGAGCGCCGGCGGTGCCGCACACCAGGTTCGGGGCGTCGGCTCCGTCGGCGAGCGCCCGCAGCCCGGCCAGCAGTTCCTCGCGGTCGCGGCCGACCACGACGGCGCGATGGGAGAGGGCGGCTCGGCTCGTGGCGAGCGCGCGCCCCAGCTCGGCGGGACCGGGGACCGCTTCCCGCACGGCGGCCGCTCCGGGTGGGCGCCGTTCCACGTGGCCGAGCAGCCGGGCCGCCTGCGCCCGCAGCGCCGCCGCGCCGCGTCCCGACACCGGCCAGGCGACCGGCCGTGCCGGGGTCGCGGAGGGCGCGGACGTGGCCTTCGGCGGGGCGGGCGGCTGCTCCAGGATCACGTGCGCGTTGGTGCCGCTCACCCCGAAGGAGGAGACACCGGCCCGGCGCGGCCGGCCGGTCTCGGGCCAGGCGGTGGGTTCGGCGAGCAGTTCCACGGCGCCCGCCGACCAGTCCACGTGCGGTGACGGCGCGTCCACGTGCAGCGTGCGCGGCAGCTCGCCGTGCCGCATGGCCTGCACCATCTTGATCACCCCGGCCACGCCCGCCGCCGCCTGGCTGTGCCCGATGTTGGACTTCACCGACCCCAGGTACAGCGGACGCCCGGCCGGACGGTCCCGCCCGTAGGTGGCGAGCAGGGCCTGCGCCTCGATCGGGTCGCCGAGCGTGGTCCCCGTCCCGTGCGCCTCCACGGCGTCCACCTCGGCCGGGGTCAGACCGGCGGACCGCAGCGCCTCGCGGATCACCCGCTGCTGGGCGGGCCCGCTGGGCGCGGTCAATCCGCTGCTCGCACCGTCCTGGTTCACCGCGGAGCCGCGCAGCACCGCCAGCACCCGGTGCCCGTTGCGCTCGGCGTCGGACAGCCGCTCCACCAGCAGCAGCCCGACGCCCTCGCCCCACGCGGTGCCGTCGGCCGCGGCGGCGAACGGCTTGCACCGGCCGTCGGGCGCCAGGCCCCGCTGCCGGCTGAACCCGACGAACCCGGCCGGGGTCGCCATCACGGACACCCCGCCGGCCAGTGCCATAGTGCATTCGCCGCGCCGCAGCGCCTGCGCCGCCAGGTGCAGCGCCACCAGGGACGACGAGCACGCGGTGTCCACCGTCAGCGCCGGCCCCTCCAGGCCGAGGACGTAGGCGATCCGCCCCGAGGCGACGCTCGCGGCGCCGCCGGTGCCGACGTGCCCTTCCAGTTCCTCCGGCGGGTCGGCGAGCAGGGCCGGGTAGTCCTGCCCGTTGGTTCCGACGAACACCCCGGTCCGGGTGCCGCGGAGCGCGGCCGGGTCGACGCCGGCGTGTTCGGCCGCCTCCCAGGCGACCTCCAGCAGCAGCCGCTGCTGCGGGTCCATGGCCAGCGCCTCGCGTGGGCTGATCCCGAAGAACCCGGCGTCGAAGCCGGCGAGGTCGTACAGAAAGCCGCCCTCGCGGACGTAGCTGGTCCCCGGGTGGTCGGGGTCGGGGTGGTACAGGGCGGCGCGGTCCCAGCCGCGGTCCGCCGGCCACGCGCCGATGGCGTCGCGCCCCTCGGCCACCAGCTCCCACAGCTCCTCCGGCGAGCGGACCCCGCCGGGGAACCGGCAGGCCATGCCGACGACCGCGACCGGTTCGCGCAGGCGCTCGGCGGCCTCCCGCCCCTCGCGGCGCAGCCGGCCGATCTCCTTGAGCGCGTCCCGCAGAGCCGTGACGAGTTCCTCGGGCGGCGTGTGGCTCATGGTCTCCCCACTTCCGGAGATCGGCGGGACTCGGTGGTCGTGCGGGCGGCGCGCAGCAGACTCTCGACGTCCATGCCGTCGATGGCGTCCGCGTCGTCCTCGGGTCGGGGCGCCGCCGCGGCGGCGCCGGGCTCGGTGGCGGTGCCGTCCGGCTCGGCGGGTTCGGGGGCGAGTTCGGTCCGCAGGTGGCGGGCCAGTGCCTGCGGGGTGGGGTGGTCGAAGACGAGGGTGGGCGGCAGCCGCAGGCCGGTGGCGGCGGTCAGCCGGTTCCGCAGCTCGACGGCGGTGAGCGAGTCGAAGCCGAGGTCCAGGAAGCCCCGTCCGGGGTCGACGTCCCCGGGCGACCCGCGGCGCAGAATGCCGGCGGCGTGCGCGCGGACCGTCTCCAGCAGCACGCGGTCCCGCTGCGCCTCCGAGCGGCAGTCCGCGAGCCGGGCGCGCAGCGACGCCTCCGGTGCGGGGGCCGCCGGGGCGGCCGTGTCCGCGGTCGCGGGTGTGCCGGCGAGGCCGGCGAGCAGCGGGCTGCGGCGCGCGGCGGTGAACGCGGGCACGAACCGGGTCCAGTCGACGTCGGCGACCAGCGGGCAGCCGTCGTCGCCGTCGGTGGCGCGGCGCAGCGCCTCGACCGCGGTCTCGGGGTCCATGGCCGCCAGGCCGTTGCCGTGCATGCGGTGCGCGTCCACGCCGGACGCCATACCGTCGCCGTCCCACCAGCCCCAGGCGATGGAGGTGGCGGGCAGGCCGCGCGAGCGCCGCCACCCGGCGAGCGCGTCCAGGTAGGCGTTGCCGGCGGCGTAGTTGGCCTGCCCGGCGCTGCCGACCGCCCCCGCCATTGCGGAGAAGAGCACGAACGCCGACAGGTCGCGGTCCCGGGTGAGCTCGTGCAGGTGCCGGGCCGCCTCGGTCTTGGGGCGCAGCACCGCGGCGAGCCGCTCGGGGGTCATGCCGTCGAGGACGCCGTCGTCCAGGACTCCGGCGGTGTGCACCACGGCGGTCAGCGGCGTCTCCTCGGGGATTGCGGCGAGCACCCGGGCGGCCTCGGCGCGCTCGGCCATGTCGCAGGCCGTGACGGTGACCCGTGTCCCCAGGGCGGTGAGTTCGGCGGCCAGTTCGCCGGCTCCCGGCGCGGCGGGCCCACGGCGGCTGGTGAGGACCAGGTGCTCGGCCCCGTTGTGGGCCAGCCAGCGGGCGACGTGCGCGCCGAGGGCACCGGTGCCGCCGGTGACGAGCACCGTGCCGGTGGGCCGCCAGTCGTGGGCCGGCGCGGCGGCCGGTGCGGCGGGGACGAGGCGCCGGGTGAACAGGCCCGCGTCGCGCACGGCGAGCTGGTCGGCTCCGTCCGGGCCGGTCAGCGCGGCGGCGAGGTGCGCGCGGGCCCGCGCGTCGGGGGCCGCGGGAAGGTCGACCAGGCCGCCCCAGCGCTGCGGGTGCTCCAGGGCGGCGGCCCGTCCCAGACCCCAGACGTGCGCCTGGAGCGGGTGCTCCGGACGGTCGGCGGCGGAGACCGGCAGTGCCGTGCGGGTGGCGCACCACAGCGGCGCGTCGACGCCGGCGTCGCCCAGGGCCTGCACGAGGGCGGTGGTGAGCGCCAGGCCGAGTGGCGCCGCGGGGTGGCCGGGGTACGGCCGCTCGGCGAGCGCGAGCAGGGAGAGCACGCCGGTGACGTCCCCGGCCGGGAGGTCGGGGGTCCCGCCCGCCGTCCGGAGCAGGTCGGGGGCCAGCCGCCGGCGGTCGGCGTGGTCGGCGGTCAGGTCGATCCGGCGCACCCGGGCCCCGCGCTCGGCCAGCGTCCGCTCGGCCGCCGCGACCCAGGGGTCGCCGGCCTGCTCGGCGGGGACGGCGAGCAGCCAGGTGCCGGTGGGCGTGGCGTCGGCGGGGGCGGTGAGCGGCCGCCACACGAAGCGGTGCCGCCAGGAGTCGGCGGTGGCGCGCCGCCGGGCGCCGCGGCGCCGGCCGGCGAGGGCGGACAGCGCCGGCAGCACGGCGGACAGCTCCCGGTGGTCGCCGTCGGCCAGGCCGAGGGCGGCGGCGAGGGCGGCGGGGTCGGCGTCCTCGGCGGCGTCCCAGAACCGCGCCTCGGCGGGGTCCGCCCGCACGGTGGCGCCGCGCGCGGGGGGTTCGGCCGGGGTGGGCGCGTCCAGCCAGTAGCGGCGGCGCTGGAAGGCGTAGGTGGGCAGCGTCACCGGGCGCGGGCGGTGGCCGGTGAAGAAGGCGGCCCAGTCGGGGGCGGCACCGTGCACGAAGAGGGCGGCGAGGGCCGCGGCGAGCGCCGCGGGCTCGGGGAGGTCCTTGCGGGCGACGGGGACGCACACGGCGGTGGTGTCGCCGAGGCCGTCCTGTGCCATCGAGGTGAGCGCCCCACCGGGGCCGACCTCCAGCAGGGTGGTGCAGCCGAGGTCGCGCAGCCGGGTGAGGCCGTCGGCGAACCAGACGGGACAGCGGACGTGCCGGACCCAGTAGTCGGCGGTGGTGATCTCGGCGGGATCGGCGATTTCGCCGGTGAGGTCGGAGACCACCGGGATGCGCGGCTCGGCGTAGCCGACCCGTTCGGCCACGGCGCGGAACTCCGCCAGCATCGGCTCCATCAGCGGCGAATGGAACGCGTGACTCACCCGCAGCCGCCGGGTCCGCACGCCCCGCTCGGCGAGCACACCGGCGATCCGCTCCACCGCGGCGGCCGTCCCGGACAGCACGGTGGCCTGCGGACCGTTGACCGCGGCGATCCCCGCCTCGGTGGCCAGGCCGGTGAGCAGCGGACGGACCTCCGCCTCGGGGGCGCGTACCGAGAGCATCACGCCGCCGGGCAGTGCCTGCATCAGCCGGGCGCGCGCGGCGACCAGGGTGCAGGCGTCATCGAGGGAGAGCACGCCGGCCGCGTGCGCGGCGGCCAGCTCCCCGATCGAGTGGCCCAGCAGCACGTCGGGGCGCACGCCGAGGTGGTCGAGGAGCCGGAACGCCGCCGTTTCGAAGGCGAACAGCGCGGTCTGGGTGTAGACGGTGCGGTCCAGCAGGCCGGCCGCGGGGGAACCGGGTTCGGCGGCGAGCACCTCGCGGAGCGGGACGTCGACGTATCCGGCCAGTTCGGCGTCCAGGCGGGCGGCCACGTCGTCGAACACCCCGGCGAACACCGGGTGGGCGGAGCGCAGTCCGGCGCCCATGCGCGGGCGCTGCGCGCCCTGCCCGGAGAACAGGAACGCGGTGCGGCCGGCGGTCTCGGCGGTGCCGCGGTGGACGTCCACCGCGGGCTCGCCGTGCACGAGGGCGCGCAGCCCCGCGGTGAACGCGTCGTGGTCGGTGGCGACCACGGCGGCGCGGTGCGGGAACGCCGCGCGGGTGGTGGCGAGCGCCGCGCCGACGTCGACGGGGCGCGCGTCCGGGTGCTCGGCGAGGTGGTCGAGCAGGCGGGCGGCCTGGCCGCGCAGCGCCGCCTCGCTCTTGGCGGTGAGCAGCCACGGGACGGCGGGCGCGGCACTGGACCCCCCTGCGGGCCGGCCGTGGTCCGCGCCGTCGGCGGGCGGGTCCGGCGGCCGCTCCAGGACGACGTGCGCGTTGGTGCCGCTGATACCGAAGGAGGAGACCCCCGCCCGGCGCGCCCGCCCGGTCTCGGGCCACGGCATCGCCTCGGTGAGCGGGGCGACCGTCCCCGCCGACCAGTCGATGTCCGGGGACGGGTCGTCGGCGTACAGGGTGCGCGGCAGTTCGCCGTGCCCCAGCGCCAGCACCGTCTTGATGACGCCCGCGACCCCGGCGGCGCCGAGGGTGTGGCCGATGTTTGACTTGACGGAGCCGATGCGCAGCGGCCGGCCGGCGGGCCGGTCCTGCCCGTAGGTGGCCATGAGCGCGTGCGCCTCGATGGGGTCGCCGAGCCGGGTGCCGGTGCCGTGCGCCTCCACGGCGTCCACCTCGGCCGGGGCGAGCCGGGCCGCGGCCAGCGCCTGGCGGATCACCCGTTCCTGCGCGCCACGGTTCGGCGCGGTGAGACCGTTGCTGGCGCCGTCCTGGTTGACCGCCGACCCGCGCACCACCGCGAGCACCGGGTGGCCGTTGGCGAGGGCGTCGGAGAGCCGCTCCACGACGAGCATGCCGGCGCCCTCGGACATCCCGAACCCGTCCGCCCGCGCCGAGAACGCCTTGCAGCGGCCGTCGGGCGCGAGGCCGCGCTGCCGGCTGATCGCCACGAACGTGGCCGGTGTGGCGGTCACCGTGACGCCGCCGGCCAGCGCCAGGGAGCACTCGCCCTGGCGCAGCGCCTGGCAGGCCAGGTGCAGCGCCACCAGGGACGACGAGCACGCGGTGTCCACCGTGACCGCCGGCCCCTCCAGGCCGAACGCGTAGGAGACCCGGCCGGACAGCACCGCGGCCCCGGAGCCGGTGACGAGGTAGCCCTGGTCGGCCTCGGGCACGGCGCCGGCCAGGGTGGCGTAGTCCTGCCCGCTGGAACCGGCGAAGACGCCGACCCGGCCGCCGCGCAGCCCGGACGGGTCGATCCCGGCCCGCTCCAGCGCCTCCCAGGAGACCTCCAGCAGCAGCCGCTGCTGCGGGTCCATGACCGCGGCCTCGCGGGGGTTGATGCCGAAGAAGTCGGCGTCGAACTCGGCCGCGTCGTGCAGGAAGCCGCCGGAGCGGGTGTAGCTGGTGCCGGGGTGGTCGGGGTCGGGGTGGTAGAGGGCGTCGAGGTCCCAGCCGCGGTCGGCCGGGAAGTCCGAGATCGCGTCGCCGCCCGCCGCGAGCAGCCGCCACAGGTCCTCGGGCGAGCGCACCCCGCCGGGGAACCGGCAGCCCATCCCGACGATGGCGATCGGCTCTCCCGCATCGCCGGGCCGGGCGGCCGGCGGCTCCGGGGCGGCGTCCGGGCCCGGCGCGCCCGACAGTTCGGCCAGCAGATGGTCGGCGAGCGCCGCCGGGGTCGGGTGGTCGAACACCAGGGTGGTGGGCAGGCGCAGCCCGGTGGCGGACCGCAGCCGGTTGCGCACGTCCACGGCGGTGAGGGAGTCGAAGCCGAGCTCGCGGAAGGCGCGGTCGGCGTCCAGCGCGTCCGGGGCCGGGTGGCCGAGGGCGGCGGCCGCGGTCGCGCGGACGAGCTCCAGCACCTCCCGGCGGCGTTCGGCCGCCGGAAGGGCGGCCAGCCGTTCGGCCGCCGGCTTCCCGCCGCCGGCCTGCCCGGCGGCGCGGGCCGCCCGGCGGCGGGCGGGGCGGAGCAGACCGCGGAGCACCGGCGGCACCGGCCGGCCGGCGGCCTGGAGGGCGGCGACGTCGAGACGGACGGGGAGCAGCACCGCGTCGGTGCCGCCGAGCGCCGCGTCGAACAGCGCCAGCGCCTCGTCCGTGGCGAGCGGCAGCGTGCCGCCGCGGGCGATCCGGGCGAGGTCGGCCGCGCCGAGAGCCCCGGTGAGTTCGCTGCGTTCCGCCCACAGGCCCCATGCCAGCGCGACCGCGGGGACGCCCTCGGCGCGGAGCCGCCCGGCGTAGGCGTCGAGGAAGGCGTTGGCGGCGGCGTAGTTGCCCTGGCCGGCGCTGCCGATCGTGCCGGCCGCCGAGGAGAACAGCACGAACGCCGCGAGGTCCCGGTCGCGGGTGAGTTCGCGCAGGTGACGGGCGCCGTCGGCCTTGGGGCGCAGCACCCGCTCGACCCGCTCGGGGGTGAGGTCGGTGGTCAGGCCGTCGTCGGTCGCCCCCGCGGCGTGCACCACCGCCGTCAGCGGACGCGCGGCGGGGATGGCGTCGAGGACGGCGCGCAGCCGCTCGCGGTCCGCGACGTCGCACGCGGCGATGGTGACCGCGGCGCCCAGCCCGGCCAGGTCCGCGCGCAGCCGCGCCGCACCGGGCGCGGTGTCGCCGCGCCGGCTGATCAGCAGCAGGTGGCGGACGCCGTGCGCGGCGGCCAGGTGACGGGCGACCAGGCCGCCGAGCGTGCCGGGGCCGCCGGTCACCAGCACGGTGCCGTCCGGGTCGAGCCGCCGGGGCGCCGTCGGCGCGGGTGCCGCCCGCGTCAGACGGGGGACCTTGACGGATCCGTCGCGCACGGCGAACTGCGGTTCGCCGGTGGCCACCGCGGCGAGGAGCGCCCGGGCCGACGTCGCGGAGCCGTCGACGTCGGCGAGCACGAACCGGCCGGGGTGCTCGGCCTGCGCGGAGCGGACCAGTCCCCAGACGGCGGCCTGCGCCGGATCGGCGGGCGCGTCGCCCGGGGTGGCGACGGCCCCCCGGGACACCAGGACCAGGCGGACGCCGTCGAGCCGTTCCTCGACCGGCCAGCGGCGCAGCAGGTCGAGTGCGCGGAGCACGGCGACGCGGGCCCCGGCGGCCGGGTCGACCGCCCGGCCCGACGGGCAGCCGACGATGACGGTCTCCGGCAGGGGGGCGCCCGAGGTGCCGCCGCGGAGCAGGTCGTCGATGTCGGTGAACGCGCCGGTCCGCCCCTCAGGCGCCCCGGCACCGGCCGGTGCGGCGAGCGGCCCGTCCTCGGCCGCGGCGTCCGCCCCGAGCAGCGCCCATGGGCGCACGGGCGCGGCGGGGGCCACGGTGTCGGTGTCGACGTCGACCCAGTCGAGCCGGAACAGCGCGTCGCGCCGCGCCGGCGTCGCGGACGGCCGCGGCCGCAGCGTGACCGCCTCCGCGCTGAGCACCGGCGCGCCGGCCGGGTCGGCCGCGGTCACCACCAGGGTCTCCGCGCCGACGCGGGCGAGCCGGACCCGGAGTTCCGCCGCGGCGCTGGCGTGCAGCCGCACCCGGCTCCACTCCGCGGCGAACATCGCGGAGTCCGGCACGGCACCGGCCAGGCCGTCCGCGCGCAGGGCGGCGTCCAACAGGGCCGGGTGCAGCCCGAATCGGTCGGCCTCGGCCGCGGTGTCCTCGGGCAGCACGACCTCGGCGTACACCGCGTCGCCGTGCCGCCAGGCCGCCCGCAGTCCCACGGCGGACGCCTCAGCCGGGACGGCGACCGGTTCCGCGCCCACGGGCGGCCACGCGGCGCGGTCGGCCGGCGGCGCCACCGGCTCGGGTGACGCGATCGCGAGGTCACCGGTCGCGTTGCGGGTCCACGGCGCGTCCGGAGCGGCGTCCTCGGGCCGGGTGTGCAGGGTGAAGGGGCGGCGTCCCCCGGGTCCGGGGGCGTCGACGGTGAGGCGCAGGTGCAGCGCGCCGCTCTCGGGAAGGCGGAGCGGGGTGTCGACGGTGAGGCGCTCGACCAGGTCGCATCCGGCCTCGTCGGCGGCGCGGAAGGCCAGGTCGAGGACGGCCGCCGCCGGTGGCTCCGCTGACTCGGCCGGCCAGGGCAGGGTGGATTCGGTGAGGCGGCCGGTGAGCAGGATGCCGCCGGAGCCGGGGAGAGCGACCGCGGCGCCGAGCAGGGGGTGGCCGGCCGAGGTCAGGCCGGCCCAGGTGATGTCGCCCGAGGGGCGGGACGCGCGGTCCAGCCAGTAGCGGCGGCGCTGGAAGGGGTAGGTGGGCAGATCGAGGCGCCGCCCCGGGCGGCCGGCGAACACCGTGGTCCAGTCGAGACCGATACCGGCCACGTGCGCCGTGGCCAGCGCGGCGGCCAGCCGGGCGGGGCCGCCGTCGTCCCGGCGGAGCGTGCCGACGACGGCCGCGGGGGCGGTCGTCTCGGCGATCTCCTGGACGGCGGTGGTGAGGACCGGGTGCGGGCTCACCTCCACGAAGTGCCGGTACCCCTCGTCGATGAGGGCGCGGACGGCGGGTTCGAATCCCACGGTGCCGCGCAGGTTGCGGTACCAGTACCCGGCGTCCATCGTCGCGGTGTCCAGCCAGCCGCCTTCGGCGGTGGAGTACACCGGGATCCGGGCGGTACCCGGCCGGATCGGGGCGAGCACGTCCAGCAGTTCGGCGCGCAGTTCCTCGACCTGCGGCGAGTGGGAGGCGTAGTCCACCGGGATGCGCCGCGCGCGGACCCCGTCGCGCTCGCACTCGGTGAGGAGGCCGTCCAGGGCGGCCTCCTCACCGGAGACCACCACCGACGAGGGGCCGTTCACCGCCGCCACCGCGAGCCCGTCCCGGCCCGCGATCCGGCTCCGGACGTCGGCTTCGGCCGCCGCGACGGAGACCATCCCACCGCGTCCGGCCAGCGCCCGGATGGCCCGGCTGCGCAGCGCCACCACCCGGGCGGCATCGTCCAAGGAGAGCGCGCCCGCGACGCACGCCGCCGCGATCTCGCCCTGCGAGTGCCCGACGACGGCGGCGGGTTCCACTCCGTACGAGCGCCACACCTCGGCCAGCGCCACCATGACCGCCCAGGTGGCGGGCTGTACCACGTCCACCCGCTCGAATCCGGGCGCGCATTCGGCACTCCGCAGCACGTCCACGAGCCCCCAGCCGGTGAACGGCTCCAGAGCGGCGGCACACTCCGCGATCCGCTCCGCGAACACCGGCACGGCGTCCAGCAGCTCCGCGCCCATCCCCACCCACTGCGCCCCCTGACCAGGGAACACGAACACCGGCCCACGGTCCGCCGCGAGCGCGGAACCGCGCAGGATCCCGGGATTCTCGGCCCCCGCCGCGAGCGCCTCCAGGCCGGCCAGCAGTTCGTTCCGTCCGGTGCCGACGACGGCCGCGCGGTGCCCGAACGCCGTGCGCGTGGTGGCCAGGGCGTACCCGACGTCGGCCGGGTCGGCTTCGGGCTCGCTCCGCACGTGGTCGAGCAGCCGGGCCGCCTGCGCCCGCAGCGCCGCCTCGTCCCCGCCGGACAGCACCCACGGCACCGGCGCCGCCGGGTCCGTGGCGGCGGGCTCGGCGACGGGTGCGTTCACCGGCGGCTGTTCCAGGATGGCGTGCGCGTTGGTGCCGCTGATGCCGAAGGATGACACCCCGACCCGGCGCGGCCGGCCGGTCTCAGGCCACGGCCGGTGCTCGGTGAGCAATTCCACTGCGCCCGCCGACCAGTCGACGTGCGGGGTGGGCGCGTCGACGTGCAGCGTGCGCGGCAGCTGCCCGTGCCGCATGGCCTGGACCATCTTGATCACCCCGGCCATGCCCGCCGCGGCCTGGGTGTGCCCGATGTTGGACTTCACCGACCCCAGGTACAGCGGACGCCCGGCCGGACGGTCCTGGCCGTAGGCGGCGATCAGCGCCTCCGCCTCGATCGGGTCGCCCAGCTCCGTGCCGGTGCCGTGCGCCTCCACCGCGTCGACCTCGGCCGGGGAGAGCCCGGCTGCGTCCAGCGCACGGCGGATCACGCGCTCCTGGGCGCCGCCGTTCGGCGCGGTGAGACCGTTGCTCGCACCGTCCTGGTTCACCGCGGTCGAGCGGACGACGGCGAGCACGGCGTGGCCGTTGCGCTCGGCGTCGGACAGCCGCTCCACCACCAGCATGCCGACGCCCTCGGACAGGCCCGTGCCGTCGGCGCCGGCCGCGAACGCCCGGCACCGCCCGTCGGCGGACAGCGCCCGCTGCCGGCTGAACGCGACGAGCCCTTCCGGGGTGGACATGACCGAGACGCCGCCGACCAGGGCCAGCGTGCACTCGTCCTGGCGCAGCGCCTGCACGGCCTGGTGCAGCGCGACGAGGGAGGCCGAGCAGGCGGTGTCCACGGTCACCGCGGGGCCTTCGAGGCCCAGGGTGTAGGCGATCCGGCCCGAGGCGACGCTGGCGGCGCTGCCGGTGGCCAGGTAGCCCTCCAAATCCTGGGGGTCGGCCGAAAGCAGGGCTCCGTAGTCCTGGCCGTGGGTGCCGGCGAACACCCCGGTCCGGGTGCCGCGCAGGGTGGCGGGGTCGATGCCGGCGCGTTCGACGGCCTCCCAGGCTGCCTCCAGCAGCAGCCGCTGCTGCGGGTCCATCGCGGTCGCCTCGCGGGGGCCGATCCCGAAGAACCCGGCGTCGAATCCGGCGACGTCGCGGAGGAACCCGCCCGACCGGGTATAGCTGTGTCCCCGCTTGCCGGGGTCGGGATCGTACAGACCGTCGAGGTCCCAGCCACGGTCGGTGGGCAGCCCGCCGACGACGTCGGTGCCGTCCGCGACCACGCGCCACAGGTCCTCTGGAGACTCCACCCCGCCGGGGAACCGGCAGCTCATGCCGACGATCACGATCGGGTCGTCGTCGGCGCCGACGGCCCGGGCGGCCGGCGCGGGGGCGAGCGTCGGCCCGAGGAGTTGGGCGGCCAGGTGCTCGGTCATGGCGGCGGGGGTGGGGTGGTTGAAGGTGACCGTGGGCGAGAGCCGCAGTCCGGTGGCCGTGTTCAGCCGGTTCCGCAGCTCGACCGCGGTGAGGGAGTCGAATCCGAGTTCCTTGAAGGAACCGCCGGGGGTCACCGCGTCCGGCGTGGCGTGCCCCAGCACGGCGGCCGCGTGGCCGCGCACGAGGTCGAGCAGTTCGTGCCGGCGGTCGGCCTCCGGGAGCGCGGCGAGCCGGGCGGGGAGGGAGCCGTCGTCCGTGGTGGCCGGGTTCGCGGCGGCGCGGCGCGCCGGGGCCGGCGCCAGGTCGCGCAGCAGCGCGGACGGGGGTTCGGCCGCGCCGGTCCGCAGGGCGGCGGTGTCCAGCCGCACCGGCACCAGCACGGGGTGGCCGGCCGTCCCGGCGGCGTCGAAGAGCGCGAGGCCCTCCCGTTCGGACAGTGCGAGCGTTCCGCCGCGCGCCATGCGCCGCAGGTCGGCGTGGCCGAGCCGGCCGCCCATCCCGGCCCGCTCGGCCCACAGGCCCCAGGCGAGCGAGACCGCGGGCAGCCCGGCGTGCCGCCGGTGGTGGGCGAGCGCGTCGAGGAAGGCGTTGGCGGCGGCGTAGTTGCCCTGGCCGGGGCTGCCGAAGGTCGTGGCCGCGGAGGAGTAGAGGACGAACGCGGCGAGGTCGTGCTCGCGGGTGAGCTCGTGCAGGTGCAGGGCGGCGTCCAGCTTGGGGCGCAGCACGCGGTCGATCCGGTCGGGGGTCAGCGATTCCAGGACGCCGTCGGCCACGACGCCGGCGGTGTGCACCACGGCGGTCAGCGGGTGGGCGGCCGGCACACCGGCCAGCAGTTCGCGCAGCGCGTCCCGGTCGGCGACATCGCAGGCGGCGACGGTGGCGGCGGCCCCCAGCTCGGCGAGTTCGGCGGAGAGGCGGGCCGCGCCGTCGGCGGCCGGGCCACGGCGGCCGGCCAGCAGCAGGTGCCGGGCGCCGCGCGCGGCGAGGTGGCGGGCGACGAGCGCTCCCAGCCCACCGGTGCCGCCGGTGACCAGCACGGTGCCCTCGGGGTCGAACGGTGGTGCCGCGGCGGCGGGATCCTGCGGTGCCGCCCGGATGAGCCGCGGCACGAGGACGCGGCCGGCGCGCAGTGCCAGCTGCGGTTCGCCGGTCGCCACGGCGGCGGCCAGCAGCCGGGCCGACGCGGGGTGGTCGTCGACGTCCAGCAGCGTGCACCGGCCGGGGTGTTCGGACTGCGCCGAGCGCAGCAGCCCCCACACGGGCGCGGTGGCGAGGTCGGGCGGACCGTCGGGGTCGGTGGCGCCGAGCGCGGCGCCACGGGTGGCGACGATCAGGCGGGAGGCGGCCAGCCGGTCGTCGGCCAGCCAGTCGCGCAGCCGGTCCAGCTGCTCGCCGAGGAGGGCGCGCACCCGCGCGGGCAGGTCGGCCATGGGCAGGCCGGGCTCCGGCGCGAGGGACACCAGGACCACATCGGGCGCCGGCGCGCCCCGGTCGAGGCCGGCGCGCAGGGCCGCAAGGTCGGTGTGGCGGTCCGGGCGCGCGCCGCCGGGCGCCGTGGCGGCGAGATTCAGCGGGTCGCCGCCGCACACGGCCCAGCGTCCGGTGGCCGACGGGACGCCCGTGGTGGGCAGGTCGCGCCAGGCGACGCGGTACAGCGACTCGGGCGCCGCCGCGGGCTCGGCGGCCGGCCGGCCGGTGCCGACCGGGCGAACGGCGAGCGCGGCCACCGACGCGACCGGGGCGCCCGCCGTGTCGGCCACCGTCACGGCGACGGCGTCCGGGCCGGCCGGGGCCAGCCGTACCCGCACCGCCCGGACACCGGTCGCGTGCAGCGCGACCCCGCTCCAGGCGAAGGCGAGCCGACGGCGCGCCGGGTCCTCCCGCGGCTCGTCGCCGGGGTCGAGGGCGCCCAGGTCCATGCCGTGCAGGCAGGCGTCCAGCAGGGCCGGGTGCAGGGCGAAGGCGGTGCCGGAATCGGGCGGAGCGCCGTTCCCGGTGTCCGTCGCGTCGTCCGGCAGCGCGACCTCGGCGAACACCTCGGCGCCGCGGCGCCATGCCCGCCGCAGGCCGCGGAAGGCCGGACCGTAGTCGGCGCCGGAGGCGGCGAGCCGGTCGTAGTAGCCGTCCAGGTCGGCGGGGTCGGCACCGGCGGGCGGCCATTCGGTCAGGCCGGGCGGGGCGGCGGCGCCGCGGAACAGCGTTCCGGTGGCGTGCCGGGTCCAGGACGCATCGGCGGGGGCGTCGGCCGGGCGGGCGTGCACGGTGAGGGGGCGGCGGCCGGTGCCGTCGGGGGCGCCGACCGCGACCTGGAGGTCGAGGGCGCCGTGCTCGGGCAGTGGCAGGGGCGTTTCGAGGGTGAGTTCCTCGACCAGGTCGCAGCCGGTCTCGTCGCCGGCGCGGATCGCCATCTCGACGAAGGCGCTGCCGGGCAGCAGGACGGCGCCCATGACGGTGTGGTCGGCCAGCCACGGGTGGCTGCCGAGCCCGATCCGGCCGGTGAGCAGCACACCGCCGGAGTCGGCGACCGGGGCGGCGGCGCCGAGCAGTGGATGGCCGGCGGCCCGCAGGCCGGCGGCGGCGACGTCCGCGGCGGGCCCGGCGGAGCGCGTCAGCCAGTAGCGGCGGCGCTGGAAGGGGTAGGTGGGCAGGTCCACGTGCCGGCCGGGGCGGCCGGCGAACACGGCGTCCCAGTCGAGGGCGAGCCCGGCGGCGTGCGCCTCGGCCAGCGCGGTGACGAGCCGGACCGGGCCGCCGTCGTTGCGGCGCAGGGTGCCGAGCACGGACACGTCCACGGCTGCATCGGGCGCGGCGCCGGTGTGCTGACCGGCCGCCTCGGCCGTCTCCTGCACGCTGGCGGTGAGCACGGGGTGCGGGCTGACCTCGACGAAGTGCCGGTGCCCCTCGTCGATGAGGGCCCGGATGGCGGGTTCGAAGCCGACGGTGCCGCGCAGGTTGCGGTACCAGTACCCGGCGTCCATCGTGGTGGTGTCCAGCCGGCTGCCTTCGACGGTGGAGTAGAGGGGCACCTCGGCGGCCCGTGGCCGGATCGGCGCGAGGACGTCCAGCAGCTCGGCGCGCAGTTCCTCGACCTGCGGCGAGTGGGAGGCGTAGTCCACCGGGATGCGCCGCGCCCGGACGCCGTCTCGCTCGCACTCGGTGAGGAGGCCGTCCAGGGCGGCCGGTTCGCCGGAGACCACCACCGACGACGGGCCGTTCACCGCGGCGAGGGAGAGCCGGCCGGACCGGCCGGCGATACGGGCGCGGGCGTCCGGCTCGGACAGGGCGACGGAGACCATGCCGCCGCGTCCGGCGAGCGCCCGGATGGCCCGGCTGCGCAAGGCCACCACACGTGCGGCGTCCGCGAGGGACAGCGCGCCCGCGACGCACGCCGCCGCGATCTCCCCCTGCGAATGCCCCACGACGGCCGCGGGCTCCACTCCGTACGAGCGCCACATCTCCGCCAGCGCCACCATGACCGCCCAGGTGGCGGGCTGCACCACGTCCACCCGGTCGAACCCGGGCGCGCCTTCGGCACCCCGCAGCACGTCCACCAGACCCCAGCCGGTGAACGGCCGCAGCGCATCGGCGCACTCCGCGATCCGGTCGGCGAACACCGGCGAGCACTCCAGCAGCTCCGCGCCCATCCCCACCCACTGTGCCCCCTGACCGGGGAACACGAAGACGCTCCCGCCGTCGCCGGTGCCCGCTGTCGCGCGCACGAGGCCGGGGGCGGCGGTGCCGTCGGCCAGTGCACGCAGCCCGGCCGCCAGCGCGTCCCGCCCGGCGCCGATGACGGCCGCGCGATGTGCCATGGCGGTGCGCGTGGTGGCCAGCGCGTGCCCGACGTCGGCCGGGTCCGGCTCGGGACGCTGCTCCAGGTGCGCCAGCAGCGCCGCCGCCCGCGCGCGGAGCGCGGACTCGTCCCGGGCGGACAGCGGCCACAGCACGGGGCGGCCGGCCGAAGCGGCCGGTGCGGGGGCGGGCGGTTCGGCGGGCCGGCCGGGGCCCTGTTCCAGGATGACGTGCGCGTTGGTGCCGCTCACCCCGAACGAGGACACCGCCGCCCGGCGGGGACGGCCCGCCTCCGGCCACGGGACGGCCTCGGTCAGGAGTTCCACCGCGCCGGCCGTCCAGTCCACGTGCGGCGACGGCGCGTCCACGTGCAGGGTCTTCGGCAGCGTGCCGTGCCGCATGGCCTGCACCATCTTGATGACGCCACCGACCCCCGCGGCCGCCTGGGCGTGCCCGATGTTGGATTTGAGCGAGCCGAGCCGGAGCGGCCGGCCGGCGGGCCGGTCCCGGCCGTAGGTGGCGATCAGCGCCTGCGCCTCGATCGGGTCGCCGAGGGTGGTGCCGGTGCCGTGCGCCTCCACGGCGTCCACGTCGGCGGGCGTGAGGCCCGCGTCGTCGAGGGCTTGGCGGATGACGCGCTGCTGGGCGGGGCCGCTGGGCGCGGTGAGACCGTTGCTGGCGCCGTCCTGGTTGACCGCCGAGCCGCGGAGGACCGCGAGGACGGGGTGCCCGAGCCGTTCGGCGTCGGACAGCCGCTCCACGAGCAGCACCCCGGCCCCTTCGGACCAGCCCGTGCCGTCGGCCGCGGCGGCGAACGGCTTGCACCGGCCGTCGGGGGCCAGGCCCCGCTGGCGGCTGAACTCGACGAAGACCTCGGGGGTCGCCATGACCGCGACCCCGCCCGCGAGCGCCATGGCACACTCGCCGCGCCGCAGCGCCTGCGCCGCCAGGTGCAGCGCCACCAGCGACGACGAGCAAGCGGTGTCCACCGTCACCGCCGGCCCTTCCAGGCCCAGCGCGTAGGAGATGCGGCCGGACGCGACGCTGCCCGCACCACCGGTGCCCAGATAGCCCTCCAGTCCTTCGGGTACCCGGCCGGCGCCGGAGGCGTAGTCGTGGAACATCACGCCCGCGAACACCCCGGTGGCGGTGCCGCGCAACGCGGCCGGGTCGATGCCGGCGCGTTCGACCGCCTCCCAGGCCACCTCCAGCAGCAGCCGCTGCTGCGGGTCCATGGCCAGCGCCTCACGCGGGCTGATCCCGAAGAACCCGGCGTCGAACTCCCCCGCGCCGTCGAGGAACCCCCCGGATCGCACGTAGCTGGTACCGGGGTGGCCGGGGTCGGGGTGGAAGAGGCTCGCCAGGTCCCAGCCCCGGTCGCCGGGGAAGTCCGCGACCGCGTCGCGGCCCTCGGCGACCAGCCGCCACAGCTCCTCGGGGGAGCCGACCGCGCCGGGGTACCGGCAGGCCATGCCGACGATCGCGATCGGTTCGTCCGGCCCGCCCGGCGTTCGCACCGGCCGGCGAGCCGGGCCGGGATCCCCCAGCAGGTCCCGGCCCAGGCGGCCGGCCACCGCGGCCGGTGTGGGGTGGTCGAAGGCGAGTGTGGCGGGCAGCCGCAGGCCGGTGGCCGCCGTCAGCCGGTTGCGCAGCCGCACCGCGGTGGCGGAGTCGAATCCGAGCTCCCGGAATGAGCGAAGCGCGCCGACCGCGTCCGGGCCGGGCAGGCCGAGTACTTCGGCGACCTCGGCACGCACGAGCCGGCCGAGGTGGCGGGCCCGCGCCGCGTCCGGCAGGCCGCCGATGCGGCGGCGCAGCGCGCCCGCGACCGCCGGGTCGCCTCCGGCCGGGGGCTGCTCGGCCGGCACCGGCGCGCCGTGCTGCCGGGCGGACGCCACGAGGGTGTGCGGCCCGTCGGCCAGCGCGTGCCGGACGACCTTGCCCGATCCGGTCCGCGGGATGCGCGGCACCTGGTAGAGCGCCTCGGGGACCTTGAAGTAGGACAGCCGGTCGCGGCAGGCCGCGAAGATCTTCTCGGGGTCCAGGGTGCCGCCGTCCTCAGGGACCGCGTAGACGACGGGGACCTCGCCCAGTGTCTCGTCGGCGCGGCCGGCGGCGGCCGCGTCCGCGACTCCGGGAACCTCGCGGACCACGTCCTCGATCTCCGCCGGGTGGATGTTCTCCCCGCCGCGGATGATGAGTTCCTTGAGCCGGCCGCTGATGGCGAGGAAACCCGCCGCGTCCTGGCGGGCGAGGTCGCCGGTGCGGTACCAGCCGTCGCGCAGAGCGGCGGCGGTGTCATCGGCCCGTCCGTGGTAGCCGAGCATCAGGTTGGGGCCGGCGACCCACACCTCGCCCTCCTCCCCCGCCGCGACGTCGCGGCCGGTGTCGGGGTGGACGAGGCGGACCCGCAGCCCGGGGACCGGGATGCCGCATGACCCGTCCGGCGCGGGGGTGCCCGGCCGGGTCATGGTGATCGCGCCGCAGGTCTCGGTGCTGCCGTAGCTGTCGACCAGTGGCACGGCGAAGGCCGCCTCGAAGTCCCGGCGCAGCGACGCGGCGGTGACGGCTCCCGTGGACAGGCAGACCCGCAGCGCGGCGGTGTCCGGCCGGTCCTGCTCGCGGGTGCGCAGCAGGTGGTGGTAGAGGGCGGGGACGCCGGCCACGAGGGTGTAGGCGTCGCGGTGCAGCTCGTCCAGGACGTCGCCGGCGGCGGCCGAGGGCAGGATGTGCGCGGTGGCGCCCACCGACGTCACGCCCAGGACGCAGAGGATGTGCGCGAGGCTGTGGAAGAGCGGCAGCGGCCAGAGCACCCGGTCCGTGGCGGACAGCCCGAGGATCGGCGCGTAGCAGGAGGCCACCGACCACAGGCAGGAGCGCTGGGTGGAGAGCACGCCCTTGGGGCGGCCGGTGGTGCCGGAGGTGTAGAGCAGCCAGGCGGGGGCGTCGAGGCCGAGGTCGTCGGGCGCGGGGCGGGCCGGATCGGTGGTGGCCAGCCGTTCGAAGTCCGCCGTGCCGGCGAGGACGGCCGCGTCGTCGGCGGGGCCGCCGCCGGGGGGCCCGGCCAGCACGACGGACGGCAGGGGACCGTCGCCGACCGCGCGGCGCAGCACCTCCAGCCGGGCCGGATCGGTGATGACGAGCACCGCACCGCTGTCGGCGAGGATGTGGCCGAGTTCGGCGGCGGAGCTGTGCGGGTTGACGGGCACGCCGACACCGCCCGCGCGCGTCACCGCGAGGTAGCTCTCCACGGTCTCGACCCGGTCGCCGAGCAGGATGACGGCGCGTTCGCCGGCGCACACCCCGAGTCCGGCGAGGTGACCGCCCAGCCGGGCGGTGCGGCGCTCCAGTTCGGCGTAACCGAGGCTGCGCCACGGGTCGCGGAAGGCCGTCCGGTCTCCATGGGCGGCGGCCCGCTCCCGCAGGGTCTCCGGCAGCGGCCGGATCAGCCCGGAACGCGTCATCGTCCCACCCCTCCTCGCAATGCGCACCGCTCGCCCGCTCCGGCCGGCCGACGCGAAATCGGTGTCGCCGAAACGGTGGCCGAGGGCCGGAAAACCGGCGATTGGACAGGTCAATGATTGGGGACGGGACAGCACCGCAAAACCCCTATAAGCGACGCCGGATCCCCTACCTCCCCCCTATTCACCCCTAGGAATTGCAATTCACCCGCAATTTCCGAAAAATGCTGGAACGTCAGCCACATTTCCCCCTAGCATGCAATGGTTCCCTTGCGGGGCAGGCCCGGGGCACGACCCCAGGAGCCGTCGCGCCGCGCAATCCGCACGTCAGGCGCGATCACGAGCAAGGACTTCGCGTGAGGTTCCGATGACGCAGGCACCCAATTCCGGCTATGCAGATCCGACCGACCGAATATCCCCGACGACGCGAATGGCGCCGGACCCCGTGACGCAGCGGAATGCCGCGGCACCGGAATCGTCCCGCGCCGCCGCGGAGCGGGAGACACCCCCGAGAATCGTCGGAGCGGGAACGGCCGTTCCGGCGCTGTCGTACACGCAGGAGGAACTCCTCGACATCTACCGGATCGAGGACCCGCGCGTCCGGTCGGTCTTCCGCAACAGCGCGATCGACCGGCGGCACCTGACCCTGCCCCCGGAGGGGCCCGGCGGGGCGCGCCGCACCGAGACCCAGGGCGAGCTCCTGGCCAAGCACCGCGAGCAGGGGCTGGACATGGGGTCGCGGGCCCTGCAGGCCTGCCTGAAGGACCTGGACGCCGACCCCGGCGAGGTGCGCTACCTGTGCTGCGTGTCCTCGACCGGCTTCCTGACCCCGGGGTTCAGCGCCCTGCTGATCCGCGAACTGGGGCTGGCGCGCAACTGCGCCCGGCTGGACGTCGTCGGCATGGGGTGCAACGCCGGGCTGAACGGCCTGGCGGCGGTCACCGGGTGGGCGCGATCCCACCCGGGCGAGCTCGCCGTGATGCTGTGCGTCGAGGCGTGCTCGGCCGCCTACGTCTTCGACGGCACCATGCGCACCTCGGTCGTCAACAGCCTGTTCGGCGACGGCGCCGCCGCCGTGGCCGTGGTCAGCGGCGGCCCGCACGATAAGGGCGGCGGGCCACAGGTGCTGCGCTCGGCGAGCCGCATCATCCCCGACGCCATCGAGGCCATGCGCTACGACTGGGACGACGCCGCCGGTAAGTTCAGCTTCTTCCTCGACCGGGACATCCCCTACGTCGTGGGCGCCAACGCCGAGGCGGTCGTCGGCGAACTGCTGGCCGGCACCGGCCTGCGGCGCAGCGACATCGCGCACTGGCTGGTGCACTCCGGCGGCAAGAAGGTCATCGACTCGGTGATGGTCAACCTCGGCCTGACCCGGCACGACCTGCGGCACACCACCAGCGTGCTGCGCGACTACGGCAACCTCTCCAGCGGCTCGTTCCTGTTCTCCTTCCAGCGGCTGCGTGAGGAGGGGACCGTGTCCCCCGGCGACCACGGGATCTTCATGACCATGGGCCCGGGATCCACCATCGAGACCGCGCTGCTGCGCTGGTGACCGGCCGAGACAGGAAAGCGGAGGACGCGAGGACGATGCCATCGATGGACACGATGCCCGGCGTGGCCGGGCGGGTGGGCGTGCGGATCGGCGCCGACCGGCCGCTGAGCGCGTCGCTGGTCGCGGAGGTCGAGGACTGCTGCGCCCGAGCGGAGGACTCCGGCGGCCCCGTGGTGCTGTACGCCGCGGGCACGCCGGCCGGCGCCGACGTCCCGGAGTGGCCCGGGGATGTGGAGATCCACCTGGTGGGCAAGTGGGAGCGCGCGCTGCGCCGGGTGGAACGGCTCGGCGCCGCGACGGTCGCGGTGGCGGACGGGTTCTGCACCGGCCCGGCGCTGGAGGCGCTGCTGGTCGCCGACCACCGCGTCGCGACGCCGGAGGCCACGTTCGGCCTGCCGCTCGGCGCGGGCGGCGCGTGGCCGGGCATGGTGGTGCACCGCCTGGCCGGCCGCCTGGGCGGCCGGGCCCGCGGGCTCGTGCTGTTCGGCGACCGGCTGGGCGCGGCCGAGGCGCACGCGGCCGGCCTCGTGGACGAGGTCGCCGACGACGTCGCGGAGCGGGTGGCGGCCGTGACGCGGTCACTGGAGGGGGTGGCGGGCCCGGAGCTGGCCATCCGCCGGCGGCTGCTGCTCGACGCGGCGACGACCGGTTTCGAGGAGGCGCTCGGCGCCCACCTCGCCTCCTGCGACCGGGAGCTGCGCCGCGAGCGCGCACGGGCCGGCCTGCCCGCGACGGCGCCGTGACGGCCGAAGGCGCCCGCGCCGCGGGGACACCGGACGGCGCGGTCCCGAGCCCGCCCGGGGGGTGCGTGGTGCCGCCCGAGGACGCCGCGGCGCTGGGCGCCCGCGTCGAGGCGGGCGAGGAGCGGCTGGCCGCACTGCCCGCCCGGCCCGCCCGCGACCCCGCCCAGCACCGCGCCGCCGCGCTGGTGCACGACGCCTGCCGTACGGCCCGCGCCGGATTCCTGCGCCTGCACGCCGAGACGGTCTACCGCCGGCTGACCGCGAACCTGACCCGTCCGCGGCGGATCGCCGACCTCGTCCACGCCGCGGCCACGGAGTTCCCCGGCCTGGTGCCCACCCGCGAGCAACTCGCCGAGGAGCGCCGACGGCCCCAGGCCGCCAAGGAGGGGCGCGAGATCGACCAGGGCATCTTCTTCCAGGCGGTGCTGCGCTCCCCGGAGTGCGGAGAGCACCTGCTGGAGGCCATGCGGCTGCCCACGGACCGCGCCGTCGCCCTGCTTCCGGAGTTCCGCGCGACGGGACGGCTGGACCTCGGTCCGGTCCGGATCGAACGGCGCTCGGGCGCGGCGCACCTGACCATCCACAACGAGCACTGCCTCAACGCCGAGGACGACGCGCTCACCGCCGCCATGGAGACGGCCGTCGACCTCGCGCTGCTCGACGAGGAGGTACGGGTGGGCGTGCTGCGCGGCGCGGTGATGACGCACCCCCGCTACGCCGGCCGGCGGGTGTTCAGCGCCGGGATCAACCTGTCCGAGCTGCACGCGGGCCGGATCTCGTTCGTGGACTTCCTGCTCGGCCGTGAACTGGGTTACATCAGCAAGCTGTGGCACGGGCCGGCGGTCCCCGGCGGCGCCGAGGGGTGGCACCACCCGGCCGGCAAGCCGTGGATCGCCGCGGTGGACACCTTCGCCATCGGCGGCGGCATGCAGCTGCTGCTGGTGTTCGACCACGTGATCGCCGCGGCCGACGCCTACTTCAGCCTGCCCGCCGCGCAGGAGGGCATCGTGCCCGGCGCCGGGAACCTGCGGCTGGGGCGGCTGGCCGGCGGCCGGCTGGCCCGCCGGGTGATCCTGTCGGGCGCCAAGATCCGGGCGGCGGCGCCGGAGGGCCGGCTGATCTGCGATGAGGTCGTGGACCCGCGGGACATGGACGCCGCCGTCGAGGCCGCCGCGGCGCGGCTGTCCGGCCCCGCCGTCGCGCCCAACCGGCGCATGCTCAACCTCGCCGACGAGCCGGCCGACGCCTTCCGCCGCTACATGGCGGAGTTCGCGCTGGAGCAGGCCATCCGGCTGTACGCCGACGACGTGCTGGACAAGGTGGAGCGGTCCTGGGCCCGGCCGGAGCGCCCGCGCGCCGGGGCGGTGACGGCCGGATGAGACCGATCGAGGCCCTGCTGCGGGTGCTGCGGGACGAGCGGGTGGACCGGGTGTTCGGCAACCCGGGCACCACGGAACTGCCGTTCACGGACGCGCTCGCCGACGCCCCGGACATCGAGTACGTGCTCGGCGTGCAGGAGGGCTCCGTCGTCGCCATGGCCGACGGCTACGCCCGCGCCACCGGCCGCCCGGCCTTCGTCAGCCTGCACGTCGCGGCCGGGCTGGCCAACGGCCTGGTGGGCCTGCTCAACGCCCGGCGCTCGCGCACGCCGCTGGTGGTGACGGCCGGGCAGCAGGACCGGCGGCACCTCGTCCGCGACCCGATGCTCTCCGGCGACCTGGTCGGCATCGCCCGCCCCGCGGTGAAGGCCGCGTTCGACGTACAGCACGCCCACGACCTGCCGGTGCTGCTGCGCCGCGCGTTCGCGCTCGCGGTGCGGCCCCCGGCCGGGCCGGTCTTCCTCTCCGTCCCCATGGACCTGCTGGCCGAGGACGCCGACGTGGCGCTGCCGGCCCGCTCCGCGCCGCCCGCCCCCGGCCCGGCCACCGGGCTCGCCGAGGCGGCCGGTCTGCTGGCCGCCGCCCGCGCCCCCGTCGTGGTGGCCGGGGACGGCGTGGGCCGGGAGGGCGCGGTGGCCGAGCTGACCGCGGTGGCCGAGGCGCTGGGCGCGGTCGTCTACCACCAGCCGATGAACGACGGCATCAACTTCCCGGGCTCGCACCCGCTGTTCGCGGGGGCGCTGGAGCCGGTCGACGCCGAGATCCGCCGCGCGCTGGACGGGCACGACGTCGTCCTCGTCGTGGGCACGCACGCCTTCATGGCGCACCACTACACACCGGCCGACCCGATCCCGGAGTCGGCGCGGGTGGTGCAGATCGACTCCGATCCCGACGAGGTCGGCCGCAACTTCCCGGTGGCCGCCGGGCTGGTCGGCGGCCTGCGGCCCACGCTGGCCGCGCTCGCCGGGCGGCTGGCCGGCCGGGTGCCGGCCGCGGCGGAGCGGACGGCCGCCGCCGGTGAGCGGGCGGAGCGCCGCCGGGCCCGGCTGGCCGCCGAGGTGCGCGCGGCCGTCTCCGCGCGCGCCTCGGCGCCGCTGGACCCGCTGGCGGCCGTGCACACGGTGGCGTCGGCGCTCCCGGCGGACGCCGTAGTGGTGGAGGAGGCGATCACCGGCGGGGTGCTGCTGCGCCGGGTGCTGCGTCAGGACCGCCCGAAGTCCTACGTGCACACGGTGGGCGGCGGGCTGGGGTCGGGGATCGGGATGGCGGTCGGCACCCGCCTGGGCGATCTGCGCCGCCCGGTGGTGGCGGTGCTGGGCGACGGCTGCACGCTGTTCGGCCTGCAGGGGCTGTGGTCCGCCGCCCGCTACCGGGTGCCGGTGACCTTCGTGGTGCTCGCCAACGGCGAGTACCGCACGCTCAAGGAGACGCTGGACCGCCGGGACGGCGCGTCCCGCCGGACCGGCCGCTACGTCGGCCTGGACCTCTCCCCGCCGCACCTGGACTTCCGCCGGGCGGCGGAGTTCTTCGGGATCGCGTCGGTGCGCGTCACCGACGCCGGCCGGCTGGCCGCGGCGGTGGCCGCGGGGCTGGCGTCGGATGGGCCGCTGCTCGTGGACGTGCCGGTGACCGGGCACGGTTCGGACCGCCGGCTCTCCGGGGAGGATCCCCCGTGATATTGCCGGCCCGGGACCGGGACGACGTGCGTACGCCCGCACGGCGCCACCGGCTCCTCCCCCGGTCTCCAGACACCCGACGCTCCGGGCGGCAACGGCCGCCGACCCGGCCGCCGCGATACCGGGACCGGCGCGGGCCGCCGCCCGGTAGCGGATCGCGCGCCGACGCCGCGCCCGCGAAGGCCGCCGGACACGACAACGCACCATCAGAGGAACGCCGCCCCCCGCTCCTCGTCAACGAAGGGGGTCCCCGGCCCGGACCGCCTGCCGGTCCAGCGGAGGGCCGGGTCCCCCTCAGCACCAGCCGGGTCGCACCAGCCCGGTCCACCCGAAGATCGGAGGTCGCTGTGCCGGTTCGGTTCTCTCTCAGCACGTCGTGCGCGCCTGGTTCCCGCGGCGTGGCCAACGCCGTGCCCCCGAGCAGGTGCGCGGCGAAACACCGCCTCCGCCGCCGCGTACCGTCCCATTCCCGGCCGGAAGGCCGGGACGCGCGCGGAGGGATCCGGTGACGCCCGGGCTCCTGGTGCCCGCCGCCGAGGGGGCGGCCTTCGGCGACGGCCGGCGGACGCCCTCGGGCGGCGCCATGGCGTCGGTGGAACCCGCCACCGGGCGGGTGCTCGCGACGGTGCGGGCCGCGGACGCCTCCGATGTCCGGCGCGCCGCGGACGCGGCACGGCGCGCGCAGCCCGCCTGGGCGGGGCTGGCCGCCACCGAGCGCGCCGCCGTGCTGCGCCGGGCGTCCCACCGGCTCGGCGAGCACGCGGCCGAGGTCGCCGAGTGGCTGGTCCGCGAGGGCGGGGCCGTCCCGGCCAAGGCCGACGCCGAGATCCGGTCGGTGCGGGACGAACTGCGGGTGGCCGCCGACCTGGCCACCAGGGCACCGGGGACGCTGCTGCCGACCCCGCCCGGCCGTACCAGCCTCGCCCGGCGGGTCCCGCTGGGCGTGGTCGGAGTGATCAGCCCGTGGAATTTCCCGCTGCTGCTGGCGATGCGCGCGGTGGCGCCCGCGCTGGCGCTCGGCAACGCGGTGCTGCTGAAGCCCGACCCCAACACCCCGGTCGCGGGCGGCCACGTGGTGGCGCGGTTGTTCGAGGAGGCGGGACTGCCGGACGGCGTGCTGCACGTGCTGCCCGGCGACGCCGAGCCGGGCGCGGCCCTGACCGCCGATCCGGACGTCGCGATGGTCGCGTTCACGGGTTCCACCGCGGTCGGGCGCCTGGTCGGCGCCACCGCGGGGCGGCTGCTCAAGCGCGCCTCCCTGGAACTCGGGGGCAACAACGCCCTGATCGTGCTCGATGACGCGGACCTCGATGCAGCGAGTTCGGCGGGCGCGTGGGGGTCGTTCTTCCACCAGGGGCAGGTGTGCATGGCGGCCGGCCGGCACATCGTGCTGGAGGCGGTGGCCGACGAGTACCTCGGCCGCCTCGCGCGGCGGGCCGCGGCGCTGACGGTGGGCGACCCGTGGCGGGACAAGGTGGACCTGGGTCCGCTGATCAACGACGCGCAGGCGGACCGGGTGCGCCGGATCGTCGCCGAGAGCATGGCGGCGGGCGCCCGGGTGTGCGCGGGCGGCACCGGCGAGGGGCGGTTCCTGCGGCCGACCGTGCTCGCCGGCGTGACGCCGGAGATGCCGGCGTTCAGCGAGGAGATCTTCGGCCCGGTGGCCCCGGTGACCGTGGTCGCCGACGAGGACGAGGCCGTGGAGGTCGCGAACCGGACCGAGTACGGCCTGGTCGCCGCCGTGCAGACCGGCTGCGAGCGGCGTGGCGCGGCGGTGGCCGAGCGGCTGCGCACCGGGATCGCGCACGTGAACGACCAGACGATCGGTGACGACGCGTTCGTGCCGTTCGGTGGCATGGGCGCCTCCGGCAACGGCACCCGCTACGGCGCGGAGCAGAGCTGGGAGGCGTTCACCCAGTGGCGGTGGCTGACCTCCCGGCCGCGGGCCGAGGCGCTTCCGTTCTAGACCGGGCACCGCGGATCGACCGCCGGGCCGCCCGTGCGGGGGTGCGCGGGAGGCGCCGGCGCAGGAAGGAGACGACCGTGCCGAACCGGCTGCCGGACGGTGAACGTCCGCGCGTGCGGTACGAGAAGAAGGACCGCGTCGCCTACGTGACGCTGGACCGGCCGCACGTGCTGAACGCCATGGACCTGGCGACGCACGCGGAACTCGCCGAGATCTGGGACGACTTCGAGCGCGACGACGACGTCTGGGTCGGTGTGCTCACCGGCGCCGGGGACCGCGCGTTCTCGGTGGGCCAGGACCTGAAGGAGCTGGTACGGCGGACCGAGGAGGGCGCCGCGGCGCCCTCCTCCTTCGGCAGCGCGGGCCGGCCGGGATGGCCCCGGCTCACCGAGCGCTTCGGCCTCGCCAAGCCGCTGGTGGCGCGGGTGAACGGTTACGCCCTGGGCGGCGGGTTCGAGCTCGCGCTGGCCTGCGACATCATCGTCGCGGTGGAGGAGGCGGAGTTCGCGCTGCCGGAGGCGCGTCTGGGGCTGGTGGCCGGGGCGGGCGGGGTGTTCCGGCTGACCCGGCAGCTGCCGTTGCGTACCGCGCTCGGCTACGCGATGACGGGGCGGCGCATCCCCGCGGCGCGCGCACTGGCGCTCGGCCTGGTGAACGACGTGGTGCCGGCGGCGGAGCTGGACGCCTGCGTGGCCGGCTGGGTGGCGGACCTCCTGGCCTGCGCTCCGCTCGCCGTGCGCGCGGTCAAGGAGGCGGCGCTCGCCTCCGCGCACCTCTCCCTTGAGGAGGCGTTCGCCGGTTCGTACCGGTGGGAGCGGGCGCGCATGCACAGCCACGACGCGGTGGAGGGGCCGCGGGCGTTCGTGGAGAAGCGGCCGCCGCGCTGGCGCGGGGCCTGAGAGGCGGGCGGGAGAGCGCCGGACCGGACGGCGCGCCGGCGGCGAGCGGTGCGGAACCGCTCGCCGCCGGCGCGTGTGCGTGGTGGCGCCCGACTCCCCGGACGTGATGTCCGCCACATCCGGACGGACGGCCAGGGGCGACCGGCGCCCAGGGGGCGTACCCGCCGAGCGGCCACCACCGCTGGTCAACCACCTCGCCACACCGTGCGCCGGACCCGCCAGAGAACCCGAGGGAACGAACTACATTTTTCATATATACCGGAAATTCTGCATGGTTGCCGGTCATAGTTCGGATTTCATAATCTGACCCACATAAGCACCAGAAAACTCACATTCCACTAATCCGGTTTTTCCGCCGTCCTCCGTACACCGCACAAATCCACCCGGGCACACCACCGATATCCATACGACGGAATAACGCACGTGGGGGCAGTAGATGGGGCTGGTCGAGCGCGATCACGAACTGGGAGCGCTACGGGAGGCGTTCAGCGAGGCCGCACGGGGACGAGGCGCGATCGCGGTGGTCAGCGGCCCCACCGCCAGCGGCAAGAGCGCCCTGCTGTACGCCTTCACCGACGTGGCCACCGAATCGGGGGCACTCGTCCTCAGCGCCACCGGCTCACGCGAGGAGCAGCCGATCCCCTTCGGCGTGATCGATCAATTGCTGCACGCCGCCCCGGCCGAGGGAGAACCCCTGGAATCCCCGCTTCCGGCGGCCGGCCCCACCCGGGCCCCGGAGCCCGCCGGACCCGGCGTCACCACGTCCGGCCACGCGCGCGTGATCGACGACGCCTGCCGGGTTCTCCTCGACCTCGCCCGGACGTCCGCTCCGCTGGTGATCGCCGTGGACGACGTCCAGTTCGCCGACCCGCTCTCGCTGCGGTGCCTGTCCTTCCTCGTCCGGCGGGTCCGCTCGGCGGGCGTGCTCGTCGTCGTCACCGAGTCGGCCGGGGCCCGGCCGACGGACGCGGCGTTCGCGTCCGAACTCCGGCGGCAGCCGAACTCCCGGCGGGTCCGGCTGTCCCCGCTCTCCCCCGCCGGCGTGGCCGCACTGGCCGCCCAGCACCCGGGACTGCCCGCCACCGACGGCTTCGCCGCCGAGATCGCCCGGCTGAGCGGCGGCAATCCGCTGCTCGCCCGCGGCCTGATCGAGGACGCCCTCGCCCACCCGGGCGGTGACGGCCGGCCCCACGGCGGCGAGGCGTTCGGCGAGGCGGTCCTGGCCTGCCTGCACAGCGCCGGGCCGGACGTCCTGGCCGTGGCGCGCACGCTCGCCGTCCTCGGGCCGCCGCCCGCCCCCAAGCTCATCGCGCGGTTGCTCGGCACCGACACCGCCGCCACGGCGCGCTGCCTGCGGATCCTGCGCGTGACGGGCGTCCTGGACGCCGACGGGTTCCGGCACCCCCGCGCCCGCTCCGCCGTCCTGGACAGCATCCCCGCCGAGGAACGCGCCGGGACCCGGCTGCGCGCCGCCGAACTGCTGCACCGCGACGGCGCCGACGCCGCGGAGGTGGCCGGCCTGCTGCTCGCCGCCGGCCGGGCCGACGGCACGTGGGCGATGGCGGTCCTGCGCGAGGCGGCCGACCGTGCTCTCGCCGCCGACCGCGTGGACGAGGCCGTGCAGTACCTGGAGCTGGCCTACTGGTCGTTCCCCGAGCAGCAGGGCGCCGCGATCACGATGATGTTCGCCCGCCTGGAGTGGTGGGACGATCCCCAGGCCGCCGGCCGGTACCTCTCGTGGCTGACCCGTGCGCTGCACGAGGGCCACGCGCCGTTCGGCACGGCGCTGGCCGGGACCAAGTACCTGCTCAGCTACGGCCGGGTGGAGGACGCCCGCAAGGCGCTCGCCGTGCTGGCCGGCGCCACATCGGCCCTCGACGCCGACGCCCGCGCCGAACTGCACGCCTTCCGGACCTGGCTGCGCGTCACCTACCCGGCTCTGGCCGACGAGCTTCCCGCGCCGCTGCCGGCGGCCGCCGCGGACGGGCCCACGCCCGCCGCCTGCGACGACCCGTGGCCGCGGGCCGGCCGGCTGCTCGGCGACGTGCTGGCCGGCGGGGGCGGCGAGCGGGCCACCGACGAGGCGACCGAGATCCTGGAACGGTGCCGGCTGGACGGCACTCCGCCGGAGGCGATCGACGCCGCGCTCACGGTGCTGCTCCTCCGGGACCGTCCCGACCTCGCCGCCCCGTGGTGCGCCGCGCTGCTGCGCGAGTGCGGCGAACGCGGGACCGGCAGCGGCGGCGACGCCATGCGGGCCGTCCTCCTCGGCGTCCAGGCCGACATCGCGCTGCTGCGCGGCGACCTGCCGGCGGCGCGCCGGGCCGCCGCCGAGGCGCTGCGGACCAAACGGCCGGAGGCGTGGGGGGTGCGCGTCGGCGCACCGCTGGCCACCCTGCTGCTGGCCAGCAGCGCCATGGGCGCCCGCGACGAGGCCGAGGCCCTTCTCGACCACGCCGTGCCCGAGGCCATGTCGCAGACCGTGCACGCCCCGCGCTTCCTCTACGCGCGCGGCCGCCACCTGCTGGCCACCGACCGGCTGCACTCCGCGCTCGCCGACTTCCGCACCTGCGGCGAGCTCATGGCCCAGTGGGGAGTCGATGTGCCCGCGCTGGCGCCCTGGCGGACCGGCATCGCCGAGGTGCTGCTGAGGCTGAACCGGCGCGCCGAGGCCCGCGAGCTCGTGGAGGAGCAGCTGGCACTGCTCGGCGGCGCGCGCACCCGTGGCCACGGCGCGTCGCTGCGGCTGCTGGCCGCCACCCGGGAGCCCCGGCAGCGGCCCGCCCTGCTCAAGGAGGCGGTGCACCTGCTCCAGGAGCGCGGCGACCGGCTGGAGCTGGCCCGCGCGCTGGTCGACCTCGGCCACGCGCACCGTTCCCTGGGCGACGCCGGGCGGGCCCGGATGGTGGTGCGGCGCGCGTGGCACCTCGCCAAGGAGTGCCGGGCCGAGCCGCTGCTGGCGGGGCTCTCCACCCTGCAGGAGCACACCGAACCGGTGGCGGTCGCCGCCGGCTCCCCGGAACGCGCGCCGGGCATCTCCGCGCTCAGCGACGCCGAGCGCCGGGTCGCCGCCCTCGCCGCGCAGGGCCACACCAACCGGGAGATCGCCGGCCGGCTCTATATCACGGTGAGCACGGTGGAGCAGCACCTCACCCGGGTGTACCGCAAGCTCAACGTCCAGCAGCGGGCCAATCTGCCCACCGCCTTGTCGTTCTGCTCAGTGCAGGGGTGAGGGCCGCCACCGCCGGCCCGAAGGGCGCTCAGCCCAGCCGGAAGTAGACCATCGGGTTGGCGGCCGACGCGCGTATCGGCTCGCCCAGGTCGAGGCGGCGCCGCAGCGCGGTCAGCCGGTCGAAGGTGCGCGGCGCGCGCGCCGGGGCGGCGGTGAAGTACCGGGTCCCGGTGCGGGAGAGCCACTTGAGCACCTCGGCGCCCTCGCTGAACGGCAGCGGGCGGCGGCGGTGGAAGACATCGTGCACGCTGACCAGCGCGGGCGCGGGCATCCGGGGCAGCAGGCTGTCCAGGTACCAGCGGGCGAAGGACGCGGTGTGCGCGGCGTCGATGAAGAGGTGGTCGAGGTCGGCCGGGCACCGGTCGGCCAGCCGCCGGATGTCGCCGTGCCGGAACTCCCAGCCGGTCGCGGCCAGTTCGGGCGGCACCCGGCGGACGGCGCCGTCGGCCGGGCCGATGCTCACGAGCCGGCCGTGGCCGTTGTCCCGCAGGGCCTGCAGGATCCACGTGGTGGACCAGCCGTGCAGGCACCCGGCCTCCACCACGCACCGGGGCCGGCCGGCGCGCAGCAGCAGGTAGGTGACCTCGGCCTCGATGTCGTCGAGCCGCGCGCGCAGGTCACGGCTGTTGCGGTGCAGCTCCCGCTGCCTCGCGCGCACCGCCCGCAGCGCGTCCGCGTACTCCAGGTAGAGGCCGACGATGTAGTCCTCGGTGAGGTCGCGCACGGATGCTCCGCCTTCCATGACGGCTGGGGGGCCGGCGTGGTCGTTCCGCCGCGCGGCTCGCCCGGGGCTGACGGCGGCCGCTCGTGGACGGGGTGCGGCGGACCGGCTTTCGGGGTCGGCCCGGCCGCGGGACCACGCTAGGCGGGGTCCGTCGGGCCGGGCATCACCTGCCGGTACGGTCCGGGCGCTGGCTCTCAGGTATCAGCCGGACACGGACCGCACGCCGCCCAGCACGTTAACGACGGCGCGGGCGGCGGGCCAACCCCTAGGACGCCCCTACCAGCGCCGTTCCGGCCCCTGTGCTCGGCGCCCGGGCCGCTCAGGCGGCGGGCAGCCGGGCCTCGACCCGGAAGCCGCCGCCGTCCACCGGCGCGGCGCGCAGCGTGCCGCCGAGATGGTGCGCGCGTTCCCGCAGCCCCAGCAGGCCGTGGCCGCCGCCGGGAAGCCGGAGCGGGGGTGCCGCCGCCGGGCCGTTGGCGATGTCGATGACGAGCGCGGCGTCCTCGTAACGGAGACCGACGTCGACGGTGGCGCCCGGGGCGTGCTTGCGGATGTTGGTCAGGGACTCCTGCACGATGCGGTAGGCCGCCCGTTCGACGGGCTCGGGCCAGCGGCGGCCGGGCGGCAGGTCGATGGTGGCCGTGACGGGCATCCCGCTGGAGTCGAGCAGGCCGCGCAGTTCGTCCAGCGTGGGCTGCGGGGTGAGCTCGGTGCCGCGGGCGCCGGCCGCGCGCAGGACGCTGACCATGTGCCGGAGTTCGGTGAGCGTGGTGACGCTCAGCCGGCGCAGCTCCCGGGCGGCCTCGCGCACCGCGGGATCGGGGTGCGCGGCCTGGAGGGCGGACGCCTGGACGCTCATCAGGCTGACCTGGTGGGCGACGACGTCGTGCATCTCGCGGGCCAGCCGCGCCCGTTCGGTGGCCAGTGCGCGCTCTTCGATGAGCTGGCGCTCATGGCGCTGGGTGGCCTCCAGGTCGGTGATGCGCGCGGCGAGTTCGCGCCGGGTGCGCACCAGCATCCCGATGACGGTGGGCGCGAGCCCGGTCAGCGTCGCGTAACCGACGCCGAGCAGCGTGCGGGTGTCCAGGGCCGGGGGGTGGGTTCCGTCGAGGAAGGACCGGACGTCCACGAGGGCGATGACGACGGCCCCCAGGACGGCCGGCCACGGCCGCCGGTACCGCTCGGCCAGGCTGTAGACGGCGAACATCGGCGCCAGCCACAGGAATCCGGTCCACTGCCCGGGCAGCGCGAGCAGCAGGGCCGCCTCCGGCCGGTGGCGGCGCAGCAGCAGGCCGGCGGCGGCGAGCAGCGCCAGCGCGCGGGCCGTCGGGTTCCCGGGGTCGGTGACGATGAGGCCCTCGACCGCGGCCAGCGCGGCGGGCAGGCCGATCGCCGCCCAGCCGGGGGTCCTCACGGCTCGGCCGCCGCCGCGGCGAGTCCGCACTCGTGGGCGAGCACCGCGGCCTGCACGCGGTTGCCGACCCCGAGCTTGCCGAGCAGCACGCTGATGTGCTCCTTGACCGTGCCGCTGGCCAGGTGCAGCCGGGCGGCGATCTCGGCGTTGGACAGCCCGAGGGCGAGCAGCCGCAGGACGTCCTTCTCCCGCGTGGTGAGAGTCCGCACGCGTTCGGCGCCGCGCGGGCGGGACCGCTGGCGCACCACGCTGCGGGTGACGGCGGCCGACAGGGCGGTGACGCCGCATGCCAGCAGCCGCACCGCGTGGATCAGTTGTTCGGGCTCGGTGTCCTTGAGCAGGTAGCCGGCCGCGCCCTCGCGCAGGGCGGTGGTGATGTACTCGTCGGTGTCGAAGGTCGTCAGCATCGCCACCGCGGGCGGCCGCGGCCGGGCGCGGATCCGGCGCAGCAGGGTCAGGCCGTCGACCTCGGGCATGCGGACGTCGAGCAGGACCACGTCGGGCCGCTGCTCCTCGACGGCGCGCACCGCCGAGGGGCCGTCGCAGGCGCCCACGACGTCGATGTCGGCCGCGGTGCCGAGCACCATGCTCAGCCCGCGCCGCACCAGCGCTTCGTCATCAACGATCAACAATCGGGGCATCAACCCCTTTATACCTCCTTACCTGCGGTTTTACCCAATATGCGGTCCGCCGGGGCGGCGGCCCGGCCCACCCGTGTCCTCCTCCCCGCGGAGGAGGGCCCGCCGGCCGATCGGCGGGCGATCGCCGCCCATCGGCGGGTAGCCGCCACGGCCAAGGGCGTGCAGCATCACACCCATGAATCGGTTTCGGATCCGCCAAGCGATGCCCAAGTCGCGCCGGGCCCGCCTCGCGGTGCCCGCGCTGCTGTGCGCACTGCTGGCCGCGGGCGGCTGCTCCCTCCCCCAGCAGACCGCGCCGGTCAGCCACGACCGCGTGGCCGCGTTCCCCGCAGCCGCCTCCCTGACCGTCGGCTACGACTCCCCCGGCAAGGGGCAGGACGCCGACGCCGCCTTCCTGCGCGAGAGCCGGACGATGGAGGACCTCGCCGACCGGATCAACTCCGACTTCCTCCTGCCCGCCCCCATCACCATCACGGGAACGTCCTGCGGCGCACCGGACGCCTACTACGATCCCGCCCAGTCCGGGATCACCATCTGCTACGAGTACGTCCGGGACGCGCGCGACGGCTTCACCTCCCAGGGGGCCGAGGACGTCGACGGCAAGGTGCTCGGCCTGCTGACCGAGACGGTCTTCCACGAGGCCGGCCACGCGCTCATCGACAAGCTCGCGCTGCCGATCACCGGACGCGAGGAGGACGTCGCCGACCAGTTCGCCGCCTACATGCTCATCGGCACCGACATGGAGCCCCGGCTGCGCGGCGCCCTCGCCGACTACGAGCGGCGCGCCGAGGCTCCGGGCGGCAACATCGTGCATCCCTCCGACGAGCACTCGCCGAACGGCCAGCGGTCCGGGAACTACCGCTGCTACCTCTACGGGGCGGCGCCGGACCGCAACTCCGACCTCGTCGACGGCACGTGGCTCACCGAGGACCGTGCGCAGATGTGCGGTGACACGTGGCACAAGCTGCAGGCCGGGCTGGACAACCTGCTGGATGAGCACCGCGCGGCCTGACGCGCGGGGCGCGCGGCCGGCCGGCCCCGGACGCCGGCCGCGCGCCGCGGAACGGGCACCGGGAACCGTCCTTCCGGACCGTCCCATGGCATGAAGGGCGTCGGTGGGTGTCGAGTTGATCTCGACACCCACCGAATCCCATTCGTAATATTCGTATTTCGCGTCAACCTTACGAATTTCGCCGAATTCATCTCGCTACACTTCCTGCATGCGAGACCCCCACAGCCCTTCACTTCGGCTTCGCCGGCTGGCGGCCGAACTCCGTCGTTCCCGCGAGAGCGCCAGGCTGACGGTGACCCAGGTCGCCAAGGAACTTGGGTGGAGCGCCCCCAAGGTCAGCAAAATGGAGACGACGGAGACCAAGCGCATCAGCGCCGCCGACCTCGACAAACTCATGGACCTGTACAAGATCGACGACCCGGAGACCCGGGAGGCGATGCAGGCCCTGGCTCGGGACGCGCGGGAACGGGGCTGGTGGTCCAAGTACAAGGACATCTTCGGCTCCAAGGCGCTGCCGGACTTCGAGGCGGAGGCGTCGACCATCCGCACGTTCGAGGCGCAGATGATCCCGGGCCTGTTCCAGACCCCCGACTACACGGCCGCGCTGCTGGCGGGCCGGCGATACACCACCCAGGAGGAGATCAACCGCAAGGTCGAGGCGCGCATGGCCCGGCGGGAGATCCTGTACAAGTTCCGTCCGGTCCAGTTGCTCGCAGTGCTCGATGAGGGAGCACTGCGGCGGATGATCGGCGGCCCGAAGATCATGCGCGAGCAGTTGGAGCACGTGCTGCACATCGCGCAGATGCCGAACATCAACGTGCAGGTGCTGCCGTTCTCCAGCGGGTCCCACTCCGCGCTGGGGGCGCCGTTCACGATTCTGGAATTCCCCGAGCCCCAGGACCTCCCCATCATCTACGTCGAGACCGTGACCGACGGGATCTTCGTGGAGGACCGCGCGGAGATCGACCGGTATTCCATGGTCTTCGGTGATGTTCAGGGGTCCGCCATCAGCACGGCGCAGTCGGCGGAGTTCATCCGTGGCGTGATCGAGTCCTTAGAGGACGCGTGATGAGCACCCCGGCCTTCCGCAAGAGTTCGCACAGCGGCCACTCCGCGGAGTGCGTGGAGGTCGCCGGTGGGTCCGGCGACCTCCTGGTCCGGGACTCCCGCCATCCGGGCCAGGGGTGCCTCTCCTTCCCCATGGCCGAGTGGGGCGCGTTCCTGGCGGTCGTGCGGCTCGGCGCCCTCTGACGTGCGGCCGGGGCGGTCGCCGGCCCGGCCCGGCGACCGCCGCTCACTCCGCGACGCCGAACAGCCCCAGGTAGTGCTCCTTGGCGAACATGCGCGCGGCCTCGACCGCCGAGGGCCGCCCGGCGTGCGGATCGGCTCCGTGCGCGGCGAGCACGCGGACCACCTCGTCCTCGCCCTTGAAGACCGCTCCGGCCAGCGGCGATTGCCCGCGGTCGTTGAGCCGGTCGACGTCGGCGCCGCGTTCGCACAACCGCGCCACCGTGCCGGCATGGCCGTGGTAGGCGGTGAGCATCACCAGCGTGTCGCCGCGGTCGTTGGTCAGGTCGGGCGGCACTCCCGCCGCGACGTAGGCGTCCAGCGTCTCGGTGTCGCCGCGGCGGGCCAGGTCGAACAGCTTCGTCGCCAGTTCGATGATCTCCGGATCGTTCGCCGGGTCCGCGGACTCCTCTGCATTGCTCACACGCCCCACCCTAGGCAGCCGCCGAACTGTGACCGTAGTCACGACACGACGCCGTTATCCCCGCGTGACCCGGCGTCCCGTTGCCCCGGCCGCCGCGCGACCACCCGCCAGAGATGCGAACGATGCCCATATTTGGGAGTTTCTCGGTATGGTGCTTGCTCGATCTGAGAGGAGCACCCCCGTGCGACATGTCGTCGGCTTCGTGATCGGTCTCGTCGTTCTCACGCCGCTCTGCCTGCTGGGAATCGGGTGGGCCTTCCGCCGCGTCAGCGCCAACGCCGAGGTGGGCGGCGGCCTGCTGTCCACCGGCGGGCTGACCGGGCTCGCCGCCCTGGGCGTCCTGGCACTGCTGCTGTCGGTCGTGGTCGCCGCACCCCGGCTCTCCCCGCTGGTGCCCGCGGTCGCCGGTATGGCGCTGATCGGCCTCACCACCACGCACCTGCTCCGCCCGGAACTCGCCGACCGCGTTCCCCTGGTTCCCGGCGTCGAGGGCGCGCTCAGCCTGCTCTCCCTCGGCCTGTTCCTCCCGCTCGCCCTCGCCCTGGTCGTGCCGATGTTCGTGCCGTCGCGCTGGCAGAGCTACCGGCCGCGCGGCGCGCACGCCGCCGACGATGCGGACGGCGACTACCTCAACGCCCTCCAGGACGAGGAGGACGACCGGCCGCCCCTTCCCCGGCGTCGGCCGGAGCGCCGGACGGCGGTCTGACCCGGACCGCATCGGGCGGGTGAGCCGCTGGCCCCGGGAGCCCGTCCCGGCTAGCGGCGCCAGGGCGGGGCCCAGCCGCTGCTGTCGGACACCCCCGGAGGCAGCGGCGGCAGCAGCCGGGCACCCGGCGGAACACCGGAGTCGTCCTCGTCCTCGCCGGACGTGGCGTCCGGCGCCCCGGTGCGCCCCGGCCGCGGCTCTCCCGAGCCACGGACTGGATCATCGGCGATCGCCGGGAACCGTTCGGTGGCGGTGCCGACGGGCGCCGGGCGCCAGGCCGGCTCCTCCGTGGGCGGGGGCGGAAGGTCGGCCGGACGGGAGTCGGCCGGGGGCGGGGCGAGCGGGTCACCGGCCGGTTCCGCGTCGGCGAACGGCACCTCCACCGGCCCGGCGGCCGGGCTCGGCGCCGCCTCCGGTCCCGGCGTGGCGTCCTCCTGCCCGGCGTCGGCGTTCGGGGCCGGACCGCCGCCGAACGCGTTGTGGGGAGAGTGGGACGGCGCGACCCGCGCCCACCACGTACGGGCCTCCTCCGCGGTGAGCTCGTCCAGCACGTCCAGGGAGCCGACGACGTGCGGGTGCATCCGCCCGGCGTTCCAGGTGCGCACGTAGGGCTGCTCGTCCAGCACGATCACCCGCTCCCCCTCGACGACCGGGATGTCCGCGGGCACGCCCTCGTTCCAGATCCAGGAGCCGTCCGCGGCGACGAGGTTCCACGACCCGCGCACGGGATCGGCCTCGCGCACCGGCTCGCCGTCCCGGAACGCGGACACCCACAGCGGATCGGGACGCTCACCGGCCAGGCCGCGCCCCTCCGGGCCGATCAGCGCGTCCGCGAGCAGCGTGTGCAGCTGGAAGTTGTCGCCGATGCCGTCGAAGCGAACCCGGAAGCCGCGGCCGGACGCGCGGTCCAGCACCACCGCCGAGGTCGCCTCCCCCATGCGCAGCAGCGCGTCGATCTCGCGGTACTCGGGCAGGTACTGCGCGAGCCGCCGGGCGATGGGCAGGAGTTCGGAATGCAGGGTCACGTCCGAGCACACCGCCGAGCGGACGGCGGATTCACTGAGCATGGTCTTGGCGGCCAGGCCGTGCCGGCGGGCCGTCCACCAGCACATGGTGGCGGCCGGGGCCGACTCGCCGAGGATCTGGGCCACCCGTTCCTCGTCGGCGGCCGTCACCTCCTCGGGCTCGGGCGGCGCGCCGCCGCCGGTCTGGTCCCAAGCGTGCAGGAAGACGCCCGCCGCCGCGCCGGTCTCGCGCAGCCGCCGCAGGATCTCCACGCCGGTGGCGCCGGGCGGCGTACCCAGCTCGACGAGCGCCCCGGCCACCACCATGAGATCGGCGGCGATGCCGGGGACGGTGTGGTGGCCGGAGAAGATCGGAGCGAGGGCCTCGACCGCGATCTCCCGCTCATCGGCGGGGACCTGCCGGGCCAGCCCGTACACTTCGCCGACGGCCGCGCCGAACCGCTGGGGATCGGTAGCGAGAGCCGAGTCGATCAGCTCTTGGAAGGCAGCACGAAACGCATCGATCACCCACGCATACTGCCATATGTCGGGTAGTGAATGGCCACCCCCGTACCCGACGGACAGGCCGGATTCGGGGCGGCGAAACGACCGGTTCACGCGTGCGCCGCCCGGCGCCGGGGGCGGCGGCGCGGGGGGCGGCGCGGGGACGCGGCGCACCGGCGCCCGCACCGCGGAGGGCCGGAACCGGTGGCGCGACGGCGGCCGAGCCGCTCCCGCGCCGGGGCGTAGGAGTGACGTGGCGAAATCGCGGCAGTGCGGCGTTCCCAGCCGTGCGGATCGGTCCCGCGTCGGTGAGCAGACCGGACGGCCCCGGTCTCCGGGAAGGACGTCTTCGCCGATGACGGACGCGCTGTGCGGTGAGCATGTGGTCACGGCCGGTCGTCGCACACCCGCCCTCGGCGCACTCCGCCACGCCTACAGGCGTTCCGGCCCGATCCGGGGCAACCGTCCGGCGCTCCCGTCCGGACGGCATCACCTCGAACACCGCCCGCTCCCGATCGAGACGCACGACCCCATCGGCGAACGCCGGCCGGGCGGCGACCGCGGACCGGCGGCCTTCCGCACCGTGCCGCCTTCGGCGGGACCGTGTCGGGTCTCACCCGGAGGGGGCGGTAGTGGCCGGTCAACGGGTGCGCAACCGCCGAACCGGTAACGAAACCCACACCCCGGCCGGCACGTCGACGCGCTTCGTGAGACTCACCCGGCGTTGCGGTCCATGCGCCTCTTCCGGAGGGCGTCAGATGCCGAGGCGCGTCACGGCGTTGTCCTCCAGCGGGTTGGCGGTCCGGATGTAGCCGTGCACCGTGCGCGGATTCGTCCAGCGGCCCTGCCGCATGATCTCGCGGTCGCTGGCCCCGCCCAGCGCCGCCTGCGTCGCGAACCCCGAGCGCAGCGAGTGCCCGCTGAACGCCCGCGGGTCCAGACCCGCGCGCTCGGCGTACCGCTTGACCAGTTCGGCCACCCCGCGCCCGGAGATCGGCCGCGCGGAGAGCGCGCCGTGCCGGCTCACCGCCGGGAACAGCGGCCGGCCGGTGCCGTCGGCCAGCCCGGTGCCCGCGTAACGGTGGCAGCGGTGCGCACGTGCGGCGCCGGGTCCCGCCGGGCCGGCGGGTTCGGCGTCAGCATCGGCGTCGGCGTCGGCGAGGAACGCGCGCACGCCGGCC
Source organism: Marinactinospora rubrisoli (assembly GCF_042664915.1). Classification (NCBI taxonomy): domain Bacteria; kingdom Bacillati; phylum Actinomycetota; class Actinomycetes; order Streptosporangiales; family Nocardiopsidaceae; genus Marinactinospora; species Marinactinospora rubrisoli. The sequence continues at coordinate 55,453 of NZ_JBHTBH010000002.1, forward strand.
GCGCCGCCGTCGCGGTGCGCCTCCACGAGATCGGCCCAGTCGGCGAACGCGCACACCGGGCAGGTCTCGGCGCGGCGGCCGCGCGGCAGCGCGACCTGCTGTTCGTGGCGCGCCTCCTGGTCGGTCTTGGTCGCGGCGAGGCGGACGACGAGCAGCGGTTCGCCCGTGCGGGGGTCGGTGTCCACGGCGACGTCGTCGAACGACAGCCCGGCCAGTTCACCGCGCCGCAACGCCCCGGCGAACCCGGTGAGCAGCAGGAGCGCGTCCCGCCGCCGCGCGACACCGGTGGGGTGGCCGGGCGCCGGTCGTTCCGCCAGCAGCGCCTCCAGGGTGTGCAGCAGGACCGGGCGCTTGCGGTCGGGCTGGGCGCGCCGGGTCCGCCGGATGCCGCGCAGCGTCATCCGCACCACGTCGGCGCGGGTGGGCGAGGGCAGGCCGTGGGCGCCGTGCACCGCGGCGATCGCGGCGGCCTTGCGTTCGAGGGTCGCCGGCGACAGTGCCCAGCGCCCCGGCTCGCCCTCGCGCACCGCGTCGGCGGCAGCGGCGAGGTAGACCGCGACGTCCACCGGGTCGGCGGGCAGCGACCGGCGGCCTTCGGCGAGACACCACGCGGTGAACGCGATCCAATCCGAGCGGTAGGCGCGCAGGGTGTTGGCCGACTGCGCGGCGCTCAGGTACCGGCCGAGCGTGCCGGCCTGCTCGTCATCGAACCGGCGGCGGACCGCCTCCAGCGCCCGGGTGTCCACCAGGACGCTGGCCGTCCCCTGATCCAGCCGGGTGCGGACCTCCACCGGCAGGGCTTCGACGGCCTCGATCGCGTGCTGCTCGCTCGTCACGGTTGACCATGATGGCGCATCCGCGCGGGCCACGGCACCGGGCGCGTCGCGGCCGGGAAGCACCGGTTCAGGAGGAGAAGGCACCGGCGATCGCCCCGGCGTACTCCGAGGGGGGCGCCACCAGCCAGAGCCCGGCCACCGAGAGCAGCAGCAGGACACCGAAGAATCCCGCCGCCACCCGGCGCCGGGTGCGCAGCGCCACCAGGCCCCCCGCCAGCGGGATCAGCAGCGCGCAGACCAGCATCCAGATCAGGTACCAGGCCGCGGAGCGCCGGGCGGCGTCGGTCACCTCTGTCATGGCTAGGAGCTGCACCCCCTCGGCCAGCCACAGCACGGCGAACACCGCGGTCCCGGCCAGCCAGGCGAAGGTGAGCGCGGGCCACACGACGAACGGCCACCGGCGGCGCTCGTCGAGCACGACGGGAGTCCGGCTCACCGTGGACGGCCGCGCCGAGCCCCCGAGGGCCGGACGTTCGGGCTGCACGGGCCGCCCGACCGGTCGCGTGGGCCGGGGGGCCGGCCGGGTGGGTCTGCGGGCGCGTTTCTTCTTCGGGGACACACGTTCTCCGGGCGGTGACGGCGAGGGTTCGAGGGCTGTCCGGACCACCCTAGACCGGCCCGGGCGAGTGGCAGCGGAGGCGACACGGCGGGTCCACCCGCCCGGCCGCGAGCGGGTCGGCGGGACCGGGCTCCGGCCGTGGACCTCGGGAGCGGCTCCGGACGATCCTGGCCGGTCCCGACCGGCATCGCCGCTGATCGCCCACGGCCTGCGAGTACGCGTCCACCCGGCCGGTGCCCGGCCCGTCCGCACGCGGCTGGCCGACGGCACACCGAACCGGTAACGGCCGGCAGGCTCGTCGAAACGGGTCGCGATTACGCGAGGTGCTTGAGTCGAGCGAAGCTCCGCTCGATCGGATTCCGCCGCTGGTACGGTTCAGCGCGAACCGGGGCGGCCGGGGTCCCGGCTTCCCTTACGGACGCGGTCGGCGCGCTGGCCGGCAGGCTCAGCAATGACCGCGGTGCCGCGGCGTCGCCGCAGGTGGACATGGATCGGCTGAGCCGCGTACCCCTTGCCGCCCAGCAGAGCCGCCGTCCTGCGGCGCGGGCGCCCGCCGCCGGGGCGGGCAACGCGTACCCGTCCCATGCGCTGCTCGGCAACGACCGAATCGTTGCCGTTGCCCGCCGTGACGAGCCCCGCCATCGGCAGGCCGCGCCCCTCCGCCACCGGGCGCGCCTTGGACGTCAGCGCGCCCCGCGGCCGATCCCGCCTCTCCTGTCCGATCTGCCGGACTCGATGGTCGCTCCGTGCCCTCGTCCCGCCGAGTTCCCGCTCTTTCCGCGCGCGCCGGCCGCATGCCGGTGAGCGCGGGCGATCGAGGAATCAGCTGAGGGTCCACTCGACGTTGCCGATCGCGTCGTCCTTGACCTGGATCGCTGCCAGCGGATCGGCCCAGGTGCCGTCCTCGTCCCAGCGTTCGTACCGCTCGTACGGCCGGCCCGCCGCCGGCCCGGCGACCGTGGGGCCCGCGCGGGCGGCTGAGCGGTACCTCGTTCGGCGCACGGCCACGGGCCGACCGGTCAGCGGCCGGGCCACGGGCGGGCCTGCGTGCACAGGCCCGCGAATCCGGCGAGGACCCGAAGTTCGGCCACCGAGCGCGGTGCCGCGCTCACCAGGTGCGGCGAGTACACCAGGGCCGCCAGGACCTGGGCCCGCGACAGCGCGACGTTCAGCCGGTTGCGGGACAGCACGAAATCCAGGCCGCGGCTGACGTCGGCGGCGCTGGAGACCGTCATGGAGCACAGCACCACCGGCGCCTCCTGCCCCTGGAAGCGGTCCACGGTGCCGACCCGCACCTCGCCGAGGCCGGCCTGTTCCAGTGCACGGCGCAGTGCCCGGACCTGGAGGTTGTACGGCGCCACCACGAGGATGTCGGCGCCGGTGAGCGGCCGGGGGCCGGAGCCGGGTTCGCTGAAGGCGGTGCCGGTCAGCCGGGCCGCGAGGTCGACCACCGCGGTGACCTCCTCCGGGCTGTGCGTGTTGCGGCCGGTGTGCGGCACCTCGACCCGGTACAGGCCCGGCGGCGGCCCGGCCAGGCCGCGCTCGGCGGCGCCGGGGTGGGCGTGCAGTCGCCCGCGGTAGGACAGCCGGGACACCGGCGCGCACACGTCCGGATGCATGCGCCTGGTCTGGTCGAGGAAGTAGCCGCGGGTGGCGTCGATGATCTCCTCGTCGCCCACCAGGTGCTCCAGCGCCGACGCCTGCGCGCCCTCGCCGTGCGTGCCCTGCACGACCTGCGGAAGCTGCTGCGGGTCGCCGAGCAGCACGAGGTCACGGGTGGCGGCGGAGACGGCGAGGGTGTCGGCGAGCGCGAACTGGCCGGCCTCGTCGATGATGAGCACGTCGAAGGGGTCCTCGATGATCGCCTCGTTGGCGAAGTTCCACGCGGTGCCGCCGACCAGGTAGCCGCCCTCCTGCGCGGCGCACCAGGCCACGAGCTCCTTGACGCTCTTGGGCTGGTCCCACGACGCGTCGGGGTCGGGCTTGCGGGCGGGGCGTTTGGCGCACGGCAGCACGACGCCGTGGCCGGCGGCGGCCTTGGCGGCGGCGGCCAGGACGTTCTCGATGGCCTTGTGGCTGGTGGAGCAGACCCCGACACTGCGCCCCTGGCCGACCAGGTGGGTAATGAGCTGCGCGGCGAGGTAGGTCTTGCCCGCGCCCGGCGGTCCCTGGACGGCGAGGTAGGAGGAGTCCAGCCGGTCCACGGCCGCGATGACGGTGGCCACCAGGTCCCCGCCGTGGTCGCGCGGGTCCGGCAGCGTACCGCCGCCGCGCAGCCGGGGCGGGGTGCGGCGCAGCACGTCGAGTCCGGCCAGGTCCGGGAGCGCCGGCAGGCCGGCGACGGCGCGCTCGGTGAGGGCGAGCAGCGCGGCGTCCTTCGGCGCGGCGCGCACCGGCGCGCCCGGGAGCACGGCGACCGGGGCGCGGGAGTAGGTGTCGCCCGGGTCGGTGGTCTCCACGAGGGTGAGCCGTTCGGCGGACGCCGTCTCGACCGCGGCGTTGATCGCCGTGGCCGGCTGTCCGGGCGGGCCGGGGTAGAGCAGCCGCACGTCGTCCCCGGCGGTGAACGGGTGCGGGCGCGCCGGGTCGGCGCGCAGCTCCAGCTCGCGGCGCGTTTTGCGCTGCCGCCCGCTCGGCTCCTGCCAGTCGCCCACCCGCACCCGGACCGGCACCAGGCAGTCGTTGTCGGCCTCCAGTTCCTCCACGGGCGCGGAGACCCGGCGGAAGAACTCCCACCAGGAGGGGTTGGCCTCGCGGCGGTAGTAGCCGACCAGCGCGGCGAGCAGCGCGCGGGCCTGCTGCTCGGCGTCGCGCCGCTCGGCGTCGGCGGGGACGTCGGCGAGCAGCGGCTCGGTGAGCGCCCGGGTCTGCGCCTCGATCTCGGCGCGGCGGCGGGCCGCCTCGGCGGCGCGCTCGTCGGCCTCGGCGTCGGCGAGCTCGGCCTGGACGATCGGGCGCGCGGTGATGCCGTGCTCGGCGCGGCGCTCCTCCAGCCAGTCGCGCAGCCGCGCCGTGGACACGCAGTCGTCGCGGTTGTAGGCGGCGATCCCGGACAGGATCCTCTCGGCGCGGTCGGCGTCCTCGGCGCGCAGCGCGGCGAGGTAGTCCGCGTAGGCGTCGATGCTGGAGGTGGCGGTGGTGACGTCGCCCTCCCGGCCGCCGCCGAGGTACAGCGGTTCCAGGTACTTGATGGAGTAGGAGCGCTGGGAGACGTAGAGGCTCTTCTTGACGACCGTGTACAGGTCGACGAGCCGGCGCTGGCGGAGCAGGTCGTCGACTTCGGCCTCGCGGGTGCCGAAGGTCGCCGCCAGCAGCTTGAGCCGGTCCACCTCGTAGGAGGCGTAGTGGTAGACGTGCGCGTCGGGGTCGGCGTCGATGCGCGCCATGGTGAAGTCGACGAACTCCTCGAACGCCCGCTTCTCCTGCGCGCGGTCGTGCGCCCAGAAGGCGTGGAAGCGCTCCGTGCCGCCGTCAGCGGTGACCGCGCCGAAGAGGTACTCCAGGCCGCGCCCGTCGCCGCCCTCGTAGTAGGGGAATCCCTCCATGTCGAAGAAGACGTCGCCGGGGCTGGGCGCGGGCAGGGTGGCGAGCCCGTCGGCGGAGTGCACCTCGGCGAAGACGGTGCCGACCGGGTTGTCGGCGGTGCGCGTGGCGTCCTGGCGGGTCTGCAGCGCCGCCTGGCGGCGCAGCCGCTGGTAGGAGTGGCGCGGCAGCAGGTCGGGCCGGTCGGCTTCGTCGGCGGCGGCGAGGGCGTCGATGGTGCCGATCCCTGCGTCGCGGAGTTTGCGGGCCTGGTCGGTGCGGATGCCCGCCACGAGCGACAGGTGGCGGGCCGCCGCCCGGCCGTCGGCGCACTGCGCGGCGAAACCGCAGCGGTCACAAGCGTGGCACGGTTCGCCCCACAGCGGGCTGGGCAGGTCGACCGGCGCCCGCAGCCGCCGCAGCAGCCGGCCGCGCACCGAGGTCAGGATGGGGGTGAACTCGGCCACCCGGTGGGCGTGGGTGTGCCGGTCGCCGGTGACCAGGTACATGTGCTCGGGCGCGCCGGGGCCGAGGCGGCCCAGCGCGTCGGCGTAGGCCGACAACTGCAGCACCGCGGACGGGCCGGGGTGGCGGGCGAGCTTGGTGTCCCAGGGCTCGTAGCGGCCTCCGGCGCCGTCGGCGCGGCGCTCGCCGGTGACCGGGTCGACGGCGGTGCTGATGAGGAAGTCGGCGCGGCCGTGGAAGGCCACCCCGGACTCGATCCGCTCGTAGAAGCAGCCCTGGTAGATGACCGGGACCCCGGCGCGCATGGCTTCGGCGGTGGCCTCGGCGGCGGCGCGCATGGCGGTCTCGGTCGGCTCGGGGTTCTCGATGGCGACCACGCCCTCGCCGAACAGCTCCCGCAGCCGCTGGAGTTCGGCGCGCTCGTGCGCGGCGCCCTGCTGGGCGATGAGCGGGTCGATGTCGGTGGGCGCGGGCGCGCCGGGGACCCCGGCCGCCAGGGCGGCCTTCAGCGCGCTGCGGTGGTCGCACTCCATCGCGTCGACGAGATCGGTGGGCGAGATCACCCAGCCCGATGCGGTGCGGAACACCTGCGCGCCCCTCCCCGGTAGACGGTGTTCGGGGCATTCTGCCACCAAGGGACGACCTTGGGTGCGCACCGGCGCGCGGCGTCGCCGTTTCGGCCGGTCACCGGGCCGGCGAGCGGGTCCGGCCCGGGCCGGGCGGCGCTACTCCACGACCTGCCACTCGACGTCGACGACGCCCTGGTCGGCCGAGGCGATGGTCTCGAACGCGGCGGTGGACAGGTCCAGGCAGCGCCCGTCGATGTAGGGACCGCGGTCGTTGATCCGGACGACGACGGACTTGCCGTTGTCGGGGTTGACCACGCGGACCTGGGTGTCGAACGGCAGGGTCTTGTGCGCGGCGGTGAGGGTGCTCGGGTCGAAGTACTCGCCGCTGGCGGTCGGCTGCGGCTCGCTGTACATCGACGCCTCGCACGACCCGCCCTCGCCGGTGGCGGTGCGGCCGCCGGCCGAGTCGGCGGAATCGGAGGAGCCGCCGGATTCGGCGTCCTCGCCGGTGGCGCCGGAGTCCGCGCCGGTGTCGGCGCTCCGTTCCGGCGCGTCCGCGGGCCGGGTGGCGCCGTCGAACGCCTGGACGGCCTGCCGCACGGCCTCGGCGCGGCGCTCTTCGAGCCGCTGGAGGTCGGGGGTGTCCGGCGGGCTCGCGGGGGCGGCGAGGTCGTCGGTCCGTGCCGCCGGAACGGTGCCGGGCCCGCCGTCGGCCGCGGCGGTGCCGGGCTCGGCGCCGAGGTCGTCGACGGCGGCGGCGCCCGCGGCGCCGGCTGCGACGATGACCGCGCCCGACGCGGCGGTGACGAGGAGCAGGCGCCGGGAGGAGAGGCGCTGCCGGAGGGTGGGACGGGGAGGCCGGTGGTTGCCCACGACGACGATCCTTCGAACGGGGACAGGGACGGCCGCGCCCCGGAGACCACCGGTGCTGGGGGTGGGGGTTCGGCGGGGGCGGCGCCACCCGGGGCAGGGGGTGGGGTCGGACCGGCTCTGAGCTGGGGGGACTCTGGAGCGGCCTGACCGAGGGTACGCATGACCTGCGCGTTACCTGAACATGGGACCACAAAATGTGGAAGATGTCACGAATGTCCCACTTGTCGCATTCACCCGGTCCGTCGGTTGGATCGGCGGGCCCCGCAGCGCAGCGGATGCACGGTGGACCGCTTCCGCCGCGCCCCGCACGGTACCGGACGTACGGCGGAAAACCGCGATGAAGGGGAGACCATGCGGGATCATGACCGTCAGCCGGGCAACCCCCGGCCGAGGCGCGGGCCGCTCGTCAGCGGCGGCGCGGCGGGACCGCGATCCGGTCCAGGTCCGCCGCCAGCGTGATCGCACCGTCGAAGTGCCGCGCCGCCTCCGCCACGAACCGTGGCTCGTCGTCGGCCCCATAGCGCTCGGACAGGTGGGTCAGCACCAGCCGGCGCACTCCGGCGTCGGCCGCGATCCGGCCGGCCTGCCCGGCGGTCAGGTGCCGGTACTCCGCCGCCAGCGCCGCCTCGGCGTCGAGATACGTGGATTCGATCACCAGCAGGTCGGCGCCCTCCGCCAGCCGCACCGCGTTATCGCACACCGCGGTGTCCATGACGAACGCGAACACCTGGCCGGGCCGCACCTCGCTGAAGTCCGCCCGCTCCAGCCGGGCGCCCGAGGCGTCCACGACCGTCTCTCCCGCCCTCAGCCGCCCGACGTCCGGCCCGCGCACGCCGCGCTCGGCCAGGCGGCCGGCGAGCATGCGGACCCCGTCGGGCTCGGCGACCCGGTAGCCGTAGGTGGGGACGCTGTGCTCCAGCGGCAGGGCGGTGACCGTGAGGTCGTCCTCGCCGTCGAGCCGCGCCCGCGCGCCCTCGACCGGCTGCGCCACCAGCACGTCGCCACGGCCGAACGCCCCGGGCCGGGCGAACTCCGAGGCGAGCCGCAACCGCTCCCAGTACCGTCGCCCCGCCGCCGGGAACGCCACCCGTACCGGGTGCCGCACCCGGTCCCGCGCGATCCGCTGCACCACACCCGGCAGGCCGAGGCAGTGGTCACCGTGGAAATGCGTGACACAGATCCGCGTGACGTCGTGCGCCGACAGCCCCGCGTACCGCATCTGCCGCTGCGTGCCCTCCCCCGGATCGAACAGGATGCCGTGCGCGTCCCAGCGGAGCAGGTAGCCGTTGTGGTTCCGCCGCTTCGTCGGCACCGCGCTGGAGGTCCCCAGGACCACGAGTTCCCGCGTCGACATGCCGGTGATCATGACAGGTGGGGCGGGGAGCGGCAATTCTCATGACGCGGACGCGTCATGACTCGCGCCCGGACCCGGGGGCGAGTCGCGGGAACCCGGGTTCGTGCGCCGATGGGCGGTGAAGCGCGCCTTCTTCTGGCGATTTCCGCACGTGTTCATGTCACACCATTTACGGGTGCGACTTCGGCTGGTGTCGAAGAAGGCGGCCCGGCAGGTCGGTGATGCGCACAGGGCCAATCTGCCGTCTCGTTCGCCGGCGATGATGCTGATCGCGTCGGCGGCGATCACGCTGAGGGCGTCCGCCACGCGGGAAGCCGAGCCGAGCCGCCATTGCCGCCCGCCCTCGGGCGTCAGGATCGCGGCGGCCCGCCCCTCGGTGCTGCGGTCATTGATGACGTGGACGGCGGATGCGGGGAGGGGGCTCTGGGTCGCGGCCGCTGTCGCGGCGGCGTGAATCGACTCCCGCAGTTCCCGGGCGAGGTCGAGCTGGGCGGTGGTGCACGAGTCCACGGCGAAGCCGTTCACCGCCAGCCAGTCCACGAGCCGGTGCGGCGTGGGGATGCGCTCCACGGCGTCGCCGTGACGCTCCGTCAGCGTCGCCGTGAAGCTGGTCGCCAGCACGTTGCCGAGACGAAAGTCAGGGAGCCCAGCACGCATGGAACCACCTTAGCCGGTTCCATGTCGCCATGCGGCCATGCTAGAACCGTCTTAGCCGGTTCCACCATGGCCAGGAGGTCCCATGCCCCGCCCGACCAGCGACGTGCGAGCGTTCGAAGCCCACGCGACCGACGCCGAACTCGACGATCTGCGCGCGCGGCTGGCCGCGGCGCGGCTACCGGAGCCAGAGACGGTGCATCACGCCGCGCCCGGCCCCCGCCGATGGGAACAGGGCGTCCCTCTCGCCGACCTCGTCGATGTCGTGGACCACTGGCGCACCGGGTACGACTGGCGGTCGTTCGAGGAGCGCCTGAACGGTATCGGCCAGTTCCGCACGACCATTGACGGTCTGGGCATCCACTTCCTGCACCGCCGATCCGCGCGCGCCGATGCCACTCCGCTGATCTTGACGCACGGCTGGCCGGGCAGCATCGCCGAGTTCATCGACGTAGTGGACGAGCTGGCGGATCCGGAGGACGCGGACGCGCCGGCGTTCCACGTGGTGGTCCCGTCGCTCCCCGGCTTCGGTTACAGCGACAAGCCGGCCGCCACCGGGTGGGGGACCGAAAAGATCGCGGCCGCCTGGGTGGAGCTGATGGGAAGGCTCGGCTACCACAGGTTCCTGGCCCACGGCGGCGACTGGGGAGGCAATATCACCACGGTTCTCGGCGGCAGGTTCCCGGCGCACGTTCTCGGCATCCACACGACGTTCGCGGAGGCACCTCCCGGGTCGTCAACGGACGGGCTGACGGCGGTCGAGCGCGGATGGACCGAGGAGACCCGCCATTTCTGGCGGCACCGCGCGGCCTACGCGAAGCAGCAGGCCACCCGGCCGCAGACCATCGGCTACTCGCTCGTCGACTCACCGGTCGGGCTGCTCGCCTGGATACTCGACAAGTTCGCCGAGTGGTCGGACACCGAGGACGGCCCGTTCGAGACGATTTCCCGAGACCGGATTCTTGACGACGTCACCCTCTATTGGCTGACGCGGACCGGCGCGTCGGCGGCCCGCATTTACTACGAGAGCCACAACTCGCTCGATCCCGAGCTCCGGGTCGACGTCCCGTCGGCGATCACCATGTATCCCCGCGACATCGAGAAGTGCCCGCGCCCCTGGGCACAGGAGCGGTACCGGCGGGTCGTCCGATGGAGGTCGCCGGAAAGCGGGGGGCATTTCCCGTCGCTGGAGGTCCCCGGGTATTTCGTCAATGACCTGCGAGAGGGCCTCGCGGCGGTGCTGGCCGCTCACCGGTGAAGCGTTCGGCCGCCCGGCGAAGGTCGCCGGCGCGCGTGGCTAACCCGGCGGCATCCGCGTCACCTCCGGCGCCCCGTCCGGGAACAGCACCCGGGCGGGATCCTCCATCCGGACTCCGTTCAGCGCCGCGACGGCCCGGGCCAGCTCCGGGTTCCGCAGGTGGCCGCCGACCGCCCGGATGATCGTGCGCAGCGCCTCCCGCACGTCGGCCCTGCGGGTCAGCGCCGCGTAGTGCGCCGCCACCGCCGGGGTCCGCGACTGGCAGGCCCAGCAGTGCAGCAGCACCCGCTTGCCCTCCGCGCGCAGGGCCGCGACCGTCCGGGCCGCGTCGTCCAGCACGAAGTGCAGGTTGGGGTTGGCGCCCGGCCTGTCGTGCAGCCACACCTGCACGCCGTCGCGGTCGGCCAGGTGCGCGGGGATGTCGTCGTTGCCCATCCGGCACAGCGAGACGACCGCCTCGGCGGCACCGGACGTGCGGGCGTACTCCATGTCGCACAGCACCACCCCCGGATCGTAGGGGTGCGGCACGTGGAACGCCGGGTTACGCGGCCGTTCGGCCTCCGGCATGGCCAGTGACGGGAGGTGCGGCCAGTCCCCCGGCTCGGTGTTCGGGTCCGCGCCCAGCGCGGTGGCCACCAGACGGCGCGGCGGCAGCACGTCGGCCAGCCGCCGCTGGGGGCCGTGCCCGATCCCGGAGGCGCCCCACCGCGCTCCGGCCAGCGCGCCCGCGTACATCGCGGCCTCGTCCCCGCCCCGGGCGTGCGCGGACCAGATCGCGGCGACCAGTTGCGAGCACGGGAACACCCCGCGCGCCGGATCCAGCCGGGGCACGGGCGTCTCCAGGACGCTGCGCCAGCCGACCAGGGCGGGACCGTGCGGCAGCGACAGGTCGGCCGGGGGCACCCTGCCCTCGGCGACGGTCGCGCGCAGGGCGAGCGTCCAGGTGCGTTCCGGCGCCGACCCGATCTGGCCGGCCAGGCCGGCCGGGTCGTCCAGGTGCCGGACCGCCATGGTGACCAGCCAGGCGAGCTGGGAGGGACCGACGCTGTCGCCTTCGGGGTACGCCAGCTCCACCGCCATGGCCGGCGGCGCGCCGACGAGGCACACGGCCACCGCCGCCCCGAGCAGCGTCCCCGCGGCGCGGTCCAGATAGGGGGCCCTCCGGTCCCAGGGTCGCCGGGTCACCGCGTCATCGACGCCCAGTCCGCTCTCCGGTGGCATGCCGCTCCTCGCCTGGGGGACACCGGCCACGAGCGGTATTCCCCCGGGCGGCGGCGGATCACGGATGCTGCCGGTTCCGGCCACACCGGTGGACAGCGGGGCGCAGCGGGCACCCGCGGACCGATCGGGCGGCGCCGGACACCGCGGTCGCGTCAGACCACCGCCGGTACCGCCGCCGCCCGGAAGCGGGCCACGACCGCCTCGGCGACGGCGTCGTCCGGGCACAGCGGCGCGGCGACGGCGTCGGCGCCGCTGGCGGACAGCCGCGCCTGGAACAGGCCGGGGGCCAGCAGCCAGGACGCGACGGCGACCCGCCGGTGCCCGGCCGCGCGCAGTTCGGCGACCGTCTCGGCGACGGTCGGCGTGCCGGTGGCGATGTAGCCGACGCGGACCGGCGCGGCCAGCTCCCGAGCCAGCCGGCCGGCGGCGTCGGCCACCTCGGCGCGGGCCGCCGGGTCGGAGGAGCCCGCCGCGGCCAGGACCACGGCGTCGCCGCGGCGGCGGCCCGCCTCGTGCAGGCGGCGGGCCGCGGTGCCCACCAGCCGCGGGTCGCGCCCCAGGGCCTCGGTGAGCCGGGCGTCGGCGCGGCCGGCGCGGGCGAGCTGGGCGGGGATGTCCACCCGCACGTGGTACCCGGCGGCCAGGAACGCCGGCACCACGACCACCGGCCCGGTGATGGTGGCGGCGACCTCGCCCACGTCGGGGCGCAGCACGTCGGCGAACCCGAGGCGCACCCGCATTCCGCCGAGCGCGGCCACCCGCCGCGCGAGGGCGCGGGCGACGCCCGTGCCGCGGGGGTCACGGGTGCCGTGCACGGCGAGCAGCAGCGTGGGCTGCGGTGCGGTCACGTTTCCTCCACCTTTCCCGGTCGCCCGTCACGGGCGGCTAGCGGTCGGGGCAGTCGCCCGCGTCGAGCGACAGCCGGTAGCCGCGCTTGACCACGGTCTGGATGATGCGGGAGTCGCCGAGCACCGCGCGCAGCCGCGCCACCGCGGTCTCCACCGCGTGGGCGTCGGCGTCGCCGCCGAGGGAGGCGAGCAGTTCGGCGCGGTCGCGGACCTGGCCGGGCCGCCGGGCGAGTTCGCGCAGCACCCGCATGAGCGCCGGCGAGACCGGGCGCAGTTCGCCGTCGAGCAGCACCGCCTGGCCGCGCAGCCGGAGTTCGTGGCCGGCCACCGGGAGGGTCGGGGCGGACTCCGGAAGCTCCTCGGCGAGCCGCTTGACCAGCGCGCCGATCCGGGCGCGGGCCGGCCACACGGCCGGGATGTCGCGGGCCATGAGCGGCCCGGCGGTCACCGGCCCGACGCACATGGCGAGCGCCCCGCCGCGCAGCGCCGCGATCAGCCGGCGCTCGGCGCCGGTGACGCGGGTGCGGGCCAGCAGCCCGGCGGCGGCGGGCGCGCTGGTGAAGGTGACGGCGTCGACCTGTCCGGCGGCGACCGCCTCGATCAGCCGGTCCAGCGGAGCCACGTCCTCGGGCGTGGTCCACCGGTACACCGGGACCTCCACCACCTCGGCGCCGGCCATGCGCAGCGCGGCGCAGAAGTCCGGGAGGGGTTCGCCGTGCAGCTGGACGGCGACCCGCAGCCCGGACACGCCCCGCTGCAGCAGGTAGTCGAGGACCTCACCGGAGGACTCCGAGGGCGGGGACCACTCCTCGTTGAGGCCGGCGGCGCGGATCGCCCCCTTCGCCTTCGGCCCGCGCGCGAGCAGCCGCGAGAAGCGCATGCCGGTGAGCAGCGGCTCGGCCAGCCCCCACGTCTCGCAGGCCTCCACCCAGCCGCGGAACCCGATGCCGGTGGTGGCGACGACGACGTCGGCGGGCCGCTCGGCCAGCGCGGTGGAGACCGCGCGCAGCCGCCGGTCGTCGCTGAGCGGCACGATCCGCAGCGCCGGGGCGCAGATGACCTCGGCGCCCTTGCGGCGGAGCAGCGCGGTCAGCTCCTCCGCGCGGCGGGCCGCCGTGACGGCCACCGTGAACCCGGTCAGCGGCTCGATCGGCGCGGCGGGCGCGGGGACGCTCAGCCTGTCGACCGAATCTGCCAGGCGGCTCATGTCCGTGTGCGGGAGTCGGAGTGCGCGGCGACCTCGATGACGCCCTCCCTCTCGCGCACCGTGTAGGTGTCCACGCTCACCGAGGGGTCGTCCAGGCAGCGGCCGGTGCGCAGCGAGAAGACCTGCTTGAGCATCGGCGATGCCACGGTCGGCTCGCCGGCGCGGTCGCCGACGATGCCGCGGGAGAGCACGGCCGCGCCGCAGAATGGGTCGATGTTGTCGACGGCGAACAGTTCGCCGTCGAAGGTGCGGAACAGCGCCGCCTGACGGCCGTCGGGCAGGAGCACGGCCACACCGCGCTCCGCCGCGAGCCGGTCCGCCGGGCAGGCGGGGATCCACGTCCGGTCCGGGGCAAGGGTGGTGACGGTCATGGCGATCACACCTCCGCGTGGTGGGTTCGGGTGGTGGGCAGGCCCAGGGTGACGGGGCCGGCGGGGACGGGCTGCTCGCGCTCGGTCTCGAAGCTGATCGTCGGGTCGGGAGTGTCGGGGGCGTTGGCGAAGGAGACGAACCGGGCGAGCTTGTCCGGGTCGTCCAGCACGCCCCGCCACTCGTCGGCGTACCCGGTGACGTGCCGGGCCATCGCGGCCTCCAGGTCGCCGGCGATGCCGAGGCTGTCGTCGACGACGACCGCGCGCACGTGGTCCAGCCCGCCGTCCATCGCCTCGATCCACGCGGCGGTGCGCTGCAGCCGGTCGGCCGTGCGGATGTAGAACATGAGGAACCGGTCGATGTAGCGGATCAGCGTGTCGTGGTCGACGTCGGAGACCAGCAGATCGGCGTGCCGCGGCCGGAAGCCTCCGTTGCCGCCGACGTAGAGGTTCCAGCCGTTCTCGGTGGCGATCACGCCGACGTCCTTGCCGCGCGCCTCCGCGCACTCGCGGGCGCAGCCGGACACCCCGGCCTTGATCTTGTGGGGGGCGCGCAGGCCGCGGTAGCGCAGCTCCAGCTCGATCGCGAGCCCGACCGAGTCCTGCACACCGTAGCGGCACCAGGTGGTGCCGACACAGGACTTGACCGCCCGCAGGGCCTTTCCGTAGGCGTGCCCGGACTCGAACCCGGCGTCCACCAGCCGCCGCCAGATGGCGGGGAGCTGCTCCACGCGGGCGCCGAACATGTCGATGCGCTGTGCGCCGGTGATCTTGGTGTACAGCCCGAAGTCGCGCGCGACCTCGCCGATCACCACGAGCTTGTCGGGCGTGATCTCGCCGCCGGGGATGCGCGGCACGACGGAGTAGGTGCCGTTGCGCTGCAGGTTGGCGAGGAAGCGGTCGTTGGTGTCCTGCAGGGCGGCCTGCTCGCCGTCCAGGATGTGCCCGCCCTGGGTGGCCAGGATGGAGGCGACGGCGGGCTTGCAGACGTCGCAGCCGCGGCCCCGGCCGTAGCGGGTGATGAGCTCGGTGAAGCCGGTGATGCCGGTGGCCAGCACGATCTGCATGAGCTCGGCACGGCTCTGCGGGAAGTGCTCGCACAGCGCGGTGGACTGCTCCACCCCGGACTCGGCGAGCAGGGTCTTGAGCATCGGCAGGCAGGAGCCGCAGCCGGTACCGGCCTTGGTGCAGGTCTTGAGGGCGGGCACGTCCGTGGCGCCGTCGGCGATCGCGGCGGTGATGGCGCCCTTGGTGACGGCGTGGCAGGAGCACACCTGTGCCTCGTCGGGCAGCGCGCCCACGCCGACCCCGCCGTCGCCGCGGCCCGGGGCGATGAGGTCGAGGGGGTCGCCGGGCAGCCGGTGGCCGACCAGGGGGCGCAGCGAGGCGTAGGCGGCGGCGTCGCCGACCAGCACGCCGCCGAGCAGGGTGCCGGCGTCGTCGGAGACGACGAGCTTGGCGTAGCGGCGGCCCGGGGCGTCGTTGAGGACGACCTCCAGCGCGCCGGCGGTGCGGGCGTGCGCGTCACCGAAGCTGGCGACGTCCACGCCGAGCAGCTTGAGCTTGGTGGAGGTGTCCGCACCGGGGAAGGTCGCCGAGCCGCCGAGCAGCCGGTCCGCCGCGACCTCGGCCATGGCGTTGCCGGGCGCGAGCAGCCCGTAGACGGCGCCCTCGATACTGGCGCACTCTCCCACGGCGTACACCGCCGGGTCGGAGGTGCGGCAGGAGGCGTCCACCGCGACGCCGCCACGCGGCC
Source organism: Marinactinospora rubrisoli (assembly GCF_042664915.1). Taxonomy (NCBI): domain Bacteria; kingdom Bacillati; phylum Actinomycetota; class Actinomycetes; order Streptosporangiales; family Nocardiopsidaceae; genus Marinactinospora; species Marinactinospora rubrisoli. Next base: position 70,946 of record NZ_JBHTBH010000002.1, read on the forward strand.
CGAGCTCCAGCCCCGCCTCGCGCGCCAGCTGGTCGCGGGGGCGGATGCCGACGGCGAACACGACGATCTGGGCGGCGATCTCCTCGGCCGCCTCGCCGTCGCCGATCCGCACGTGCGCGACCCGCCCGTCGTCACCGGGCACCAGGCGGCTGACGCCGGCGCCGGCGTGCACGGCGACTCCGGTCTCGGCGACGAGGTGCCCGAGCAGCGCGCCGCCGCCCTCGTCCACCTGCGCGGGCATCAGCCAGGGGGCGAGTTCCACGACGTGCGGTTCGACGCCGAGCAGCCGGAGCGCGTTGGCCGCTTCCAGGCCGAGCAGCCCGCCGCCGATGACGACGCCGGTCGTGGCGGTGCGGGCGGCGGCCGTGATGGCGTCCAGGTCGTCGATGGTCCGGTAGACGTGGCAGCCGGGCAGGTCGTGTCCCGGGACAGGGGGCACGAACGCGGAGGATCCGGTGGCGAGGACGAGGGCGTCGTAGCCGACCACGTCGCCGCCGGCGGTGCGCACCGTGCGTCCGGCGCGGTCGATCGCCACGGCGGGGTCGCCCAGCCGCAGCTCCACACCGTCGCGGGTGGTGAGGTCGGGCAGCCGCAGCCCCTCCTCGGTGGTGCCGTCGAAGTAGGAGGACAGCGCCACCCGGTCGTAGGCCGGGCGGGGCTCCTCCCCGAGCACGACGACATGCCAGGCGCCGGCCGAGTCGCGGTCGCGCACCGCCTCGACCAGGCGGTGCCCCACCATCCCGTTTCCGATGACGACGAGTTGTCTCATGCCGCGTTGCTCTCCTCGCGAGGTCGGCGGGCGCCACGTCGCGTCCCGAAAGCCGTGGTATGTCCTTCAGGCAACCGGGACGGTGTTTCACGACCGTCAGACGAACGTGTCGGGCATGTTTCGTTCTGCTGTCATCGCAGGTGGCGAGCCGGTGAGTGGTGATCTCGGCGCGGAAAGTCCGAGGTGGCGGGGGCCATCGGGGCGGCGGGTGGCAAGGGCCACGGCGCGGGAGGTTTCCGGGCGCCCCCGGCGGGAAAACGGCCCGAGCCGGCGCGCTCGCGGGTGAGACACGGCCACGGGGACCGGCCCGGCGGGGCGGGCCATAATGATCAGCGCCCGCCGCGACACGGCGGACAGCGCCGCATCGCCTGCCAGGAAGGCTCTCCCCCCGTGGACCCCGACATCCTCCGCCCGTGGCCCGAGATCCCCAACGAAGCCACCGCCGGCGACATCGCCCGCGCCCACACCGCGCGCGCCGCGTTCGAGCTGGGCCGGCTGGACCGGATCGACGCCGCCGCCGACCCGGCCGCCCGGACCGCCTCCGTCGAGGCGGCCGTGCACGCCTACGCGGTCGCCTACCTGATGCGCGCCCTGATGCGGTACTCGCCGGACGCCGCGGACGAGACGGCCCGCAACCTGAGCGCGACCGTCGCCGACAACATGGGCGATCTCGTGGAGGAGTGGCTGGACGGCTACGGGATCGACGCGACCACGGTGCTGCAGGACGGACGGGACTCCGTGGTCCCGCGGCGCACCCGGTCCACCGCCGCGACCGTGCACGGCTGGATCGCCGCCGTCCTCGGACTGAGCGGCCCGGCGATGGTCCTGCTGTGGATCTGGCTGGGCGACGTCCGGTGGGGCGTGAGCGCGCTGGTGATCCTCGTCGTCGCCGGCGTGTTCGGAGTCTTCTACAACAACGAGATCGAACGCGGACCCGCCGGGCGGTGAAGGCGGGCGGCGGTCGCCCTGCAGGCGGGTTCTCCTGCCGCGATCGCCCCGTTACGATGACACGGCCAGCACGCGTCCTCGGGAGGTCCGGCCATGGCTGACGGCGACAGGAAAGAGCACGCGACTTACACGGTGGACGACCACCTGCTAGAGATGGCCCGGAACGCTTTCGACGCCGCGTCGCGGGAGTGGGAGGCGACATTCGAAGTGGCCAGCTCCCTCGCCGTGACCTTCCTGGACAGCAGCAGGGACATCACCAGGTTCGGCAACGCCACGGTGGCACGTATCAGAGCCGAGGTCGGCCGCCTGAACGAGTTCCGGTCGCACTCGGCCATGCACGTGCTGGACGCGGCGCGGAACCAGGAGAACGCCAGGCTGCGGGAGCAGGCCGGCCGGCCTGGTATCGGACGTCAGGCGGCACCTGAACCCACTCGGCAAGCGCAACTGATCGCCGGCTATCGCGCCTACCAGGAAGCGACGCGGATACTCGGCAGCCGAACGCGTTCGGTCCGGGGCATCGCCCTGACCGCCGCACGGTACCTTCAGCGGAATACCGGAACCTGGTCGCCGCCCGATGCCCACCGGACGGCCATCCAGAGCGGGACCTCGGGAGTGCCACCGCTCAGGGTGTCGGAGGCACTGGCGGCGCTCCGCCTCCACGAGTCCCAGACGGCGGCCGGCGCAGAGCACGAACTGGGCGAACGGATCGACAGGCTGGTGGCGCTGCGTTCCCAAGCGGCCGGCGCACCGGCGGGATCGCGGGCGGTCGACACCCCGGTATCCGTGAGTGTGACCGTCGCGACGGCACCGGGCGCGGGTGCACGGCGCGGGGCGGCCAGCCGAACGCTCTCAGCGGCGCAGCGGCGGCAGCGAACGTCCCCACATGCCGGGGGCGGCGCGTCGCCGTCCTGACCCCGCGGCTCGCGGAACGGGTGCGCCCGCGCCGTCGTCTGCGGCGGCCTTGCCCCCGGCGGAAGCCGGTCGGGCCGGGACTCCGGCCCGGCCCCGTGTCCGGCCGGTACGGCGCCGAGGTCGGGGCGACGCGCCTCGGCCGCGGGGGCGAGCCGCGGCGCCGCTGTGGCGCCGCGGTCCGGTTCACCCCGCCACGCTGACCGGCGCGGTGTCGTCCCAGGCGGCCAGCAGCGCGTTGACGTCGCGGACGCAGCCGCCGCAGCCCGTGGTGGCCCGCGTGCTCTTGGCCAGGGCCTCCCGGGTGCGGGCGCCGTTCCGCCACGCGTCGGACAGTTGTTCGCGGGTCACGCCGTTGCACCGGCAGACGAGCGCGGGCCCCGCCGTGGCGGCCCCGGCCGCGGGTTCGGGAAGGGCTCGGCCGAGCAGCAGGGCGATCCGGTCGGTGGGCACCGGCGCGGCCAGGTCGTACAACTGGGTGATGGTGGCGGCGGCGTCGGGGAAGCCGAGCAGGATCGCACCGACCACCCGCTCGGACCGGACCGACAGCTTGGCGTAGCGGCGGCCGTGCGGGTCGGACAGCGTGAGCGTCTCGGCGTCGGCGTTCACCTCGCCGAGCGAGGTCAGTTCGACCCCGTCCGCCTTGAGCCGGGTCACCACCGTGCCGCCACGGTAGCGGGCGTGCGGCCCGGCGCCGGTGAGCAGGTCGGCGAGCACCCGGGCCTGGTCCCAGCCGGGCTGGACGAGGCCGGCGCCGCCGTCGGGATGCTGGGCGCAGTCGCCGATGGCGTACACGCCCGGCGCCGACGTGGCCAGGGTGTCATCGACCACGACGCCCCGGTCGACGGCGAGGCCGGCGGCCACGGCCAGTTCCGTGGCGGGCCGGACCCCGGCGGCGACCACCACGCCGGACGCGATGACCACCCGGCCGTCGTCCAGCCACAGCCCCTGCCCCGGCTCCCACCGCGCGGCGGTCCGGCCGGTGATGGCGCCGACTCCGAACCGGCGCAGCGCGGCGGCGAGGATCTCCCCTGCGGCGTCGTCGAGCTGGCGCGGCATCAGCCGCGGCGCCGGCTCGACCACCGTCACCCGGGCGCCGCGCGCGTCCAGGGCGCGCGCCGCCTCCAGGCCGAGCAGCCCACCGCCCAGGACGGCGACCGGCGCCCCCGGGCGGACGTGGTCCAGCACCCGGCGGCAGTCGGCGAGGTCGCGCAGCGTGCTGACGCCGGGCGCGGGCCCACCGCCGGCGGCGGTCAGCCCGTCCACCGGCGGCAGCGCGGCCCGGCTGCCGGTGGCCAGGACCAGTTCGTCGTAGTGCAGGGTCGCGCCGTCGTCGAGGGTGACGTGCCGGTCCGCGGGGTCGAAAGCGGTGGCGGCCACCCCGGTGCGCACCGCGACGGCCGGTCCGTCGGCGGCGGGCAGCAGAATGTCGGACGGGTCCAGGGCGCCGGAGAGCAGCTTGGGGAGCAGCACCCGGTTGTAGGCGGGCTCGGGCTCGGCGCCGACCACGGTCACCCGGATCCGCTCCCCCAGCGGGTCGCGGCGGGCGACCTCCTCAGCGAAGCGCGCGCCGACCATGCCGTTGCCGATGACCACCACGTGCCGCGGTCGCTGTGTCACGACTGTCGCCCTTCCCTCGGTCGTTGACGGGTGTTCCGGTCCGGCGGCTCGGGGTCGGCCGCCGTGAGCCGCACCGCGCACACCTTGAACTCCGGCATCCGGCTGACCGGGTCCAGCGCCGGGTTGGTGAACAGGTTGGCGCTCTGGTCGTCGGCGAAGTGGAACGGCAGGAACACGGTGTCCAGCCGGGCGTCGGCGCGGCAGCGCACGCGCGCCCGGGTGCTGCCGCGCCGCGAGCTGACGAGGGCCCAGTCACCGTCCGCCAGCCCGCTGCGGGCCGCGGTGTCGGGGTGCACCTCGACGTAGGCGGCGGGTTCCGCGGCGGCCAGTTCGGGGACCCGGCGGGTCTGCGCGCCCGACTGGTACTGCGCGAGCACCCGGCCGGTGGTGCCGAGCAGCGGGTAGTCGGCGTCGGCGGTCTCGGCGGAGTCGCGGTGCTCCACGGCGACGAACCGGGCCCGGCCGTCGGGGTGGCCGAACCGGTCCAGGAACAGCCGGGGCGTGGCGGGCCGGTCGGCGGGGCAGGGCCAGTGCAGCGCCTCATCGGAGTCCAGCCGGTGCGGCGTCACCCCGGAGTAGTCCGCGGCGCCGCCCGCCGAGGCGGCACCGAGCTCGGCGAGGACCCGTTCGGGGTCGGCCGGGAACTGGTCGGCGGGCCGGCCGAGGCGGACCGCGAGGCCGTGCAGCACGTCGAGGTCGCTGCGCACCCCCGTCGGCGGGTCGGCGGCGCGGCGGCGGCGCAGCACCCGGCCCTCCAGGTTGGTCATGGTGCCGTCCTCCTCGGCCCACTGGGTGACCGGAAGCACCACGTCGGCGAGTTCCGCGGTTTCGGACAGGAAGAAGTCGGCCACCACCAGCAGATCCAGCGCGGAGAGCCGGTTTCGGACACGGCCCGCGTCCGGCGCCGAGACCACGGGGTTGGACCCGAACAGCAGCAGTGCCGCGGGGCCGTCCGGGGTGCCGAGCGCGTCGAGGAGTTCGTAGGCGCTGCGGCCGGGGCCGGGCAGCGTCTCGGCGGGCACCCCCCAGACGCCGGCCACGTGCGCGCGGGCGGCGGGGTCGTCGATGCGACGGTAGCCGGGGAGCTGGTCGGCCTTCTGCCCGTGCTCCCGGCCGCCCTGCCCGTTGCCCTGGCCGGTGAGGCAGCCGTAGCCGGAGCCGGGGCGGCCGGGTAGGCCGAGGGCGAGCGCGAGGTTGATCCAGGCCGAGACGGTGTCGGTGCCCTTGGCGTGCTGTTCGGCGCCGCGCCCGGTCAGCACGTAGGCGTTGCCGGCCCGGCCGAGCATCCGGGCGGCGGCGCGGATGTCGGCGGCGGCGACCCCGGTGACGCGTTCGGTGCGCTCCGGCCACCAGGCCGCGGCGTGCCGCCACGCCTCGGTGAAGCCGCTGGTGCGCTCGGCCAGGTAGCCGGTGGCCAGCAGCCCTTCGGCGTGCGCGGCGTGCAGCAGGCCGAGCGCCAGCGCGAGGTCGGTGCCGGGGCGCGGGGCCAGGTGCAGCCCGTCGTTGGCGAGGGCGTACTCGGCGGTGGCGCTGCGCCGGGGGTCCACCACGATCAGCCGGGCGCCGCTCAGGTGGCCCATGAGCGGCGGCATGGTCTCGGCGACGTTCGCGCCGGCCAGCAGGATCACGTCGGCTTCGGCGAGGTCGGTGACCGGGAACGGCAGTCCCCGGTCGATCCCGAACGCGCGCAGTCCCGCGGCCGCCGCCGAGGACATGCAGAACCGGCCGTTGTAGTCGATCTGGGACGTGCCGAGCGCGACGCGCGCGAACTTGCCGAGCAGGTAGCTCTTCTCGTTGGTCAGGCCGCCGCCGCCGAACACCGCCACGGAGTCGGCGCCGCGCGATGCGCGCAGGTCGCGCAGCCGGGCGGCGACGTGGTCCAGGGCGGTGTCCCAGCTGACGGGGCGCAGCTCCGCTCCGCGGTCGGTGCGCAGCAACGGGGTGGTGAGCCGGTCGGGGCTGGAGAGCAGCGCCCCGGCGGTCCAGCCCTTGCGGCACAGCCCGCCGCGGTTCGTGGGGAACGGCGCCGGCCGGGTCCGGTAGCCGCCGTCGCCGGTGGGCTCGACGTGCATGGCGCACTGCAGCGCGCAGTAGGGGCAGTGGGTGCGGGTCATGCGGCGGCGGCGGTGACGGGCCGCTCGGCGCGGACCGGGCGGCGCAGGTAGACGGCGTAGGTGACGGCGATGCACACCACGTAGAAGGCGAGGAACGCGACGAGGGCGGGCACGGCGCTGCCGGCGGAGGCGAAGGACTCCCGGAACGCCAGGTTGATGGCGACGCCGCCGAGCGCGCCGACGGCACCGGCGATGCCGATGAGGGCGCCGGACAGCCGCTTGGCCTCGGCGGTGGCCTCGCCGCGCGGGACGCCGGCGGCGATCCGGTCCTCGGCCTTGGCGGCGAAGATGGCCGGGATCATCTTGTAAGTGGAGCCGTTCCCGATCCCGCTGAGCAGGAACAGCGCGACGAACCCGGCGAGGAAGAGCGGCAGCGACGCCTGGACGGAGGCGGCGATGATGACCGCGGTGCCGGCCGCCATCGCGGCGAACGTCCACAGGGTGATCCGGCCGCCGCCGAACCGGTCGGACAGCCAGCCGCCGACCGGCCGGGACAGCGATCCCAGCAGCGGGCCGATGAAAGTGACGGCCGCGGCCTCCAGCGGGGTGCGGTCGAACTGGTTCTGCAGGACGAGGCCGAAGGCGAACCCGTAGCCGATGAACGAACCGAAGGTGCCGATGTAGAGGAAGGACATGATCCAGCTGTGCCGGTCCCGGCAGACCGCGATCTGCGCGGCGGCGTCGGAGCGCGCCCCGGCGAGGTTGTCCATGTGCCGCCAGGCGATCCAGACGGCGACCGCGATCAGCGGCAGGTAGGCGATCGGCAGCAGCCGCGCCTCTCCGAGCCCGAAGGCGGCGATCACGGCGAGCCCGAGCAGTTGCACGGCGGGGACGCCGAGGTTGCCGCCGCCGGCGTTGAGGCCCAGCGCCCAGCCCTTGCTGCGCTCGGGGAAGAAGAAGTTGATGTTGGCCATGGAGGACGCGAAGTTCCCGCCGCCCAGGCCGGCGGTGGCGGCCAGCAGCAGGAACAGCCAGAACGGCGTCTCGGGCCGCTGGATGAGCACCATGGCCACCGCGGTCGGTACCAGCAGCACGGCCGCGGCGAAGATCGACCAGTTGCGTCCGCCGAACCGGGGGACGGCCAGCGTGTAGGGCAGCCGGAGCATCGCCCCGACCAGGGTGACGGCGGAGACGAGCAGGAACTTCTGCTCCGCCGAGAACGTGAATCCGTTCTCGGGCGTCATGAAGAGCACCAGCACCGACCAGATGCTCCACACCGAGAACCCGAGGTGCTCGGCGAAGATGGAGGCCCACAGGTTGCGGTTGGCGACGCGGCGTCCCCGAGTCTGCCAGAAGTGCGGGTCTTCGGGCTCCCAGTGGCTGATCCAGCGTCCGCCCGCACGCTGCTGCCCGGCCGCGGTCTCGGTTTCGGTGTGCACCGTTTCCCGCCTTCCTCAAGGTCGTCACCGGTTCGCCGACGACAGTAGGGCGGGGTGTTTGCCGATGTGTGACCGCTCGTAACGCCGGCGAAACAGCCGCCTCACGTTACGCACCGCGGCGCGGTGAGATCGTGGGAGATCCCGGAGCAGAGATCGCCCGGGACGAAGCCGAGCGGAAGCGTCTCGCGGAGCTCGCGGCGGCCGCTCAGGCCCTCGTTGACGCGGGGGTGACCGTGCGGGACGCGGGGCGGGTGCTGGAGACGTCTCATCAGCGCGTCGCCCAGTTGACCGACCGGCCGGGGCGCGCCCGCGTAGCCGCCGCCCTCGTGCGCCCCTGAACCGGCCGGTTCAGGGGCGATCGGCCGCACGCCCGTCCGGCGCGTGAGAAGGCCCCGGCGTCCGAGTAGTCCGGTGAGGTTCGGGCGGCAGGCGGTCCGTGCTCATTCGCGGCGGCGCAGCCGCCACAGGCGCACGGTCATCGGGTAGACCGAACCGGTTTCGCCCAGCCGCCGCTGCGCCGCGCGGGCGAGGGCGTCGAAGAACGCCACCTGGCGGTCGGGGCCGGCGATACGGCTGAAGTAGTCGCCGAATGTGGCGAGGTGGAAACGCACGTGCTCCGCTCCGTCCGCGGGGCGCATGGCGGGACGGCGTTCCCGCACGGCCTCGCTCTCCAGGGCGGGCGCGAGCAGCGCGGCGACGTCGGCGGCGGGCCGGGCGCGGCGCCCCATCGGGGTGACGCCGTGCCGGCGGAGCAGGTCGGGGAATCCACCGGGCGAGGCGAGGCCGAGGTCGGCGGCCGCGTCGCGGACGAGTTCGTCCTCGCCGCCCAGACCGTCCGCGTCCAGCGCCGGATGGTGGGTGGTGAGTAGCACCCGGCCGTCAGGGGCGAGGTGGGCGGCGATCCAGCGGAACACGGCGCGCTCGTCGGGGTGGAGCCAGTGCAGTACCGAGGTCATCGCGATGACGTCGAACCGGCGCCCTAGGCCGGGCGCGTGCCGCAGGTCCGCCCGGCGGAACCGCACCCGGTCGCCGAGGTCCGCGAGCACGGCGCGCGCCCGGGCCAGGCGGTGCGCGGAGCCGTCGACGCCGAGCCCCGTGGCGGCGGGTTCGGCGTCGAGGAACGCGCGCAGCAGTGCCCCGGTGCCGCACCCGAGGTCGGCGACCGACCGCCAGCCCGCCGGGGCGTGCCGGCGTACCCAGTCGATGTCCTGTCCCTGGCGCAGGTGCCGGATGTCGTCGTAGCCCTCCATTGTGGCGGCGCGGCCGGTCAGCTCTGCGTCGGTGGTCATGGTCTGCTCCGTGTCGTCGGTGGGCGGAGGGCCGGTGCCGGGCGAGCGGGCTCGCGGGGCCTCGCTCACAGGGGGCGGGAGATCAGTTCACGGACCCGGCCGAGGACGTCCTCCTGGTCGTGGCGCAGGAAGAGGTTGATCCGGTTGCGGGCGAGGTCGCCGCGGTGCACGAACTCATAGAGGTCCTGGCGCTGCCCGAAGCCGTCGCCCACCAGGTCCCACGCCAGCCGGAACAGCCGCGACTTCTCTGCGGCGCCGATGTCGCGCCCGCGCATGTACCGGTCGAGCTGCGGCCGCAGTTCGGAGGCCAGGTCGCGTTCGGTGGGCTGCATGAGCACCCCGGAACCGCCGATCCGCCGCAGGATCTGCACGGCGCGCCCGGACGTCTCGGCCGCCCACACCGCGGTGGCGGTGAGGTCGCCGGGCGCGAGCAGCCCGCCGTCGGTCGGGCGCGCGTCGGCCTCGCCGGCGGCGATGAAGTGGTCCAGCACGCGGACGAACGAGGTGAGCTCCCCCAGGTCCTCCTGGATGTTGCGGAAACCGGCCACCCCGATCGAGTCCGCGGCGAGCGTGGCCACCGCCAGCAGGGTGCGCAGCCGTTCCCGGTAGCGGACGAGACCGATGTAGGCGCTCCAGGCGGTGATGCGCCGCAGCCCCTCCAGGGCGAGCGCGCCGTCGTGCAGCAGGAACACCCGGTCCCACGGCACCAGGACGTCCTCGAAGAACAGCATGGCGTCCTGCTCGTCGAACCGCGCGGCGAACGGGTGCGCGTGCCCGTAGGGGGTGGCGCCGAACGGCTCCCGGCACAGGATGCGCAGGCCGGGCGTGGCGAGGGGCAGCGCGAACCACACGACGAACCGTTCGGCGCCGCGTCGCGCGAAGGACGCCGAGAGGTAGACGAGCACCTCGTTGGCGAGCGGTGCCAGCGTGGTGAGCTGCTTGGCGCCGCGTACCACGATCCCGTCCGGCCGCTCGGCGACGATCCGCAGGGCGTTGTCCGGGTGCTCGACCGGGTCGGCGGACCGGTCGATCTGCGGGTCGCCGAGCGCGTGCGTGAGGACGAGGTCGTTCTCGGCGACGTGGGTGTAGTACCGCTCGGCGTTCGCGCCGAACTCCGGCCGCGCCGCCGCCAGCCGGTTCCGGAAGTCGTAGAGGCCGACGAGGATGGTCGCCATGAACGCGGGCGAGCGCCCGTGCTGGCCCCAGGACTCGCGGAACCAGAACTCGGCGCCGCGCCGGACCACGCGCAGGTCGGCCACCGAGCGGGGCGGCCGGTAGGACTGCGCGAGCCGGTTGCCGGTGCGCGGTGACTCCCAGGTGAGCAGGTCGCGGTGGTCGGGGTGATGCTGGAGGTCGAACTGGCGGGCGAGTTCGCGCGCGGCGCCGCGGAACGCGGGGTGCCCGGCGACGTCGCTGACGCGTTCGCCGTCGAGCCAGACCTCCCGCCCGTCGTCGAGGCTGTCGAGGTAGCGCTTGCCGTCCAGCACGCCCTGGGCGGCGGTGAGATCCTCAAGGTCGCTCATGCGGCGGCTCCGATCGGCGTCGGTCGGGTTCGGGCGGGGGTTTCACGGCGAGGGCGCACGGCGCCGTGCCGTGCAGGCGGCCGCGGTGGTAGATCAGGGGCGCTCCGGGGGCGTGCGCCGTCTCCAGGACGCGGCCGAGCAGGATCGTGTGGTCCCCGCCGGGCAGCCGGTGGTGCAGCGCGCAGTCGAATCTGCTGAGCGCGTCGTCGAGCAGCGGGGCGCCGCTGCGCCCCGGGCTGGTCGCGACGGCGGCGAACCGCCCGCGGCTTTGGCCCTGCCCGGGGGCGGCGAACCGTTCGGCGAGGTGGCGCTGTCCGGCGTGCAGCACGCTGACGGCGAACCCGCCGCTGGCGCAGATGACGGCGACGATGGGGCTGCGGGAGTCGACGGCGACCGAGATGAGCGGTGGCTCCAGCGACACCGATGTGAAGGAGGAGACGGTCTTGGCGAAGCTGTGCTCGCCGTCGCTCGCGGCGAGCACGGCGACTCCGGTCGCGAAGCCGCCGGCGGCCGCGCGGAAGGCGGCGGTGTCGAGCGAGGCGGGCGGCGCGGGAGCGCCGGTGGTCCTGCCGGTCACCGGATCCGCACCCGGTGGCCGCGCAGCCAGGCGTCCAGCGCCAGCAGGTAGTCGAGTCCGCCGGTGGGGTGCGGCGCGGCCCGCGGGCCGGGCAGCACCTGCCCGGCCGCCAGCGCGCGCCGGATCCGGGAGCGGTCCACCAGGGTGAACACCGGCGCGTCGGGGGTGGCCAGCAGCTCCCGCACCCCGTCGCGTAGCGCCGTGGCGTAGCTGTCGGCGGAACTGGCCGGGTACCCGCTCTTGCGGCGGTGTGCCACGGCGGCCGGCAGCAGGTCGCCGACCGCGCGCCGCAGCAGCCCCTTCGCGGCGCCGCCCGGGGTCTTGTGGTCCCAGGGCACGTTCCACAGGTACTCGGCGAGCCGGTGGTCGGCGAAGGGGACCCGCACTTCCAGGCCGGCGGCCATGCTCATGCGGTCCTTGCGGTCGAGCAGGGCGGGCAGCCAGCGGGTCAGGGCGAGGTGGCCGATCTCCCGCAGCCGTGCGTCGCGCGGGGTCTCGCCGGCCAGGCGCGGCACCTCCGCCAGGGCCTCCCGGTAGCGCCGGGCCCGGTAGCGCCCGGGGCGGATCTCGGCGCGGGCCTCGGGTGTGAGCAGCTCCTCGGGCAGGACGGCGGCGTGCAGCCACGGAAAGGTGTCGGCGGCCACCGCGGCGGGGTCGTGGAAGTAGGGGTAGCCGCCGAAGACCTCGTCGGCCACCTCCCCGGACAGTGCCACGGTGACGTGCCGCCGGATCCCGCGGAACAGCAGGTGCAGCGACACGTCGGGCTCGCCCCAGCCGGGCAGGTCACGGGCGGCCAGGCCGACGCCGCGCTCGGCGGCGAGTTCGGTGCCGGCCACGACGACCACGGTGTGCGCGGTGCCCAGGTGCGCGGCGGCCGCCCGCGCGTAGGGGGCGTCGTCCTCGCTGTTCCAGGCGCCCAGCGTCTCGGGCCGCTCGTCGGCGGGGAACTCCACGGCGAACGTGGCGAGCTTGTCGGTGCCGCCGGCTCCGCGGGTGTGCGCCGCGGCGAGCGCGGTGACGGCGGTGGAGTCGAGTCCGCCCGAGAGCAGCAGGCCGAGCGGCACGTCGCTGACCAGTTGCCCGGCCACGATGTCCGCCAGCAGGTCGCGGACGGTGCGGACCGTGGTCGGGAGGTCGTGCGGATGCGGGTGGGACTCCAGCCCCCAGTACCGGGTCTCGGTGACACCCTCGGGGGACACCCGCACGACGTGGCCGGGGCGGACCGCGCGCATGCCCCGGTACACGGCGGCGCCGGGGGTGGGCGCGGCGGGGACGGCGAAGAGCTCGGCGAGTCCCTCCGCGTCGACCTCGGCCGGGAACTCCGGGTGGGCGAGGATGGCCTTGGGTTCGGATCCGAAGAGCACGCCGCCGCCCAGAGGCGCGTAGTACAGCGGTTTGACGCCGAGGCGGTCGCGGACGAGGAGCAGCTGGCGGGCGCGCACATCCCAGATCGCGAACGCGAACATGCCGACCAGCCGGGTGACGGCGTCGGCGCCCCAGTGCAGGTAGGCGCGCAGCACCACCTCGGTGTCGGATCGGGTGCGGAAGCGGTGTCCGGCCGCGCTCAGCTCGCGGCGCAGGCCGGAGAAGTTGTACACCTCGCCGCTGTAGGTGATGACGGCCACCGGGGCGCCGTCCTCCTCGGCGACCATGGGCTGTGCGCCGCCTTCGACGTCGATCACCGCGAGTCGGCGGTGCCCGAGCGCCGCGTGCCGGCTCAGCCAGACGCCGTGCGCGTCCGGGCCGCGGCAGGCCATGGAGTCGGCCATTCCGGCGGCGATGTCGCCGGAGCCGCGCAGGTCACGGCCGAAGTCGACCTGTCCGGAGATGCCGCACACCGCTCAGCCCTCCCGTCCCGGAGCCGGCGGAGCGGGCCGGTGCCCGGCGGGGGCGGACGCCTCCCACTCGCAACCGTGCCCGTCGGGGCCGTCCAGCAGGCGGTGGCCGGGGCGGTAGCCCCGGGCGGTGAAGTTCGCGGAGGTGGCGAGCGTGCAGTACTGGCAGGGTGACTCCAGGGTGATGGGGACACCGCGCGCTCGGGCGCGTTCGCGGTAGTCCCAGATGGCGCAGTGCGTGATGGTGATCCCGGCCCGGTAGGGACCGGCGTGGGTCACCTCGTAGTCGGAGCCGTACAGTTCGGCCTGCCCGGCGAGCCGCGTGACGACGTCGGCGGCGCCGCCGCCCCGTTCGGGCTCCACCCGGCGGTGCACGGCGGCGTTGGCGCGCGCCCAGTGCTGGAGTTCGGCCAGGCCGTAGCGGGAGACGAGGAAGTGCTCCATCAGCGCCTGGGCGCGGAAGAACACCCGTTGCCACGCCGCCGGGTCATCGTCGCCGGGGTCGGGGAGGCCGGCAAGGATCTCCGACAGGGTGTGCGGCCATTCGGTCACGGCGGTCTCGGGGTGCCGGCGGACGAGGTGGTCGGTCATGCCGGCGGTGGCCTCGACGACACGCCGCCGCCACAGCGCGGTGCGTTCGGCTGCGGACATGGTCACGACGGCGGCCCGGCGTGGGGGGCGCGGTTCCAGGTCGGTCGACGTCACGAGGGGTTCCCTTCGGCGAGGACGCGGGTGTCGGAGACGAGTGGGCGGCCGAGAGCGCGCAGGACGGGGCGCAGGTCCGCCATGAGCCGGTCGAAGTCGGCGGCCGTGAGAGCCTGCGCCCCGTCGCAGCGCGCGGTCTCGGGCGCGGTGTGCACGTCGAGCAGCAGGCCGTCCGCCCCGGCGGCCGCGGCGGCGAGGGCGAGCGGGCGCACGAGCTCGCGACGGCCGGTGGCGTGGCTAGGGTCGACGAGTACGGGAAGGTGGCCGCGGCGCTTGGCCACGGCGACGGCGCCCAGGTCGAGGGTGAATCGGGTGGCCGGCTCGAAGGTGCGGACGCCGCGTTCGCAGAGGATGACGTGCGGGTTGCCGGTGCGCAGCACGTACTCGGCGGCGCCGAACCACTCGTCGACGGTCGCGGCGAGGCCACGTTTCAGCAGCACCGGGCGACCGCTGCGCCCGGCCTCCTTGAGCAGTTCGAAGTTGTGCATGTTGCGCGCGCCGATCTGGAGTATGTCGGCGCTCTCGGCGACGGCCGCGACGTGCCGCGGGTCGAGCACCTCGGTGACCACGGGGATCGCGGTGACCTCCCGCTGCCGGGCGAGCAGCGCCAGCCCCTCGGCTCCGAGCCCCTGGAAGCTCGCTGGGTGGCTGCGCGGTTTGAAGGCCCCACCGCGCAAGATGGACGCGCCGCCCAGGGCCACGACCGAGGTGATGTCGTTCAGGACGGCCTGGCTCTCCACGGCGCAGGGGCCCGCGGCCACGACGAAGGCGTCCCCGCCGACCTCGACCCCGAATCCGACGTCGACGCGCGTGGTACTTGGCCGGACCCGCCGGGCGGACAGCCACTGGTCGCCGGGAGCGGTGAGGACGTCGATGACGCCGGGGGTGGCGGCCAGCCGGGTGATGGTGGCGGCGCCCGCGTGGCCGTCGACGGCGATCACGCACCGGTCCGGGCCCGGGTGGCGGGTGTGGGTGAGGCCGTTCTCCACGAGGATCCGGTCGATCCCCGCGAGGACGGACGGTCGCGCGTTCGTGATCACTAGCACAGTCGGGGTTTCCGTTCCTGGCCGTGGCGGCAGCGATTAACTCGAATTTAGAGACCGGAATAGTAGGAAAACAAGGATCCGATCGGATCCTCTCTCTCCGCACCACGGCTCCACGGCGTGGAGCGGCCGCCCTCCGGCCGGGCCGCCCGGCGCGGCGGAGCGGGGGGCGTCGAGCGGCTGCTCCCCGGTCATCGCCCCCACACCGGCATCCGGGGGTCGGGCCGGACGGCCGTGCCGCTCGTTGATCAGGGCCACGGCCAGGTCCGCGCACCGGCCGCGGCCGGACACGCCGGGTCCGGCGGCCACCGTGCCGGCGTCGGCGCCCGGCCGGCCGCGGAAGGAACGACGAGGGGGACGGGACGTTCGTGGCGCCGGGCCCCGGGCCCCGTTCGCACCGGGACCGGCCTGCCAGGAGGGAGCAGGACCGCCAGGCCGCACCCGGCACCGGCCGCCGCCCTGTCAGCCTGTGACCCGAGGTCACAGCACATTCCCGGATCTGGCCCCGCTCGCGGCGCGCCGCCGAGAATCGGTGCCGTGGCCGCCGCATGCCCGGCCACGGCCCACGCCTCCGCCTGCGATCCGGCCGTGCCCGCCGTGGCACGGGGAGTCCCGGCGCAGACGCGCAGACCCGCACCCATGAGCAAGAGAAGAGTCGACCGTGTCCGAGACCGCCCCCTCCGGCACCTCCACGCCGGCAACGCCGCGCCGCGCCCCCGCCTGGCTCGGCTACACGGGTGTCTATCTGCTGCTGTTCCTCATCGGCACCGAGACGTTCCTGGTCTCCCCGCTGCTGCCCACGATCGCCGCCGACCTGGACGTCAGCGAGGTGGCGGCAGCGCACACCGTGACCGCCTACACCCTCGCCTACGCGGCCGGGGCACCGTTCCTCGGCGCGCTCTCCGACCGCTTCGGCCGCCACCCCACCATCGTGGCCGGCGCGGCGCTGTTCTGCGTGAGCAACGTGGTCGCCGGTCTGGCACCGTCCCTGGCCATGCTGATCGCCGCGCGGGTGCTCGGCGCGCTCGGCGCGGCGATGGCCGGGCCCTCGATCTGGGCCCATCTGGCCGAGACGTCGCCCGAGGAGAGCCGGGGACGGGCCATCGGCACGGGGATGGCGCTGTTCGCGGCCGGCCAGGTGTTCGGGGTGCCGGCGGGCGGATTCAGCGTCGGGCTCGGCGGGTGGCCCGCGCCGTTCCTGCTGCTCGCGCTGCTCTCGGCGATCGCCGTGGCCGGGGTGGCCGCGCAGACCCGGCCCGGCCGCTGGCCGGACGCCCCCCGGCCGGGCGGGACGGACCTGCGGGCCGTTCTCACGGTCTGGGCGGACGGCACCCTGCGGCACGTGCTGGTGACGGTGCTGTTCCTGCAGGCGGCCAACCTGGGCGCCTACACCTTCCTCGGCGTGGTGCTGCACGCCCGCTTCGGGCTCACGGTGGACCAACTCGGCCTGCTGGGGATCCTGGTCGGCGCGGGCAGCTTCGCCGGATCGCTGGCCGCCGGGCGGCTGGGCGATCGGGCCCGCAGGCTCGGGCGCAGCGGCACCGGCCTCGTCGTGCTGTGGTGTGCGCTCCTCGCCGCGGGCGTGGCGGTCGCCGCCCTGGGCGCGCCGCTGTGGGTGTGCCTCGCCGCGGTGATGGTGTGGTTCTTCGCCAGCGGAGCGTTCGGCACCGACGTGCAGACGCTGCTCATCAACCTGCGCCCGCGCCTGGGTGCGACATCGAGTTCCTGGAACACCGCCTGCCTGTACATCGGAGCGGGAGCGGGGACCTGGGCCGTGGGGCTCGTCGCCGACCAGCGGATCGGGATGGCGGCGGTCGGCGGGGCGCTGGCCGGGGTCGCGGCGCTGCTCGCGGCCGGGCTGGCGCCACGTGTCCGGCGCGGTGCCGCGGTGCCGCCGTCCGGGCCGGACGAGGCGTGACCGTTCCCACGGCCGGCCCGCCGGGGCGGCGGGACGACCACGAAATCCTACTTTATAAGTGGGAAATAGATAGATTGGCGGGGTCGCGTCCGTCGCCCCAGGGAGGCGCCATGCCCGGCCCCGACCACCGCCCGACCACCGCACGCCGGAAGGAACCGGCCCGTGGCAAGGAACTGGGACGGTTCCTGCGCTCGCACCGCGAACGGATCCCGCCGTCCGCGGTCGGTCTCCCCGAGACCCCCCGCCGGCGCACCCCGGGGTTACGCCGCGAGGAGGTCGCCACCCTGGCCGGCGTCGGGCTCGCGTGGTACAGCTGGCTGGAGCAGGGCCGGGTCAACGCCTCCAAGCAGGTCCTCGACGCCATCGCCCGCGCGCTGCGCCTGGACGGCGCGTCCTACCGCTACATGCTGACCCTCGCCGGCCTGCAGCCGCCGCCGGCCGACGAGGAGCGGCACGACTCACTCGCCCGGCGGCTCGACCCGCTGCTCGGCCAGTGGACCAACGGGCCGGCCGTCCTGCTGGACCGCCGCTTCGACTTCTCCGCCTGGAACCTCGCCTACGCCAGCGTCTGGGGCGACCCCGCCGAGCTGCCGGAGAGCCGGCGCAACCTCATGTGGTACCTGGCCGCCGACCCCGGCGCCCGCCGGCTGGTGGTGGACTGGCGGGCCTACGCGGTGGCGGTGCTCCACCAGTTCCGCGCCCAGACCGGGCCGATCGGCGACGACAAGCGGGTCCAGGAGGTGTACGGCCTGCTCCGCGAGGACGCCCCCGACCTGGCCGACTGGTGGAACTGCCAGGGCGTCGCCGACCTCACCGTGGCGGAACTCGCCGTGCGGCCGGCCGGTGATCCGGTCCGGCTCACCTACGCCGCGCTGCGCCCGGTCGACGACCCCGACTCGCTGCTGATCCTGCAGAGCCCGGCCGATCCGGAAAGCCAGCGACGGCTGGCCCGGCACATGATGGCGGGCGGCCGGCCGCGCGACCTGGGCCGGGGGCGCGGCGAACGGCCCACCGGCCAGCCTGTGAGTGATGGTCACCGTACAAACGCCGATCTGCCTGGCATATCGGCGCCGGGATCATGATGGGCGGCGTCCGCGCGACCGCCCCCGCCGGCCGCCCTGTTCCGCGCGACGCGCCCCTGCCCACGGCCGCGTCGCGGCGCCGCCCCTGGAAGGGTCCATGCCCGTCTCGCGATCACCGCACGTCCGCACCGGGTCCGCCGCGATTCTGCTCAGCGCCGTCCTCACGGCCTGCGCGGGCTCCCCGTCGGCGGACGCGCCCGCCGACGGCACCCTCACCTTCGCCGTGGACGTCGGGCCGGACTGCTACGACCCGCACGTCAGCCCGGCCGACATCACCGCCGCCCTCCAGCGCAACGTCTACGACTCGCTGGTCGCCCAGCGCCCGGACGGCACCGTCGAGCCGTGGCTGGCCCGGTCCTGGGAGGTCTCCGAGGACGGCACGCGCTACACCTTCCACCTGCGCCAGGACGTGACCTTCCACGACGGGACGCCGTTCGACGCCGAGGCCGTCAAGACCAACCTCGACCGGATCGCCGACCCCGAGACCGGCTCGCAGTACGCCGCCCAGCTGATCGAGCCCTACGCCTCCTCCGAGGTGCTGGACGAACACACGGTCGAGGTCGAGCTGACCGAACCCCATGCCCCGTTCCTCCAGGCGCTGAGCACCACCTATCTCGGCTTCCACTCCCCCACCTCCATCGAGGAGTACGGCACCGACCTGTGCAATGGCGGCGCGCGGCACGTCGGAACCGGGCCGTTCACCTTCACCGGGTTCACCGAGGGCCAGCAGGCGGTCCTCACCCGCAACGACGACTACGACTGGGCGCCGCCGACGGCCCGGCACACCGGGCCGGCCCACCTTGCGGAGCTGGTGATCCGGTTCATTCCGGAGAACTCCGTACGCACCGGCGCGCTGACCAGCGGCGAGGTCGACGTCATCGACCAGGTCCCGGCCGCCGACATCGCGACGCTGGAGACCGCGGGCGGCGCCCGGATCGTCCGCCAGGACTCCCCCGGCGCCGGCTACACCTACTTCTTCAACACCACCCGGCCGCCCTTCGACGACCGCCGCGCCCGGCTCGCCGTCCGCGCCGCCCTCGACCTCGACCAGATCACGGAGACGCTGTACTCCGGCCAGTACGACCGGGCGTGGAGCCCGCTGACCCCGGCCACGTTCGGCTACGACGAGGGGCTGGAGGGCGGCTGGTCCCACGACCCGGCCGAGGCCGGGCGGCTGCTGGACGAACTCGGCTACACCGGGCGCGACGGACAGGGGTACCGGACCCGCGACGGCGAGCGGTTCAGCATCGAGCTGCTCTACGACCCCACCTACCAGCGCGAGGACCGCATCACCTACGACACCGCGGTGCAGGACCAGCTCCGCCAGGCCGGCATCGAACTGCGCATCACCCCGCTCGGCGACGGCTCCTACGTTTCCACCCGCGACGACGGCGAGTACGACATCATCGCCTTCAGCTGGGGCCGCGCCGACCCCGACGTGCTGCGCACCCTCTACCACTCCGGCCAGCAGCTCGCCGACGGCGGCGCCAACGCCTCCCGGCTGTCCGACCCGCGGATCGACGCCTGGCTGGAGACCGGGCTCACCGAGTCCGGCCCGGAGGCGCGCGCCGCCGCCTACGCGCAGGTGCAGCGCCGCATCGTCGAGGAGGGCTACGCGCTGCCCGCGTTCGTGCAGCCGCGCGTCATCGCCGCCGCGCCGGCCGTGCGGGGACTGGCGTTCGACCCGTCCGCCTGGCCGGTGTTCTACGACGTGCGTCTGGGCGAAGGCGGCTCGCAGTGACGCCGTCCCTGCCGCGCCGGGCCGCCCGGCGGCTGCTCTCGGCGCTGCTGGTCGTCTGGGGAGCGGCCACGATCTCCTTCTGCGTCCTGCACCTCATACCCGGCGATCCGGTCGACGCGGTGCTGGGCCCGCTCGTCGGCGCCTCACCGGAACTGCGCGCGCGGGTCCGCGCCGAGCTCGGCCTGGACGCGCCGCTGTGGGCCCAGTACCTGACTTCGCTCGCCCGGCTGGTGACCCTGGACCTGGGCTGGTCCTACCGGCTGGACCGGCCGGTGGCCGACGTCCTGGCCGACCAGCTGTGGCCCACGGCGGAGCTGGCCGTGGCCGCGCTCGCCCTCGCGGTCCTGCTGGCCGGCACCGCGGCCCTGGCGACGGCGGGGCGCCGGGGCCTCCCGCGCGCCGTGATCTCCGGCGCCGAGCTGGTCGGCGCCGCGGTCCCGTCGTTCTGGGTGGGGGTGGTGGCGCTGACCTTCCTGTCCTTCCGCTGGGGGCTGTTCCCCGGACCCGGCGCCGTCGGCCCGCACGCCCTGGTGCTGCCCGCCCTCACGCTCGCCGTCCCGATCGCCGGCGTGCTGGCGCAGGTGCTGCGGCGGGAGCTGGACGACACGCTCGGCCAGCCGTTCGTGACGTCAGTCCGCGCCCGCGGGGTGGGGCGGACCGGGGTGCTGGTCCGGCACGCGCTGCGGCACGCCGCCGTCCCGCTGCTGACGCTGGCCGGCTGGGTGTTCGCGGGCCTGCTCAGCGGCACCGTGCTCGTGGAGACGGTGTTCGCGCGGCCCGGGCTCGGCAGGGTCCTCGTCTCCGCCGTGACCGCCCGCGACATCCCGGTCGTCAACGCCGTCGTGGTGATCTCGGCGGCGGCGTTCGTCACCGTCAACCTGACCGTCGACGCGCTGTACCGGGTCGTCGACCCGCGGCTGCGCGGGAGCGAGGCGCCATGACCACGCTCGGAGTGCCCGAGGCGGCCCTGTGGGCGGCCACCCCACGGTGGCGGGTCCCGCTGGCGCCGGTGCTGGCCGGCGCCGTGCTGCTGCTGTTCGCCGCCGTGGCGGCGCGCCCGGAGTGGTTCGCCGTGCACTCGCCCACCGCGTCCGACCTCGGCGCGGCCCTGCGGCCGCCCGGACCGGAGCACCCCTTCGGCACGGACCAGCTGGGGCGGGACGTGTTCGCGCGGGTCGCGCACGGGGCGTGGCCGTCGCTGTCGATCGGCGTCGGGGCGACCGCCCTGGGCGTGCTGCTGGGCACGGCCGCCGGTTCGGTGTCGGCGTTCGGCGGCCGGCTGCTGGACCGCGTGATGATGCGGGCGGTCGACGTCGGGCTGGCGTTCCCGGAGCTGCTGCTGGCGCTGATCGTGCTGACGGTGCTCGGCCCGGGGCCGGTCAACGTGCTCGTCGCGATCGGCCTGGCCGCCGCCCCCGGCTACGCCCGGCTGGTCCGCTCCCGGATGCTGGTGGTGCGGGAGTCGGCGTACGTGCAGGCCGCCGTGGTCATGGGGATACCGCGCCCGCTGATCGTCCTGCGCCACGTCCTGCCCAACACCCTGGGACCGGTCAGCGTGCTGGCCACCATCAGCGCGGGGACGGCCATCGTGGTCTCGGCGGGACTCAGCTTCCTCGGGTTCGGCCCGCAGCCGCCCGCCGCGGAGTGGGGGCTCATGCTGTCGGAGGGGCGCGACCACTTGCAGCGCGCGTGGTGGATCGCGGTCTTCCCCGGCGCCGCGGTCACCACGGTGGTGGTGGCGGTGACCGTCGTGGGCCGCTGGCTCAAGGCGAGGCTGGACGGTGGGCCGCAGTGACCTCCGCGCCGCACCCGCTCCGGCTCCACGCTCCGCGATTTCGCACGCCCGGCCCGCCCCGGCCGACCGGCCCTGCTTCCGGGGAGATGCCGGCACCTCAGGACCGCTCCCCGGCCCGGGCCGCGGGCCGTCCCGCCCGTTGCGCACGGGAACGTCCCGGCATCGGCCCGTGGAACGCCCCGCCCGGCCGGCCGGCCACGCGCCGAAATCCGCTCGCGGCACGCCCCGGGCGGCCGCATCCGGCCCTCCCGGGCCGCCCGACGACCTCCGGAGCACGCCGATGACCGACACCGGAACGGACGACGATCTCCTCCGCCTCGACGGCCTCGACGTCACGTTCGGGCGCGGCCGGCGTGCGGTGCACGCGGTCCGCGGCGTCTCGCTGCGCCTGCGCCGGGGCGAGTGCCTGGCCATCGTCGGGGAGTCCGGGTCCGGCAAGAGCGCGGCCGCGGCGTCGGCCTGGTCCTGCAGGACGCCCTGGTCTCGCTCGACCCGCTGCGCACGGTCGGCGCCGAGGTGGCGGAGCCACTGCGGGTGCACCGGATCCTGCCCCGTGACCGGCGCGCCGCGGAGGTGGTCCGGCTGCTGGACGAGGTGGGGGTGCCCGACCCCGGGGAGCGCGCCGCCCAGCACCCGCACGAACTCTCCGGCGGACTGCGGCAGCGGGCGCTCATCGCTTCCGCGCTCGCCGCCCGGCCCGCGGTGCTGGTCGCCGACGAGCCCACGACCGCGCTCGACGTCGTGGTGCAGGACCAGGTGCTGCGGCTGCTCGGCCGGCTGCGCTCGGACGGGCTGGGGCTGCTGCTGATCAGTCACGACCTCGCCGTGGTCGCCCGGATCGCCGACCGCATCGCCGTCATGCACGACGGGCGGATCGTCGAGGAGGGGCCGACCGCCCGGATCCTGGACCGGCCGGCGCATCCGCGCACGCGCGCGCTGCTGGCCGCGGTGCCCGGCCCCATGACCCGGGGACGCCGGCTTTCGGACCGCGCCGCGGCCCGGACCGCCACGCCCACGTCGGCCGAGTCGGCGGCTCCGCCCCGCCCGGGCGGGGGTGCGGCGGTCCTGGCGTGCGAGGGGGTCACCAAGGTGTTCGCGGGGGCGGGCCACCCGGCGCGCACGGCCGTCCGCGATGTCTCGCTGCGCCTGGCGGCCGGCGAGGCTCTGGGCGTCGTCGGGGAGTCGGGGTCGGGGAAGTCGACCCTGGCGCCGCTGGCCATGGGCCTGCTCCCCCCGGACTCCGGGACCGTCACGCTGGAGGGACGCCCGTGGAGCGGCCTGCCCGAGCGCGCCCGGCGGCCCCGGCGCTCGGCCGTCCAGCTGGTGCAGCAGGACCCCCTCAGCTCCTTCGACCCTCGATACCCGGTGGGCCGGGTGCTCGACGAGGCGCTGCGCGCCGCCGGCGAACGGGACCGGTCCCGCCGCCGGGCGCGGGCCGCCGCGCTCCTGGCGCAGGTCGACCTTGACGGGGGGCACCTGCGGCGGCGGCCGGTGGAACTGTCGGGCGGGCAGCGCCAGCGGGTGGCGATCGCGCGGGCGCTGGCGCCGCGCCCCCGCGTCCTCGTCTGCGACGAGCCGGTCTCGGCGCTGGACGCCTCCGTCCAGGCGCAGATCACCGACCTGCTCCCCCACCTGCGCGGGGAGCTGGGGCTGGCACTGCTGTTCATCTCCCACGACCTGGGGGTCGTCCACCATCTCTGCGACCGGGTCGTGGTGATGCGCGACGGCGCGGTCGTGGAGGAAGGACCGGTCGAGCGGGTCTGGCGGGCGCCCGCCCACCCCCACACCGAGCGGCTGCTGGCGGCCGTGCCGGGCCTGCCGCCCGGTTCGGCCGCGGGCGAGCGGCCCCACCCGGCCCACCTGCCCGGCGCGACCTGATCGGTGCCGCGAGGCATCCGTCCCCGGCGTGGCCGCGACCCGCCGGTGACGTCCGGACACCACCTACCCGAGGAAGGGCGAACATGGCACTCGAACTACGCGGCGGGGTCCGGGCGGCGGCTCCGCCCGGCGCGACCGCGGAGCTGCGCCGGGCGGCACGCTTCCTTCCGGATCCACGGGCGCGCGACGCCGACCCCGCCTACGTCACGGAGCGCGCCCGCGCCGAGGAGGCGGACGGCTTCGACAGCGCCCTCGTCACCACCTACAGCTCATGGCCGGATCCGTGGCTGGTGGCCGGCTGGGCGCTGGCGGCGACGCCGCGGCTGCGGGTCACGGTCGCGCACCGGCCGGGGGTCACCGCGCCGACGGCGGCGGCGCGCACGCTGGCCACCCTGGACCGGCTGTCGGGGGGCCGCGCCGGCGTGCACGTGGTGATCGGCTCCAGCGACGTCGACGTCCGCCGCGACGGCGACGTCGCCGGCAAGGAGACCCGCTACCGCAGGGCGCGCGAGTACCTGAGCGTCTTCACCCGCGCCCTCACCGCCCCCGAGCCCTTCGACCACGACGGCGAGTTCTACACCTTCCGCGACGCGTGGTCGGGGCTGCGGCCGGTGCAGCTCCCCCGGCCGCCGATCTCGTTCGGGGGCACCTCCGAGCCCGGCGTGCGGCTGGCCGCGGAGTTCGCCGACGTGTACGCGGTCGGTCAGCGGACTCCGCAGGAGGTGCGCGCGGCCGTCTCCCGGGTGTCCGCGCTCGCCGCCGAGCACGGCCGGCGCCTGCGGTACTGGCGGCACGTGCGGTGCGTGCTCGGGGCCGACGGCACCGCCGCGCGGGAGCGGGCGGCGGAGATCGTGGCGACCGGGGTCCGTGTGATCGGCGAACGGCCGCCCGGAGAGCTGGCGGCATCCGCGCAGCTGGCCCGCGACACCGAGCGCGACCTGCGGTCCGTGGCCGCCGACATCCGCGCGGCGGCGGAACGGCAGCTGCGCGCGGGCATGGCGGGGGTGCTGGTCGGCACGCCGGCCGACGTGGCGGGCAGGATCCTGGAGTTCCACCGGGCGGGGGTCGACATCGTGCAGATCGACGCCTCGACCGAAACGGCGGAGGACGCCGAGCTGCGCCGGGAGCTCGTCGCCCTGCTGCGCTCCGGTGCCGGAACGCGGCCCGCCGCCGCGAACGGCTGACCTTCGGGGGCGCGCCCGCCCGGGGCCGGTGTGGTGCGGCGGGGGCCGGGGCGCCCGGCCCCGGGTCACCGCCCGCCGGAGGTGTCCGGCATCGGTGGCCGGGCGGTGGCCGTGAGGAACGCGCGCAGGTGGCGGGTCGTGGCCTCGGGGGCCTCCTCGGCGAGGAAGTGCCCACTGTCCAGGGCCGCGCCGCGCACGTCGTCGGCCCAGCGGCGCCACACGGCGAGCACGTCGTACCAGGCGTGCACCGTGGAGTGCGCGCCCCAGAGGGCGAGCACCGGGCAGCGGATGCGCCGTCGGCCGAGGTCCGCGGCGTCGTTCGCGCGGTCGATGGTGCTCGCGGCGCGGTAGTCCTCGCACATCGCCTGCACGGCGCCGGGGCGGGCCACCGCCGAGCGGTAGGCCGCGAGCGCCTCGGGCGCGAACACCTCCGCCCCGGTCCCGAAGAAGAAGGTCTCGGGGTCGGCCGCGATGATCCGCTCGGGGATCGGGTGGCGCTGCGCCATGAGGAACCACCGCCAGAGCCCGTGGGCGAGATCGGCGTCGACGCGCTCGTAGGCGTCGAGGGTGGGGACGATGTCGAGAACGGCGAGGGCGCGCACCCGCTCGGGGTGGTCCAGGGCCATCCGGTAAGCGCACCGGCCGCCCCGGTCGTGGCCGGCCACGGCGAAGGCCGGGAAGCCCAGGCGGCGCATCACCTCGACCTGGTCGCGCGCCATGGCGCGCTTGCTGTAGGGCTGGTGGCCGGCGGTGGCCGGTGGCCGGGAGCTGGCGCCGTAGCCGCGCAGGTCGGAGAGGACCACGGTGAAGTCCTCGCTCAGGGCGGGGGCGACCCGGTGCCACATGACGTGGGTCTGCGGGAATCCGTGCAACAGGAGCAGCGGGGGGCCGGAGCCCGCCACGGCCACCGCGATCTCGGCCTCGCCGGTGTCGATCCGGGTGGTGCGGAACCCATCGAGCACGCCGTTCCCCCCTCGGCCCGGCGGCGTCCCCGTCGCACCGCCCGCCGACCAGCCTGACCGAATCGTGGGGAATAGTCCATGGCGGTTTTCCCGGCAGGTAGTAGTGAAAGTCAGCGTATAACCGGAAACCGGATTAGCACTCATAAATGAGGCAGGTCACACCACGATCTTGCGAGGCAGTTGATATGAATAACTGCGACATTTCGCAACGCACGGGGAGCGAAACGGCGTGAAACAACATAACGGGGCAGGAAACTCGGATTCCGCGACGGAGATCTCACCGGAGGAAGCCGGCCTCAACGACCGGGAACGCGACGTGTTACGGCTGCTCGGTGCGGGTTACACCAACCGCCAGATCGCGCGGGAACTCCATCTCGCCGAACCCACGGTGAAGAAGTACCTGTCCCGCGCCATGCGGAAGATCGACCAGCCCGACCGGCTGCGCGCCGGCCTCTACGCCTACCGCCATCTCATCGGCGGCTAGCCGCGCGACTCGCTTCCCGCGCCACCCCGGCGAAACCACGCCGGCCCGCCCGCCCGAATTCCGGCACCGCCACGCGCCCCGTTTCCCGGCGAACCGCCCGCCCCGTCTCCGCCCCCGGATCGGACCGGCGCTACCCCGCCTCCGCCCAGACCACCTCGCCGTCGGCCCACCGGCCGGTCGGCCGCAGCCCGCAGTTGCGGGCCACCGCCTCCGAGGCGGCGTTGCCGGGACGAATGTGCGCGGTCACCGGCCGCAACCCGCGGTCGTGCAGCCACTCCACCAGCGCGCGGGTCGCGCGGGTGCCGATACCGCGTCCCTGCCACGGGACACCGACCAGCCAGGCCAGCACCGCGGCCCGGCCGCCCGGAATCGGCCCCACGGTGGCCTGCACCGTGCCCACCGCCGTCCCCTCCGCGGTGCGGATCACCCAGTTGCACCAGGACACGCGCCCGGTTCGTCGGAACCGGCGAGCATGTCGGCGTAGCGGGAACGCAGCCGGGCGGCACTGGGCGGCGTGCCCCCGATGTAGCGGAACAGTTCGGGGTCGGCCAGCGCCGCCGACATCTCCTCGGCGTGGGAGACCCGCAGCGGCTCCAGGGTGAGATCGCCCGCCTCGATCACGGTCGGGGTGAGCCCCGGTGGCCGTCCCCGCCCGGAAGCCTGCGCGCGCCCGCGTCCCGGATGTGCACCCATGCGCCCCACTGTCACGCACCCGGCCGCGCGGCACAAGCACCCCGCCCGCGCCATCCCCGGCGTGGACGCCCTGCGCCGCGCGGCCGCGCCTAACGGGCCGGCACCGCCGCACGCGCCCGCGCGGCCCGGGCGCGGCGCCGCCACACCACACCGTGCCGCGGCGCGAACAGGTAGGCGACCGTGAACGCCAGCGCCTGGGCCACCACGATCGCGCCGCCGGTGGCGACATCGAGGTGGAAGCTCGCATACGTGCCGAGCACCGACGCCGTCACCGACACCGCGATCGAGATCAGCAGCATCCGCTCGAAACGGTCGGTGAGCAGATAGGCGGTCGCGCCGGGGATGATCACCATGGCCACCACCATGACGATGCCGACCGCCTGCAGCGCGATCACCACCGTCACCGACAGCAGCCCCAGCAGCAGGGCCTCCAGCCGGCGCGGGTTCAGCCCGATGGCGTGCGCGTGCGTGGGGTCGAACGCGAACAGCGTGATGTCGCGGTGCTTGGCCAGCACCACCAGCAGGGTGGCCGCCGCCATGACGAGGATCTGCGCGATGTCGGCGTCGGAGACCCCGAGCACGTTGCCGAACAGGATGTGCATCAGGTCGGTGTCGCTGGGGATCCGCGAGATCAGCACCACGCCGGCCGCGAACATGCCCGTGAACACGACCCCGGTCACGGCGTCGGGCTTGACCCGCGAGGTGCGGCGCACCACCCCGATCAGCGCCACCGAACCGGCGCCGAACACCAGCGCCCCCGCGGCGAACGGCAGCCCGAACAGGTAGGACAGCACCACCCCGGGCAGCACCGCGTGGGAGACGGCGTCGCCGAGCAGCGACCAGCCGATGAGGGTCATCCAGCACGACAGCACCGCGCACACCGCGCCCGCGACCACGCTCACGAGCAGCGCCCGCTGCATGAAGTCGAACTGGAACGGCACCGCGAACCATTCCACCACCGCGCCCATCAGCCCCTCCGCTCCGACCCCGCGCCGACCCCGAACGCCGCGAGCAGCCGCTCCGGCGTCAGCACCTCCTCCGGTGTGCCGTGCGCGACGACGCGCTGCTGGAGCAGCACCGCCTCGTCGCAGAGGCCGGGGACGCTGGCGAGGTCGTGGGTGGAGAGCAGCAGCGTCCGGCCGTCGTCGCGCATGGCGCGCAGCACCTCCACGATCGTGGCCTCGGAGCGTTTGTCCACGCCGGCGAACGGCTCGTCCAGCAGGAACACGCTCGCCCCCTGCGCGATCCCGCGCGCCACGAACGCCCGCTTGCGCTGCCCGCCGGACAGCGCGCCGATCTGCCGGTCGGCGAGGCCGGCCAGCCCCGTGCGCTCCAGCGCGTCGGCGACCGCCGCGTGGTCGGCCGGCCGGGGACGGCGCATCGGCCCCATGTGCCCGTAGCGGCCCATCATGACCACGTCCGCCACGCGCACGGGGAACGCCCAGTCGACCTGCTCGGCCTGCGGGACGTAGCCGACCAGCCCGCGGGAACGCGCCCGCGCCGGCGGCTGCCCGTGCAGCCGGACGGTGCCGCGCTCGGGGGTGATCATCCCGATCACCGTCCGGAACAGGGTGGACTTGCCGGATCCGTTGGTGCCGAGCAGCCCGCAGATGCGGCCCGGCCGCACGGTGAACGCCACGTCGTCGAGCGCGAGCACGTCGCCGTAGCGGACGGTCACGCCCTCCACGGCGACCGCGGTCCCGGTCATGCGCCGCCCTCCTGTCCGGTCAGTCCCGCCGCGATGGTGTCGGCGTCGTGCCGCAGCAGGTCGAGATAGGTGGGCACCGGCCCGTCGGGGTCGGACAGCGAGTCGACGTACAGCACACCGCCCAGAGCCGCACCGGTCTCCCGGGCCACCTGGCGCTGGGCGCCGTCGTTGACGGTGCTCTCACAGAAGACGGCCGGCACCTCGTTCCGCCGGACGAACGTCACCACGTCGGCGATCTGCCGGGGCGTGCCTTCGGAGTCGGCGTTGACCGGCCACAGGTACCGCTCCGTCAGGTCGAGGTCACGCGCGAGATAGGAGAAGGCCCCCTCACAGGTGACGAGCGCCCGCTGCTCGTCGGGGAGGCCGTCGAGGCGGTCGCGGAGGGAGTCGCCGATGTCGGTGATCTCCGCCCGGTAGGACGCGGCATTGGCGGCGAACTCCTCGGCGTGCGCGGGGTCGAGGTCGCTGAGGGCGTCGGCGATGTTGTCGACGTAGACCAGCGCGTTGTCGGGCGACATCCACGCGTGCGGGTTGGCCTGCCCCTCGTACCCTCCGGCAGCGATGGGGATGGTCGGCACCCCGTCGCTCAGCGTGACGGCCGGAGCGTCGACGCGTTCGGTGAACCGCTCGAACCACGCCTCCAGCCCGAGCCCGTTGTGCAGCACGAGATCGGCCCCTTGTGCGCGGACGAGGTCGTCGGGGGTGGGTTCGTATCCGTGGATCTCGGCACCGACGCGGGTGATGGACTCCACTCGAACGGCGTCGCCCGCGACGTTGCGGGTCATGTCGGCCAAGACGGTGAAGGTGGTGAGAACGAGGGGCCGACCGTCGTCGGCCGGGTCGGGGGACGCGGGGGAACAGGCGGCGGCAGCGAACAGAGCCGCGACGGGGAGGACGGTCACGAACCGAAATACGGCGGACCTATCTCGCAAGTTCGGCACACCGAACTTTCTATCACGCGGGGCCAGGGGGCGAACATGGCGGGTTGCGTCCGATTCCGGACGAAGGTCCGTAGACAGGGGTGGTGGTCCGGCCGGTTGCTTGGGCGGAGGTCCGGATGCCGGTGTGGACGATGTTCCTGGCGGGCGCATAGGCCGCGCTTTGGGGCACCCACGTGGGGCGGACGTACGGCCGTCTTGCCTTCGTGGATCGAGACGAGGGTTCGCCCACGCGGGAGCGGAAGAACGGGGCATTGGCCGGTCTGGAGGAACGAGGAGGCGTCCGTGCCGGGGCAAGGATCAGGTCCGCACATTCCTCGCTGAGATCTACACCCCGCGTGCGGGGACAGGCGTCGCCGTCCAGCTGACACCGGGCCGGTCCCGGGCTCATCCCCGCACGCGCGGGGCGGACTCTCGTTGACCTGCGGTTCTCTCGTCAGAAACCAGCGATTCCACACACTTCTATCACCCGCGAAGCCCCGCCCGCGACCCGATCCCCATGACCGCCCCGCGCAGCCACCGCCTATGGCGCGGTGGACGGCCGCAGCACCTCCAGATCGATGGACTCCGCCACCGCGCGCAGGCCGGCGTCGCCCGGGTGGAGGTGGTCGCCGGAGTCGTAGGCGGGCAGTAGCCGGGTGGGGTCGTCCGGGTCG
The DNA here is from genome assembly GCF_042664915.1 of Marinactinospora rubrisoli. Taxonomy (NCBI): domain Bacteria; kingdom Bacillati; phylum Actinomycetota; class Actinomycetes; order Streptosporangiales; family Nocardiopsidaceae; genus Marinactinospora; species Marinactinospora rubrisoli. The sequence goes on from NZ_JBHTBH010000002.1 coordinate 100,696, forward strand.
CGCAGGACGGCGTCGAAGTCGAGGACCGCGTCGAAGGTCCCGCCGTTGTCGCGGATGAAGGCGTTGACCTGCTGACGGCGGGCGTCGACGTCGGCCGTGCAGTCGCGGTAGCCGCCGCACGGGGCCACCGTCGCGCCGATGACGCGCAGGCCCTGGGCGCGCGAGCGGGTGGCGATGTCGCGCAGGCCCGCGATGACGTCGGCGGAGCCGGCGCCCCACCGCACGTCGTTGATGCCCTCGAAGACGATGACGGTGTGCGCGCCGGTCTGGGCGAGGACGTCGCGGTCCAGCCGGTTGCGGGCGCTCACGCCGCCGGTGTCGGTGCTCACGCCGTCGCCGGTGTAGCGGTCCGAGGCGATCCGGTTGGCGGAGATGCCCTGGTTGAGCACGCCGTACCGGGGGACGGCCGACTGTGCGGCGAGCCGGTCGGCCAGTACGTCCGGCCAGCGGCGGTTGGCGCCGGAGGTGGAGCCCACCCCGTCGGTGATGGAGTCGCCGAGCATGACCACGCTGCCGGGCCCGCCGACCACGTCGATCCCGGTGAGGAAGGGCCATACCGTGACGCGTTCGCTGAACGCTTCGCCCGATACGTCGCCGGTGTGGTCGCCGCTGTCCGTCGCGGTGCCGTAGTTGGTGCCGGTGGCGGCGGTGTGCACCGGCGCGGCGGTGACCGGCCCGGGCAGGTGCAGGCTGACCAGCAGCTCGGCGCCGGCGGGGATCCGCAGGCCCACGGGGTCGCTGTAGGCCTGCGCGCCGGCGGGGATGCGGACCTCCTGCCGCCCGCCGAAGGACACCGGAACCGGCGTCGCGCGGGCCGTCGCCCCCGACTCGCGCAGGGCCACGGTGACCCGGCCGATCCGGGCCGGCTGGGCGGCGAAGGTGTTGTCCAGCCGGATCCGCACCGCCGGTCCGCCCGTGCTGGCGCGCACCGCCAGTCGCAGCGTCCGGTCCTGCCACGGGCCCACCGGCGCGTACCCGGAGGTGCTGGCCGACCAGGTTCCGGTCCAGCCCGTGTTCTCGCGCACCGCGACCGCGAACACGTGCAGCCGCGCCTGTCCCGCCCGCGGCAGTTCGACGTGCGCCACCGCCCGTGTGGGGTCGACGGGCACGGTGACGGCGTACAGCCGGACCGGCTCGGCGCTCCGGCCGGCCGTGCCGTTGCTGTACGGCAGGGCGACGGCCTTGGTGGCGAGCGGGCCGGTGTCCCAGTCGGGGGCGGTGAGGGTGTACGGCGTCCGGGTGCCGTCCCGGTAGCCGATCAGGCCCGTCCCGCCCGCGGTCCCTCCGGTGCCCGCGACGAGGAAGGTGATCGCGTCGCCCTGCCCGGTCAGGCGGACCCGCTGCCCGTCGGCCACCACGTTGTCCGGCCGCCCCGGCCGGGTGTCAGGCCAGGTGAGCGCGGTACCGTGCAGCACCAGCCGCGCTCCAGGTCCCCATCCGGCGGCGTCGAGGGCCTGGGCGGACAGGCTGCGCCCGGTGCCGTCGAGGTCGGCGTTCGCGGGCGCGGCATCGGAGGAGATCCCCGTGTTGTCGAAGTGGTGCGCCAGCGGACGCACCCCGGACGAGGATTGCGCGGGGGTCTGCGAGGCATCCTCCGCGGCGACGGCGGGCGTCGCGACCGCCCCTGGACCCGCGGCCAGTCCCGTCACCAGAAGCAGCACCACCAGTCGCCGCCGACCGTCCCGCACCCGGCCGGCCCCGTTCCACCTACCACGCACGGTCGCGCCTCTCACTGTCGGCCGCGAGCCAACCGCACGCGGTCACCGCGCTCCACCATAAGTCGGCTGAGTCGCCGGCGGCAGGCACGGTTGCGCCGCGAATCCGTGACCGGGAGCTGAACGGCGCGTTACCCGCAGGCCCGGCTCAGGCGGGTACGGGTGCACGGTCCACCGGCCGCCACCCCGGCTCCGGGGCGACCTCGGTGGCGACGCGGTCCAGCGCCCGCAGGTACCGGTCCTGAATGAGCTTGCCGGGGTGTCCGGGCGGATCGGCTCGGTGGTGCCGGGGAGCGGCCGGTCGGGGCGCGGCCCGGCCACCTCCTCGGGGTGACTGGATGTGGGTGCGGGCGGAGTACGCCTCCTGACTCAGGCCGCGCGGGAAGTGCCCGCGCGCGATCAATCGCTTCACCTATCATCCAGAGGCCGACCCGGCGACGGTAACCGACCGTGCGCACACTGTCAGCAGGTCAGGCCGGTCCTGGCCATGGACTCGTCACTCTGCGTCAGCATCGCACGGCGCGAAGGCGCGCCGATTCGGTGCCCGCTCAGCCCTGCCGCGCGGCGTGCGGCTCCCGCTGTTCCGCGGTCTCCTGCCCGGGGGCGATCCACACCGCGTCGGCGGCCACCAGCCCGATGGACTGGTCGCGCTGCGCGCCCGGGGCGCCCAGGCGGATCACCAGGGGGCCGCCGAAGGGCTGGCGTTCGACGACCTCCACGCGCATCCCGATGGCGATCCGCTGGTCGGCGAGGTAGCGCAGCAGCTCCGGGTCGGAGTCGTTGACGCGGACGATGACACCGGCGGTGCCGACGTCGGCGTGCGAGAGCAGGCGGGTGTCGCGTTCGAGGACCTCGCCGTCACGGGTCGGGATGGGGTCGCCGTGCGGGTCGACGGTGGGGTGGCCGAGGCGGTCGGCGATCCGTTCGACGAACTGGTCGGAGACCACGTGTTCCAGGATGTCGGCCTCCTCGTGGACCTCGTCCCACGAGTAGCCGAGCGCCTCGACGAGGTACAGCTCGATGAGCCGGTGCCGGCGCAGCACCGCCAGCGCGAGCCGGTCGCCGGTCGAGGTGAGGCGGACGTCACCGTAGCGCTGGTGCTCGACCAGGCCGAGGTCGCCGAGCTTGCGCAGCATGCCGGAGACCGACGAGTTGGAGACCGACAGCCGCTCGGCGACCCGCGAGGTGGTCACCGGTCCGGCGCCGCCGCGTTCCTGAAGGTCGTAGATGACCTTCACATAGTCCTCGACCGAGGTGGAAGGCCGGTTCGTCGCAGTCCCCATGTCAGCTACCGTATCGTTCCCCGACGCGCGGGTCCGGGCGCCGACCGTTACGGGGGAGGTTCCGGCCGACGTCTCCGCTCCGCCACGCCGTTTCCCCTTCCCCCAGGTCACGGGTTTGGGACAGCACTTCTCGCGCGTTATAATCCGTACATAAGTTCGAGTGTTTCGGCCGGTCTTCCCCAGGCGTGGCGCCACCCGCCCCGCCATGGCCGCTGCGGCGGCGGGGAGGCGTCCTGGGAACCGACGGCCGGGCCACGGCGCGCAGAGGCAGGCGCGACTGATGCCCGAAACCTTCACCCACCTCGACGTGGTGTCCTCGGCGTCCATGCGGTACGGCACCACCCACCCGCCCGCGCTGGTGGAACGCGCCGCCGAACTGGGCATGCCGGCGCTCGCCCTCACCGACCGCGACGGCGTCTACGGCGCGGTCAAGCACCTGCGCGCCTGCCAGAAGGCCGGCCTGGGCGCCATCCTCGGCGTCAACCTCGCCGTCGCCGCCCCCGAAGGAGGCCGCGTCACCGTCCTGGCCCGCGGGCGGCGCGGCTGGGCGTCGCTGTGCCGGCTGGTCACCACCGCCCACGCCACCGGCGGGCGCGGCGTGCCCGCCTTCCCCCGCGACGCCCTCGCCGCACACGCCGACGGCCTCGTGGTGCTCCTCGGCCCCGAATCCGACGTCGCCCTCGCCGTCCGCGACCGCCACCACGAACGCGCCCGCCGCCTGCTCGACCGCTGGCGCGCGATCGCCGAGGTCGCCGTCGAACTCGTCGACCACTACGGCGCCGGCCAGCGGTCCCAGGCCGCCGCACTGCTGCGGCTGGCCACCGAGACCCGCACCCTCGCCGTGCTCGGCAACGCCGTCCGCTACCCCCGCCCCGCCGACGCCGAGGTCGCGCACGTCCTCGACGAGGCCCGGCGCTGGCTGCCCGGCGGCACCATCCCCGGCCCCGCCGTCACCCAGGCCCACCTCAAGAGCGGCGCGGAGATGCGCGAGGTCGCCGAACGGATCTGCGGCCCCGACCCCGCGGCCGCGCGGCGGCTCATCGCGCACACCCGCGCACTCGCCGCCTCCTGCGTCCTGAACCCCGACACCGACCTCGGAATGGACCGCCCGCACCTGCCCGTCATCCCCGACGCCCGCGACCGGCTGTGGCGGCGCTGCACCGCGGCCCTGCGGGACCGCGGCCTGCACCGCGACGGCCACGCCCGCTCCCGGCTCGCCCACGAACTGGAGATCATCGAGAACAAGGGCTTCCCCGCCTACTTCCTCACCGTCGCCGACATCACCGACCGCATCCGCGCCCACGGCATCCGCTGCTCCATCCGCGGCTCCGGCGCCGGCAGCCTGGTCAACCACCTGCTCGGCATCTCCGCCATCAACCCGCTGACCCACGGCCTGCTCATGGAGCGGTTCCTCACCCCCAGCCGCACCGGCCTGCCCGACATCGACCTGGACGTGGAGTCCGCCCGCCGCCTCGACGCCTACCAGGCGATCTTCGACGCCTACCCCGACGCCGCCTGCGTGTCGATGATGGAGACCTACCGCGCCCGCAGCGCCATCCGCGACGTCGGCGCGGCCATGGGCATCCCCCCGCACGAGATCGACATGCTGGCCAAGGCGTTCCCGCACATCCGCGCCCGGCAGATCCGCTCCGCCCTGGAGGACCTGCCCGAACTGCGCGCCGGCGGGCTGAACCGGCACCCGGCCCGGGCGCTGTTCCGGCTGGCCGAACGTCTCGACGGCCTGCCCCGCCACATCGCCATGCACCCCTGCGGCATCGTCGTCTCCGACTCCGGCCTGCGCGACCGCACCCCGCTGGAACCCAGCCAGCTCGGCTACCCGATGACCCAGTACGACAAGGACGACGTCGAGGAGATGGGGCTGATCAAACTGGACGTCATCGGGGTCCGCATGCAGTCGGCCATGACCCACGCCCTGACCGAGATCGAACGCACCGAGCGGCAGCGCGTCGACATCGACACCGTCCCCCTCGACGACCCCGCCACCTTCGCGATGATCCAGGCCTCCCACACCCTCGGCTGCTTCCAGATCGAGTCGCCCGGCCAGCGCGAACTGGTCAGCCGGCTGCGCCCCGCCGACCTGCACGACCTCATCGTCGACATCTCCCTGTTCCGCCCCGGCCCGGTCAACAGCGACATGATCACCCCGTTCATCGGAATCCGCGACGGCCACCGGCGGCCCGAGTACCCCTCCCCCGTGCTGCGGGACGCGCTCGCCGAGACCGGCGGCGTCGTCATCTTCCACGAGCAGGTCCTCGCGGTGCTGCACGCGATGACCGGATGCGGACTGGACCAGGCCGAGGCCATGCGCCGCCGGCTCGGCACCGACGCCGGCAAGGAGACGGTGCGCGAACGCTTCACCGCCATGGCCCGCGACTGCGGCCACCCCGAGGAGACCGTGCGCCGGGTGTGGGAGATCATCTCCTCCTTCGGCGCGTTCGGCTTCTGTAAGGCGCACGCCGCCGCGTTCGCACTGCCCACCTACCAGTCCGCCTGGCTGAAACGGCACCACCCCGCCGCGTTCTACGCCGGGGTCCTCACCCACGAGCCCGGCATGTACCCGCGCCGCGCCATCATCGACGACGCCCGCCGATTCGGGATCACCGTGCTCGGCGTCGACGTCAACCGCTCCGCACGGCACTGGCAGGTGGAACCGGCCGGCCCCGACGCCCCCGGCATCCGCGCCGGCCTCGCCGACGTCCGCGGCATCACCGACGCCGAGATCGACGCGATCCTCACCGGCCGCCCGTTCGCCTCGCTGCCGGACTTCGTCAACCGCGCCCGCGTCTCACGCGACGTCGTGGACCGGCTGGTGCGGGTCGGCGCCTTCGACGGCCTCCGGCACGGCCACGGCGCGCTCACCCGGCGCGACCTGATGCTCCAGGCCGGCGCCCTGGAACGGGCCGGCAGCCGCGCCCTGGGCGGCGCCCAGCTCCCGATCGGCTTCGTGGAACGCGTCCGCACCGGGGAACTCCCCGAGATGACCCCCGCCGAGGTGGTGCGCACCGAACTGGAGGTCCTCGGCTACGACGCCAGCGGCCACCTGCTGGACGAGCACGCCGACCTGCTCGCCGCGCTCGCCGCCGGCCACCGCGCCGTGCGCGCCCGCGACCTGGACCAGGTCCCGGCCGGGGCCGAGGTGCTGGTCGTCGGCGTCAAGGTGGCCACCCAGACCCCGGCGGTCCGCTCGGGCCAGCGGATCATCTTCACCACGCTGGACGACGCCACCGGCCTGATCGACCTGACGTTCTTCGAGTCGGTGCAGGACCGGTGCGCCGCCACCGTCTTCGGCTCCTGGCTCCTGGCCGTGCGCGGCCGCGTCCGCCGGGTCGGCTCCGGCCTGCCCACCATCAACGCCACCCACGCCTACGACCTGGCGGAACTCGCCGAGGAGTGGCACGCCGACGGCTCCGCCGGGCTGCGCGCCGCCCTGAGCACCGAGTACAGCCTCCGTGGCGGGAACGGGGAGGACGGTCTCCGTGGCGGGAACGGAGAACACAGCCTGCGTGGCGGGAACGGAGAAGACGGCCTCCGCGACGGAAACGGAAGGCGCGGTTCACGGGGCGGGGTCGGCGGCCGCCGCATCCGCTACGCCAACGGCTACCGGCTCTCCGGCTACGCCGACATCCCCCCGGCCGGCACCGCCGACCCGCCACGGAAGCTGGACTCCCCGTTCCCGCCACGCAGGCTGTGGCACGCGAGCCCGGGCAGCTCGGGCGGGTAGCCGGGAGGGCGCCGGGGCCCGGCCGTTCGCACCGACGGGCGCCTCACCGCGGCCGGCGCAGCGTCGCCGCCACCGCCCCCAGCCCCACGCCGAAGGCGGCGAACACCGCCGCGACGCCGATCCCACCGGCCAGCGCGCCCGCGAGCAGCGGCAGCACCGTCTGGCCCAGGTGGTTACCGCTCATCCGCAGCGCCATGGCGGTGCCGCGCGCGTCGGGGGCGGCGGCGTCGGCCACCCACGCCATGGTGAGCGGCTGCCCGATCCCCAGCCCCAGCCCCGCCACGGCCAGCGCGACCGCCAGCGCCCAGACCGGCAGCGGCACGGTCAGCGCGGCCACCGACACCGCCGAGATCACCAGGCTGACGACCAGGACCAGGTGCCGCCCCCACCGGCCGACCGCCGCACCCAGAAACGCCCGGGAGACCACCGAGGCCGCGGCGCGGACCGCGAGCAGCAGACTGACCGCCGCGGCACCGATCCCGCGCTCCTCCCCCAGCGCCGGCAGGTAGACGATCGTCATGTCGATGGCGGCCAGCACGATCAGGGACGCGACGATCGCGGGCGTGACGCCCGGCGCCCGCAGCACGTCCAGGGCGCGGTGCCGGACCGGGGCACCCTCACGGGCCGGGCGGCCCGGCCGGGACGCGGGCGCCGGCATCCCGATGAGCGCGGCCAGCGAGCAGGTGGCCGCCACCCCGGTGCCCAGGAACGCCGGAACGGTGAGCGAGTCGGGCTCGCCGGCGGCCAGCGCCGACAGCAGCAGCGGCCCCAGCAACTGCCCGGCGGACCCGGCGAGCGCGAACATCCCGAACCGGGTGTCGAAGCGCGCCCGCGGCGACCGGTTGGCCACCATGGCCTGCGCGGCGACCATGGCCAGGATCATCCCGATCCCGGCCCCCACCGAGCACGCCACGATGGCCCACGGGTCGTAGGCGAAGGTCAGCCCGAACGCCGACCCCACCAGGAAGAGGCTCCCCAGCAGGTAGGCGGGACGCTCGTCGTGTAAGTCCACCCAGCGGCCGATGGGCAGCGCCACGACGAGCGGAACGATCGATATCGCCGCGCTGAACACGCCGAGCCACCCGGGAGCCAGCCCCATCTCCAGCGCCCGGTAGGAGATGACGGGCCGCAGCGTGGCGACCGCGCCGTGGAAGAGGACTCCGTGGATGAGGATGCGGACGAACCAGCCCACCGGGACGACCTTTCACACCCGGGGCGGACCGCCGCCCACGAGAGTTCGTTAGCGTAACTAAAGGCTTTACGGTGGCTAGCCCTATCAACGCCACGCCCCCGCCGCAACCCCCGCGGTCCGCCCGGCCATCCGCACGCCCCCATGCCGCGCCCGTCCCGGCCACCCCGTAGCCTCGGTGAGGCCGACATCACAGAGGGGAGCTCGCGTGACCGCTGGGATCGCCGACGCGCTGGTCACGGCGCTGGGCGCGGAACAGGTGATCACCGACGCCGACATCGCCGCCGGATACGCCCACGACGAGGCCGAATGGGCGCCTTACGGCCGGCCCGCCGCCGTCGTCCGGCCCCGCCGCACCGAGGACGCCGCCACCACCGTACGGATCTGCGCCGAGGCACGCGTCCCCATCGTCGCCCGCGGCGCCGGCACCGGCCTGTCCGGAGCCGCCAACGCCCTCGACGGCTGCGTCGTGGTCTCCTTCGAACGCATGAACCGCATCCTGCGCATCGACACCGCCGAGAGCACCGCCACCGTCCAGCCCGGCGTCATCAACGACCACCTGCGCGCCCGCGCCGCCGAGGACGGCCTGTGGTACCCGCCCGACCCCGCCAGCAGCCCGTGGTCCACCATCGGCGGCAACGTCGCCACCAACGCCGGCGGCCTGTGCTGCGTCAAGTACGGCGTCACCCGCGACTACGTCCTCGGCCTGGAGGCGGTCATCGGCTCCGGCGACACCGTGCGCCTGGGCCGCCGCACCGCCAAGGGCGTCACCGGCTACGACCTGTGCGGGCTCATGGTCGGCTCCGAGGGCACCCTCGGCCTCGTCACCGAGATCACCGTGCGCCTGCGCCCGCTACGCCGCGCCCCCGAGCACACCGTCGTCGGCTACTTCGACTCCCTCACCGACGCCGGCGCCGCCGTCGCCGCGGTCACCGCCGCCGGCATCGTCCCCTCCGCGCTGGAACTCATCGACCGGTTCTGCCTGCGCGCCGTCGACGACTGGAAGAACATGGGACTGGCCGACGGCGGCGAGGTGCTGCTCCTGAGCCGCAGCGACCTGCCCGGCGAGGCCGGCCGTGCCGAGGCCCGCGCCATCCAGGAGCACTTCGAGGCCGCCGGCGCCGGCTACGCCGTCCGCTCCACCGACGCCCAGGAGGCCGACGCGCTCTTCGCCGCCCGCCGCCTCGCCTACCCCGCGCTGGAACGCCTCGGTCCGCTGCTCACCGAGGACGTTTGCGTCCCCCGAGCCCGGGTCCCGGAGATGCTCGCCCGCATCGAGGCCGCCGCGCGCCGCTTCGACACCCGCATCGGCAACATCGCCCACGCCGGCGACGGCAACCTGCACCCGCTGTTCATCGTCCCGGCCGGCGACCCCGATGCCAAGCAGCGCGCCCAGGAGGCGTTCGAGGTGATCGTGGACGACGCCATCGCGCTGGGCGGCACCGTCACCGGCGAGCACGGCGTCGGCCTGCTGAAACGCCGCGGCGCCGCAGCGGAGCTCGGCCCGCGCGTCATCGAGATGCACCGCGCGGTCAAGGACGCCCTCGACCCGCTGGGGATCTTCAACCCGGGCAAGGTGTTCACCTGACGCACCGTCCGCGGCCGGGAGTCCACCCCCGGACCGCCACCCGCCAATTGCCCGGCCGCCGGTCGCGGACCACGTGACGGGACCCCGAACGCGACGGCCACCGGCGACGCCGAGATCGGCGGCCACCGTGCCCCGGTGCGGGCGCTCCGGTCGCCGCCCGTGCGGACGTACGGATCGCCGCCGAAGTGCGGCACACGCTCCGCGCCGGGGCCCAGGCGCGGCCGGGGCGCGTTCCCTCTCGGGCGCGGGCGGCGATCACGGAGGCCGGCAGCGCGGGGCAGCATGGCTCTTGACGCGTCTCGCGGTGCGGCCGGTGTTCCAGCAGGCCCGCACGCGGTCGGACGATCGAGTCGGACGTCGTCGATGCGGGCCGAACAGATCCGCGTGACCACGGCCCGGGGGGCCGGGACGCGATTTTGGACGCCGGTGGCCGCGCCTGACACCGACACGGACCGGCCGCCCTTCCCACGCCCCTTCCCGCCCGAATACCCGAACGGCGTGCGTCACCGCGTCCAGCCCGGCCCGCCTCAAGAGCGCGGGAGCGCGAGCAGTGCCCGCCCACGCTCCCCGGCCGCCCCGCGCACCCCACTGGCCTCCCCCGACACCACGCCGTATAAGGTAAGCCTCACCTACCACCCAATCCCATCGGAAGAGTTGGACCCCTTCGTGAGCACCCCCAGCACCACCGCCCGCCGCCTCCTCGCCCTCGCGGCCGGCGCGGCGCTCGCCCTCGCCACCGCCTGCGGAGGCACCGAGCCCGCGGCCGACACCGACGACACCGGCGGCGAATGGACCTTCGGCGACGGCACCGGCGACGAGATCACCCTGCCCGAACGCCCCCAGCGCGTCGTCGCCTACTCCGGCGTCGCCGCCGCGCTGTGGGACTACGGCTTCGAAGTCGTCGGCGTCTTCGGCCCGGTCGACGGCGTGGGCGGCGAACCCGCCCCGCAGATCGGCGACGTCGACACCGACCAGGTCGAAACCCTCAGCCAGACCTACGGCGAGCTGAGCGTCGAATCGCTCGCCGCCCTCGAACCCGACCTCATCGTCACGCACGCCTTCGGCGACCTCCTCTGGTACCTGCCCGAGAACACCGAGCAGATCGAGGCCGTCGCGCCCATCGCCACCCTCCAGATCACCGGAGTCTCCGCCGAGCAGCAGATCCAGAACCACCTCGACCTCGCCGTCGCCCTCGGCGTCGATCCCGAGGCCGAGCAGGTCACCGAGGCCCGCGCCACCTACGAGGAGGCCATCGCCCGGCTCGACGCCGCCACCGAGGCCAACCCCGACCTGCGCGTCGTGCCCGTCTCGGCCTCCCCCGACGACTTCTTCGTCGGCAACGCCGCCGCCGGAGGCGACCTCGGCCTGTTCCAGGAACACGGCGTCAACTTCCCGGAGACCGGCGCGCCCACGGGCGACGAGTACGAGCAGCTCGGCTGGGAACAGGCCGACACCTACCCCGCCGACCTCATCCTGCAGGACGCCCGGCCCGACCGGACCCCCGTGGCGGAACTCGCCGGACTGCCCATCTGGGGCGACCTGCCCGCCGTGCGCGCGGGCCAGGTCGGCGAGTGGCGGGCCGAGACCCCGTACAGCTACGCCCGCTACGCCGAGACGGTCAGCGCGCTCGCCGAGGACATCGAGAACTCCGAACCGCTGGACGCCTAGGGCGTGTCTGGAAACCGAACCATGTAGGGATGAACGGCATCACAACCGCATACCCGGGCGTGTCACCCCGCGGGTGAGCGAAGCCTCCGCTAGACGGGTCAACGACCAAGAAGACCTTGTCAGCCGGAGGCTTCGTGCCGCCCCTACGAACAGGGCCACAAACCCCTGGCCGTGGTCATCACCGCCGGGCAGCGCGGGGACGCCCCGGGTTCGTGGCGGTCATGGACCGCATCCGCGTCGCGGGTCGCGGGCGCGGCGGGCCGGCGCGTACCCGCCCGGACCCGACCCGCGCCGGCAAGGCCTACAGCTCCCGCGCGATCCGCTCCCGCCTGCGCGGGCACAGGATCAAGGCGACCATCCCCGAGCCCGCCGACCGGATCGGCTCCCGCGAGCGCGAGGGAAGCCGCGGCGGCCGCCCGCCTGCCTGCCTGCCTTCGACAAGGCCGATTACCGCCACCGCAATGCGGTGGAACGCGGGATCGACCGGCTCAAGCGTGACCGGGCGGTCGCGACCAGCTACGACAAGCCCGCCTCAAGCTAGCAGGCCACCGCCCTGATCGCGGTCACCAACGAATGGCTCTGACCTCCCAGACACGCCCTAGCGGCGCCGCGCTCGCCGGGGTGCACCTGCCCGGCCGGTGCATCCCGGCGAGCCGCCCGCACCGCACTACCATCGGTCACATGCCCCGGCACGTGACCCCGATCCGCGACGGCTCCCGACTGCTGCTGAAGGTCGCCCGCGGCGCCGGACCTCCCGGCCTGCGGATCGAGGCCACCGGCGGCGGACGGTGGTGGCTGGTGCAGGGCACTACCCCCGTCCTCTTCGCCCGCGCCGAGCCGCGCCACTACGGGGTCCGCGTCCTGCGCACCGGGGACTACACGTCTCCCCTGCCGCCGCCGCGCGCCGCCACCGCCCGCGCGGTCGCCGACGGCCCCCATCCACGGCGGCACCTGCGGTGGGCCGACCGATTCGCCCGGTCGCTCGCCGGGTCCCCGGCGGGCTTCCTGTACGAGGGGTATTGGCTGGTCCGCCCCGTGACCCGCCGGCCGGTCGGGGAGGTCGGGACGATGGTGCTCGACCGGCTCCCGCCGATGCCCGACGCCTTCCTCGACTGGTGCGCCGGCTTCGGCGACGGCCCGCAGCGCGGCTTCCTTTCCGAACTCCTCCCGCTGCGCCCGCTCAGCCCGCCCGACGCCCCGCGGGTGCGCGCCTACCGCCGGCAGGCCCGCGAGGGTACGCTGCCGCCGGTCCTGCTGTGGCAGCTCACCGCCACCCAGTGCCCGGTCATCGTGGACGGCCACGACCGCTTCGTCGCCGCACTCGCCGAGGAACAGGCGCCGCCCATGCTGCTCGCCGAGCACGTCGACCTCTCGCCGGGCCTGCTCACCGCCCAGGTGGCCGGTTACACCACACTGGCGCGGCAGGTGCTCCGGCAGATCGACGCCGGCAGTCCCGGCGCGCCCCGCGCGCTCGCCGACATGACGATGTCGCTGGCCGCCGGCCTGCGCGACGGCGAACCGCGCCGCACCCGCGCGTGGCGGCTCCCCGGTGGCCCGGCCGCGTGGCGGGATCGGGCCGACCGGCACGCACCCGGCTGGGCCGAGCGGCCATGGTGACGGCGGACGGCGAGCCGGCATGACCGAGGTCCCGCTGCCCGGCGGATTTGGGAACACCGTGGTGCGGGTCGGCGACACGGTCCGCCGCACGCCCGGTGAACGGGCCGGGTTCGTTCACGAACTGCTCCGTCTCCTGGAACGACGCGGCTGGCCCGGAGCGCCGCGGTTCCACGGGATCGACGACGAGGGCCGGGAGGTGCTGGACTTCATCGCCGGGCATGTGGCGTGGGCGCGGGAGCAGCCGGCCGGGCTGCGTTCGGACGCCTGCCTGGCGGCCGTGGGCGGCCTGCTGCGGGAGTTCCACGACCTGACGGCCGGTACGGCGCTGGCCGGGGACCGCGAGGTGGTCTGCCACAACGACCTCTCCCCCAAGAACACCGTGTACCGCGAGAGCGGAGCGGGACTTCGGCCCGTGGCGTTCATCGACTGGGACCTGGCCGCGCCGGGCGACCGGCTGCACGACGTGGCGCACGTGTGCTGGCAGTACGCCGGTCTCGGCGAACCCGGAACCGGCGTCGCGGTGGCCGCCCGGCGGATCCGCGCGGTCTGCGATGGTTACCGGCTCACCGACCGGAGCGGGCTGGTGGCGGCGATCCTGTGGTGGCAGGACCGGTGCCGGCGGGGCATCGAGTCGGCGGCCATGGCCGGGGAGCCCGCGATGGTGCGGTTGCGCGACAGCGGGGCCGCCGCGCGGGTACGGGGAGCGTGGGAGTGGGTGGCGGCGCACCGTGCGGCGTTGACGCGGCTGCTAGAGGGTGAGGAATTGTCCGATTTAGCATGACCGGCGACCTTTACGAGATAGATTCCATGTGTAGGACGGGTCGTCGCGTCCGCCGTCCCCTCCCCCGCCAACGTCACCGGCGCGACCGCCCGTTCCCCGCCCGGGAATCCCGCCGTCGCCGCACGCCGCGGGGGTTCATCCGGCGGTGCGGTCCTCCAGAAGCGCGTCGATGACCCGGTCGGCGTAGGCGGCGTCGATCGGCTCGGCGGTGACCAGCGACCGCAGGAACAGCGGCGCGATGAGCCGCTCGATGAAGAACGCGACGTCGGTGTCAGGCGAGAGTTCTCCGCGCTCGACTCCGCGCTCGACGATGACGCCGGCACGGGCGAACCGTTCGGTCCAGAACGCCCGGACCGCCACGGCGATCTCCGGAACCTGTCCGGCGTCGGAGACCAGCGTGCGCACCACGGCTTGACCGCTGGGCGAGGAGAGGTAGGCGCCGATCGCGTGCGAGAGCCGGCGCAGGTCCTCGCGCAGCGATCCGGTGTCGGGCGTTGGCACCACCCTGCCGGCCCGCGCGAGCAGCGCTTCCGCGACGAGCTCTTCCTTGTTGGCCCACCGCCGGTACAGCGTCGCCTTGTGCACCTGCGCACGGGTGGCGACCTTTTCGACGCTCAGCTTCGCGTAACCCGACTCGACGATCTCGTCGAGCACCGCGGCGAGAACGGCCTCGTTGACCCGTGCGCTGCGACCACCAGGGCGCATGCGTCGCTGGGGGTCACCTCGGCGGGACGGTGCCGCCATGACCACCACCTCCTTTTGGCGACTACATGTTGCCATAAGCGCGGACTCCTGGGACAGTTCTTGTGGCGACAACCAGTCGCCACAAGGACGGGAGTCTCATGTCGGCGATTGCCAAGCCACCTTCTTCCGATCGCGCGACGCACGCGCGTCTCGACCTCCTCGGCCGGGTTCTGGTGGGCGTCGCGGCGCTCGGTGCCGCGGCCTCGGCCGGGTACGCCCTGTGGTCACTGGGCGGCGCGGACGACGCGATCAAGGTCGTCAGCGCGTGGCAGGCCTACGGCCTGGCCGTGTTCAGCGTGCTGTTCGCGCTGCTCGCGGCGCGTCCGCGCGCCTACCGCGGCGTATGGGAGGTCGTCATCTTCCACAAGCTCGCGATGACCCTGACCGCCATGGTGTACCAGGCGCAGGGCGGCGCGGCCGGTGCGAGCACCACCGTGGTGGTGGACGGGATCCTCACGGTCGTTCTGGTGGCCGGATACGTGCTGTGCCGGGGATGGAGCCGGGAGTCCCCGTCGCCGGAAAACGGCTGAGGAACGCGGGAACGCGCGCTCCGCACCGCGGAGGGGGCAGAGGGCTCCGCGCAGCGAAAGCCACGCGGAGCCGGCAAGCCCGAGCGGGCGGACGCCCACCCGTCATTGACCCGGCCGACCCTGAACGCGGTGCCGGCCGCCCCTGGGCGGTGGTGATGAGCATGCGCCCGGAGTCCGGTGGCAGGCGTGGTGGGGCGTGGCCATGGCCACCCGGCCATCTCGCCCGGGGCCGGGCGGTTCCGCGTCACGGGGCGGCCCCCGCAGCGCACGGGGGCGGCGTCTGGTGGCGTCCATCTGCCGTGGCTTCTCGTGCCGGATCGGCCACGGCCGTGCGTCACGTGATGCCCGGCACCCCTTGGCCGTGGGCCGCGCGCGGGCGCAGGCCGTCGAGGAGGAGGCGGACGATCTCCCGGCGCAGGGCGGTGGGAAGGACGGCGTCGGCGGAGAAGGAGGCGCGCAGCATCGCCACGCCGACCAGCGTCTCGGCCACGATGGAACGCTCGGCGTCGCGCCGGATCTCGCCGCGGAGCGCGGCATCGTGGACGGCGTCCTCGATCGCCGCCTGACAGCGGTCGATGGAGTCCCGCTTGAACGCCGCGTACAGCTCCGGGAACTGCTCGATCTCGGCGACGCAGCGCTGCAGCACACTGCGGCGGGGCTCGGCGAAGGTCGCGGCGAGGCCGTCGAGCAGGACCGCGAGGTCCTCGGCGAGCGACCCGGTGTGCGGGGGTGTCAGCCCGGCGGCGAGCGTCGACATCCCGGCGAGGATCAGGTCCTCCGGCCCCGGCCAGCGCGCGTAGATGCTGCGCTTGGCGGCCCTGGCGCGGACGGCGACGGACGTCACACTGAACTCTGCGATCCCCTTCTCGGCGAGTTCGTCCACGGCCGCGGCGAGTACCCGCTGGTCCACGGACTCGTCGCGGGGTCGCCCCCGGGGCCGGGGAGAGACGGGTTCCATGGCGGCAGGATATAGGTCACCGGCACGGTTGCATAAATGCTCCGCGACGTATTAACGTCACTGAACGAGTCGCATAAATCGCTCGAAGGAGTCGGCATGGGTGACACCCTCTACACCACGACGGCCACGGCGTGGGGCGGACGCGAGGGCAGGGTCGCATCCGGCGACAACCGGCTCGGGCTGGAGCTGTCCGTTCCCAAGAGCATGGGCGGCGACGACGGCCCCGGCACCAACCCCGAGCAGTTGTTCGCCGCCGGCTACGCGGCGTGCTTCCACAGCGCGCTCAAGGCGATCGCGCGCGGCCGCAAGGTGGATGTGAGCGATTCGGCGATCTCCGTCACGATCTCCATCGTGGGCTCCGTCGCCGCAGGTGACCTCGGTCTGCAGGCCCGGATCGAGGCCGAGCTCCCCGGCCTGCCGCCGGACGTCGGTAACGAACTACTGGCCGCCGCCCACGAGGTGTGTCCCTACTCGGCCGCCACACGCGGTAACGTTCCGGTGGAGCTGGCGCTGGTGCAGAGCTGACCGCACCGCCGGATCCAGGACGTCCTCAACGGCGACGCCTTGCCCCCGCCCGACGTCGGCCCCTGTGATGTCGGACGTCGTTGAGGAGGGTGTCCCGGCCGCCACGTGGGCGGCCGGGACGCTTCTTTTCCGCCTGACCGCACGGCTCCAGGGGCGGC
Source organism: Marinactinospora rubrisoli (assembly GCF_042664915.1). Classification (NCBI taxonomy): domain Bacteria; kingdom Bacillati; phylum Actinomycetota; class Actinomycetes; order Streptosporangiales; family Nocardiopsidaceae; genus Marinactinospora; species Marinactinospora rubrisoli. Next base: position 117,194 of record NZ_JBHTBH010000002.1, read on the forward strand.
CGTCTCGGCGCCGCCCACGGTGTGATCGGCCGGCCACGGCTGGCGGCCGAGCCCGATCCGGCCGGTGAGCAGCACACCGTCGGAGCCGACGGACCGCAGCCAGTAGCGCGGCGGTGCCGGAAGGGCTGCGTCGGCAGCTACAGGTGCCGCCCGCCGCCGGGGAACACCACGGCCCAGTCGAGCCCGAGCCCGGCCACGTGCGCCTCGGCCAGCGAGGTGAGCAGCCGCACCGGTCCCCCGCCGTCCCGGCGCAGCGTGCCGAGGACTACCCCGGCCCGGTTCGGTGGTCATCGCACGGGCTCGTCCTCCCCCGCCCGCAGGCCGCGGCGCAGCGCGCCCATCTTGTCGGCGACCATCCGCTTGCTGACGGCGGCCTCGGTGACCAGCGTGGAGCCGTGGAACGTGCCCGGGTAGTGGAACAGCTCGGTCGGCACCCCCGCCTGGATCAGCCGCCGGGCGTACTCCAGGCCCTCGTCGCGCAGCGGGTCGTACTGGCAGGCGGTGACGCAGGCCGGCGGCAGGCCCGACAAGTCGGCGGCCCGGGCCGGTGCCGCGTACGGTGAGACGCCGGCACCGCCGCGGACTCCCGGCCCCAGGTAGTAGTCCCAGCTCAGCTCGGCGCTGCGGCGGTCCCAGAGCGGGGTGTCCACGAAGTCCCGCATCGACGGGGTGTCGAGCCGGTCGTCCAGCTCCGGGATCCCCAGGTACTGGAAGCACGGCTCCGGTCCGCCACGGTCCCGCGCCAGCAGCGCGACGGCCGCGGCGAGGCCGCCTCCCGCGCTCTCCCCGCCGACCCCGAGCCGCGTGGGGTCGATACCGAGTTCGCCGGCGTGCTCGGCGGCCCAGGTCAGCGCGGCGAAGCAGTCCGCCACCCCGGCCGGAAACGGGTGCTCCGGAGCGAGCCGGTAGTCCACGGAGACCACCACCGCCCCCAGCTCCCCCGCCACTCGGCTCGCCTCGGGGTGGAAACCGTCCACGCTGCCGAGCACGAAGCCTCCCCCGTGGAGGTACAGCAGCCCCGGAAGCTCATCGGCGCGGTCCACCGGCGTGTAGATCCGCGCGCGGACCGGCGGCGCGCCGCCCGGCCCCGGAATCGGGACGTCGCGGTGGTGGACCGGGATGACCGGTTCGTAACGCGACAGTTCCGCGGCCGCGGCCTCCTCCGCCCGCCGGAGCGCCGCGATGTCGGTGATGTCGACCCGCGGCATCAGGTCCAGCCAGGCACGCAGCTCCGGATCGATGGCGTATTCCATGGTTCGCTCTCCCCGTGTCCGGTGCCAGTCGATCACGGCAGGTGTCCGGTCCGCATGCGGCCACGCGCAGCCGTCGCGCATCGGGCGAGATCGGCACCTGGGTCACGGCGCATGCGCATCGGGCATGAACGCCGGACCGTCATGGAGGCGGGGAGCCCGGGCGGCCGGCGCCCGTTCGGGCCGAGCGGGTCCGGCGGATCACCGACAACGGCTCTAACGCGCCGACGCGGCGCCGGACGCGTACCCGCTCCACGGCGTCGCGGACGGACAGCCGGCCGGCGCCTGCCGCGTGGCAGAACCGGACGGCCCGGCCATGGTCGTCGGCCCGCGTGCCCATGCCGCCACTGGATCCGCGGCCGTGATGACCGCGAGCTCGTGGCGCACGGCCGTCCCGGACCCGCTCGGGGACCCGCGCCGACTTGCGCGTCCTTGCGCGTCGCGTCGGCCTCGCGGCGCACGGCCGTCCTGGCGGCGTCGGCGCGGCCCGCGCCGGTGAGCGGAGGTCGCTCCCCTCGGCCAGCGCTCCCGGTCTCACCGCGGCAGCCGCAGCCACCCCGTGCGCACTCGCCAGTGCCCGCCGGCCCGCAGGTGGCCGAGGATCGCCCGTTCCAGCCGGCTGGAGCCCACGACCGCGTCCGGGGCGACCTCCGGGCGCTGGAACACGAACCGGAAGACGTCGGAGTCGCCGTCCGAGCCGCCGTCCAGGAGGGTGAAGCGGCGCTGGAACCGCAAGATGTTGGCCGTCTCGGGCAGGTGGCCGGCGAGCTGCGGGTCCAGCAGCCATGACGTGCAGGTGGCCACCGGGTAGTCGACGCCGAACCGGTCCGCGAAGAACCCGCGGGCTCTGGCCAGGGAGGCGTCCACCGCCTCGGGGGTGAGCGGACCGGTCTGCGGGATGTGCAGGCGCAGCACGGGCCGGCCGGGGGCCAGCTCGGGCCCGAACCGTTGTGCCTCCTCGGGCTCGTACCACCGGACCGCCCCCTGCGTGCGGAGCACGGCGCGCTCGTACTGCAGCCGGCCGAGCTCGTACAGGCCGCCGCGGTAGTGCAGCGCCACCCACGCCGCCACCTCCAGGCCGGACCGCCCGAACATCACGCGGGTCTTGGCGACGTGCCGCCCCACGTCCGCCAGGGTCGCGGCGGTGACCTCCGCCGGCACGCCGTCGCGGGCGTGCGCCGCCCGCAGCAGCGGGGTCGCGGCGGCGAACGCGAACACCGGCGCGCAGCGCACCCGCGCGTCGGCGGCGTCCATGAGTGAGGGCCACTCACGCCAGTCCGTGGCCCCGAGGTCGGCGGCCACCAGAGCGTACATGCGCTCCAGCAGCCACCACCGTTCCGGTCCCCAGCCGGGGCCCGGCCACATCGCGGTGAGTTCGGCGCGGTCCCGCTCGCTCAGCGCGAACGGTCCCAGCGCGGCGTCCGCCCCCTCGGGGCCGGGCAGCGGGACACCGGTGTCGGTGACCGCCACGGCGGTCAGCCGGTCCAGCCAGGGGTGGAGACGCTCCGGCAGACCGAGGCGCTCCCGCACGACGTCGAGGTCCATGCCCCAATCGTGACGGTCGGCGGTGCCGAAGTCACGCCGTCATGTGTTCACGGGGCCACACCACCCCCGCACGCTGAGTGACGGAGCCGTCGCCGGCGGGTGAGAGCCGCAGCACAGACGGGGGCATAGTCTGTCATGACGGGATCCAGCGCACACTCACCGCGGTTCGAAAGGGGACGATCGCTCGATGGCCGATCCGGTACGGCAGGTACACGAGTGGCTGGAGAGCTACGACGCACCCGGCGCCTGTGTGGCGCACCTGCTGTGCGACCGCCACCCGTCCGACGCGATCGCCATCACCGAGGTCCACCCCGACCTGTCCGCGCGGGACCTGACCTACGGCGAGCTGGCCGCGCGCTCGGCGGCCGTCGCCGGCGGCCTCGCCGACCTCGGGGTCGGTCCGGGCGACCGCGTCGCGACCCTGCTGGACAGCGGAATCGACCTGGCCGTGACCGCTCTTGCCGTCTGGCGGCTCGGCGGTGTGCACGTGCCGCTGTTCACCGCGTTCGCGCCCTCGGCCATCGCCCTGCGGCTGCGGGACTCCGGCGCGCGCACGGTCGTCTGCGGTGCCGACCAGCGGTCCAAGCTCGATCCGGGCGACGACCTGCCCGCCGGCTCGGTCTCCGCCGTCGTCACGACCGGCGGGACGCCGCGCCCCGGCGAGCGGACCCTGGCCGATCTGGAGCTCCTGCCACCGGCGCCGGCCGTCGCGATGGGCGGCGGCGCGCCGTTCATGCGGATCTACGCCTCGGGCACCGCCGGGCCGCCGCGCGCGGTCGAGGTGCCGGTGCGCGCGCTCGCCGCGCTGCACGCCTACCACCACTACGGCCTCGACGTCCGTGACGACGACGTGTTCTGGAACGCCGCCGACCCGGGCTGGTTCTACGGCCTCTACCACGGGCTGGTCAGCCCGCTGCTGGCCGGGCACCGCAGCCTGCACCTGCGCGCGGGGTTCGACCCGGAGCTCACCCTCGACGTTCTGGCCAGTTTCGGGGTCACGAACTTCGCGGCCACCCCCACCGTGTACCGCGCGCTGCGCTCGGTTCTGAAGACGCTGCCTCCGGAGATCGTGGTCCGGCGGCTCGCGAGTTCCGGCGAGCCGCTGCACGCCGACGTGGTCGAGTGGGCCGGCGATGTGTTCGGGGTGCCGGTGCACGACCACTACGGCCAGAGCGAGCTAGGGATGTGCGCCGGCAACCACGGCAACGACGAGGTGGCCGTCCCACTGAAGCCCGGCTCGATGGGCACCGCGCTTCCCGGCTGGACGGTCACGGTGCTGGAACCCGTGGCGGACGTCGAGGCCGCGCCCGGGGTGTTCGGCCGGGTCGCGATCGATGTGCCGGCCAGCCCCGCCATGTGGTTCACCGGCTACGAGGGCAACCCGCTGGCCACGGCCCGGCGGTTCAGCCCGGACGGGCGCTGGTACCTCACCGGTGACACGGGCACCCGCGACGCCGTCGGCCGGCTGTACTTCTCCGCACGGGACGACGACGTCATCCTGAGCGGCGGCTACCGGATCACCCCGTTCGACGTGGAGTCGGCGCTGCTGCAGCACCCGGACGTGGAGGAGACCGCCGCCTACGGGGTCCCCGACGAGGTCGTCGGCGAGGTCGTGGCGGCCGACGTGGTGCTGCGCGACGGCGTCCACGGCTCCGACGAACTCGCCGATACCCTCCGGGAACTGGTCCGGGCCCGGGTCGCCTCGCACGCCGGCCCCGGCCGGATCAATTTCGTGGCGCAGCTGCCCCGCACGGCCAGCGGCAAGATCCAGCGGTTCCGGCTCCGGGAGCCGCGGTTGCGAACTTGAGGGCATGTTCGCGGCGCGGGACGAGCCCGCGCCGCTGAAAGCGGCGATCTCGAGATGTTTCACTCATAGATTCGAGACCGGTGCCCGACGTTGAGCACCCAAATAACCAGCTCGCCGTTGTCCAGCGTGTAGATGATTCGATAGTCCCCCACCCGGAGCCGACGCACCTCCGGCATGCCTACCATCGCCGTTGTCCCGAGTCCCAATGGATTCCGCTCCAGCTGCTCCAGCTTTCGAAAGATGTTCATCGTTACTGACTTCGGCAACTTGCGAAGTTCCGCGCGTGCTTCCGGCCGGAATATGGTCCGATACTTCACCCGTTGTCCGCCAGCACTTCAGCGATGACGTCCTCCATCGGGATACCAGGAGCCGGGTTCTGCATGCGCTCCTGCACCATCCGGATGATGGCTTGCTCCTCATACTCCAGATACTTCCGCAGCATGTCGATCGGAACCACCGCCGCGACCTCCCGGCCTCTCCGGCTGATCACGGTCGGCTCATCATCACGGTCGGCGCGATCGACGACGTCGGCCAGATGGTCGCGCACCTGGCGGATGGACTCAACGGGAAGCTCACTCATAAGGCGAATGGTACCACTGGTACCAGTGGTACATCGCAGGCTGTGAGCAAGACGCGCTTCACCCTCACCGGCGCCCCTCCGGATCGCGCTCGCCGCCACCGGCCGCGCCCGCCTTGGTGACCAGGCGGTCGATGCGGGCCGCCAGGTTCAGGTCGCGTTCAGTGATCCCGCCGAGGTCGTGACTGGTGAGGCGGAACCGGACCCGGTCGTACCGGATGTCCATGTCGGGGTGGTGGTTGATCTCCTCCGCCGCGCGTGCCACCTCCGTGACGAGGTGGATGGCCGCCATGAAGTCCGGCAGGGCGACGGTGCGGGTGATGGTGTCGCCCTCACGGGTCCAGTCGCCCGGAAGTTCGGCCAGGCCGGCGGCGATCTGCGTGTCCTCCAGGAGCGGCATGCCGTGCCTCCTCGTCGGTGCTGGGTCCTACGTGGTGGTCCGGGCACGTGGGGGCGGCCCTCGCGGAGTCACCTGCCCGGTCGGCCCCGCGGCGACACCCCGCGGCCGGTGCTCACCGGCGCCACTCCGGATCGAGCTCGCCGCCGCCGCCCGCCCGCCAGCGGGCGAAGCCGCCCTCGGAGTTGATGACCTGGCCGGTGATCCAGCGCGCCTCGTCGGTGGCCAGCCAGGCGATGAGCCGCGCCGGATCGTCCGGGTAGCCCCAGCGGCCGAACGGGAACAGTCTCCCGAGGTCCCGCCACGCCTGTTCGGTGAGGTATCCGGTCTGCACCGGCCCGGGATTGACGGTGTTCACCGTGATGTGCCGGTCGGACAGGTGCTCGGCGAGCGTCAGCGTGATGGCCGCCAGCGCCCCCTTGGCCGAGGCGTAGGCCACCTCCCATGTCATCGGGCCCTGCCCCTGCCCCGACGTCATGAAGAACACCCGCCCACCCGGCCGGCCGTCGTGCTGGGCGGCGAACTCCTTGGCGAGCAGGATGGCGGAGCGGGTGTTGACCGCCCAGTGCCCGTCCAGCTGCTCCGCCGTGATGTGGTCCAGCGTGGTGTCGCCGCCGCTGCGCGCGTGGTTGCACACCAGGATGTCGACATGCCCCAGCTGTTCCACGGCCGCCGCCATGACCCGGGCCGGAGCGCCGGGATCGGCCAGGTCGGCCCCGAAGTCGGCCACGCGCGCCCCGGGCACCGCCAGGGCGGCCCGCACACCGGCCAGCACCTCCCCGATGTCGTCGGCACCCCACGGCTGTTCCTCGTCGTGCGGGCGGTGGTGGTGGCAGAACACGCTGGCCCCGTAGGCGGCCAGCCGCCGGGCGACGGCGTGGCCGATGCCGTCACGCCGGCTCACGCCCGTCACGAGCGCCACCCGGCCGCGCAGCGGCAGGGGATCGCGGGCGAGGTCGTCGATGCCGGGATGTTCGATGTGCGTCATGCTCACAGACTGGCAGCGGCCGCTCGCCGGTCGCATCCGAATTTCCCGGGCTGTGGAAAACCGCCACTGCCCGCACCGGCGCCGGGCGGACGCCGCCGGGCCCCGCCGGCCGGGGCCCCGTGGTCAGGCCAGGCTCGCCGGATCGGACGGGTCCACCGGCACCCCGGTGAAGTCGCGCTCGTCCAGCGGGACCGAGGGGACGTCGCTGGGCCCCGGCGACGGCTCGCCCGAGGAGTCGGGGTCGGGGCTGCCGCTCTCACCCGTCTCGCTGGGCCGTGGGCTCGGCGAAGGCTGCGGGCTCGGAGACGGCGAGCCGCTGCTCTCGGGGTCCGGCGCCGGCTGGGAGTTCGCCTGCTCGCGCACACCCGCCAGCCACAGGTACAGCAGCACGAGCAGCACGAGAAAGAGCATGATGAGCATGAGCAGCCCCGCGATCACCCCGCGGTTGGGGTGGGATTCGGCCGCGGCGGCGCCCCTGCCGCGGGGCAGCCACCCCCAGCGGGCCGCCCCCGGCGAGCCGGCGCCCGACCAATAGGGGGCGTAGCGCGGGGTGCCCGCCGCCCGCGCGCCCGCGACTCCGACCGGCCGCAGGAAGGCGGCGGCCCGGCCGTGGTCGCCGTCGGCGGAGGTGGCCACCCAGGCCACCGACGCACCGGGCGCGCTGGACGCGAGCACCCGGGGAGCCCCCGGCACGCCGGCACCCTTGGACACGGCGGCCGCGAAGCGGTCCCGCGCCGCGGGGTCGGCCGCGGCTCCCTCGCTGAGAACGGCCACGCTCACCGGGCGCCCATCGGCGTCCCGCGCGAGGTACACCACACCCTCGGGGCTCTCACTCACCCGTTCACGCAGCCGGAACGCCCCCAGCTGGCGCGGATCGTAGTCCTGCAGCGGACCAGACACCTGAAAACCGCGGCCCTTCCGTCGCGACGTCCACCCCATACGCCCCACGGCGCCGCGCCCGCTCCACGGTAGGTGGCCCGCGGAGCGGGTAGTCTCGCCGTTGCGTACCCATCAACGTACCCGGCGCGGCCGGCCGCCGGGCGCTGCGGCGCATGGAGGAGTGGATCGATGTCCGACGCCGACGCACACGGCGAGCACACCGGCGCGCAGCGTCAGGGCGCCGACGGGCCCGACGCGGCCGAGGCCACCCGTCTGCTGCGCGCCGCCCTGCACGAGGTCAGCACGGTGATCGTCGGCCAGGACCAGATGGTGGAGCGCACGCTGGTGGCGCTCATCGCCAAGGGCCACTGCCTGCTCGAAGGCGTCCCGGGCGTGGCCAAGACGCTGGCGGTCTCCACGCTCGCCAAGGTCACCGGCGGCACCTTCCACCGCATCCAGTTCACCCCCGACCTGGTGCCGTCCGACATCGTCGGCACCCGCATCTACCACCCGTCGACCGAGAAGTTCGACGTGGAGCTCGGCCCGGTCTTCGCCAACTTCATCCTGGCCGACGAGATCAACCGCGCTCCGGCGAAGGTGCAGTCCTCGCTGCTGGAGGTGATGGCCGAGAAGCAGGTCTCGCTGGCCGGCACCACCTACCCGCTGCCCAGCCCGTTCATCGTGATCGCCACCCAGAACCCGGTGGAGTCCGAGGGCGTCTACCCGCTGCCGGAGGCGCAGCGCGACCGGTTCCTGATGAAGGTCATGGTGCCGCACCCGCGCGCGCACGAGGAGATGGAGATCCTGCGGCGCATGAGCGCCCACCCGCCCGAGGCCCACCAGGTGCTGGATCCCGTCACGCTGCAGGAGCTGCAGACCGAGGCCGAGCGCGTGCACGTCCACCAGCTCATCGCCGACTACGTGGTGCGCCTCGTCATGGCCACCCGTGAACCGGAGACCTACGGCCTGCCGGAGCTGCGCCGGGTCCTGGAGATCGGCGCCAGCCCGCGGGCGACGCTGGGTCTGGTGGCCGCCGCGCGCGCCCTGGCGCTGATCCGCGGCCGCGACTACGTGCTGCCCGACGACGTGCGCCTGCTGGCCCGCGACGTGATGGCGCACCGCCTGGTGCTCACCTTCGACGCGCTCGCCGACGGCGTCACCACGACGCAGATCGTCGACCGCGTCCTGGCCACCGTCCCACCGCCGCGGGTCATCTGGGACGAGCCGCCCGCCGCCGAGACCACCGCGGCCCTGGCCCCCAGGTAGCGCCATGGGCCAGTCCGCCGGTTCCGTGCCGATCGACCCGCGCCGCCACGCCGCGCTGCGCCGCCTCGACCTGCGTGTCGTGCGGCGCCTGGACGGGCTGCTGCACGGCGAGCACCTCGGGCTGCGCCTCGGGCCGGGCAGCGAACCGGCGGAGGCCCGCCTGTACCAGCCCGGCGAGGACGACGTCCGGCGCATGGACTGGTCGGTGACCGCGCGCACCGCCACGCCGCACGTGCGCGATCTGGTGGCCGACCGTGAGCTGGAGAGCTGGACGCTGCTCGACCTGTCGGCCAGCATGGACTTCGGCACGGGCGAGGCCGAGAAGCGCGACGTCGCCATCGGCGCGCTCGCGGCGGTCAACGTCCTCACCCAGCGCGTCGGCGACCGCTTCGGCGCGCACTTCCTGCATCGCGGCCGGATCCGGCGCTGGCCTGCCCGCTCGGGCAAGGCCGCGCTGTTCGCGCTGCTGTCCACGGTCGGCGCGGCGCCCCGCTCCGGCACCGGGGAGCACGTCGAGGGCGTGGACCTGCCGGGCGCGCTCACCGACCTGGCCCGCACCCGGACCCGCCGCGGCCTGCGGGTGGTGATCTCCGACTTCCTCGACCCCGTCCCGCGGGTCGACCCCACCGCCCTCGCGGAGTGGGAGCGCCCGATGCGTCAGCTGACCACGCGGCACCAGGTCCTGGCCATCGAAGTCGTCGATCCGCGGGAGCTCGACCTGCCCGGCATAGGATTGGTGGCGATGCAGGATCCCGAGACCGGACGCGTCCGCGAGGTCCATCTCTCGCCCAAGGTGCAGCAGCGGTACGCCGAGGCCGCCCGCGCGCAACGCGAAGCCGTCCGGGCGAGTCTGCGCCGCTGCGGGGTCCCGCACCTGGTCCTGCGCACCGACCGCGACTGGATCGTGGACCTGGCCCGCTTCGTGACCGAGCAGCGCCGCACCGCCCACCGCCTCGCCCGCCACACTCCGGCGGTGCCCAGATGACGCCCCGGCGTTCCGGCGCAACGACAAGGAGAACCGGGTGACCTTCCTGTCCGCCGGACGGCTGTGGCTGCTCGTCCTGGCCGCCGCCCTCGTCGTCGCCTACGTCGTGCTGCAGAGACGGCGGCGGGACTACGCCCTGCGCTTCACGAACCTGGCGCTGCTCGACCAGGTCGCGCCGCAGCGTCCCGGCTGGCGGCGGCACGTCACGGCGGCGCTGTTCATCATGACCGTGGTGATCCTCATCGGCGCGTTCGCGCGTCCCGCGATGCCCGTGCAGGTGCCGCGTGAGCGCGCCACCATCATCGTCGCCATCGACGTCTCCCCCTCCATGGCCGCCAGCGACGTCTCCCCCGACCGCCTGACGGCGGCCAAGGAGTCCGCGCAGCGCTTCGTGGAGTCGCTGCCGGACCGGTTCAACGTCGGCCTGGTGGCGTTCTCCTCGGCCGCCGCGGTCGTCTCCTCCCCGACTCACGACCACCAGGCGGTCACCGACTCCATCGAGAACCTGCAGATCGCGCCCGGGACCGCCATCGGCGAGGGCGTCTTCACCTCGCTGCAGTCGATCCAGTCCTTCGACTCCGAGGCCGAGGACGACCCGCCGCCGTCCGCCGTCGTGCTGCTCTCCGACGGTGAGAACACCAGCGGCCGCCCGGTGACCGCCGCCGTGGAGGCCGCCTCGGGCGCGGACGTGCCCGTCTCGACGATCGCGTTCGGCACCGGCGCCTCGATCATCGAGATCAACGGCCAGTACGTGGAGGCCAACATCGACAAGGCCGCGCTGGAGAACCTCGCCAACGGGACCGGCGGGCACTTCTACGAGGCCGAGTCGGAGGAGGAGCTCACCGACGTCTACGACGACATCGGTTCCTCGCTGGGCACCGAGACCGTCCACGAGGAGGTCGTGCCGCTCTTCGTGGGGATAGCGCTGCTGTTCGCCGCAGCCACCGCGGTGACCTCGCTCATCTGGTTCCAGCGGCTGCCCTGACGGTGTAGCGCCGCGCGCCCGCCGTGGCGCGATGCCGCCGGGCCCGGCGGCGCCCGGCCCCGCCACGGGGCCACCGCCACGCGCGAGGGCGTATGTGACACCTGAAACCGAGATGTTGGTCACAGCCGCGCGATCGGTGGAGCGCCTGTGCCACGGGGGCCGTCGATCTTCTCGCACCCCTCGCGACCATGGGAAACCCTGAACCCGATACCCACGATCGCCCCGTTGCCCGCTAACGTGGACCCGTTTGTCCTGTCATCCCACACAACACGACGGAATCAAGGAACCATGCCGGAACATACCTCGACCCCCGCGGTCGTCTTCCTCGACCTCGACGACACCCTTCTGGACGATCACGCGGCCAGCTCGGCCGGCCTGCGCACGCTCATGGAGCGACTGGGCCACCCGGACTTCAACGCCGCCCGCCGGCTGTGGGACGTGCAGACCGAGATCTCCTTCGGGGCCTACGTCGCCGGCCGCCTGACCCTCGACGAGCAGCGCCGCGAGCGGGTGCGCGCGCTCGCCACGCAGGCCGGGCACAGCTGGATCAGCGAGGAGCAGTGCGACGAGCTCTTCCAGCGCTACCTGGAATCCCACCGCGCCGCCTGGCGGTCCTTCCACGACGTGGTGCCCGCGCTCACCCGGCTCGCCTCCGCCGGCATCGTCCTGGGGGTCATCACCAACGGCATCGAGTCGCTGCAGCGCGAAAAGCTCGCCACCATGGAGATCACCCGGCACTTCTCCACGATCGTGTGCGCCGACACTGCGGGCGTCGGCAAGCCCGACCCGCGCATCTTCCACATCGCCTGCCAGCAGGTCGGCGCCACCCCGGACCAGTGCTGGCACATCGGCGACCAGCTGCGCGCCGACGCCCTGGGCGCCGTCTCCGCGGGGCTGCGTCCCATCCTGCTGGACCGCCACCACCGGCACGCCGGCGCGCCGGGCGACATCACCACGATCCACAGCCTGGAAGAGGTCCAGCGGCTGGTCGGGGTCGGCGACGCCGCCGCGGCGGCGGGGCTGCTGTGAGCGATCCGGCGGCTCCGCGCCGCGCCCGCCGGGTCACCGCCCACCTGCTCCCCCGCACGGCCTCCGGTGCCGTCGCCGTCGCCGCGAGCGGTGGCGCCTGGACGGTGCCGGGAGCGCGCGTGGCCTTCGGCCAGGACCCCGCCGACGCGGCACGCTCCGCCGCCCGGCTCGCGCCCGGGACGCCGCTGACCCCGGTGGACTGCCGCACGGAGTTCGCCACCGTCCCCGCCCCGAGCGGCCCGGTGGACCTGCACGTCGACCGGGTGTACTACGCGGCGGCGGCCACCGGTCCGGCCGAGCGCACCCTCCCGGTGGGTGAGGCCCTGGCGCTGCCCGCCCGGCCGAGCGCCGCGGACCTGCTCCCCGAACCCCCGCCGGCGCCGCGCCCCCGGCTCGCGCGCGTCGCCTCCTACGGGATCGTCACCGATCCGGCCGGCCGGGTCCTGCTGTCCCTCATCTCGCCCGGGTTCCCCGGCGCGGGCACCTGGCACCTGCCGGGCGGCGGCGTCGACCACGGCGAGAGCGTCCGGGAGGCGCTGGCCCGCGAGGTCGTCGAGGAGTCCGGCCAGCAGGCGACCGTCGGCGAGCTCATCACCATCCACAGCCACCACCGCGCCGGCGAGATCGGGCCCGAGAGCGACGACACCGAGATCCACGCGGTCTGGGTGGTGTTCCACGTGCACGTCGCCGAGCCCACGCCGCCACGCGTCACCGAGATCGCCGGCTCGACCATCGACACCGCGTGGTTCACCCGTGCGGAACTCGCGGACCTGCCGCTCTCGGCCACCGCCCAGCGCGGTTTCGCCGCCCTCTCCGGCACCGCGTCCGGCTGACGCGGACCGTTCCGCGTCACGGGCGCGGCCACGGCCCCGCCCGCCGCCGGGCCGGGCCGTCCTGCTCATCAGGGCGGCGGCCTCCGATGCCGGTCCCTCACCCGGTGCCGACCCGGGACAGGCCGCGCCGGGCCAGCCACACCGCCACGCCGGACCCCACCATCACCGCGCCGCCCAGCACCAGCGGCAGCGGCAGGCTCAGCGCGAGCACGACGCAGCCGGCGAGCCCCACCACCGGTACGAGCAGCAGCGGGCGTCCCTCGCTCGGGCCGAGCCGCAGCGCCGAGGCGTTCGCCACCGCGTAATACACCAGCACCCCGAAGGACGAGAAACCCACGGCGGCGCGCACGTCGAGCACCAGCACCAGCGCGGCCACCACCGCGCCCACCGCGAGCGCCGACCGGTGCGGCACGCCGTAGCGCGGGTGCACCGCCGTGAGCGCCCGCGGCAGATGGCCGTCCTCGGCCAGCGCCAGCGCGGTCCGCGAAACGCCCAGCGACAGGGACAGCAGCGCCCCGAGGCAGGCCAGCGCGGCGCCGGCCGCCACGATGGGGGTGAGGTTCGGCCAGCCCGCCACCGTGACCGCGTCGGCGAGCGGCGCGGTGCTCGCCGCCAGCCGCCGCGGCCCCAGGACCGCCAGCACCGCGACGCACACCGCCAGGTACACGCCGAGCGCCACGGCCATCGCGATCCCGATCGCCCGGGGGATCGACCGCTCCGGCTCGCGGACCTCACCTCCCAGCGTCGCCACGCGCGCGTACCCGGCGAACGCGAAGAACAGCATCCCCGCCGCGCCCAGCACCCCGAAGAAGCCCGGCCAGGAGCCGAAGTCCAGCACACCGCGCACGTTCGCGGCGTCGCTGGGGGCGGTCACGGCCACCACCACGGCCAGCACGCCCAGCACCGCCACCAGCAGCACCCGGGTGACACGGGCCGACGCGCGCGCCCCGCTGTAGTTGACCAGCGTCACCGCGGCCACGGCCGCCAGCGCCACCGGCCGCTCGAAACCGGGGTACACGTAGGCCGCGAACGTCAGCGCCATCAGCGCGCAGGAGGCCACCTTGCCGACCACGAACGACCAGCCCGCCAGGTACCCCCACACGGGCCCGAGGCGCTCCCGGCCGTAGACGTAGGCGCCGCCCGACTGCGGATGCCGGGCGGCGAGTCGCGCGGTGGAGGTCGCGTTGCAGTAGGCGACGACGGCGGCCACCAGCAGCGCCGCCGGCATCCACCCCCCGGCCTGCTGCGCCGCAGGAGCGAACACCGCGAACACGCCCGCGCCGATCATGGCGCCCAGGCCGATCACCGCGGCGTCTCCCGTGCCCAGTACGCGCGCCGGCCGCCCGTCCGTTCCAGAAGAGCCAGAAGAGGAGGTCATAGCCCCTGAGTCTGCCGCACCCGGGTCACATGGCAGTCAAGGTGGGGGGAACGGCCGGAGTCGGCCGCGCACGGCGACGGGGCGGCCGCACCGCCCGGCCGCCCCATGCGCCGCGCCGTCTCACCCGCGCCACATCACCCCCGTGGACTCCGTGATGTCCTCGGCCGCCACTTGACGGAGCCTGCGCGCCAGGTCCGCCAGCGCCCGGGACACCGCGAGTTCGTCCCCGATCTCCGGGACGTCGAGGTCCGTCGGGTTCTTCCGGGCCATCCCGTGTCCGCGCACGTTCGTCTCGCCGTCGATCGTCAGCCCGGCCTCGGCCCAGGTACGGGCCGACTCGCCCTCGGTCTCCTCCGACAGGAGAATGTCGACCTTCCATCGCTTCATGCAGTGCACCTGATTCACCCCCGCGTCCGCCGCGGTCCGCCGCGGCGGACCGCTCTCATGTCACGGCCTCGTGGCCGCGCCTGCTCTCGACGTGGGCGTCCGTGCCCGGGTAGACCAGCGCCTCGTGGCCGTCGTCCGTCCAGCGGACGCGGTACGGCGGCGCTCCGTCCCCGCCCACCTCGACCACGACGGCGGTGCGCCGACGGGTCTCGGCACGCGGGGCCTCCACCACCAGCAGGTCGCCGACTCGTGCTCTCATCGGCTCTCCCCCATAGCCGTTCCAGCTCGCGGTACATCACCCATCCTCCGCCCGCGGCGCGGTCATCGCAATGCCCGCAGGCACGCAAAACCGCAGATCGGGGGGGTTTCCAGAGAGTTTCCGGACGGGGTTGCGGCCCCGGTCCGGTGCCGGCTCCCGGCGCTCCCTGCCGGCCGCGCGCAGCGCGCGTTCCACCGCCCGGTGCGGCGCGCCCGGCCGCGTGGAGCAGGCCGTCCGTGCTGGTAGCGTCACGGCGTGGCGCAGCACTACTTCGATTCCGACCCCGGGGCCGCGAGCCGGCCGCAGAGCGTCGACCTCGTCCTGCCCGACCTGCACCTGCGGCTCCACACGGACCGCGGCGTGTTCTCCCCCGACCGGATCGACCTCGGCACCCGCGTCCTGCTGGAGTCCGTCCCCGCCCCACCGGCCGAGGGGCGTCTGCTCGACATCGGCTGCGGCTACGGGCCGATCACCCTCACCATGGCCCGGCGCGCCCCGGGCGCCTCGGTGCTCGGCGTCGACGTCAACGCCCGGGCGGTGCGCCTCGCCCGCGGCAACGCCCACGCCAACGGGGTGGGCAACGCGCGATTCCGCCAGATCGCCCCCGATGGGACCCCGGTCGCCGAGGCACCACAGGACGAGCCGGCCGAGGACGCCGCGCTCGCCGGCCCTTTCGCCGCCATCTGGTCCAACCCGCCCATCCGCGTCGGCAAGGCCGCGCTGCACACCCTGCTGCGCACCTGGCTGGACCGGCTGGCTCCCGGGGGCGCCGCCCATCTCGTGGTGCAGAAGAACCTCGGTGCGGACTCCCTGCAGCGCTGGCTGGACGCCGCCGGGTACCCCACCGAGCGCGTCGCCGCACGGGCCGGATTCCGCGTCCTGCGCACCACGCGGTGACGCCCGTCCCTCCACTATCCAGGACCGGCACCTGCCGGTAGGCTGGTGGACGCCCAGACCACACCCGCCCGGAACGAGGAACCCAGCTCAGGTGAGCACGCAGCTGCGCCCCACCGATGTCAAGCGACTGAACCGCCAGTGGCGCAGGCGTACCGAGGGCCGTGTCGCCCTCATCGTCGAGTCCGTCACCCAGCCGTTCAACCTGGGTTCCATCCTCCGGACCGCCGCGGCCTTCGGGGTCGAGACGGTGTGGCTCACCGGCAATGCCATCGACCCCACGCACCCGCAGGTCGGCAAGACCGCGCTGGGCACGGACCAGAAGCTGCGCTGGGAGCGGCTGCGCGGCACCGCCGAGGCCATCGACGCCGCGCACGCCGACGGCTACCGCGTCGTGGCCGTGGAGCTGGCGCGCGACGCCGTGCCGCTGCACGAGGCGCCGCTGCGGGGCGACGTCTGCCTCGCCGTCGGGGCCGAGGACCACGGCTGCTCCACCGCGCTGCTCACCGGCGCCGACGCCGTCGCCTACATCCCGCAGATCGGCCGGGTCGGCTCGCTGAACGTGGCCGTCGCCACGGCCGTCGCCATCGCCGAGACCCGCCGCAGGGAGTGGCAGCACGCCGCCCCGGCGTCCGATCCGGAGCCGGCCGGCCCGGCCACCGTCACCGCCATGAACTGATCCGCCGCACCGTTCGCCCACCGCGCAACGGCGCCCGGTGGGCCGCCGGTGACCCACATCCGACGCCATGTCCACGTAGCTCCGCGGCGAAGCGGCGGAACGCCGCCACGGCGATCCGGGGAACCTCGGAAGATTCCGCGGCTCCGCGATTCAACGGCGGCACCACGGGAACTTCTCAACCTCAACGAACGTATTTCGTTACACCCGACCAGAGAGAGGATCATGGACCCGTCCCGAAGTAGCAGCAGCGTCCTCGACGGACGCTGTGCCCCAGAACACGACGAGCCTCCTTCACCAGGCGGCGCGCGCGCCGAGACTGACCGCTCCGAGGCGGTGCGTGCGACATGAGCATCATCGTCAACATTCTCCTCGGAGCGCTGGTGGTCTTCCTGATCACCGTTGCGACGGGGTACTTCGTCGCCCAGGAATTCGGATACATGGCGGTGGACCGGTCCCGGCTCAAGGCCCGGGCCGCCGCGGGTGACGCGGGTGCCAAACGCGCACTCGGCATCACCAACCGGACCTCGTTCATGCTGTCCGGCGCCCAGCTCGGCATCACCGTCACCGGACTTCTCGTGGGCTACATCGCCGAGCCCATGATCGGCGCCGGGATCGGCGAACTGCTCGGCGGCGCCGGCGTTCCCGCCGGTGTCGGCATCGCCGCCGGAACCGTGCTGGCGCTGCTGTTCTCCACGATCGTGCAGATGGTGTTCGGCGAGCTCTTCCCCAAGAACCTCGCCATCGCCCGGCCCGAGCCGGTGGCCCGCTGGCTCGCGTTGTCGACCGGGATCTACCTGAAGCTGTTCGGCTGGCTCATCTGGCTGTTCGACCAGGCCGCCATCCTGCTGCTGCGCGCGGTGCGCATCGAGCCGGTCGAGGACGTGCAGCACGCCGCGACCGTGCGCGACCTGGAGCGCATCGTCGAGGAGTCCCGCGAGAGCGGCGATCTCCCGGCGGAGCTTTCCACGCTGCTGGACCGCACGCTGGACTTCCACGACCGCACCGCCGACCACGCCATGATCCCCCGCCCCCAGGTCACCTGGGTGGAGGTCGACGACCCGGTCAGCCGGGTGGTCGAGCTCATGGCCAGCGGCCACTCGCGCTTCCCCGTCCTGGGGCACGACGTCGACGACATCACCGGCGTCATCTGCCTGCGCGACGTCCTCGCGCTCGGCGACCGGGACCTCGACAGCGTGCTCGTCAAGGAGGTGGCGCGGCCCGCGGTCATGGTGCCCACGTCCCTCCCGTTGACGAGCGTGCTCGGCCAGCTGCGGGAGAGCGGCGAGGAGTTCGCCTGCGTGGTGGACGAGTACGGCGGCCTGGCCGGCGTCATCACCATGGAGGACATCGCCGAGGAGCTGGTGGGCGAGATCGCCGACGAGCACGACCCCGAGGACGAGGGGCAGGCGCGCGTCGGCGACGACGGCACCTGGCTGCTGCCCGGGGCGCTGCACGTCGACGAGGTCGAGCGGCTGCTCGGCCACGACCTGCCCGAAGGGGACTACGAGACGATCGGCGGGCTGGTCATCAACGAACTTCGCCGGCTGCCCCAGCCCGGCGACACCGTGCACGTGGACCTGCCGCGCCACCCCGGCGCGGAGGAGGATGAACCGCACCGGTTCGTCACCCTTTCGGTCGAGAAGGTGGACCGGCACGTGCCCGAGTCGGTCCGGCTGCGCCTCACCGAGGTGGCCGTCGACACCGAGAACGCGGATCGTGAGGTGCGCGCATGAGCGACATGAACCCGGCGCTGGCCCTGCTCATCTCGGTCGGCATCATCGCGCTCAGCGCGTTCTTCGTCGCGGTGGAGTTCGCCCTCGTGGCGGCGCGCCGCTACCGGCTGGAGGAGGCCGCCGACAGCAGTGCCTCCGCCCGTGCCGCGCTGCGCAGCGCCCGGGACCTGTCACTGCTGATGGCGGGCTCCCAGCTCGGCATCACGCTGTGCACCCTGGCGCTGGGCGCCATCACCAAGCCGGCCGTGCATCATCTGATGGAACCGCTGTTCCACGGCTGGCTGCCCGAGGCGGTGGCCTACGGCGTGTCCTTCGTGGTCTCGCTGATCGTGGTCACGTTCCTGCACCTCGTCGTCGGGGAGATGGCGCCGAAGTCGTGGGCCATCTCGCACCCGGAGAAGTCCGCGATCATGCTCGCGATCCCCATGCGGGCGTTCATGTGGTTCACCCGGCCGGCGCTGGTGGTGCTCAACGGGCTGGCCAACTGGACGCTGCACCGGTTCGGGGTGGCCGCGGTGGACGAGGTCGCCTCCGGGCACAACCCGGACGACCTGCGGGAGCTCGTGGACCACTCGGCCAAGGCCGGCGCGCTCGACGAGGAGCGCCGCGACCAGCTGGCCACCGCGCTGGAGGTCAACTCCCGGCCGCTGCGCGAGATCGTCACCCCCAAGGAGGAGCTGGCCGGGGTCGGCCCCGACGCCTCCCTGGAGACGATCCAGCAGGCGTCCCGGGAGAGCGGCCACCTCCGGCTGGTGGTCCGCGAGGGAGATCAGCCGATCGGCGTGCTGCACGTCCGCGACGCTCTCACCAGCGGACCGGACACGACCGCGGCCGACCTGATGCGCCCGGTGCTCACGCTGGACGCCGGCACGCCCATCTACGCCGCGCTCAGCATCATGCGGGAGAGCCGCAGCCACCTCGCCCTGGTGGAGGACACCGAGGGCCTGGTGGGGCTGGTCACCCTGCAGGACATGCTGGACCGGCTGCTTCTGGGCACGGCGGCCTGACGGCGGCCGAGGGCCGAACCGGTGGCCGGCGCCCCCGTGGGGGTGCCGGCCACCGGCGTTACCAGGCGTGTCACCGAGGGGCGCCGGCGGCCCCGGCGGCGGCCGGTTCGGGCAGTCGCCGGACCAGCAGCCAGGCGAACGCGGGCAGCACCGCCAGCGGAGCCAGGGCCACGGCCAGCGAGGTGGCGTCGGCGGCGGCCCCGATGACGGGACTGGCCACCCCGCCGACGCTGACCGTCAGCCCCAGCGTGACGCCGCTGGCGGTACCGACCCGGTCGGGCAGGTAGTCCTGGCCGAGGGTGACCTGCAGTGAGAAGGGCAGGTAGAGCCCGGCCGCCGCCAGGGCGACGAACAGGTAGCAGGCCGGTCCGGGCACCAGCACCACGCCCGCGACGGCCGGCACCATCGCCAGATAGGACCAGCGCACGCACCGGACGCGGCCCCACCGTTCGGCGGCCCGGCCGCCCAGGACCGTGCCGGCCGCCCCGCCCGCGAACAGCAGGAAGAGGGCGGCCGCGCCGGCAGTCTCGCCGCCGCCCGTGCGCTGGGCGACGTGCAGCGCGATGAACGAGCTCAGCCCGGTGAAGACGATCGAGCGCAGCACGACGGCGAGGGACAGCCGCACGAACGAGCGCACGTCGGTGGCCGTTCCTGCCTGCCGGGCCGCGGCCGTGCGGGCGGCGGCCACGGCGGAGGCGGCGCGGCCGTCCCGCAGCGCCGCCGCGCACAACACCGCGCCCGCCAGGGCCGGCACGCCCAACAGCGGCGAGGCTCCGAGGCCGCCCACGGCGACCACCGGGGTGACGAGCAGCGGGGCGGCGGCGAACCCGACGTTGCCGCCCACGGAGAACCAGCCCATGGCGGTGTGCCGGCCGCGGGCGGCGCGCCGCGCGGCGCGGGCGGACTCGGGATGGAAGGCGGCCACGCCCACCCCGGACAGCGCGACGGCGGCCAGTGTCAGCTCGTAGGAGTCGCTCATACCGCTCACCGCGATGCCGGCCCCGGCGACGGCCGTGCTCACGGGCAGCAGCCAGGGCAGCGCCCACCGGTCCGTCAGCGCGCCGAAGAGCGGCTGCACCACCGACGACAGCAGCGAGGCGGCGAGCACGATCCCGGCCGCCGCGGCGTACCCGTAGGACCGGTCGGCCACCAGGAAGGGGACGAGGGCGGGCACGGCGCCCTGGTAGAAGTCGACGCAGGCGTGGCCCACGGCGAGGAGGATGACGGGTCTGTTCTTCGACACGCACCGATCATGGCCGCCGGACCGATTGTCCGGCTTCCGATAAAATGCCAGACGATGCCGGTTCCCCGCCACGTCCCGGTGGCTCCCACCCACGTCCGGCCGCTGCCCGCCGGCGGCGGCATCGACGCGCACCGGCACGACGACCACCAGATCGTCTACGCGGGCCGCGGCGTCCTGGCGATCACCACCGACGCCGGTTCCTGGGTGGCGCCCGCGACGCGCGCCATCTGGATCCCCGCCGGCACCGTGCACGCGCACCGCGCCTACGGCGAGACCGACATGCACACCGTCGGCCTGCCGGCCGCGGAGAACCCCTTGGGGCTGCGCGCCCCGACGGTGCTCACCGTCGCGCCGCTGCTGCGCGAGCTCATCCTCGCCTACACCCGCGCGCCGCGGGACGACACACCGGAACGGCGCCGGCTGCGCGCCGTGCTGCTGGACCGGCTTCGGGTCTCCCCACGCCAGCAGCCCGTCCACCTGCCGACCGCCCGTGACCCGCGCCTGGCGGCCGTGTGCGCCGCGCTGTGGGAGAACCCCGCCGACGATCGCACGCTCGCGGCGCTGGGCGCCGAGGCCGGGGCGAGCGCCCGCACGCTCTCCCGGCTGTTCGCCGCGGAGACCGGCATGTCGTTCCCGCAGTGGCGGATGCAGCTCCGCCTGCAGCACGCCCTGCGGCTGCTCGCCGAGGACACTCCGGTGACCGCCGTGGCGCACCGGTGCGGCTGGTCCTCCGCCAGCGCCTTCATCGACGTCTTCCGGCGCGCCTTCGGGCACACGCCGGGCGCGCACCGGATCCCGGGGTGACCGGCGGGCCCCGCGAGACTGCCGCCCGTCGGTGTTCCGTGCGGGGTGGCACAGTGGCACGGACCCTGGTGGTTCGGCGCCATCAGGTCGAGACGGTCCGCGAACCCGGGCCGGCCGAGATCTCGGTACGCGCGCGCCCACAGCGGTCGCGGCACGGCGAAATAGCGGCTCGGCCCGTGGACGAAAACGTCCTTGATCGCGAGCGGCGCGGTCGCCGGGTATCCGGCGTCGAGCCAGGATTCGGCGGCGATGAGCTCCGGTTCGAGCGGCGGGTGGTCCGCGACCACCGGCGTCCGGCCGGCGAAGGCGTCCGCGGGGGCGAGGACGCCGATTCCGTCCGCACCGACCTCGTGCCGCCACCCCTCGGGCACGTCGACGACGGTCCCGGCCTCGGTGACCGGCAGACCAGGGAGCCGTTCCAGGACACCCCTGGGTAGGCCCGGCCGGGATCCGGCCGCACGCCCGGCTCGGCGGCGAGGCGATCGAGGAGAGGCCGGTCGGCCGCGCGCGCGTCGAGGAGGTACCGGTTCTCGGCGAGCCGGACGTCCGGGTCACGCCGTGGTCGTGACCGTCGGCCAGGGCGACCGGGTGATCCGTCCGTCCCGGCTCCGGCGCGGGCACCGGCCACCCGACGTACCCGCCGTCGCCCAGAGCGCCGAAGGGCGCGAACTCCGGCGGGGAGAACAGGGGTGCGGCGGGCCGCCGCACCCACTCCTCGAACTCCGGGTCGCCGCCGCACCCGTCCGGCGGGCGGGGATCCGGTCCAGGTCGAACATGGAGTCGAAGTGGGTCCGCAGCAGGCCCTGATCGCAGGGCTCGTTCTCCAGGAAGAAGTCGTAAGCGTGCCGCCAGGCGATGTCCACGAGGGTGCGCAGCCCGGGCGGGGTGCGGAACGGGAAGAGATCGTCCTCCCAGGGCGGCGGTGTCGTGTCGGCCACGGCACCAGAGCACGTCCCTGCCCCGTCGCCGCCCGAACCGGCCGCTCCGCGCCGCCCCCGTGGGAATCGGGGACCTCCGCGCGCTGTTGTCGCCTGCGGATCAGCCGCACCGCGACACATAGCGACGAACAGAATGGACCTCCCGATGCGCGAACGCGACGACCGCCGGAGCGCGGCCCGTGGGTGAGAGCCGCCGAACCGACCGGATGTGGGCGGTCGCGCTGGCCGCCGGCCTGTGGGGCACCTCCGCCCTGATGCGCGAGCCGCTCGCCCGGGAGCTGCCCGCCCCCACCATCGTCATGTACGAACACCTGCTGATCGTGCTGTGCCTGTCGCCGCTGGTGTGGCCGGCGGTGCGGGCCCTCGCCGGGGCGGGGCCGCGGGTGCTGGCGGCGATGCTCGTCGTCGGTGCCGGTTCGTCCGCGCTCGCCACCACGCTGTTCACCGCGGCCTTCACGTTCGGTGACCCGGTGACGCCCCAGGTGCTGCAGAAGCTGCAGCCGCTGTTCGCGGTGCTGCTCGCGGTACTGCTGCTCGGCGAGCGCCTCACCCCCCGGTACGCGTGGTACGCGCTGCCGGCGCTGGCCGGCGCGTGGCTGCTCGCCTTCCCCGATCCGCTGGCGGTGAGCGTCAGCGGCGTCCAGGCGGCGGGGCTGGCCGTGGGAGCGGCCGTGCTGTGGGCGGCCGGCACCGTGCTCGGCCGGCTGGCCGGCACCCGGCTGCCGGTCCGGCACGTCACGACGCTGCGGTTCACCATCGCCCTGCCGGTGACGCTGCTCATCGTGCTGGGCACCGGTTCGCCGCTGACGGTCGGGGCGTCGCACCTGCCGCTGCTGGCGGCGCTGGCGCTCATCCCGGGCCTGTGCGCGCTCGTCCTGTACTACTGGGGGCTGAGCCGCACCGCCGCGAGCCGGGCGACGCTGGCCGAGCTGGCCTTCCCGCTGGTCTCGGCGCTGGTCGGGGTGGGCGTGCTCGGCGCGGAACTCGTCTGGAACCAGTGGCTCGGCGCCGCCCTCGTGCTGGCCGCGGTGACCGCCATGGCGTTGAGCCGGTCGCGCACCGCTCCGGGCGGTGTCGTGGCCGCCGGTTCTCCCTCGGCGCCCGTTCCGCGCTGACCCCGTCGCGGTCGGGGCCGGCGGGACGGCCGCTCCCCCGCCGGCCCGGCCCCGATCAGTCCCGGACGCCCAGCAGCTTGCCGAGCAGCCCGGTGAGCTGGTCACGCTCGTCCGGGGTGAGGGCCGCGAAGGTCCGGTCGAGGAACTCCGGGACCGTCGCCTCCGCCGCCGCGAGCGCCCGCCGCCCGGACTCGGTGACGGTGACCGCGTAGGCACGGCGGTCCTCGGGGTCCCGCTCGCGGCGCACGTGACCGGCGTGCTCCAGGTCGTCGCAGAGGCCCACCATGACACTGCGGTCGATGCGCAGTTCCTCGCTGAGCGTCTGCTGGGAGCACGGGCCGACCGCCGTCAGCATGCGCAGCACCAGGTGCCGGCCGACGCCGAGCCCCTGCTGCTCCGCGTGCGCGTCGGCGGCCCGGGCGACGGCGGCCGAGGCACGGCACAGCGCGATGTCCGGGCGGTCGGCCGCCAGGCGCGGAAAGTAACTGGGGCGGGGTCGCCCGGTCGTCGGTGGCATCGGATCTCCCTTCGCGGCGTCCGACCCTACCAGCTTCATCTCTGGCCAGATCATTTGACGGCAGACGGACCGCATCGTAGATTCGCCGATCATCTGCACACAGACGAATCGGACGGACCGTCGCCTCATGACGCTGAACCTCACCCCCGACGAACTGCTGTCCACCACCCGGGCGGTGCGCCGCCGCCTCGACCTGACCCGGCCCGTGCCGCGGAAGCTGATCGAGGAGTGCGTCGACCTCGCCACCCAGGCGCCCACCGGCCGCAACCGGCAGCGCTGGCACTTCATCGTGGTCACGGAGGAGCCCCGGCGCCGGGCCGTGGCCGACGTCTTCCGCCGCGCCCTCGCCACCGGCGGCGGACGGCCGGTGACCGAACGAGACCTGCGGCGTATGTACGCGCACCCGGGATCCATGGAGCGGATCTCCGCGGGGCTGCGGCACCTCCACGACAACGCGCACCGGGTGCCCGCCTTCGTCATCCCGGCCGTGGAGGGGCGGACGGACGGCGCCTCCGTGCTGGACCAGTCCATGACCTGGGGATCGATCCTGCCCGCGGTGTGGAGTTTCATGCTGGCCGCCCGCGCCCGCGGGCTGGGCACGGTGTGGACCACCGCCCAGGCCCCCCTGGAGCGGGAACTCGCCACGGTGCTCGGCGTCCCCCACGAGGACGTCATGCTCGCCGCATTCGTCCCGCTCGCCTACACCATCGGCACCGGCTTCCGGCCGGCACGGCGGATCCCCCGCGCCGAGGTTCTGCACTGGGACCGATGGTGACCCGTGAGGCACGGCCTGCGCCGTGCGGCGGCTCAGTCGCCGCCACCACCGCCGCCGCAGTCACCGCCGTCCCCGGAGCCGTCGGTGGAGTAGTGCCCACCGCCGGTATCGCCCACCACGTGACCGCGCCGCCGGCGCGGCGCCGCGCCGCTCCCCCCACCGGTCATGATGCCGAACAGCACGACGATGCCGAGCACCACGCCCACCGCCATCATCACGTCCATCTCGCGCCGCCTTCCCCACGCCTGCCATCGGTGTCGTGGCCGTCCGTGACGGCCTTTCCCCTTCGACGGGGGAAGGGCCGGACCGGTTGCGGCGGGAGCGGGCCGGGCCGGAACTCCGCGGCCACTACCGTTCCGCACCGCCACGTCGTACCGGTCGCCGAACGTCCACGTCACCGCGATAGCGTCGGACCATGACCGATCAGGCGACCGACGTCGACGTCGTCGTCATCGGCGGTGGTCAGGCCGGACTCGCCGCCTCCTACTTCCTGACCCGCCGCGGCTACACCGGCCCGGGCGACCAGGTGGTGCTGGACCGGGGACCCGGCCCGGGCGGCGCCTGGCAGCGGGTATGGCGGTCGGTGCGCCTCATCTCGCCCGCCGCCTACACCCGGCTGCCCGGCCTGCCGTGGGAACGGCCGGGGCTGCCGCCGCCGGACGGTCCGGAGGTCGCGGCGTACTTCGCCCGCTACGAGCGCCACTTCGCGCTGCCCGTGCGCCGGCCGGTGGTGGTGCGCTCCGTACGCAACGACGGCCCCGACGTCACGGTGACCCGCGGCACTCCCCTGCTGGTGGAGACCGGCTCCGGGACGTGGCGGGCCCGCGCGATCGTCAACGCCACGGGAACCTGGGACCGGCCGTTCATCCCGGCGGTACCCGGCCGGCACGGCTTCCGCGGGCGGCAGTTGCACGCCGCCGGGTACGACGCGCCGGAGGAGTTCGCGGGCGCCCGCGTCATCGTGGTCGGCGGCGGCAACTCCGCCGCCCAGATCCTCGCCGAGCTCTCCGAGGTGACGGACACCCTGTGGGTGACCCGCCGCCCGCCGGAGCTGCGCGCGGGCCGGCCCACCGAGGCCGACCTGGTGGCCGTCACCGACCAGGTGGCCGAACGGGTGGCCGCCGGGTTGCCGCTGCGCAGCGTGGTCAGTTACACCGGCATCAGCCGGACGCCCGCGGTGCGCGCCGCCGAGGAGCGCGGCGTGCTGGTGGCCCGGCCGATGTTCCACCGGATCACCCCGGACGGCGTGGCCTGGGCGGACGGCCGCGCCGAGCCCGCCGACGTGATCCTGTGGGCCACCGGCTTCCGGCCGGTGCTCGGGCATCTCGCCCCCCTGCGGCTGCGGGACCCGCGCGGCGGCATCCGGATGATCGGCACCCGCACGGCGCCGGACCCGCGAGTGCACCTCGTCGGCTACGGTCCGTCGGCGTCCATGATCAGCGCGCACCGGGCGGCGGCGGCCGCGGCCCGCGAGATCGCGGCCGGGCGCCCCGCCCCGTCGTGACGGCGGCCGGACCCGGCTGCCACCCTGGACGCGTACCCCGGAAGAGCGCCGAGCACCAGGAGCCGCCCATGACCGTCCCGCTGGTCATCGACACCGACACCGCCCAGGACGACTGCGTCGCGCTGCTCGCCGCGCTGCTGGATCCGCGCGCCGACCTGCGGGCGATCACGATGGTGGCCGGCAACGTCGGTTTCGACCGCCAGGTGCGCAACGCGTTCCTGACTCTGAACGCCGCGGGCCGGCTCGGTGAGGTCCCGGTCCACCTCGGCTGCCGGCGGCCGCTCGTGCGGCCGTGGCAGAGCGCCGAGAACGTGCACGGCGACGGCACCGGCGGGCTCGACGCCGACCTTACCGGGTGCGGCCCCGAGGAGGAGCACGCCGTCGACGCCCTGGTCCGGCTCGCCGCGGAGCGCCCCGGCGAGCTCTCGGTCGCGGCGATCGGCCCGCTCACCAACATCGCGATGGCGGCGGCGAAGGACCCGGCCTTCCCCGGCAACCTCCGCGCGCTCTACGTGATGGGCGGGTCCAACAACGGGCGGGGCAACATCACCGCGGCCGCGGAGTTCAACTTCTACGTCGACCCCGAGGCCGCCCGGGCGGTGTTCGCGGCGGGCTTCGCGATCACGGTCGTCCCCTGGGATCCGCTGACGCTGCGCCAGGCGGTGTTCGGGGACGCACGGCTCACCGAGATCGCCGCCCTCGGCACCCCGCTGTCCCGGTTCTTCACGCGGGTGTGCGCGGCGACACTGGAGTTCGACCGCCGGGTCGGCATCGACGGCACGACGCACCCGGACTCCCTGACGGTGGCGCTGCTGCTCCGCCCGGAGCTGCTGCGCCGCGCGGCCGGGTACCACGTCGACGTGGAGACCGCCGGTGAGCTGACCCGCGGCTACTCCGCCATGTCGTGGGGCGTGCACGGCCTGGCCCCGAACGCCGCCGTGGTCGAGGAGGTCGACACCGACGGGTTCTTCGGGTACCTGCGCGACCTGCTGGCCCGGCCGGTGCCGCCGTCGCGGCCCTGGACCGGTTGAGGCGCCCGCCCGGCCGGGCCGGGCGGGCGCCTCAGCGGACCTCGGCCTCGTTCCAGGCGTGCCCGCGCTCGTGCAGGCGCTTGATCGCCCGCAGGTACGCCTGCCAGCCGCCCTGGAAGTCGGTGGCGAGGCCGGCGTCCTCGAACCGCCCGTGCACGACCATGACCTGCGTGGCGCCGTCGACGTCGGCGAGCTCCCACCGCACCACGGTCTCCGGCGTGTCCGGGTAGGTCCAGGTGTAGGCGAGCGCCCGGCCGGGGTCGAGCAGCAGGATGTCGCCGGGCCCGTGGTCCCACCCGAAGTCGTACCGCCCGCCGACCCACGGCTCCACCGACGCGGTGCCGCCGGTCCACTCGCTGAGCGGGCCGGACTCGATGAGGGAGGCGTAGACGTCGCCGGAGGCGGCGTCGATCGTCACCTCCGCGCGGGCACGGCCGTCGCGCACCGGCCCCGGGTCGAACCTGGGGGCCAGGCGGCGTCCCTCGACCAGGTTGACGAGGTTGTCCACCGCGAGGTCCCAGAAGTAGTACGGGACGTTGCCGCCCGGGGTGCCCGACGGCGGGCGGGGCTCGTGGGTGACGGTGATCTCGGTGTCCCCGTGCTCGCCGGGCTCGATGCGGACGGCGACCGTCGCGGGGCCGGAGGTCAGGTCCCAGGCGAACCGGAGCAGCCGGCCGGGGCGGTGCTCCAGCAGCCGCTGGCGGGGGCGGTCGCCGTCGGGGGTGTGCCGGCCCCAGAAGGTGTAGCGGCCCTGCGCCAGGTCGATGTCGACGTTCTCGGTGAGCCAGGCGCGCACGGCGCCGGGATCGGTGAGCGCGCGGTGGACCGCCTCAGGCGGAGCGGCCGCGCGGGATCGGATGGTGAGGACGGACGGCTGATCCATCGGTTCGCTCTCCTTCGCGCTGCGCTCCGGCGTCTTCCTTTCCGATCCTGCATCGCGGGCCGACGGATTCCGCCGCGTGGCGGTTCAAGAGAGCTTCCCGCTTCGGTCATGGCGCGGGCGGCCTGCGGCCGCGAGTGGCCGAGCCGGTCGCCGGGCGGTGATCCACTGGATGACGGCGGTGTGCGCCGGGGGCCGCGACGGCGCGGTCTCCCGAGGCGGGCACGGCACTCGGGCCGAGCCCCGGAGGGCCCGGCCCGGTCGAACCGGCGTGCGGCGTCCGGCCGGCGCTACGGCCGGACGAGGAGGATCGAGTTGATCGGCGTCAGGTCCTTTTCGATGTAGTAGCCCGCCGGAAGGTGACCCTGGCAGTCCCCCGTTCCGTTGGCACCCGTGCAGGTGCGGGCCGTGGCACCGCCCGTCTGGTTATTGAAAACGTAGTGCAGCCCCACCTGACCGTAGATGTTGTGGGCTCCGTAGCTGTAGAAGGCGTGCGACGGGCGGTCGTTGTTCCACCCGGCGTTCTGCGGATAGATGCACACGGCCCCCGAGGGACAGCCGCGCACGGTGGCAGCGGCCTCGGCGGCGTTCGCGCTGGTCATACCGACCGTGGCGAGTGCGGCCACGGCGAACGTCAGCGCTGCGGCCTTGGTGATCTTTCGCATTTCTCTCCCCGTTTTCCCCGTTGTGCTGCGAACCGCGACAAGCCGAAATTCCCCGCTGGTATGCGGCGCGATGCGGTGCAGCGCGGTCACAATCGGAATTCTGCGCGAAATGCCGCGGCCCGCGCGATCTGTTTCGGCGTACGGCGAAAGTCGGTGCTCAACGGGCCGGCCCATGGTGCGGCCTGGCGAGGGCGCGCGCGGCAGGCACCGTGAACCCGGCGCCGGCGGCGCTCGATCAGACCACCAGACCGGGAATGAAAACGGTTATCATTCGCTTGTAGCATGTGCGGGTCCCCGCCCGCCTCGACGAACGGAGGGCTCACCAATGGCGCGCGACTCCCTGCGGCCCGTGATCAAACTGCGGTCCACCGCGGACACGGGCTACACCTACGTGACGCGCAAGAACCGGCGCAGCACGCCGGACCGGCTGGTGCTGCGCAAGTACGACCCGATCATCCGCCGGCACGTGGACTTCCGCGAAGAGCGCTGACCACTGCCCGCTCACGACCGCCCCGACCAGGAGAACCCAATGAGACCCGGAATCCACCCCGAGTACCGCCCGGTCGTCTTCCGCGACCGCGCCGCCGACTTCGCGTTCCTCACCCGCTCCACCGCCACGAGCGACCGGACGATCGAATGGACGGACGGCAACACCTACCCCGTCATCGACGTCGAGGTGTCGTCGGCCAGTCACCCCTTCTACACCGGCCGCGGACGGGTCATCGACACCGCCGGACGTGTGGAGCGCTTCCAGCGCCGCTACGGCCGATCCTGAACCCGCCGCACGCTCTCGAAAGGAGGCCACCGCCATGGCCGTTCCCAAACGCAGGACGTCCCGATCCAACACCCGCAAGCGCCGCTCGCAGTGGCGGGCCACCGTGCCGGATCTCGTCCCGGTGGAGGTCGGTGGCCGCCGCGCCCTCGTCCCCGCCCGGCTGGTCCCCGCCTACCGGCGCGGGCTGCTGCGGCTGCCGGACTGACCGCGGCGCACGGCCGCCGACGCGGGGCCGCTGCGGCCGGCCGTGCACCGTACCCGCCGTGCCAGGTGGCGCGCCCCACCCGCGCGCGCCCGCCGCGCCGGGCCGGCCGGTGCCGTCCAGCGGCGCGATGCCGACCGTGCGGAGCGGTAAGACCTAGAGCACGGTGGCCGAAGAACCGCTGCGCCCGGCCAGAGCGAGCCACAAGAGCCAGGAACGGGACGGGTGCGGTTCGCGGGCACCTGGCACAGACCGCATCCGCCAGCCGGGGCGCCGGGCCGCTGGATGGCCGATGGGGTTGGGTTCCCTGAACCGGCCGCGGGCCTGGCGAAGGGCACCGACGGCCAGGGGCGACGACGCACCTGGCCGCCCTTCCCTCCGCATCGTACGGCCATCAGGTCCGAGGGACCATCCCCGCGCGTGCGGGGAGCACATGACGCTGACGTCCAGGTCCTCCTGGGCGTTGGGGCCATCCCCGCGCGTGCGGGGAGCACGGCGTACCGGCGGGCGCGGGACGCGGCGATGCGGGACCATCCCCGCGCGTGCGGGGAGCACTACGCCCACGTGCCGCTGAGCGATGCGCCGCCGGGACCATCCCCGCGCGTGCGGGGAGCACATTACCCGGTACCACATGCGGTTCCGTTCGCGGGGACCATCCCCGCGCGTGCGGGGAGCACACGCTCCGCCCCAGAAGCTGTGATGATTCCGGCGGGACCATCCCCGCGCGTGCGGGGAGCACTCTTACTGACCTGCGACGTTATCAGCGCGGAGTCTCGTTTTCGACCACTTTCCCAATGAACGGTGACTCAGCCAACCGAGGAGAACCAAGCCTCACCCTCAGCGACGTTGACGTGGACGGTACGTCCCACGGCCGGCCCCGGGGCGCGCGCGCACCGCCGGGCGCGTGATGCGCGCCCGGACCGGTGGCGCGGCCATCCCGGACCGAGAGCGCCGCGCCGCACGCCCCCGGGGCCGTGGCGCGCACCTGGCAGCGGTTCCGCAGCCTCAACGCGGCACCCCGGCCGAACGGCCGGATCGCTCACGGCCACCGTCGCTGATCGACCACGCCCACCGAAGCGGACGCACCCTCATCCACGCCCCAGCGGCCCGGCACCCCGGCCGGCAGGGTCAGCGCTCAGGCACCGGCCGGGTCGCGGGGCCGGTGTAGGAGGCGAGCAGCCGCCGCGGGATCGGGCCCTTGATGCGGGCGCCGCCCTGGCGCTCCTCCCAGGCGTGCGCGAGCACGCCCACCGAGCGTGCGAGCACGAACAGGCCGCGCCCCAGCTCAGGGGTGAACCCCAGCTCGGCGTAGATCACCCCGGTGGCGCCGTCGATGTTCATGGGCACCGGCCGGGTCCGGCCCGCCGCAAGGGCGCGCTCCAGCGCCTCCGCGGCGGCGAGGTGCTCGCCCGCCACCACGCCGGAGTGGACCGCGTCGGCGACCAGGCCGAGCAGCGGGTCGCGGCGCGGGTCTCGCGGGTGGAATCGGTGCCCGAAGCCGGGGACGTAGCGGTGGTCGGCGCGGTGCTCGGCGACGACGTCGGCGGCCACGTCGGCCAGCTCCTCGCCGGCCCGGTGCCGGTCGCGGACCGCGGCCAGCACCTCCATGCACTGCTGGCCTGCGCCGCCGTGCACGTCGCCGAGCAGGTTGACACCGCTGGCCACGGCGTTGTTCAGCCCCACCCCGCAGGTGACCGCCATGCGGGCCGCCGCGATGGACGGTGCCTGCGGGCCGTGGTCGACGGAGGCGAGCAGCGCGGCCTCCAGCAGCCGGGCCTGCCGCGGATCGGGCAGTTCGCCGCGCAGCAGCAGCCAGACGACGTCCACGAAGGACGCGGTGCCGATCAGCTGCTCGACCGGGTAGCCGCGCAGTTCGATCTCACCCGGCGCGATGCGGGTGACGCCGGTGGCCCACCAGTCGCTGACCTCGCGTTCGGTCATGGTCGGTTCCTCGGCCTGGATCGCCTCTCGGGTCACAGCACCCCGTCCTTCCGCAGCGTGGAGATCTCGTCGTCGTCGTAGCCGAGCTCGCGCAGGAGCTCGTCGGTGTGCTCGCCCAGCAGCGGCGGGGAGCCGGCCGGCGCGCACGCATGGCCGTCCACGTGCACGCCGCTGCCGAGCACGCGCACGCTCCGGTCGTCACGGCCGGGAAAGTCCAGCTCGTGCACGAGGCCGCGCTCGGCGATGTGGTCCAGGCCGACGACCTCGGGGACGTCGAGCACGCGGGCGGCGGGCACGCCCGCGTCGGACAGCAGCCGCTCCCACTCCAGGGCGGGCCGGGCCGCCAGGGCGTCCTCCAGTTCGGAGCGCAGTTCGGCGCGGTGCGCCTTGCGCGACTCGCGCTCGGTGAACCGTGGGTCGGCGGGAAGGTCGGGGCGCCCGACCAGGCGGCACAGCGTCTCGAACTGCCGCTGCTGGTTGGCGGCGATGTTGAGGGCGCCGTCGCCGGTGCGGAAGGTGCCCGAGGGCGCGGCGGTGCCGTTCTCGTTGCCCATCGGCCGCGGCTCCACCCCGGCGATGAGGTAGTTGGACACCGCCCAGCCCATCGCGGTGACCGCGGTCTCCAGCATCGACACGTCCAGGTGCGTGCCCTCGCCGGTGCGCTCCCGCCGCACCAGCGCCGCGGCGACGGCGAAGGCGGCGGCCAGCCCGCCCAGGGTGTCGGCGATCGGGTAACCGGCGCGCAGCGGGGTGGCCTCAGCGGTCCCGGTGACGCTCATCATCCCGGACAGGCCCTGCACGATCTGGTCGTAGGCGGGCCGGTCGCGCATCGGACCGGTCTGGCCGAACCCGGAGACCGCGCAGTACACCAGCCGGGGGTTGAGCTCGCGCAGCCGCTCCGGGCCGAAGCCGAGCCGGTCCAGCACGCCGGGACGGAAGTTCTCCAGGAGCACGTCGGCTCCGCTGATGAGCCGGCGCAGCACCTCGCGGCCACGCTCGTCCTTGAGGTTGGTGGTCAGCGAGCGCTTTCCGGCGTTCTGGGCGAGGAAGGAGGCGCCGAGCAGCTCGCGATTGAGGCCGGGGTCGGCGCCGAGCTGGCGGGCCAGGTCGCCGCTGCCGGGCACCTCGACCTTGATGACGTCGGCGCCCATGAGGGCGAGCTGGTAGCTGGCGAAGGGACCGGCCAGCACGTTGGTGAGGTCGAGGACGCGCACGCCGGCGAGGATGCCGGCGGTCCGGGGGGCGGGGGGCGTCACGGGCGGCCTCCCGCTCCGAGGTCCAGGCCGATATCGGAGACGCGGGCGGCGGCCCGGGACACCGCGGCGGCGAACTCGGTCACGGCGGCGGAGGTGAACCGTGCGGTGGGACCGCCTAGCGCGACGGCCGCCACGACGGTACCGCCGGGGCCGGTCACGGGCGCAGCGACGCCGGAGACGCCGGTCTCGCGCTCGCCGTGGCTCACCGCGTAGCCGTCGCGGCGCACCTCGGCGACCCGTTCGCGCAGCGTCTCGGCGTGGTGGGCGCCCTGCGGCGAGGCGACGGCGACCCGGCGCAGCAGGGCGTCGTCGGCGCCGAGCAGCAGCACCCGCCCGGCCGCGCCCGCCCACAGGGGCAGCTCGTCGCCGACGTTGAGGACGTGCCGCAGGTTCTGCGGCCCCTCCTCCTGCGCCACGCAGACCCGGCCGATGTCGCTGCGGACGTAGAGGTTCACGGTCTCGGCGGTCTCGGCGACGAGTTCGCGCATGACCTGGCGGACCTCCTCGGGGATCCGCCAGGTGGTCCGGGCCAGCGCGGCCCAGCGCAGCAGTCCCGGCCCGATCCCGATCCGCCCGTCGGGGCGGGTCCACAGCAGGCCGCGCTGTTCCAGCGTGCCCACCAGGCGCAGCACGGTGCTCTTGGCGAGCCCGCTGTGCTCGGTCAGCTCACGGACGGCGCGGTGCTGGTGGCGTTCGTCGAACAGCGCGAGCAGGTCCAGCGCACGCAGCACGCTGCGCACGCCGGAGTCCTGTTCACCCGTGGTGCCCATGCCGTCACCTCCTCCACACGTTCGGACCATCTGGTAGCCCATTCATACCACCAGATGGCCCACACGTCGCCCCGCGTGACCCGATGACCCAGTGACCGCACGCACAGTGACGCGTGACCACGGTCCCAACACCGGACCGCGCCACTCTTCCGCCGAGACCACAATGACGAACACGACCAAAACGACCTAAAGATGTACCTGATGGCACGCGATGCGCCATGCTCGCGAAAATGACCTACCGTGACCCAGGTCACCGGCCGACCCCGTCACGGCTTGACAGCCCGGCATGTGACGCGCATCATGTGCCGGACTGAAGTGCGGACTTATCGGACCACACAGTGGACCACGCGACGACGCAACCCGAAAGAGCCCCCTCATGAGCAAACACTGGATCCTGCGCACCGTCGGTGCGGCCGTAGCGGCCGTCATCGTCGGTGCCGCCGTGGTGAACGCCGGGTCGACCGGCGAGAACGTCTCGGAGGCCCGCGCGAAGCTCACCATGATCGTGCCCGCCGACCCGGGCGGCGGCTGGGACCTGGTGGCGCGTGAGGCGCAGAACGCCTACCGCGGGGGCGACATCGTCGCCAACAGCCAGGTGGTCAACGTGCCCGGAGCCGGCGGCACGATCGGTCTCGCCCAGGCCATCCGCCTGGAGGGCCGGTCGAACACGCTCATGGTGACCGGCACGGTGATGATCGGCGGCATCGTGGTGAACCGGTCCTCCCACTCCCTGGAGGACGTCACCCCCATCGCCCGGCTCGCCGACGACTACGAGGTCGTCGTCGTCCCGGCGGACTCCCCTTACCAGGACATGGGCGACCTCGCCGAGGCCCTGCGCGACGACCCCGGCTCGGTGGCCATCGGCGGCGGGTCCCTCGGTGGCACGGACCACCTGCTCGCCGCCATGATCGGCCGCGACGTCGGGACCGACCCCCAGGCGGTCAACTACGTGCCGTTCGCCGGCGGCGCCCAGGCCCTCACCTCGCTGCTCTCGCACAGCATCGACGTCGGCATCAGCGGCTACAACGAGTTCTCCGACCAGGTCGCGGCCGGCAACGTGCGCATCCTCGGGGTCTCGGCGCACGAGCGCGTCGACGGCATCGACGCCCCGACCCTGGCCGAACAGGACATCGACGCCGTCCTGCCGAACTGGCGAGGCGTCATGGCGCCGCCCGGCATCACCGAGGAGGAGCGCCAGGAGCTCACCGACATCGTCACCGAGATGCGCGCGACGCCGGAATGGCAGGACACCCTGGAGCGCAACCGGTGGGACGACACGTTCCAGACCGGGCCGGAGTTCGAGGAGTTCCTCGCCTCCGAGATCGACCGCATCACCACCGTCACCGAAGAACTGGGGCTCGCATGACCACCGACACCTCGACCACGACGCCGGCGCCCGCTGCGACCGCGGCCGCGCGGCCCGGCTGGTGGCAGGGCCGCAGTGAACTCCTGGTCGCCGCGCTCGTCCTCGCCATCGCCGCCTTCCTCGGCTACCAGACCGCCACGATGGCCGTGCCCCCCGGCGCCGAGTCGCCCGGCCCGCGGTTCTTCCCCACCATCGTCACCGTCTTCATGTTCGGGGTCGGCATCGCGCTGGCCGTGCAGGTCATCCGGCGGCCGGCGAGGCCCGCCGACGGCGCGGCGGCCCCGGACGACGGCGCGGACGCCGCTCCCGCCGGTGAGGCCGCCGGCACCGCAACCGACGGTGCGGACGCCCCCTCGGCCGCGACGGCCGCCGCGCCGGCGTCGCGCGTCGACTGGCGGACCGTGTCGATCGTGGTGGGTTCCCTCACCGCGTTCATCCTGCTGCTGCAGCCGGCCGGGTGGATCCTGTCCGCGGCGCTGCTGTTCTTCGGCGTCAGCTACGCCATGGGCAGCCGCCGCATCCTGTTCGACATCACCCTCTCTCTCGTCTTCTCCTCGATCATCCAACTCGCTTTCGTCGCCGGTCTCGGGCTGCCCCTGCCGGCGGGGGTCTTCGGAGGCATCTTCTAGTGGACGCGCTCAACCATCTGCTCACCGGGTTCGCCCACGCTCTGACACCGGAGAACCTGCTGTGGGCGCTACTCGGTGTGCTGCTCGGCACCGCCGTGGGCGTGATCCCCGGCCTCGGTTCGTCGATGGCGGTGGCGCTGCTGCTGCCCATCACGTTCTCGCTCGATCCCACGAGCGCGTTCATCATGCTCGCCGCCGTGTACTACGGCGGTCTGTTCGGCGACTCCACCGCCGCGATCCTGATGAACACGCCGGGCCAGAGCTCGGCCATCGCCACCGCCCTTGAGGGGTACAAGATGGCGCGGCGCGGGCGCGCTCCGCAGGCGCTCGCCACCGCCGCGATCGGCGCGTTCATCGGCGCCATCATCTCCACGTCGCTGGTGGCGTTCTTCTCCCCCGCCATCATCGCGCTGGCGTTGCGGTTCGGCCCCGCCGACTATTTCGCGCTCGCCGTGTTCGCGTTCCTCGCCACCTCCGCGGTGGTGTCGCAGTCGATCGTCCGCGGACTCGTGGCGCTCGGCATCGGCCTGGCGATCTCCCTGGTCGGCATCGACTCGCTCAGCGGCGCCGAACGGTTCACGCTCGGCATCCCGCAGCTCTTCGAGGGCTTCAGCATCATCACCATCACCGTCGCGCTGCTGGCGATCGGCGAGGTGCTGCACGTGGCCGCCCGCATCCACGTCGACGAGGGGCACGAGAAGCAGCTCCGGCATACCGGCACCCCGTGGCTCCGCCTCGCCGACCTGCGGCGCACCGTCCCGGCCTGGCTGCGCGGCACTGCGTTCGGCCTTCCCTTCGGTGTGATCCCGTCCGGCGGGTCGGAGATCCCGACCTTCCTGGCCTTCGGCTCCGAGAAGAAGCTGGCCGAGCGCCGGGCCCGGCGCGGCAAGGGCGAGAACGAGTTCGGCAAGGGCGCCATCGAGGGCGTCGCCGCCCCCGAGTCGGCGGGCAGCGCCACGGCCGGAACCGCCATGGGCGCCCTGCTCGGCCTCGGCCTGCCGACGTCCGGCACCGCGGCGATCATGCTGGCCGCCTTCCAGCAGTACGGCATGCAGCCCGGCCCGCTGCTGTTCGAGCGCAACGGGGACCTGGTCTGGGCCCTGCTGGCCAGCCTGTTCATCGCCAGCACGATGCTGCTCATCCTCAACCTGCCGTTCGCGCCGATGTGGGCCCGGCTGCTGCTCATCCCCAAGCCGTACCTGTACGCGGGGATCGCGGTGTTCTCGGTCCTGGGCGTGTACGCGGCGAGCTCGGCCATGGCCGACCTGTGGTTCATGCTGCTGCTGGGCCTGGTGGGGTTCATGATGCGGCGGTACGAGATCCCGCTCGCGCCCGTGCTCATCGCGGTCATCCTCGGCCCGGTCGCGGAGTCGGAGCTGCGCCGCGCCCTGCAGGTGGGCCAGGGTGACGTCACCGTGCTGTTCAGCAGCGCGATCAGCGTCGGCCTGTACGCGGTCCTGCTGCTCGTCGGCGGGGTCATGCTGGTCAACCGGATCCGCGCCCGCCGCCGGGCGGCGGCGGAGGCGTCGGCCCCGCGCGCCGGAGTCGCGGGCTAGCCGTACCCGCCGGGGCGGGGCGGCCGGGTCTCCCGGCCGCCCCGCTCTCGTATCACAGGGCGCGCCGGCGGGTCAGGTGGTGGAAGGCCGCCCACCCGGGCAGGACCGGCAGCCAGAAGGTCAGCAGCCGGAACAGCAGCACGGCGGGCAGCGCCACCCCGGCCGGCACCCCGGCGACCGCCGTCAGCCCGCCCAGCAGCGCCGCCTCCACCGCACCGAGGCCGCCCGGCGACGGCGCCGCGGAGCCCAGCGCGTTGCCGGCCAGGAACACCACGGCCACCGCCGCGATCGGCGCGTCGCCGCCGAACGCCCGCACCGAGCAGTACAGGCAGAACACGAAGCCGAGGGTGAGCAGC
This sequence comes from Marinactinospora rubrisoli, assembly GCF_042664915.1. Lineage (NCBI taxonomy): Bacteria > Bacillati > Actinomycetota > Actinomycetes > Streptosporangiales > Nocardiopsidaceae > Marinactinospora > Marinactinospora rubrisoli. The sequence goes on from NZ_JBHTBH010000002.1 coordinate 154,395, forward strand.
AGCGTGCCTCCCACGCCCAGCGCCAGCCGGCGCGGCTGCTGGGCCAGGTCGAGGAACTGCGGCAGTACCCCCTGGAAGTACGGGCGCACCCGTTGCAGCAGCAGCCGGCGCAGCCCCGGCAGCGCGAACACCGCGGCGACGAGCACGGAGAGCACGGCGGCCACCCCGATGAGGGTCGCCGACGGCGAGAAGTCCGCCGGGTCGGCCGTGCCGGTGAGGTAGGCGCACAGCAGCAGCAGCGGCACGTGAGTGAGCAGGCCCACGAGCTGGGAGACGCCGACCGCCGAGATCGCCAGCGCGGTGGAGGCGCCCTGCAGGGTGACGTAGCGGGTGTTGAGCGCGAGCGAGCCCAGGCCGGCCGGCGCGGCGATCCGCACGAACGACCCTGACAGCTGCACGAGCACGGTCCGCCACAGCGGCAGCCGGATCGGCACGAACCCGATCAGCGCGAGCGCGGCGGCGAACGTGCACACCGCCGACATCAGCAGCGCGCCCGCCGTCCAGGCCAGCGAGGCGTCCTGGATGGTCCGCAGATCGACGTCGGTCAGCTGGGAGACGAGCACGGCGCCGACGACGACCGCGAGCGCGACGCTGACCACCGTGCGCGGGCGCATCCGCTCCAGTTGCGCCGGGCCCGCCGGGGCGTCCGGCGCGACGCGGGTGACCTCGGCGCGGACCTCGCCGAGCGTGCCGCGGGCCGTGCGCAGGTCGTCGCGGACCGCGGGCGGCAGTCCGGCCGGCTGCAGGAACGGCAGCGCCGCCGCCACCGCCTCGGTGCCCAGCTCCCGGACCGCGGTGGCCACGGACCGGCGCGCCCCGACCCGCAGCGCCAGCGTGGTGAGCAGCGCGGCGATGTCCAGGCTGGCGGTGATGGCGCCGGCCGCGACGCTCCCGCCGGACAGGTTCACGAACACGGCCCGCCCGTCCATGCGGACCCCGACCGTGCGCCCGCTCAGGTTGCGGTGCGCGACCCGGTGCCGCTGCAGGAGCGCCAGCTCGCTCCAGACCGCGGCCAGCAGGCGGTCGGTGATCTCGTCGTCGGGGATCTCCTCCAGCGCGCGGGTGCGCCGGTGCTCCCGGACCAGCACCGCGGTTCCCGGCCCGAGCTCCCCCACGGCGAGCAGCCGGGGCGAGGCGGCACCGGCGGCGGCGGCCGCGTAGTCGAGCAGCGCGGCGTGCTCCACGCGGCGGCGCAGGCTGAGCAGCATGGGAGGAGCGGCCGGGTCGCGCAGCAGCAGGCGGCCGAACAGCCGCTTCCACACCCCCGTGGAGACGTCCGCGCGCAGCACCGTCACGTCGAGACGGCGGTCCACGAGATCGACGGCGTACCGCTGGCCGCCCTCGGTGTCGGTGCCCAGTTCGGTGAGCCCGAGCGGGTCGAACCCGAACCTGCGCAGCTCCCGCACCAGCCGGTCGACGGCCAGCGGCGGCCCGGCCACCCCGATGGCGTAGCGGGCGGCCAGGGCGCCGGCCAGTCCCAGCAGCAGGGTGAGCAGCAGCGCGAGGGCGGTGGCGTAGCCCGACAGCAGGACCGACGCCGCGGTGACCGCGATGCCGCCCCAGATGGCGGTGCGGATCCGTGGCAGGTGTCCCAGCGTGGCGGCGCGGGCGTAGGCGATCACGCTCGCCAGGTAGCCGTGCAGCGGGTGGCTGAGCGCTCCGCCGTGCCCCGATCCGGCCAGCAGCACCGGCAGCCCGGCGGGGCCGGCCGGCGAGTTGATGGCGGCGTTGACGCCGACCGCCACCAGGTAGCCGAGCAGCGCGGCGGTCAGTGCGCGGGCGACGTCGCGGAACTCCCGGTGCACCAGCCGCTCGACCGAGGTCGCGCACGCCAGGATGATGACGGTGAGGTTGGCGAGTCCGGCGGCCAGCGCCAGCAGCGCCGGAGGAAGTAACGCGCGCAGTTCCTCGGCCTCGGCCGGGCGGGGGACTCCGGTGGTGGTGAGCCGGACGAGCGCCAGCACCGCGGCGACCACGAGCAGCCCCGCGAGCGCCAGCACGAGGTCGAGGGGCCTGCGCGCGGTCTCCCGCCGGGCGGCACCGTGCGTCGCGGCCGGCTGTCCGGCATCGACCGTTCCTGCGTTCACGCTTTACAGGGTGCCCGACGTCCTGACCTGCCGGAGCCCGCTACGGGTGCGTGTCCGGCACCGGCGGCACGTGGACGGCGGTCACGAGGACCGCCGTGTCCGGTACGGGACGGGGATTCCGCGCCGGCCGCCGCCCGGACAACGTTGCGTGCGGCCCGCGTCGTCCGGCCGAGGGCAGCTGGCGTCCCCCAGCGCGGGGGCCCGCTGGTTCACCGCCGCTGCCGCCCTGCTCGCGCTCTCCGGCGCCGTTGGCGCGGGGTGGCCCCGCTCTTCCTGCCGACGGCGGGTAGTGGCCGGGGCGGGCGCGCCCCGCGTTGAGCCGGTGGCGCCGTCGCGCGCGGCGGCGAGCGACCGGCGGCCGGTCACCGGGTACCTGCGGCCTTCGGACGCTTCGCTCACGACCCGGCGCTGTCCTGGCCGGAAGTGACCGACCACCGGTCGAGCGCTCGGCCGCACCCGCCCGAACGCGAGTGAACCACCGCACCGCGGAAGCCTGCCGCCGTTCCGGGGCCGTGGTCCCTCTGGCCGGACCGGCTCCTGCTCACCATGCCGCCGGGCGGAGGCCCGGTCACCCGGGCCCCGGGCCGCAGCCGCGTCGTGGTCGCCAGGGCCGCCGAGAATCAGCGGCCGGCCTCCGTCGGCTACCTGCGGGCCTTCGCCGCCCTGCGCTCGCACGATCCCCGGAAGCACTACGACGACCGACGTGCCGGCGGCGAACGGCACACCGCTGCCCCGCGAAACCTGTTCAACGAGCTCGTCGACTGCCGCTGCTGCCGCGTGCGAAACCGCACGATCTACGACCCCGACCGGCCTTCGCCCGGTCGCACTCGCCGCCTGACCGGTGGAATCGACTTCCAGCGACATGAGATGGCTCGGTGGTCCACCCTCCGGCACAGGCGAGCGCTCCGTCCGGTCCGTCCAGGGCCGCAGCCCTATTTCGCGGCCCCGGCGGCGTGGTGGTGGGCGCGCACCGTGATGGAGCCGGTGCCGACGACGCGGGGTTCGCCGGTGGCGGCGCCGGGACGTGGTCCGTTCGGCGATTCCGTCCCAGGTGCCGTCCGGCGGCGGTCGCCGGGGGCCGTGGCGTTCGGGCAGGTCCCGCCACGACATGCCGGTGCGGGCGCGGCGCCGGACGCGTTGATGACGCGCCGGTGGCCGACCGGCCGAGCGCCTTCGTGGGGGGCCGGCATGAGCGGGGGGCGAGCAGGTCCCACCCCGGCGCCGGTGCGTTCATGGCGTCGGACCACGTCGACTCGGGGTTCCAGAACTCCGGCCCGCCCCGTGAAATGTCGAATACCGGGCCGGCCGGAAGTGCGGAAGCCGGGCGACGGCGGCCCGCACCGGATGCCCGCGCATGGCTCGCCGGGACGGGCGCCGGGGCCGGACCGGGCGCCGCCGCCGACGGGGGCGGGCGTGCGGCGCGCGGGGCGCCCTCCATCGGCGGGCCATGCGCGAGGTGATCCGAAGATACTCGCCGACGGCGGCCCGCCGTGGCGCCGCAGCGCAGGTCGGCCGGGTCTTATCGCCGCTTGCGTCCCGGTCCGTGGCGGCTTGCCGCGCGGCGGCTGACCACATCAGGTCAGCCCCCGGGACGCCTGGACGGAGCACGCGTGCGCTGTCGCCGCCGTGGCCGAGGCCCGGTGGCGGGCCCTCGTGCGGGACGTCACCGCCAGGGTAGGTCTCCATCATGGAGCCGATGCTGGCGAGGACCGTCGACCGCCTTCCCACGGGAGACGAGTGCGTCTACGAACCCAAGTGGGACGGTTTCCGGGCGATCGCCGACCATCGCGGCGGCCGCGTGCTGCTGACCTCCCGCTCCGGCCGGCGGCTGGACGCCCGGTTCCCCGAGGTCGCCGACGCGGTCGCGGATCAGATACCGCCCGGCACCATGCTGGACGGCGAGATCGTGCGCTGGTCCGGGGACCGCCTCGACTTCGACGCCCTGCAGCGCCGCAACCGCGCCAGCACCCGCACCGCACGGCCACTGGCCCGGAGCGAGCCCTGCCACTACATCGTGTTCGACCTGCTGCGCCTGGAGGGCGCGGACCTGACCCGCCGCAGCCTGGAGCGCAGGCGCGAGGCCCTGGAGCGGCTCTTCGAGGACGTCGACCAGCCGTCCCTGCTCACTCTCGGCTGGCAGACGACCGACCCCGAGACGGCACGGGACTGGTACGACACGCTGCCCGAGGTGGGCGTGGAGGGGCTGGTCATCAAGGACGCCCGCCGCTCCTACCGCCCCGGCCGCCGCGACTGGGAGAAGTTCAAGCACCGCCTCACCACCGAGGCGATCGTCGCCGGCACCATCGGCCCGCCCGACCAGCCGCGTGAGCTGCTGCTGGGCCGCTTCGACTCCCGCACCGGGGATCTGCGCGTGGCCGGCCACACCACGGAGCTGACCAAGCGGCAGAGCGACGACCTGGGCGGCCTGCTGCACCGCGCCGCGGGCGACCATCCGTGGCCGCGCCGCCTCGCGCCGAGGTGGGGCGGGAAGGACCCGATCGCCTACGTGCAGGTCGAGCCGGAGGTCGTCGTGGAGGTGCAGGTCGACGCGGCGAGCAGCGCCGAACAGTGGCGGCACGTGGTGCGGTACATGCGGGTCAGGGCGGAACTGTCACCGGCCGACGTGCCCCTCGACCTCGACCTGGAGAAACGGCCCGACGGGGAGACCGAGCCCGGCTGAGCGGTGGCCATCCGGCGCGGGCCGCCGCGCGGTGGTTCCCGGCCGGCGTCGTGAGCGGGACCCCGAGGCCGGAGTTCGCCAGGAACGCGAGCGCCCGGCCTAGTCCACGGACGCCGAAACCCACCGATGGCGGCTCCTTGGTGTCGTCGGTGTTGGTACCGGGTTTCCGGCGTGCGTGGGGCAGGGTGGGGTCGCCCTGTCCCTGCCGGGGATGGGCACCCGGGTGGGTGCGGGTTCGCCATCGTGGCCGGGGATGTGGCCATCTACCGGGACGCGGGACGCCTGGCCTCCCGCGCCGGGCTCGCGCCGGTCCCGCGCGACTCGGGGCGTATCACCGGCGGCCCGCACCGGCCCGGGCGCCGCCACCGCGGCCTCCGGCGGGTTCGCCACCTGTCCGCGCCGTGGTCCCTGACGGGAACGGGCCGAACCCGGAGTGGCACGCGCGCGAACGCTCCGGGGGAAGGAATCTTCGAGAAGCGCTGATACCTCTGGCCCGCAGACGCGGGGGCGCGTTGTGGGCGCCGCGCGACGACCGCGCGTTCACCCCCTCGACGCCAGGCGTCCGGGAGGCTCGACCCGGTCATGGAAAGTCCCCTCCGCTCTCGGCGCCATAGCGCGCCCGTGGCTGGGGGCAGGGCCCCGGTCGTGCCGCCGAATTCGCGTGCACGGCCCGGTTCCACGACCGGAACCGCGAAATCGGGAGTAACGACGTGCGGTGTCGCCGCCGCTCGGGTCGCGGCAAGGCCGCGCCGATCGCTGTGCATGGGGTGGCCGCCGACGGCCGTCGACGTGATCACCGTGGGTGCCGGCCCGACCGCCCTGCGGCCGGTGGCGACCGCGCCGGTCGGCGCACGGCCGCACGACCGGAGCGGACGGCCACGACAGACGCTGGAGGCCGGCGGACCGGCCGGATCCGGGAGCCGCTGCGCTACCGCGGCCTGCTGGACGGGGCCGCCGGCCCCGTACATCCGGCCCCCAGGTACTCGTTCGGCGATGCCCATGCGGACTTCTCCGCCCTTGGCACCTCCGCCGCGGTGGCCGTCGCTCCCGCACTGCGGCTGGCGCACCTCTCGGCGAGCACGCCCGCGGACTCAGGCCGGACCCGCCGGCCCGCAGGTCAGGAGGCCGCCCGCTTCGACCGCTTGCCGCGACGCTCCGCCTTGGCGACGGCCTCCTCCAGCCCGGCGCGGTCCATCCGGCTGCGCCCCTCGACACCGAGGTCGGCGGCCAGGCGGGTCAGGTCGCGCTTGGTCATCTCCGCCAGCGGCGGGTGCCGGGGCGCCCGCGCGGCGGGAGCGGCCCGCTGCGGCTTCTTCCCCGATGCGGCGGCGGGCCGTTCCCTGCCGCCGCCGGCTCCGGTGCCCCGGCGGCTGCGGATGCTCTCGCGCAGCGCGCTGGTCAGCTCGACGACGTTGGTCTCCTCCTTCGGCGGCGCGGTGCCCGCGTACTTCAGCCGCTGTCCCTTGCTCTTGGCCTCGACCAGTTCCGTGAGGCGCTCGTGGTAGACGTCGGTGTACTGCTCGGGCCGCCAGTCGGCCGCCATCGCCTCAACGAGCTGGGTGGCCAGGGACAGCTCCCGGTCGTCGATCCGCACGTCCGGGACGGACGGAAGCACCTCCTCGGGGTCGCGGATCTCGTCGGCGAAGAACAGCGTGCTCAGCGTGAGCACGCCGTTCTGCGGGCCGATGACCGCCAGGTGCTGGCGGTCCCGCATGACCAGCGTCGCCACGCCGAGCCGCCCGGAGTCCTGCAGCGCCTGGCAGAGCAGCGCGTACGGCTTGGCGGCGGCCTTGGAGTCGGGGGCGAGGTAGTAGGCGCGGTCGTAGCTGAGCGGTTCGATGGCGTCGGCGGGCACGAAGGCGTCGATCTCCAGCGTCCGGGACCTCCCCGGCGCGATCGACTCCAGGTCGGCGCGTTCCACGACCACGTACTCGCCCTCGTCGGTCTCGGCGCCCTTGACGATGTCGCCGGGGGCGACCTCGTCGCCGGTGCGCTCGTTGACCCGCTTGTAGCGGATGCGGTCGGAGGTGTCGCGCTGGAACTGGTGCATGGCGTAGCTGTGCCGCTCCGTGGCGGCGAACAGCGTGACCGGCACGCTCACGAGACCGAACGACAGGCTGCCCTTCCACACCGATGCCATGGCGCCTCCCCCGTACACTGCCGCTCCTACCCGCGCACCGGTGATGACCACGTAAAACCTGGCGGGCGGACGCGTGGCGCCGGGCGTGGCCGGCCGGTCCGGCGGGCCGCTCAGCTGTTGGCGGGGAAGCCCAGGTCCACTCCGGCGTCGGCGGGATCGGGCCAGCGGGTCGTGACGACCTTGCCGCGGGTGTAGAAGTGCACGCCGTCGTTGCCGTACACGTGGTGCTCGCCGAACAGCGACGCCTTCCAGCCGCCGAACGAGTGGTAGCCCACCGGGACCGGGATCGGCACGTTCACCCCCACCATGCCGGCCTGCACCTCCAGCTGGAACCGGCGCGCCGCGCCGCCGTCGCGGGTGAACACCGCCGCGCCGTTGCCCCAGGGGGAGGCGTTGATCAGCTCGATCGCCTCGGTGTAGTCGGCGGCGCGCACCACCGACAGCACCGGGCCGAAGATCTCGTCGCGGTAGGCGTCCATGTCGGGCGTGACATGGTCGAGCAGGCTGACCCCGGTGAAGAACCCGTTCTCGTGCCCGGGAACGGTCAGCCCGGTCCCGTCCACGACCACGGTGGCGCCCTGCTCGCGGGAGCGGGGCACGTAGGAGGCGACCCGGTCGCGGTGCTCCCGGGTGATCAGCGGCCCCATCTCCGAAGCGGGGTCGCCGCCGGGGCCGATGGTGAGCTTGCGGGCGCGTTCGGCGATGCGCTCCACCAGCGGGTCGGCGACGGCGCCGACGGCGACGACCACCGACACGGCCATGCACCGCTCACCGGCCGAGCCGTACCCGGCGGAGACGGCCGCGTCGGCGGCGAGGTCGAGGTCGGCGTCGGGCAGCACCAGCATGTGGTTCTTGGCGCCGCCGAGCGCCTGGACCCGCTTGCCGGCGGCCGAGGCCGTGCGGTGCACGTGCCGGGCCACCGGTGTGGAGCCCACGAAGCTGACCGCGTCCACGTCGGGGTGCTCCAGCAGCCGGTCCACTGCGGGTTTGTCGCCGTTGACGAGGTTGAGGACGCCGTCGGGCAGGCCGGCCTCGGTGGCCAGCCGGACCAGGAGCGCGGTGGCGGAGGGGTCCTTCTCGCTCGGCTTCAGCACGACGGTGTTGCCGCAGGCCACGGCCATGGGGAACATCCACAGCGGGACCATGGCGGGGAAGTTGAACGGGGTGATGGCGGCGACCACGCCGACGGGCTGGCGGATGGCGGAGACGTCCACCCGGCTCGACACCTGGGTGGAGGTCTCGCCCTTGAGGAGCTGGGGGATGCCGCACGCCAGCTCCACGATCTCCAGGCCGCGCGCGACCTCGCCGAGAGCGTCGGAGTGCACCTTGCCGTGCTCGGCGGTGATGAGCCGGGCGATCTCCTCGCGGTGCGCGTTGAGCAGTTCCCGGTAGGCGAACAGTACGGCGGTGCGCCGGGTCAGCGAGGACGCCGCCCAGCCGGGCGCGGCGGCCTTGGCGGCGGCGACGGCGGCGTCGACCTCGGCGGTGCCGGCGAGCGCCACCCGCGCGGTCTCGGCGCCGGTCGCCGGATCGGTGACGGTGCCGTGGCGGCCGGACCGGCCGGGCACGGACCGCCCGCCGATCCAGTGGTCGATGGTGGTGGTCATCGTGTCTTCCTCTCAAGAGACGGCGGGGCGGCCGGGCCCCGCCACGGGAACGGTCCGGCCGGGGTCACAGGTGCCGGCGCCGGCCGCGGACCTGCCGGTCGTAGCCGGCGCGCGCCTCGATGGTGGCAGGCCGGGTGGCGACCTCGGCCACCGGGACGTCCCACCACGCCTGCGCGCCGGGGGCGGCCGGCTCGGGGACGGTCTCGACGTGGACGGCGGCGGGCCGGTCCCCGGCGCGGGCCGCGCGCAGCGCCGCGCGCAGCTCGCCCACGGTGCGCGGCCGGTGCACGGTCACGCCCAGGCTGGCGGCGTTGGCGGCCAGGTCGACGGGCAGCGGGTCGCCGGTGAACGCGCCGTCGGCGTCACGGAACCGGTAGGCGGTGCCGAACCGCTCGGCCCCGACCTGCTCGGACAGGCCGCCTATGGAGGCGTATCCGTGGTTCTGCACGATGACGACGACGATCTTGATGCCCTCCTGCACGGCGGTGACCAGCTCGGTGGGCATCATCAGGTAGGTTCCGTCGCCGACGAGCGCGAACACCTCACGGCCCGGGTCGGCGAGCCGGACGCCGAGTGCGGCGGGGATCTCGTACCCCATGCAGGAGTAGCCGTACTCGACGTGGTACTGGCGCGCGTCGCGCGCCCGCCATAGCTTGTGCAGGTCGCCGGGCATCGACCCGGCCGCGTTGATGACGACGTCGGTGTCGGCGGCGACCTCGGCGAGCACCCCCAGCACCTGGGCCTGGCTGGGGCGGGCGTCCTCGTCGTCGGCGCGGCAGGCGGCGTCGACGGTCCGGTCCCAGCGGCGCGCGGCCTCCCGGTACTCGCGCACGTAGTCCGTGCCGGCCCGGTGGCCGGCCAGTGCCGTGGTGAGGGCGCCCAGCGCGGCGCGGGCGTCGCCGATCACCGGGGTGGCGGCCTGCTTGTGGGCGTCGAAGCCGGTGATGTTGACGTTGACGAAGCGCACTCCGGGCTCGGCGAACAGCGTGCCGGAGGCGGTGGTGAAGTCGGAGTAGCGGGTGCCGACGCCGATGACCAGGTCGGCGGTGCGGGCGATGTCGTCGGCGGCGGCGGTGCCGGTGTGCCCGACCGCGCCGAGCTGGGCGGGGTGGTCGTGGCGCAAGGAGCCGCGCCCGGCCTGCGTCTCACAGACGGGGATGCCGGTGGCCTCGGCGAAGGCGGCCAGCTCGGTCTCGGCCCCGCTGTGGTGCACGCCGCCGCCGGCGATGACGAGCGGGCGGCGGGCCGCGCGGATCCGCTCGGCCGCCAGGCGCACGGACTCCTGATCGGGGACCGGGCGGTGCACGCGCCACACCCGTTCGGCGAAGAACTCCACCGGCCAGTCGTACGCCTCGGCCTGCACGTCCTGCGGCAGCGCGAGCGTGACGGCGCCGGTCTCGGCGGGGTCGGTGAGCACCCGCATGGCGTTCAGTGCCGAGGAGACGAGCTGCTCGGGCCGCCAGATCCGGTCGAAGTAGCGGGAGACCGGGCGCAGACAGTCGTTCACGGTGATGTCGGGGCCGCCGGGCGCCTCCAGCTGCTGCAGCACCGGGTCGGCGGGCCGGGTGGCGAAGACGTCGCCGGGCAGCAGCAGCACGGGGAGGCGGTTGATGGTGGCCAGCGCGGCGCCGGTGACGAGGTTGGTGGCGCCGGGCCCGATGGAGGTGGTGACGGCCTGGGTGGCCAGCCGCCCGTTCTGCCGGGCGTAGCCGACGGCCGCGTGCACCATCGCCTGCTCGTTGCGGCCCTGCAGGTAGGGCAGCTCGCCGCGGGACTCCAGCAGCGCCTGGCCGATGCCGGCGACGTTGCCGTGGCCGAAGATCCCCCAGCAGCCCGCGACGAGCCGGCGGCGCTCGCCGTCGCGTTCGGTGTACTGGCGCGCGAGGAAGCGCACCAGCGCCTGGGCGACCGTCAGGCGTTCCGTGCCGCCGCTCATGCGGACTCCTCCCCCGTGGCGGTGCCGTCCGGGTGCGCGGGCGGCGCGGTGTACAGCGGGAGCCGCGGGTCGGCCGGCTGGTCGGCCCAGGTGGCGCGGACCCAGGCGTGCGCGGGGTCGTCGCAGATGAGCCAGGCCCGTTCCGGCGAGGGACCGGCCATCACGTTGAGGTAGTACATGTCGTAGCCGGGCACCGCCATGGACGGACCGTGCCAGCCATCGGGGATCAGGACGACGTCGCCGCTGCGCACCTCGGCGAGCACGTCGCTGGGATGGTCGGGGCCGGAGGGGTAGACGCGCTGGTAGCCGACGCCGGGCCCGGCCGGGCCGTCGGCGATCTCGAAGTAGTAGATCTCCTCCAGCCGCGACTCGCCGTCGCGCTCGGTGTCGTGCTTGTGCGGCGGGAACGACGACCAGTTGCCGGCCGGGGTGAGCACCTCCACCGCGATGAGCCGGTCGGCCTCGAACACCCCGGCAGCGCAGAAGTTGTTGACCTGCCGGCTGGCCTGGCCGGCGCCGCGCAGTTCCACGGGCACGCCGGAGGCCGGGCCGTAGCGCGCGGGCAGCCGGCGGTCGCAGCGGGCGCCGGCGAGCGCGAACCGGCCGCCGCCCTCGGAGACGACGCCGACGCGCGCGTCGCGCGGCAGGTAGGCGAAGTCGGTGACGCCGTCGAACACGCCACTGCGGCCGGTGAGGCGGAAGGTGCCGCCGTCGGCCTCGACCGTGCAACCGCCCGAGAGCGGCAGCAGCACCCACTCGCTGTCGCCGGTGCCGAAGGAGTGCCGTCCGCCGGGCGGCAGCTCCAGCACCCGCAGCGCGGAGTACCCCCATCCGGCGCTCTCGGGGTCGACGTGGGTGCGGTAGGGGCCGGTCGCGGTGCTGCCCGCCGGCCGGTGCAGGGTCGGGCTCACGTGGGTGCCTCCTTGGGCGGTTCGGTTCCCGGAACGGCCGGGCGAAGCAGCCGCCGCGCGGGCGGGCGGCGTCACAGCAGACCGACGGCGGTGTCGACGGCGCCGGCCACGTCGTCATCGGGCGGGTAGAGCAGGGTGCGGCCGACGACGAGCCCGTAGACCGACGGCAGCCGCAGCGCCTTGTGCCAGCGCTGGAAGGTGGCGTCGGCGTCGCCGGAGACCTCGCCGCCCAGCAGCACCAGCGGCAGCGTGGTGGCCTCGGCCACCCGTGCCATGTCGTCGACGTCGCGGGTGAGCGGCACCTTCAGCCAGGTGTAGGCGGAGGTGGCGCCGATCCCGGAGGCGATGGCGATGGAGCGGATCACCGCTTCCACCGAGACGTCGTTGCGGACCCGCCCGTCGACGCGCCGGGAGACGAACGGCTCGACCATGGCGGTCAGTCCGCGTTCGGCGAGCTCGGTGACGGCCGTCGCGGCGCCCACCATGGTCGCGAGGCTGCCGGGGTCGGTGTCGTCGATGCGCAGCAGCAGCTTGCCGGCGTCGAAGCGGGACCGTTCGATGTCGGCGGCGCGGTAGGCGGTGAAGCGGTCGTCCATCTCGAACGCCGCGCCGGCCAGCCCGCCGCGGTTCATCGAGCCCACGACCACCTTGTTCTCCAGGGCGCCGAGGAGCAGCAGGTCCTCCAGGATGTCGGGGGTCCCCAGGACACCGTCCACTCCGGGGCGCGCCAGCGCGACGCACAGCCGCTCCAGCAGGTCCAGGCGGCTGGCCATGGCGTGCGGCCGGCCGGCCACGCCGAGGGCGCCCCGGGCGGGGTGGTCGGCGGCGATGATCATCATGCGGCCGTTGCCGGCGAGCAGCGGGCGACGGCGGCGGCGCCGCGCCGCCTCCGTGATCGCCTCGGGCCGGGTCGCGCGCAGCCGCGTCAGCTCGCTGATGCCGGGAGTGGACACGCTTCTCTCTTTCGGGGTCACGCGGGGGGCGGGGCGGTGGCGGTGACTCCGGCCGCCGGTCGGCCGGCCAGCACCTCCTCGATCTCGGCGGCGTGCGGCATGGCCGAGGAGCAGGCGAGCCGCCCTGCGACGATGGCTCCGGCCGCGTTGGCGGCGTCGATCGTGCGCCGCAGTTCCCAGCCGGAGAGCAGGCCGTGGCAGAGGGCGCCGCCGAAGGCGTCCCCGGCGCCGAGGCCGTTGACGACGTCCACGGGGACCGGCGGGGCGGCGACGCGCTCGTTCCTGGTGGCGGCGAGCACTCCGGCGGGGCCCTGTTTGACGACGGCGAGCTCCACTCCGGCGGCGAGCAGCGCGTCGGCCGCCGCGTCGGGATCGCGGGTGCCCACGGCGCGTTCGCACTCCGCGAGGTTGCCGACGGCGACGGTGGCGTGCCGGAGCGCCTCCTGGTAGTGGGCGCGCGCCGCGTCGTGGTCGGTCCAGAACATCGGCCGCCAGTCGAGGTCGAAGACGGTGATGCCGCGCCTGGCCCGGTGCTCCAGGGCGGCCAGGGTGGCGGTCCGGCTGGGTTCGGCGCACAGGCCGGTGCCGGTCATCCAGAAGACGGTGGCCGCGCCGATGGCGTCGAGGTCGAGCTCCTCGGGATGGATCTCCAGGTCGGGGGCCTTGGGCTCCCGGTAGAAGTAGAGCGGGAAGTCGTCGGGCGGGAAGATCTCGCAGAAGGTCACCGGGGTGGGGTAGCGGGCGACGGGGGTGACCCAGCGGTCGTCGACGCCGAAGTCGGCGAGCGCCCGGTGCAGGAACGCGCCGAAGGGGTCGTCGCCGGTGCGGGTGATGACGGCCGTGCGGTGGCCGAGCCGGGCGGCGGCCACGGCGACGTTCGTCGCGGAGCCGCCCAGGAACTTGCCGAACGTCTCCACCTCGGCCAGGGAGACGCCGGTCTGCAGGGGGTAGATGTCGACGCCGATGCGCCCCATCGTGATGACGTCGAACGCTGTCGCCATGAGGTGCCCTCCGCTGCTCAGCCTGCCGGGACCATCTGTACTAGGCGCCCCCAGACCATGTCAACCATTTGTCCTGACATACTTACTTCACGACTTCCGGCGCCGTTGGTAGGGTGTGCGCGTGACCACGCCGAAGACCACGTCGGCCGACCGCGCGGCCCCCTGGGATCCGGGCACCGAGATCGTGGTGGACCACGCCAGCCCGATGCCGCTGTACTTCCAGGTCGCCACCCAGCTGGAGGCGGCCATCGACTCCGGTGCGCTGCCGGCCGGCAGCCGCCTGGACAACGAGGTCCAGCTCGCCCGCCGCCTCGGGCTGTCCCGGCCGACCGTCCGCCAGGCCATCCAGACCCTGGTCGACAAGGGCCTGGTCGTTCGCAAGCGCGGGGTCGGCAGCCAGGTCGTCCACAATCGGGTCAAGCGCGCGCTGGAGCTCAGCAGCCTCTACGACGACCTGTCCGCCATCGGCCAGCAGCCCACCACCCGCGTGCTGGCCAACACGGTCGAGCCCGCCTCCGCCCAGGTGGCCCGCGCACTCGACGTCCCGGAGAAGACGCAGGTCTGGCACCTGGAGCGGGTCCGCCACGCCCGGTCCGAACCCATCGCGCGGATGCGCAACTACCTGCCCGCCGACCTGATCCCGATCCCCGACGACGCCCTCCTCGCCGAACGCGGCCTCTACCAGCTGCTGCGCGCCGGCGGCGTCCGCCTGCACGCCGCCCACCAGACCATCGGCGCCCGCGCCGCCGGCCGCGCCGAGGCCGAACTCCTGGACGAACCCGAGGGCGCCCCGCTGCTCACCATGGAGCGCACCGCCTACAACATCGAGGGACGCGTGGTCGAGTACGGCACGCACCTGTATCGCGCCTCCCGGTACTCCTTCGACCTCTCCCTGCGCGGGCCCGCCTGAGCCCGCGCGCCCGGCCGGGCCCGGCCGGGCGGTGAGCGCGGGAAACGCGGCGGAGGCGTGGCGGGCGGGCGGCACGCCGGAGTCGTTCCCCGGATGGCACCGGGGAACACCGGTGGCGCGGGCGGTCCGCCGTCTCGCGCGGCGCCGGTCACCGCCGTCCCGGCCCGGCGCCGCAGCCGAAGAGACCGGCCGGGCGCGGCCCGTCGCCTCGCCGCCGTCATCCCACGGCGCCGTCCGGCACAGCGGCCGTGTCCCGCACCGGCACGACCGCGCCGGTCCGCGGGGACAGCGGCGGGTAGTCGGTGTACCCGGCGGCGCCGTGCGTGTACAGGTGCGACGGGTCGTGGTCGTTGAGGGGCGCGCCGAGGGCGAAGCGGGTGGGGAGGTCGGGGTTGGCGATGAAGGCCCGGCCGTAGGAGACCAGGTCGGCGCGTCCGGACGCCAGGACGGCCTCGCCGGCCTCCTTCGTGGTGCGGTCGCGGTTCTCCCCCACGTTGGCGACGAGGGTGCCGTGCCAGCGGGGGCGGAGGTCATCCAGGGCCGGGTAGTCGTCGTTGTCGGTCAGGTGCAGGTAGGCCAGGCCCAGGCCGTCCAGTTCGTCCACCAGCGCCCGGTACACCGGGCCCGGATCGGTCTCCACCATGTGGAACTGCGGGTTGCCCGGCGACAGCCGCAGCGCGGTGCGTTCGGGTCCCACTGCCCGGGCCACCTCGGTGACGACCTCGATCGCGAACCGGAGGCGGTTCTCCAGCGAGCCGGCCCCGTACTCGTCCGCGCGCAGGTTGGTGTTGTCGGCGAGGAACTGGTGGATGAGGTAGCTGTTGGCCCCGTGCAGTTCGACACCGTCGAAGCCCGCGGCCATCGCGTTGCGCGCCGCGGCGGCGAAGTCCCGCACGGCCTGCCCGATCTCCGCGCGCGTCATCGCGCGCGGGAGCACCGGATCGGCCTTCCGGCCGTCGCGGACGTGCACCCGTCCCGGCACGAGGACGGCGGACGGGCCCGCCGGGACGTCGCCGAGCAGCCGGGCCAGCGGATGGCCCTTACGGCCGCCGTGCATCAGCTGGGCGAAGATCCGCCCGCCCGCCGCGTGCACCGCGTCGGTGACGGCCCGCCAGCCGCGCACGTGTCCGGGCGTCTCCAGGCCCGGCAGGCGCCAGTCGGACTGGCCGGGGCGGCTGGGCCAGATCCCCTCGGTGATGATGAGCCCGGCACCGGCGCGCTGGGCGTAGTGGTCGGCCACCACCGGCAGCGGCGTGCCGTCCTCCGTGGCACGGTGGCGCGACATCGGCGCCATGACCATGCGGTTGGGGAGCGAGAGCGGTCCGAGCCGGTACGGGGTGAGAAGTGCGGAGTGCGACATGCCGGTACGGTAGGACTTGACATCAGTGTCAGATTCAACCTCCGAGCCGGGCAGGAACCCCATGCGCATCGGTGAACTCGCACGCCGCACCGGAGTCAGCGAACGCTCGCTCCGCTACTACGAGCAGCAGGGCATGCTCACCGCCCAACGCACCCCGGGCGGCCACCGCGACTACTCCGAGGCCGCCGTCGACCGCGTCATCCGCATCCAGGAACTCTTCGCCGCCGGCCTGTGCAGCGAGAAGATCGTCGAGTTGCTGCCCTGCATGCGCGACACCGACGGCGGCCCCGCCGGCACCGCCACGCCGCGGCTGGTCGCCGACCTGACCGCCGAGCGCGCGCGCATCGACCGCACCATCGGCGACCTCATCCGCTCCCGCGAGGTCCTCGACGAGGTGATCAAGGCGGCGTCCGGCCCCTGACCGGCCACCGCCCGCTCCGCCGGTTCCGGCCCAGGTTTCGCGGCACCCCCGCGCGGTTACATCCCGGCCTGACCCCGGCCACCGCCGCCGGGCCGCCCGTCTGTCCGACAGCAATGGAGCACCTGTGACAGTCACCGCGCCCCCCGACCTGAGCTCGGTCATCGCCGGGAAGCCGCTGCCGCCCTCCGAACGGCCGTACTCCTCCACCAACCCCGCCCGCACCGCCGACGTCGTCGCGCGGGTCAGCCTCGCCGGCCCCGGTGACGTGGTCGCCGCCTGCCGTGCCGCCAAGGCCGCGCAGGCCGAATGGGCGCGGGTCCCCGCGCCCATCCGCGGGCAGGTCGTCGCCAACATCGGCGAACTGGTGGCCGCCAACAAGGAGGCCCTGGCGCGCTCCGTCACCCGTGACATCGGCAAACCCCTCGCCGAGGCCCGCGGCGAGGTGCAGGAGATCATCGACACCTGCGAGTTCTTCCGCGGCGAGGGGCGCCGCCTCTACGGCCAGACCGTCCCCTCCGAGATGCCCGACAAGCAGCTCTACACCTTCCGCAACCCGGTGGGGGTGGCCGCGGTCATCACCGCCGGCAACTTCCCGGTCGCCGTGCCCGCCTGGTACATCGTCCCCGCCCTGCTCGCCGGCAACGCCGTCGTCTGGAAACCAGCGGAGTACTCCGCCGCCTGCGCCTGGGACCTGTACCGGCTCTTCGTCCGCGCCGGCATCCCGCACGGCGTCCTCAACCTCCTCTACGCCGACGGCGAGGACACGTTCACCGGACTGGAGAGCGCCCTCGCCGAGCGGCTGGTGGACAAGGTCGGCTTCACCGGCTCCAGCGCGGTCGGCGCCCGGATCGGCGAGCTCTGCGGGCGGCACCTGCAGACCCCGTGCCTGGAACTGGGCGGCAAGAACCCGATGGTCGTCACCGAGGACGCCGACCTCGACCTCGCCGTCGAGGGCGCGCTGTTCTCCGGCTTCGGCACCGCCGGCCAGCGCTGCACCTCCCTGGGCACCGCGATCGTGCACGAGTCGGTCCACGAACGCTTCGTCGGCCTGCTCGCCGAGGCCACCGCCGCCGCGCCCATCGGCGACCCCACCGCCGACGTGCTCTACGGCCCCATGATCAGCGACCGCTTCGCCGAACGCTACGAGGGCTACCTCGGCTGGATCCAGGACCACCACCGTGTCCTCGGCTCCACCGCCACCGGGCGCGTCACCGCGGCCGCGCCGCGCGCCGGTTTCGTCGGCGACCCCGACGCCGGCCTCTTCTACCACCCCGTCATCCTCGACAACGTCCGCCCCACGGACACGATCTTCACCGAGGAGACCTTCGGCCCCATCATCGGCGTCACTCCGTACCGGACCCTGGACGAGGCCGTCGAACTCGCCAACCTCCCCGGATACGGACTGTCCAGCGCCATCTACACCCGCGATCCGGCCAAGGTGTACGCCTTCCGCACGGGCATCGGCGCGGGAATGGTCAGCGTGAACAACTCCACCTCGGGTGCCGAAGCCCACCTTCCCTTCGGCGGCAACGGCCGCTCCGGCAACGGCGGCCGGCTCTCCGGCGTCTGGGTCCTCGACCAGTTCACCCGCTGGCAGTCCATGAACTGGGACTACTCCGGCCGGCTGCAGAAGGCGCAGATGGACGTCCTGGCCATCGACGCCGACCTCGGCTTCCGGCTCGGCTGACGGCCGCCTCCCAGGGCGGCGTCACCGCCGCCCTGGCGGGCCCGACGCGTCCCCGCGAGCCGGTACGGTTGCCGCAACCCCCGGCAGCGTGAGAGGACGACGTGAGCAGACCCACCCGGACCGTCGAAGAGGCCCGCGCCGACCTGGAGGTGCCACAGGCGCTCCTGCGCCGGTCCGGGTTCGCCGCGGCGCTCCCGCTGTTCGCGGCCGACCTCGACGACGCCGCCGACCTCGGCCAGGCCCGCCAGGTCGTCTCCTCGCACGGACGGCGGCTCTGGGGCGAGGCCGTGCGCGGCGACCCCGCCGACGACCGTCCCCTCTACTGGGCGCGCCTCACCCTCACCGCCCGGCTGCGCGCGTGGCGGCCGGCGTTCCCGCTGCCCGACGCCGACCGCGCCGACCTGCTCGCCCGCCTCGAACACGCCTCGCGCGGCCACGACGACCTCGTCTTCCCCCCGGACGACGGGCTGCTGCGCGTCATCGTCACCGGCTTCGACCCGTTCGGGCTGGACGCCGACATCCGCCGGTCCAACCCCTCGGGCGTGGCCGCCATCACCCTGCACGGCACCGACCTGACCGTGCACGGCCGCCGCGCCGTCCTGCGCGCCGCGCTCTTCCCGGTGCGCTGGCGCGACTTCACCGACGGCATGGTGGAGCGTGCTCTGCTGCCGCACTACACGGCGGAGGCCGGTCCCGCCGACGCGGTGGTCACCGTCAGCCAGGGCCGCCCCGGGTCGTTCGACCTGGAGGTGTACAACGGCGCGTGGCGGGGCGGCGGCACCGACAACGACGGCCGCGCCGCCGAGGGCCAGGTCCCGGTCTCCCCGGAGGTGCCGGCGCCGCGTCCGCAACCGCAGTGGACCACGACCACCCTGCCCTACGCCGAGATCGCCGCCGCCGGCACCGGCCGCTATCCGGTGCGTGGCAACACCGAGGTGACCGAGATCCCCGCCGGGGGCGGCGAGCCGGTGGTCCGGCCCGACGGGCCCACGCCCGGCTCCACGGCCCGCGCGGGTGGCGGCGGCGACTACCTGTCCAACGAGATCGCCTACCGCAACACCCTGCTGCGTGACGCCACCGGCCGCCCGGTCGCGGCCGGGCACGTGCACACGCCGGTCCTCGCCTTCGCGGCGGGGAACACCGGCGCCGTCACCGATCCGGAGTTCGAGGACACCCGCACGGCGATCGTCGCCCAGACCCGGGCCATTGTGGCGGCGGCGCTGGAGTACGGGACACGGCCGGACGAGAAGTAGCCTTCGGCCCGCACCGGGGCGGTTCCGGCCGGTCCGGCCGGTCCGCTAGTAGATCTCCACCCGGTCGGCCTTGTTGTTCCAGTTCCCACCGCCCGGGTAGCTCAGCGCGCCGAGGTCCCCCAGCCCCACGCCCGCGCCGACGAGCAGCGTGCGGTCGGGCTGCAGGGTGCGCACGTCGATCAGCGCGGCGCCGTACTGCACGCGCCGGTTCGCGGCGCTGTTGGCGCGGTCGCGGAAGTCCCAGTCGGCGAGGTTCTTGGTACCGGGCGCGCTCCACTGCAGCCGCCGGCCCGCGTAGGCGCGGTTGTCCCAGATGCACACCCAGCCCGCTGGGCAGTCGTAGAGGTCGCGCGTCCCGATTTCGGAGTGGGCCGGGCCGAGCCCCGTGGCCTCCCGGTATGCGGCGTCGTCGTCGAAGCAGCGGACGTCGGACGGCCCGAACTCGGCGCACACGGTGGCGCCGTCCCAGCCGTCGGCCAGGTCGATCCGTTCGCCGTTGTAGGTGGCGATGACGCCGGTGCCGTCACCGGCCGGCGACGACGCGCGCGTCGTCTCGGCGGCGGCGGAGGTCGGCAGCCCCGTCGCCAGCGTGATCGCCGCGGCGGTGACCGCGGCGAACTGGTGGCTCCTGCGCATGTCTGACTCCTCAGCTGGGAACGGGCGCGGTGGTCGCCCGGTCGGCACACGGTTTCTCCGGCGCCCGATGCCGGGGGCCGGGGTTCGTCACACATTCGGGGCCCGCCGCGAACGGGGCCCGGGGAGAAGTACGGAGGCCGGTCCGCCCGTCGAAGCGTTCCGCTCAGGGGGGCCGGCGTCGTACACGTTAGGGTGCCGAGCACGTCGCGTCAGGATCGGCGGCGCGGAATTCGGCAATCCCCGAAAGACGGAGGTCAGTCGCGAGATCGTCCGAAACCGTACTCCCGCCGCGTTTCCGGCACGGGTGGTTATGCCAAACTCCCGCCATGCCTGACAAAACCCCCATTGTCATGTCCTTAGCGGAGCGTCCGGATCTGTTTCCGCGGTTCCACGAGCTCGACGGGATCTGGCCCACCTTCATGGGAGCCGACCCCGCCGTGCGGACCTTCCGTGAGCATCTGGAGGACTTCAGCGAATACCTGCTGGTCGCTTTCGATCCGGACGAGCCGGACCGGCTCGTCGCGCGTGCGACGAGCATCCCGTTCCAGCTGGCGCGCGGCGACGGCGGGCCGGAGCCGCTGCCCGACACGGGCTGGGACCAGGTGGTGCGCTGGGCGGCGGCCGACCTGCGCTCCGGCGCCGAGCCGGACACCGTCTCCGCGCTGGAGATCACCGTCGCCCGCGACCAGCTCGGACGGGGCTGGTCGCGGCACATGGTGGCGGCGCTGCGCGAGAACTGCCGCCGGCTCGGGTTCGACACCCTGGTCGCCCCGGTGCGTCCCAACGGCAAGCACCGGCACCCGCAAGTGCCGATGACCGAGTACGCCTACTGGTGCCGGGACGACGGCCTGCCCATCGACCCGTGGATCCGGGTGCACGCCCGCCTCGGCGCCGTGATCGAGGGGGTCTGCCCGCTGTCGATGACGGTGCCGGGCACTCTCGCGCAGTGGCGGAACTGGACCGGGCTGCCGTTCGACGCCTCGGGTCCGGCGGAGGTTCCGGCCGCGCTGGTGCCCGTGCAGGTCAGCGTCGAGCACGACCACGCGGTGTACGTGGAGCCGAACGTGTGGATGCGGCACAAGCTCTGAGCGCCCGGCGAGCCCGTCCGGGGCCGCACGTCACGATTTCGCGAGGCACGGCGGCTCCGTAGCCGTCTCTCCGTAGCCGGTCTCTCCACGGCCCCGGCCGCTTCCGGCCGTCCTCAGCCGGCGCGGCCGGGGGCCCGGCGTGTCAGGGCCGCGCGCGGATCGGGGGCGGCGGGGTGGAGCCGCCCCGCCGCGTCCGGCCGTGGGCTTTTCGGCCGGCCGGCCGCGTCGGCGACCGCCGCGGACAGCGAGTACGGCGCGCCGGTGCGGCGCGCCGCCCGCCGGTTCGCCTCGTAGTCGAGGTAGGGGTTGCGCACCCCGCTCGCGGCGGCGATCCGCGCCGCGTTCAGGGTGCCGGCCCGGTCCAGCGCGCCGGCCAGCTCCAGCAGCCGGTCCCAGTGCGGGCTCAGCCGTTGCGCGACCCAGGTGTGGACGGTCGGCAGGTCCAGAACTCCGGGGCCGTCGCTGCGGACCGTGACGAACCGCAACGGCGGGTCCAGGTCCGCCAGGGTCGCGATGATCTTGTCGTGGTCGTTGCGCGCGTCCAACGAGACGTCGACGTCGACGGCGCGGGTCCACAGGCCCTCCTGGCGCAGCCAGCGCAGCTCGGCCCACTCTCCGGCGGCGTTGAGGGTGACCTCGTCCCGCCACAGCACGGCCGGTCCCACGTCGAGCGTGTAGTCGTCCAGCGGGCTGACGTAGAGGAAGTCCGCCATCGTCAGGCCGCCGTCGAGGGAGAAGGCCAGCCGGGTGTGACCGCCCGTGAATTCGTACTCGCCGCTGTCCTCGTCGTGGTAAGGGTTCTCCGGGGTGTTGATGCGCATGGACTCCACCGCCACCCGGGCGAGCATGGCCGCCATGGCGTGCCCGGCCTCGTGGACGGCCGTCCGGAACCGCTGGATCCGCGCGTCGTAGAGTGCCCGGTCGGGGTCGGGCGAGGGGGAAGAAGCCGGGCACATCGGGCCTCCAGCGCGGATCACCGTGATCGGGGGGTGGCGCGCCGCGTCGTGTCCCCGGAGGGCCCGCGGCCTGTCCGGCGCCTGGCCGATCGTATCGGCATCCGGCGCAGGCCCGACACGGTAAAGGCCGCCACCATCTCACACAGTGTGATGGATTGTCCCGCTTTCCGGGACGATCCGGCCTCGGCTGGGTAAAGTCGCGGTGACATGCCCTGTAACGGGGGATGCCGCGTTCCGCCTGCCCTCCGTCCGCCACGGATCGTGGCGGCGCCGCCACGAGTCCCGTCCCCGTCGACCGCCCGCTCCCCCCCCCCCGCCGTCTCCTGCCCGCGTCCTGCGGCCTTCCCCCCAGGAGGTCCCCCCATGATGGGTTCATCGCACGCCGCCTCCGGCGCCCTGGCCGGCGCCGGGGCGGCGGCGCTGCTCGCCCCCGCCGTCAGCGACGGCGGGCTGTTCGATCTCGCGGCAGGCGTGCTCGTGGGCGCCGGCGCGGCGCTGCTTCCGGACCTGGACCATCCGCAGAGCACCGCCACCCGATCCCAGGGCCCGCTGACGCGGCTCGCGCACGCCGGCGTCGCCCGGGCGTCGCGTGCCGTGTTCCTCAGGACCCGTACCGGCGCCGATCTCGGCGGCCATGACCGTGACGGCGTGCACCGGCACCTGTCCCACACCCCGCTCGTGGCGCTCGCCGTGGGGGCGGCCGTCGCGGTGTCGGGCCTGTGGTGGCCGCTGCTCGCGGCGGTTCTGTGGTTCACGGTGAGCCTCGGCCTGCGCGGGCTGGGCCAGTGCCTCGGCCGGGGCGAGACGCGGCGGACGCTGCGCTCGTGGCCCGCCGTCTCCGCGCTCGCCGCCGGGACGGCCGCGCTGCTCGTCTGGGGCGGCGTCTCGGCGCCGTTCACCGGCGTGCTGGTCGCCGCCGGAATGGTGGTGCACGTGCTGGGCGACGCGCTCACCCGGGCCGGAGTGCCGCTGCTGTGGCCGGTGGTCCACCGCGGACGGCGCTGGTGGATGGTCCGGGCGCCGCTCACCTTCGCCACCGGCGACGGATGGCAGGAGCGGGCCGTGCGCTGGGCGTGCCTGGCGGGCACGGTCCCGGTGGCACTGCTGACGCTCGCCGCCTGAGCGGATGGACCGGACGGCCGGCCGCGCCGGTCCGAGGCGCGGATTTGAAACGGAATTGGCCCCGGCCATGTGGCGGCGGCGCTCCGGCCGCGGTCAGGATTGAGCCAGCCGGTCCGCCCGGCGCATCCCGACGTATCCGCGATCCGCGCCATGGGGAGGCGACGTGCTCCGGACGGCTCTCGACCCGCTGTTCACCGCCGTGGAGGCCGCCGCCTTCACCGACCGCCACGTCGCCAACCTCACGGCGGGCACGGTCGCCGCGGTCCGCGTCGCGGAGTTCCTCGGCCCCGGCGCCTGCGCGGCCACGCTGGACGGAATGGCGCGCCTGCCCACCTCCCACTACGACCCCGCCCGGGTCCCCGGCCACGTCGTGCGGTTCGGCCCGGCGCTCAACGACTACCGGACCGCCGACGGCGGCCTGGACACCGGCCGCTACTGGCCGGCCGCCGAGACGGCCGCCACCGCCTGGCGGCGCGCCGGGATGCGGCCGGACCCGGTCGCCTTCGCCCTCGACCGGATCGGTGCCGCGTGGAGCGCCCCCGTCGCCCCGGCCACCATCGCGGGCCGCCCCGTCTTCGGCGGCACGCTACGGGAGATCAACACCGGGGCCCTCATCCACTACGACGACATCAACCGCGAGTTCCCGCACGGGCTGTTCGACCAGGACGTCGTCGCGCAACTGGCCTTCAACCTCTGGGTCGCCGTCCCGGAGACCGGCGGCGCCACCACCGTGTGGCGGCACCGCTGGGACCCCGTGGACGAGCACCACCGCGACGCCTACGGATACCGGCCCGAAGTGGTCGGGCACTGCCAGCGGGTGAGCCTCGTCCCCCGGCTCGGCGACGCGCTGCTCTTCAACCCGGCGAACTTCCACGCGGTCGAGCCCAACCCGGGCGGGCGCCGCATCGCGTTCGCGTTCTTCCTCGGCCTCACCACCACCGGCCGGCTCATCGCGTGGTCGTGAGGCGGGCGGCCGGGCCGGAGGACCGGACGGCGGCCACCGGCTGACGCCCCGCCTCCTTTCTCGCACCGCCGGCCCGCGAGGTCCGGACCGCTCTGTGTCAGGTCGATGCGGCCGGTGGTCGGACCCGCCGGCCGCGCCCCGACCGTGCCGGGGCTCCGCCGCATCCCATGGTCATCCGGCATCCGAGCCCGCCGCCTGCTCCGGACCTCGGCGGCGCACACCCTGGTGTTATAACGACTGTCATAATACGGTGGCCGCCGGGCCGCCGCACGCGGCCCCGCCCCCGCCCGCGCGACACGCGGGCCCGCCGACGCCTGGAAGGTGAACAAGACGATGCGTGAGCTGCGGTTCCAGCGCAGCGGCCTGCTGACGTGGGCCGAGCGCGACGCCCCGGAGATCCAGGATCCCGGCGACGCGATCGTGCGCCCCTTCGTGGCCGGACGCTGCGACGGCGACACCCTGCCGATCCACCGGCGCGTCTCGCGCGCGATGCAGGCCGGCATCGCCCTCGGCGTCATCGACCCCGTCGTGGCGTGCGTCTGCGGCCCGGTCCCGTTCCGGGGACCGTTCGCGATCGGCCACGAGTGCGTCGCCCAGGTGGTCGAGGTGGGGCCGGGCGTGCGCCACGTCCAGGTGGGACAGACGGTCGTCGTGCCCTGGGCGGTCTCCTGCGGGACCTGCGACCGGTGCCGCCGCGGGCTGACGTCCAAGTGCGCCACCACCCCCCAAGGCCCGCTGGCCGCGTTCGGGTTCGGCCCGGCCAGCGGGCCCTGGGGTGGCATGGTCGCCGACACCTTCCGGGTCCCCTTCGCCGACCACATGCTCGTCGAAGTGCCGGCCGGCGTGCCCGCGCTGCGGGTGGCGGCGGCCAGCGACAACCTCGCCGACGCCTGGCGCGGCGTGGTCGCGCCCCTCGCCGAGCGGGACGCCGCATCCGTGCTCATCCTGGGCGGCGGCGCCAAGAGCATCGGCCTGTACGCGGCCGGGCTGGCCGCCGCGCACGGCGCCACGACGGTCGACTACCTCGACGACAACCCCCGGCGCCGCCGCATCGCCGAATCGTTCGGCGCGCGGGCCCGGCCGCTCACCGGCGGAACCGACCGCCTCGGCGGCGCGGGATACGACGTGGTCGTGGAGGCGACGTCACGGGCGCGCGGCCTGCGGACGGCCGTGCGCGCCATGGCGCCGGGCGGCGTGTGCACCGCCGTCGGGTACTACGTCGCCACGGGCACCCGGGTACCGCTCATGCGCATGTACACGACGGACGCGACGCTCCGCCTCGGGGTGTCGCACCCGCGCGCGGTGCTGCCCGAGCTGCTGGACTTCGTCGCCCGCACCGGATTCCCGGCCGAACGCGTCACCACGCTCACCGCCGACTGGGACGACGCGCCCCGCGCCTACGCCGCCCGCACCACCAAGGTGGTGCTCCAACGCGACCCGCTCGCCCTCCCGGAACCCCTCACCTGACGTCCCGGGGGCGGGCCACGCGCCGATCCGCGTCCCGCCGCGGAACGGTGGCGGCGCACCCGCGACGCCGCCGGGTACGGCCGTACCCGGCGGCCTCACCGCTCAGCAGCGGTCGCGGCGCGCAGCAGCGCCTCCAGTTCCACCGCGGTGTCGTCCAGGGCACCGATGTCACGCCTGGCGCGGCACACCGCCACCGCGCCCTCCACCGCGGCGACGGCCAGCGCCGCCAGCCGCGCCGCCCGGCCGGGCTCGGCACCGTGCTCGCGCAGGGACCGCGCGAGCACGGTCTCCCAGGCGGTGAACACCTCGGCCGCGGCGGCGACGGCCGCGGAGCCGGCCTCATCCGCCGGCTCCTCGACCGCCACGGCCAGCACCGGGCAGCCGGCCCGGAAGTCGCTGTCGAGCATGGTCCGCCGCCACATGCCGAGGAACGCGCGCAGCCCCGCGACCGGGCCCGCCGCCAGCTCGCGGGCCAGCACCGCGCCCACGCGGTCGCCCGCGTACCGCACCGCCTCGGCCGCCAGCTGCTGCTTGCCACCCGGAAAGTAGTGGTAGGTCGACCCGAGCGGGGTACCGGCGTGCGCCGCCAGTTCACGGACGGACGTGGCGGCCAGGCCGCGGCGCCGGATCATGTCCGCCGCCCCCGCGACGATGCGCTCGCGGGCACCGGGACTCCGCTCCCCCACGGTCGGCTCCCTCCGTCAGGTGACAGGTGCCACAGGCTACCGCGACCGGCGGTGTCGGGGCCGCCGTGTCCGACGGCGGTCACGCCGGCGCGGCGCCCGGGGCGGGCAGGGTTCCGTCACCCCTCCGCTCGCCCAGAGCCGGCCGCGACCGCGCGTCGGTGGGTCGCCCGCCGGTAGGTCAGGCTGCGCAGCAGGGTCTCCGCCGGCCCGCGCCGGCCGGGGCGGACCAACCGCTTCTCCGCACCCCCGGAACCGACGTGGCTTACTCCAACACGGGATTCGTCGTCGTGGGGCTGCTGGTAGAAGCCGCCGGTGGCCGAAGCCTTCGAGCGCAGATGAACCGGCGAATCATCCGGCCACTGCCTCCGGCCGACACGGTCTTTCCCGCCCCGACCGGGATAGGGCTGCCCGCGTCCCCCCGGCTGCACGGTCTCCGCTATGAGGCCAAAACAGGGGCCGCCGTCGAAATGCCCCGGTACACCACCACAGCGCGACGACGTGAATCATTGCGAGGAAACCAACCTCAGTGCTGGATCAGACCGCCGACGGACACTGGAGCGACGTGGCCGGTCGCTGGGAGGGTCAGCGACAGGGTGATGCCAATGTCGACCAGCGACGATCGGCGAAGGCCGGCAACGTCGGGGATCGGAGTCCAGGTCGGCTCGTCGGTTCGACCGTTCGGCTCAGGCCGGAGTTGGCCGCCGAGGATGCGGATTCTGTAGAAGATGCCAACGTTGTGATGCTCCGGTCCGGGGACGTTGCGCTCAGCAGCGGGGATGACCCTTGAGTCCACGCCCAGCAGGCGTTCGACCGCGGCATCGCAGCCGGTCTCCTCAGCGACCTCGCGAATCACCGCATCTAGTGGATCCTCGGCGTGCTCCACCCGGCCGCCCGGGAGAGTCCAGAGGGGCTCGCCGCTCGGTGGTATGTAGCGGGCGAGCAGCACGCGGCCGTCCTCAACGCAGACGGCGTACGCGGCCAGCCGGAAACTCATCCTCGTTCCTCTCTACCCCAGGCCCCGCAATAAGACCCTTCGCACTACTTGAAGGAATCTTAGCTTCATAGGAATTATGCTCTAATTTGCGGTTTTTTCTTACCTCTAATCTCGTATCGTGTCATTTGCTACCCGGCGCGGCATTCCATCGCGACGCCAGGTGCGCGCGGAGACATCCGCTCACGATGTCGCTGAAGGAGTGCCGCACCGTGGCGCACACCTTTCTCAACCCCGAAGTCATCGCACGCGCGAGCCTGAGCGCGTTGCGCAATCGCACCATCATGGCCGGACTCGTATGGCGCAACGCTGGGACCAGGTACGGCGGCGGCACCGGTGACACGAGAACAGGTCACCCGCGCCGCGCACACCCTCGACATCGCCGACCACCACCCACCCGCCGCGGAGGGATGATCGCGCCCCGCTCCAACCTGTCCCAGGGCAGCCGCGCCGTCTCCGAACAGCGCGGCACCGACCGGCACCTGGACGCACTGGAGCGCCCACCGCGTCGGTCGCCTGCGGGCGGTGCGCCATCCGCTGCCCGGCGGCGGCTCCGCCGGAAACGCCCCGGCCCGGTGGGAACGCCCGGGAGCGGCCGCGGACGGGACCAGGGCGGTGGCGGGGCCGCCAGAACTGGAAGGGGCGAGCGCCACCGTGCCGGGCCGCGGCTCGCCATCAGCGCGCTGCTCCCCATCGCCCCGCCTCCGCACCTGGTGCGGAGGGGTTCTCGGCCGTCGCGTCCGGCGGAAGCGGCGCGGGCCGTCCGGTGGGTGAGCCGGCCGGCGTCGGCCCGGCCGACCCCGGACATCAGCGCGCGTCCCTGCCCGCCAGGAGAGAAGGGGCGGGCAGGGACGCGCGGCTGCCGGGGATGGCCTGACGTGCTCTGCCGGGCATCCCCCAACACCCAGCAGAGCACGTAAACCAACGGTAAGCCACAGGTCACGCGACTGCTACGGGTGAGCGGGTAAAAGATCGCGGAACGTTCCGCGAGTCACCTCCGGGCCCGGTCCACCCCCGCCTCGGGCGCCCGCTCCGCGCCGGAACCGGCCTCCTCCGCGGCCACGCGCTCGATCTCGGCGACGTCGCCCGCCATCAGCGTCGCGGCGTGCCGGGTGATCACCTCCACCGGCCAGTCCCACCACGCGGCCGCCAGCAGGCGGCGGACATCGGTGTCGCCGAAGCGCCGGCGCACCACGGCGGCCGGGTTGCCGCCGACGACGGTGTACGGCTCGACGTCGCGGGTGACCACCGCCCCCGTGGCGATGATCGCGCCGTCCCCGATCCGCACACCCGGCATGACGGTGACGTCGCGGCCGAACCACACGTCGTTGCCCACCACCGTGTCGCCCTTGCCCGGGCGGCCGGCCAGGAAGACCTCCATCGTCGCCTCCCGCCACGCGCCGGGGAAGATCGTGAACGGGTAGGCGGACGGGCCGGAGGACATGTGGTTGGCGCCGGGCATCACGAAGCGCACGCCGGCCGCGATGGAGCAGAACCGGCCGATGACCAGCCGCTCCGGCCCGAACGCGTACAGCACGCGGGTCTCCTCGAATCCGGCGGTGTCCTCCCCGGCGTCGTAGTAGGTGTTACTCCCCCACCTCGATCCGGCCGGAGGTGACGAGAGGGCGCAGGAACATACACCGCCGCTCGCCCTCGGCCAGGGGGAAGGGGTTCATCGGGTCGGGTGCGGTCATGGCGGCGGCTCCTCGCAGGGTCGGGGACGGGTCGGGGCGGCGGGCGGCACCGGGTCCGCGCCGCCCGGTCGCGATGCGGGCGGTCACCGCTCGCCCTCCGGCGCCGCGGCCGGTTCGCCGGGGACCACGCGGCCGTCGGCGAGCCGCAGCCGCGCGCCGGTCCAGCCCCGGCGCAGCCACCGATCGTGGCTGGCCACGATGACGGCGCCGGGCGCGGTGCCGAGCGCCTCCTCCAGTTCTTCGGCCAGGGCGAGCGAGAGATGGTTGGTCGGCTCGTCCAGCAGCAGGACGTGCGGCGAGTTGCCCACCAGCAGCGCCAGGGCGAGCCGGCGCCGCTGCCCGACGCTCAGCACCCCGACCGGGCGGTCGAGGTCCCGCGGCGCCACCAGCCCGAGGTCGGTGAGCCGGGGCGCCTCGGGGCGCTCGGCCGTCAGCGCCGCGTACAGTTGCCGCGGTGTCAGTTCCGGGCGGCGGAACGTGACGTCCTGTTCCAGGAAGGCGACGGTGCTGCCGTGGCGCCACTGCACCGTGCCGGCGGCCGGCTCCAGCCGGCGGGCCAGCACCGCGAGCAGCGTGGACTTGCCGGCCCCGTTGGCGCCGGTCACCAGGAGGCGGCCGTCGGCGGGGACGTCGAGCGCGTCGAGCACCAGCCGCCCGGGCACCTCGATGCCCCGCGCCATCAGCACGTTGCCGTCGGCCGAAGCGCCGCCGGTGAGGTCGCCGGCGAACCGCAGCGGCGCCGGGGGCTTGCGCACCTGGTCGCGCTCCAGCTCGTCCAGCCGGCGCCGGACGTTGCGGATCCGGCGGGAGATCTGCTGCTGGACGGCGTCCCCGCGCATGCCGTAGGCCATCTTGTTGCCGTCGCGGATCGGCCGGGCGTGGTTGATCTGGCGCGCCGTGCTGCGCACCGATTCGCGCAGCCGCCGGAGTTCGCCCTGCTCGGCCTGGTGCCGCTGTTCCCAGCGCGCCCGGTGCGCGGCCTTCTCCCGCAGATAGTGGCGGTAGGCGCCACCGTAGTAGGTGGGGCCGTCCTGGGCGGGGTCCAGGTCGAGGATGCCCGTGCACACCTCGTCGAGGAAGACGCGGTCGTGGCTGGCGAGCACGACGACCCCGGGCAGCGCGCGCAGCCGGTCCTCCAGGAAGGCGACGGCGTCGTCGTCCAGGTGGTTGGTCGGCTCGTCCAGCAGCAGCGCGCGGGGCCGGCGGATCAGCAGCGCCGCCAGACCGAGCCGGGTGCGCTCGCCACCCGACATCGCCGAGAGCGGGCGGTCCGCCGCGACCCCGGCGATCCCGAGCCCGGCCAGCGCCATCTCGGCCCGCCGGTCGGCGTCCCAGACGTCGTGCGCCTCGGCCAGCTCCAGTGTCTCGCCATAGTCGCGCAGCACCACGGGATCCTCCGGCCGGAGGCGCAGCGCCTCGGCCTGTTCGGCGAGCCGCCGCTCGATCGCCCGCATGCCGTCAAGCGCCTGCTCCACGACCTCGCCCAGCGTCATGTGCGGCGGGTAGGGCAGCTCCTGCCGCCCGAAGCCCACGTCGGAAGGCCGCTCGATCGCGCCGCCGTCGGCCTCCTCCACTCCGGCCAGCAGCCGCAGCAGTGTGGACTTCCCGACGCCGTTCTCACCGACCAGGCCCAGCCGCTGCCCCGGCGCGACGTCGAGCGAGACCCCGTCGAGCACCGGCGTCCCGCCGTACCCCTTGACCAGGTCCCGGGCACGCAGCAACGGCGCGGAACCGGCACCGCCCGGGGTGCCGCCCCCGGTGCCGCCGGACGATTGGAATGCCTGCAAGTTCGGCCATCTCCTGTCGTTTGACGGGAGTGGCCCCAATGCCGCGGGGAACCCTGCGAAGGTGCCGAACGCCGCAACCGGCGGGACATCGAGGCCACACCCTGGATGAACGGGTGCGGGCCCGCCGGGCACCTGGCTCGACCCTGGTTTCGGGGAGCCGCCTCGGACGCGGACCGGTTCGATGTCACTTCAGCACGGACCCGAGGCTAGGGCGGGCCGGCCCGAACGTGCAAGTTCTTTTTCCGGCGCGGCGGACGTGGGAGGACAACGGAGGCCCCAGCGAGAAACCGGGCGCCGCCTGGTGTGGTCGAGACACCAGGCAGCGCCCGAGGTTCGATGCGCGGCGAGGTCGTTACCAGCGCGGGGGTCAGCGCCGGAATCCTCGCTCAGGATCACGGGGCTCAACATTCTTGAACGGTGTGAACCATTCTGCCGGCCGCATGTCGGCGATCCCGAACACGCGGTTCATTTCGGAGCCGGGGTCGAGCAAGCCGTCCATATCCGGATCGTAGAGCAGCGCTATATCCGTGTCCTGGAAGAGCGATTCGAGGCAGGCGTTCCAGTCATAGTCGTCCCGATGGGTCGGCAGCTCCGCGTGGTCCTCGTCGTCGAGGTCCTCTTTCTCCTCCAGGACCGCCTCGGCCTCTTCCACGAGCGCGAGGTAGAGCACACACTCCTCCGCGACACTACGGGGGCGGGGCCACCGGCCTGCCGCCAAGTCCGCCGCGAGGTCATCGCAGGCCCTCGCCACCTGCCGCCGCCAGGACACCGACTGCTGCCACGTGACCACCGGGAGGCGGTCGAAGAACATCCAGTTCCCGTCAGCGATGTCGGTAACAGGCTCGCCACCACTGTTCTGGATGTCGTCGTAGGCGAAATCAGCCATCGTGGCCAGGGCGTGATGAAGGACGTCAGCGGTTCGGGGGCTGAGCGTCCAGGACTCACACGTGGGACATTCGTCCTCCTCACACTCACAATTCACGACGGGGAAGGTCTTCGCGAAGTCGGGCATCGTCCCAAAGCGTGTTTCCCGTGGGTGGAGAGGTTCCGGAGACCGCCGCAGGCGCAGTCCGGAGTAGAACTCCGCGGTGATGGGGGTGGCACTCCAATCCATGAGTTCGTCTCCCGACTCGGGACGGAGCAGTTCCCCGCTCATCTCGTTACCGACATCGTCGGCGCCGGGGACCATGGCCGGACCGGCGAGGGCCATCGCAGCGCCGACGAGATCATCCGGATCCTGATCGTCCTCGCCACGTAGCGGCGTCCAACCGGTCGCGCGCGCCGCGGCGAGGAGCCGGTGCGGTTCGTGGACGTGGAGCTCGACGACACTGGTGACCCGCACGAGCTTGCCGGGGAGATCCGCGAGCCGCGCGTCGTCGGGAGGGCCGACAGCGCGGACGGCGGTGGGAGCCTGGTCGCCTTCTCTGTCGTCATCGATACCGGAGTCCGCCACGCTCGGGCTCGCGCACACCGGGGCGGGATCGGGGAAGTGGCCGGCGAATGCGTGCCCGACAGCCTCCTGGAAGGATGCCGCTGGGGCGCTCGGCAGCAGAGCGTGGACGCGTTCGGCTTCGGCCCGGACCATGGAATCCTCTCCGTCCAACCAGGCGGCTCGCAGAACGTCGGCCGTGCGTTGGGCGAGAACAGGGTCGCTGCAGGTCAGTACTGCCTTGAGAACCTGTGGTCCGCGAGAGCCGGAGACGAGGGCGTAGATCCTGCTCCGGGTCTGGTTGTGTTCGCAGTAGAAACCGGTGGGCACAGTGATCGGGGAATGCTGACCGGACATACGGAGCCTTCCGAGAACCGGCGACCGCGCATGCTGACCAGCGCGGCGCGAAAGACGTGCGGGACAGCGCTGGTGGGCGAGGTACGGCCAAGCCCCCGGGCGAGGAAGATGAGATCCGCTGGTGTCATCGGTACCGCCGACGACCCTGATCGGAGTTCCGAGGCTACCCGAACCACGGGCCGTCCGCGATCAGAACGCGAAATCTCGACGGCGGCGACCGGCCCGCGCCGACGGTGGTCCTCATGATGGGCATCGGGCCGGGCGCGTCACCGTGAACCCCGCGATGGTCACGCGTGTCCGGCACGCGGGCAACGCCGGGCCGCCGGTCGACCGTCCACTCGTCGTTCATCACCCCCGGCGTCGTCATCGGGTCCTCGGGCGGCGGGCCGGTCATCGGCGGTTTCGGGCCGCGGGCCGCGCTGTGGCTCGGCGCCGGGCCGGCCGTCACCGGTGTCGCTCCCTGGCGCCTGGCCTTCGCCGCCGGCCCGCGCCGTTGCCGTCCGGGCCCCGGCGAGAACCCCGGATGACCGGCGCCCCGGCCGCGAAGCCGTGAAATATTCGGGCGGTGGGGGCACGTCGCCCCCGGTGACCGGGCGGTGCGGGGCCCGGAGTACGATCCCCGGTTGTCGATGTGGATCAATGGACGGCCCGGAGGAGGCGGCTTCGTGCGGACGCAGGATGATCCGACAGGACGGCGTCCCGCGACCGCCCCGCGTCCCGGCGCCGCGACGGCCGGCCGGTGAGCGGCGGCAGAGCGCCGGCACGGCCCGGGCGCGGCTGGCTCGTCTGGCTGCTCGTCACGGTGATCCTGACGCAGACCAGCCTGAACCTGACCCGCCCGCTGATGTCCTACCAGACCATCTCCCTCGGGGGCGGGGCACTGGCGATCGGCATGATCACCGCGTGCTACGCGTTGCTCTCGGTGGTGACCGCCGTCCCCCTGGGCCGGATCACCGACCGTTCAGGGCGCTCGCCACTGGTACTGACCGTCGGGGCGACGCTGCTCGGGCTGTCCGCGCTGCTGCTCGCGACGGCCGGATCGGTCTGGACCGTCGCGGGGTTCGGCACCATGCTCGGTTTCGGCCACCTCGCCTTCATGGTGGCCGGACAGGGGCTGATCGCCCGGTGCTCGGCGGAGCAGGACCTCGACCGCAACTTCGGCTGGTTCACCGCCGTGACGTCCATCGGCCAGTTGCTGGGCCCGGCGCTGGCCGGCCTGCTGCTCGGCGACGCCTCGGGCACGGGACTGCGCGGCCCCACCCAGGCCGCGCTGGCCGTCGCCGGCGCGATCGCGCTCGCGGCACTGCCGGCGGCGGCCGGAGTGTGGCGGGCGTGCCGCGGGACGTCCGCCGCCGCCCGTGCGGAGGACGGCGCCGCCCCGCTGCCGGTGGCCGACCTGCTGCGCCGGCCGGGGATCGCGCCCGGGCTGTTCGTGAGCCTCGCCCTGCTGGCCGCCGTGGACGTGCTCACCGCCTACCTGCCACTGATCGCCGAACAGCGCGGCATCGTCCCGGCGACCGTGGGCATCCTGCTGAGCCTGCGGGCGGCCGCCTCCGTGGCCTCCCGGCTGCTCATGTCGTGGATGCTGCGCAAGTGGTCGCGGCGCGTCCTGATCGTGGGCAGCGCACTGGGCGCCGCGCTGACGCTCGCCGTGGTGCCGATGCCGTTCGCCGGGCCCGCCGTCATGGCCGCCGCCCTCCTCGCCGGGGGCTTCCTGCTCGGCCTCGGCCAGCCGCTCACCATGACCGTGGTGGTGCGCGCGGTCCCCGAGACCGCACGGAGCACGGCGCTCGCGCTGCGGCTGATGGGCAACCGGTTCGGCCAGGTGGCCCTGCCGGCCGGCGCCAGCCTGATCGCGGCCGGGGCCGGGGCCGGCGGAGCCCTGTGGTTCACCTGCGCGGTGCTGCTGGCCGCCGCCGGGGCGGCGCGGGCGACACCGCGCGCCTGACGGGCGGGGCCGGGCGGGAGCGGCGGCCGGCCGCGGATCCCGGCGCACCACGCGGCGGGCCGGCCCGCCGGGCTCACATCCCTACGAAGTAGGAGAGCAGCGCGAGCACGCCGACGACGCTCCACACCGCGACGGCGATCCCGTCGAGTCGCCGCCGACGGCGCGACGTCCGCCTTGCCGAATCGCCGAGGTCCCGGCCACGGGGCCGCATCGGTAACACGTTGTCGTCAGTCCGCCTTCCATCGTCGCCGCGACCGCACCGGCACAGTGCCATGGGAGACTATCGCGGGCGGTTACGGCGCCGGCGCACCCGGTCCCCGTTCGCGCGGCCCGGGCCGCCCGGCACGGCCGCGGTCACCGGCCCGCTTCGCCGGGCTCCTCGGGCCACTCCGCCAGACGGAGCAGCAGCGACCGCAGCGCCTGCCGCTCCTGCGCCGTGAAGCCGGAGAGCAGCCGCGCCTCGGCGGCCTCGCAGGTCCGGGCGACCCGGGCCTGGCGATCGCGCCCCGCGTCGGTGATGTGCGGGATACGGACCCGCCGGTCCCGAAGGTCGTGCCGCCGAACAACCAGACCGTCGCCCTCCAGCCGGTCCACCAGCAGCGTGAGCGTGGTCCTGTCCACCCCGAGATCCCGGCCGAGCTGCAACTGGGTCCGCCCCTCCGACCGGGTGAGCGCGGTCAGCACGACCCAGTCGCGGATGCCGGCCAGCTCATGCTCGCGGGCGGCGGTGTCGAGTTCGGCACGCATGCGCCGGGCCGCCCGGGTCAGCAGCCATGTCAGGTCCACGGGGGCGCAGGAGGGACGGAGCGCGGTCATGTTCCGATGGTAATCGGACTATCTGCGGCCATATGTTCCCACCTGGGATGGTCCATGGCGAGAACCGGCGGGCCGCCCGGCACCTCCCGCCGCGGCTCGCGGGTGCCGCCGCCCGTCACCGGGAAGGGGGAGGGCGAGGAGGTCCCGACCATGACCGGTGTACCGACGTCGTTGCCCGAGACCATGCCCGCCTGGGTGGTGCGGCAGCCCGGTCCCATGGCCACCCGGCCACTGCGAATGATCCGCAAGCCGGTCCCCGTCCCCGGACGCGGCGACGTGCTCGTGGCGGTCGAGGCGTGCGCCGTCTGCCGCACCGACCTGCACCTGGCCGAGGGCGACCTGCCGCCACGCCGCCCCGGCACCGTCCCCGGGCACGAGGTGGTGGGCCGTGTCGTCGGCCACGGGCCCGGGGGCACGGCGCCCCCGATCGGCGCGCGGGTCGGCATCGCCTGGCTGCGGGCCACCTGCGGCACCTGCCGCTACTGCCGCCGCGGCGACGAGAACCTCTGCCCGGCCTCCCGCTACACGGCCTGGGACGCCGACGGCGGCTTCGCCCCGTACGCCACGGCCCCGGCCGACTACGTGTACCGGCTCCCCGAGGGCCGCCCCGCCGAGGAACTCGCCCCGCTGCTGTGCGCCGGCATCATCGGCCACCGGGCGCTGGCGCGCGCCGACCTGCCGGAGGGCGGCCGCCTCGGCATCTACGGGTTCGGCGCCTCCGCGCACATCACCGCGCAGGTCGCGCTCCTGCGCGGCGCCCGGCTGTACGTCATGACCCGCGCGCCCGAGGCCCGCGACCTCGCCCGGCGGCTCGGCGCGCACTGGGTGGGCGACGCCCGCGCCACCCCGCCGGAACCGCTGGACGCCGCCATCCTGTTCGCCCCGGCCGGCGACCTGGTGCCCGTGGCCCTGGCGGCGCTGGACCGCGGCGGCACCCTGGCGGTCGCCGGCATCCACCTCAGCGGCATCCCCGGACTCGACTACCAGCGGCACCTCTTCCAGGAGCGCACCCTGCGCAGCGTCACCGCCAACACCCGTGCCGACGGCCGGGCGCTGCTCGACGTCGCCGCCCGGCACCGCCTCGACGTCACCACCACGCCCTACCCCTTCGGCCAGGCCGACCGCGCACTGGCCGACCTGGCCGCCGACCGGGTGACCGGCGCCGCCGTGCTGCGGGGCTTCCCGTCCACCACCGCCTGACTCCCCGGCGCCGAAGCGGCGTACCGCCGTCAGACCAAGCGCTTGATGTCGCCGTGCGCCCGGTAGAACCCGCCCCGGCCGGACGGCCGCACGCCGTCGACCAGATAACGGGCACCGGCCTGCCGCACGCCCTTGGGGAACTGCACGTGCCACGTGGAGTCGTATCCGGGACTGACCACGCGCACCCGCAGCCGGCCGCCCTCCTGGTAGCACTCGACCACGACGCCGTCGCCGGTGTCGGCCGTCGTCTCCAGGGCCCCGGAGGGCTCGACCGGCCGCAGCGACGCGGCGGCCTTGACGTCCACGGGCTCAGGGACGGTCCCCTCCTGTGCCGCCCGGATCGCCGCCTCGCTGGCGTCCACGCAGGCCAGGGTGCCGTCGGTCGTGACGATGTAGAGCCGGTCGTCGAGGAACTGCATGGAGAACGCCGACCCGCATCCGGTGGCGAGCTTCCACAGCCGCCGGCCGGACTCGTCGAAGCAGTACACCGACGAGTGGTTGTCGCCCGCGAAGACGTACCGGCCGCCCGGTGCCGTGGCGCAGGAGAAGACCGCGGCGTCGCACGCGTACACGGCGGTGACCGCGCCGTCGGCCTTGTTCAGCCGGTGCACCCTGCCCCGCCCGGTGCCCGCGTAGACGGAGTCGGCCTCCTGCCAGCCGAAGAGCACGTTGCCCGACACGGGCGTCTGCCAGCGGGGCGTGCCGTCGGCGGCGTCGTAGCACGCCACCCCGCGCGAGTGCCCGTGGTACACCCGGTCGCCGTCGCAGCGCACCATCCAGGCGGAGTCGCCCTCGACATCGCGTGCCCACTGGAACTCGTCCTCGTGGTCGATGGTGGTGATCCGGCCGTTGCGGTCGGAGACGCCCAGCGTCGCGTCGTCGATGTCCAGCCAGTAGATGTCGACGTCGGCCGAGATCTCGTAGGCGACCCGGGGCACCTTGCCGCTCAGGTCGTACACCTTGCCGTCGTCACAGCCGGCGTAGATCCAGAAGTCGTCGGCCACGATGCACTTCACGCCGTCCGGCAGCCGGAACCGGCCGGTGACGCCGCCGCCGTGGGTCAGCGTGTAGACGTCACCGTGCTGGTTGCCCACCCAGCATCTGTTCTCGTCCACGAAGATGCCGAAGGCCGCGGCTCCGCTGGCGAACCGCCACAGCACGGGCGCCTGGTCGGCGGTGGACCGGTTGCTGACGATGGGGCGCCGGGTCACCGGACGGCGGACGCGCTGGCCGCGCACCGCCGGGGCGTACCCCTTGCGGGTCTTCTCGTTGACCTTCTTGGCCGCGGCGGCGCGGGCCTGCTGCTCGGTGGCGAAGTCGGTGACCTTGGTCTGGCCCCGCTCGCCGATGCGGCCGTAGGTGACCGTGACCCGGGTGCCCTCGCGCACCACCTCGTAGAACTTGTGCGCGCCCCCGCCCTCCTCGGAGAGCTCCAGGTACGTGTGGTCGTCCGCCATGGTGGCCTCTTCCAGGTCTCGCCGCTGTGTTCCGACGGCCGGAAGCATAGGAGCGGGCTCTGACACCGGGCGGGCGCGCAACGGAGCGGCGGCCGGGGCGGCCGCCATCCGGGTGGGCCGGAACCCGCTCGCCGCCCGTCCGGCCCTTGCCGGGGTTCACGGCGAGGACCATGCTGGAGTCTCGGGTCGAGAAGGGCGAGCCCCCCATGCACTGGCCGACACACGAGAGTCCCGACGCGCCGCCTCCCACGCGGCCGTCGCCGATGCGGCTGACCGTGGAGCGGCCGCCGTCCGGATCCGCCGTCGCGTTCGTCTCCGGGGAGCTGGACATCGCCACGACCGGCGACCTGGCGTTCGGCCTGGTCCAGGCGCTCGACCGGCACGGCCCCCGGCTGATCGTCGATGTCTCCGCGGTGGTGTTCTGCGACGCGCCCGGGCTGTCGGCGCTGGTGCACGCCGCCAACCACGCCGAACGGCTCGGCGGCCGGATCACCCTGCGCCGGCCCAACCGGCTGCTCACCCGGATTCTGCGGCTCACCGGGCTGGACGGCCGCTTCCACCTGGTCGGCCCCGCCGCCGACGTGCCGCGGGGGCCGGGGGCCGGGGCCTGAGCGGCCATGGTGTGGAGGGGGAATGAGATGGGTTCTGGACCGCGTCCTTATATGCGATAGATTCGCGGTTTTCGCCGGGATCCGGACCATCGCCGTTCCAGGAGCGGGCCGGAGGATCTGGCGGCCGGCGGCGTGAGGTGATTGACTCGGTTCCGCGGTCCCGCCGCACGCGCGGCGGGACCGACCACCTCCCACCGCGCCGGGGCCGCGGCGCCCCGTCCACCGCCCGCATCGCTCGTCGCCCCACGGACGGCTCATCTCCATCACGGACGGGCGGCACCCCGGCCGGTGCGTGCCATCGGGGTCCCGGACCGGGACGCCGTGGTCATCCGCCGCCGCGGGGATCCGGCCGGGCGCGCCGCCACGCGTCCTCGAACTCCCCGGCGGCGATCTCCAGCTCGGCGAGGTCCGGATCGTACAGATCGAACGGCGGATTGATCGGCCAATCACCGGCCGACATCCGCAGCCCGCCGTCCGGGGCGAGTTCGACCTGGCGGACCCACCGGCCGTCCGGCCCCAGCTCCAGCAGGTAGTCCACGGTGCCGGAGTCGTCGCCGAAGGGCATGCGCAGGTACACGCGGTCCCGTCCCACCAGCGCGCCGAAGCCGGGGCGGCCACGCTGGCGGTCCCGCTGGGCGCGCATCTTCGCCAGCGGTGAGTCCGGGGGCAGCGCGGCCAGGTCGAACTCCTCCAGGTGGGAGTCGTTCGCGTAGCGGCGCACGGTCTCGGGGTCGGTGACCACCTCGACCTCGGAGCAGGTGTCGAGGATCTCCCGCGCCGAGTTCGCCCGGACCCACCACCACAGGCCGCCCATGCCGTAGTCGTGCACGACGAGAAAACGCGGGCGCGGGGCTTCTGACATGCGCCGGATCGTACCCGCGGCGCGCGGATCCGGGCCGCGCGGCCGGCGCGCACATGAAGGACGCCGCCACCGGGCGGCCCCTGTGGCGCGAGGCCACTTCCTCCGGCTCCGGCGAGGGCCCGGACCTCGCCGAACGGGTCCGGGCCCACCGCGCTCCTCCGGCACCGGCCGGTCCGCTCAGCCGGGACCGGCGTATCCGGTGAGCATCACCAGCAGCGGCAGGGCGGTGTTGTTGACGGCGTGCACGGCCACCGCGGGCCAGATCGAGCCGCTGCGGCGCATCATCTCCGCGGCGATGACGCCCACCACGACGGCCGCGGGCAGGATGATGTTGACGCCGTGGAAGACGGCGAAGATCAGCGAGCTGGACAGGACGCCGACGACGGGTCCGTAGCGCAGCAGGGCGTTGGTGACGACGCCGCGGAAGAGGAACTCCTCCCCGATGGGGGTGAGGACGGCCAGGAAGGCGAAGGTCAGGATCAGCGGCAGCACACCGCCGCCGGCCGCGTCGTAGTACATGCCCTGAGGATCGGAGTCGAACCCGGTCAGGGTGGTGATGGCGGAGATGAACACGGCCTTGACGACCAGGGCGACCAGGCCCCCGGCCACCCCGGCGAGCATCCACCGCCAGGTGGTGCGGCGCACGCTGAAGGCGCCCCAGGACCGGATGCGCAGCAGCGCGGCGGCGGCGAAGCCGGTGAGGCCGGCGACCCCGGACCAGGCGGCCAGCACCAGTCCGTAGGGGACCGGGTCCAGGTCCAGCCCTGGCGGGCCGAAGACGAGGACGGCGGCCGTGGCGGCGACCAGGGCGATGAGGCCGGCCGCGATCTCGGGCCAGCCCGGGCGTGCCGGGGAGACGGTGCCGGCCGGAGCCGGCGGATGCGGGTGGTCGGAGTGCTCGGAGTGGTCGGTCGGCATGGTGGTGGAGTCCTCGTTCCGGTGATCTCGGTCGGTGGTGGCCCGGCGGGACGCGGCCACGCGTCCGGGGCGCGGGCCGGCGTCGGCTGGGAGGGCGTTCTGCAGGCCGTGACGGCCGCCAGGATCGCTGGGCGGATCCCGGGGGCGCGGTATCGGAGTGCTCGTGGATCGCCGTGACCGCCGAGCGGTGCGGCCGGCGTTCGATCGGCGGGAACACGGTCGAACGGTCGAAATGCCGGCTTCGGCCGCGATCACGGCCGGGGCCACGTCCTCGGCGGGGACCGTCTCCGGGGCGCGGCCCGCGAGGACCGCGCTGCGCGTCCGCTCACGCGGCACGCGGACGTGTTCGGGATGGTGGAGCGTGACCGCATGGGCGGGGAACGTCCCGGTTCGAGGTGGTGGCCGAGCGGGGAGAGTCGCCGCGGCGGCGTCGGGTCCGCCGATGCCGCACGGCCAAGGTGTCGCGGTCATGCCGACCATCTCAGCCGTCGGCGCGTTCGGCTGCCAGTGCAACCACGTCATCACCTCGCCATGACGTTCCTGCGGGTGAACGCATGACACCGCGTCACTGCCGCGCGCCGCGGACGGCGAGAATACTGGACGCAGACCCCGCCGTCCCCGATCCCGGAGAGCCGCACATGGAGAGCCACCCGTGACGTCCGGCCACGCTCAGCGGACGCAGGGGCGGCTGGGCAGACTCAACCTCGTCAAGTACCTCCCGCTGCACACCGCCGTGGGCATCCTGCTGGTGGTGATCGACGCCGAGACCTGGTGGCACGCCGCCGTTCTGGGCCTGGGTGTGGCGGCGGCGCTGGTGGCCTTCTCGTGGTGGGCGATGGGCGGCCTCTTCCGTGTCGCGCTTCCCTGCCTGGCCGTCACCGCGGTGGTGTGGCTGCTCGGAGTGCTGGTGGTGGGCGGTGGCACGGCGTTCTTCGGCATCGCCCTCGTGGGCCCGCTCATCGTCCCCCGGCTGCCGCGCCACCGGGGCGTGGCGGCCGTGGGACTGACGGTCTTCGTCGCCGCCGTGGGGGCCACCCGGCTGCTGGTCGCGCCCGGCGACGTCCCCGAAGTTCTGCTGAACTACGTCCTCATCCCCGCGAGCGTCACCGCGGTGGTGACCGGCCTCATGTTCCCCAACAAGGGGTTCTACGACATGGTGACGGAGCTGGAGGAGTCACGGGAACGCGAAGCGGAGCTCGCCGTCATCCGGGAGCGGGTACGGTTCGCCAGCGACCTGCACGACATCCAGGGCCACACCCTCCACGTGGTGAAACTGAAGGTCGCGCTGGCCCAGAAGCTGGTCGACAGCGACATCGACCGGGTGAAGCGGGAACTGCGCGAGGTGCACGCCCTGGTCAGCGACACCATCACCCAGACCAAGGAGCTCGCCTACGCCCAGCGGCGGCTCAACCTGTCCGCCGAGCTGGAGAACGCGAAGAACCTCTTCGAGGCCGCGGGGATCCGGGTGCGCGTCGACCGCGAGACCGAGGTGGACCCGAGCGCGGGCGAGCTGCTCGGCCAGGTCCTGCGGGAGACGACGACCAACATCCTGCGGCACGCGGAAGCGTGCGAGGTGCGGATCACGCTGTCCAGGTCCGGTATCACCATCGTCAACGACGGGGTGCGCGCGGAGCCGCCGCCCCGGCTCGGCGGGCTCGCCGCCCTCAGGGAACGGGTGGCGGGCGAGGGCGGCGAACTGACGGTGGAACAGCGGGACGGCCGGTTCCTGACGGCCGCGGAGTTCCCGCGCCGGCGTTCCGACGCCGCGCTCTGACGACACGGAAGGGACGACCGATGACCACCGTGGTGCTCGCCGACGACGAGGCCCTCCTCCGCACGGCGCTGGCGTCACTGCTCCCGCTCGAAGGGGACATCACCGTGCTCGCCGAGGCCGGAGACGGAGAGGCCGCCGTCCAGGCCACCCTGCGGCACCGGCCCGACGTGCTCGTCATCGATCTGGAGATGCCGGGAGTGGACGGCCTCGGCGCCGTCTCGGCGATCCGCCGCGCGCGGCCGGAGCAGGTGATCCTCATGGTGACCCGCCATGCCCGGCCGGGCGTGCTCCGCAAGGCGCTGAAACTCGGGGTCCAGGGGTTCGTCAGCAAGTCGGCGGAACCGGCGCACATCGCCTCGGTCATCGCGACACTGCACGCGGGCAAGCGCTGGATCGACCCGGACGTCTCCGCACTCGCCGTCATCGACGACTGCCCGCTCACCGACCGGGAGATCGACGTGCTGCGGGCGACC
Organism: Marinactinospora rubrisoli; assembly: GCF_042664915.1. Taxonomy (NCBI): domain Bacteria; kingdom Bacillati; phylum Actinomycetota; class Actinomycetes; order Streptosporangiales; family Nocardiopsidaceae; genus Marinactinospora; species Marinactinospora rubrisoli. The sequence continues at coordinate 196,577 of NZ_JBHTBH010000002.1, forward strand.
GGCGACGGCTACTCGGTCGCCGACATCGCCGCCCGGCTCCACCTGGCGGCGGGCACGGTGCGCAACTATCTCTCTAACGCGATGCAGAAGACCCAGACCCGCACCCGGCACGAGGCGGCCCGGTACGCGCGGGAGCACGACTGGCTGTAGCACCGAGTCGTGGGCCGCCACCACGCCGCTCCCCCGCAGCGCTTCCGGACCGCGGCGCCCGGGGGACACCGGGCGTGCCCCCGTCGTCACGGTGCGCGTGGACGCGCCCGCCGTGCCTGGCCGTGAGCATGATCGGTGTCCAAAACGCTACCTGCTTTCATCCTGCTGTTCCCCGCGGACCTCTAGCATGAGTGGCTCCATCGGACTTCCCGGGGTGTGCACGCACCCCGGGTCCGTTATGTCTTTTTCCAGACGGGAACAGCATGCTGATACCCCCCTCTCCCCTCCGGCGTACGGCGGGCGCCCTCCTCGTCGCCTCGGCCGTCACCGTGACGCTGGCGCCGCCGGCGGCGGCCGAGTCCTCGGCGGCCGGCCGGGCCTCGTTCACCCTGACGATCCTGCACAACAACGACGGCGAGTCGCACCTGCTCGGCGCCTCGGCCGACCCCGACTACGGCGGCGTCGCCCGGTTCGCCGCCCTGGTGCACCAGCTCCAGCGCGACGCGGTGCGGCCGTCGTCCGCGCAGCCCGGTGAATCGCGGGGCAACCGGGGCGTGGTCACGCTGTCGTCGGGTGACAACTTCCTGCCCGGGCCGCAGTTCACCGCGAGCCTGGAGAACGGGACCCCCTACTACGACTCGCTCGCCATGGGCGAGATCGGCTACGACGCCCTGACGCTCGGCAACCACGACTTCGATCTGGGGCCGGAGGTGCTGGCCGACTTCATCGCGGGCGTGCCCGGCCGGGCGCCGTTCGTTTCGGCCAACATCGACGTCTCGGGCGAGGAGTCGCTGGCCGAGCTGGCCGAGCGGGGCCGGCTCGCGTCGAGCACGGTCGTCCGGGAGCGCGGCCAGAAGATCGGCGTGATCGGCCTGGAGACGCCGCTGCTCGCCGCCATCTCCAGCCCGCGCGGCGTCAAGGTCGACGAGGAGCTCGCCGCCGCCGTCCAGGCCGAGGCGGACGCCCTGATGGCCCAGGGCGTCAACAAGATCGTGCTGATCTCCCACCTGCAGGGGATCAGCGAGGAGCGCGCCCTCGTGTCGGAGCTGAGCGGCGTGGACGTGGTGATCGCGGGCGGCGGCCACGAGCTGCTCGCCGACGACGACACCCCGCTCGTGCCCGGCGACACCGTCACCGCCGACCCCGAGACCGGCGACCCGCTTCGGTACCCGCTGTACGTCGCCGACGCCGACGGGGTCGACGTCCCGGTGGTCACCACGGCCGGTGAGTACAAGTACGTGGGCCAGCTCGTGGTGAACTTCGACCGGTCCGGGCGGGTCGTCTCCGTCTCCGACCAGTCGGGCCCGGTGCGGGTCTCCGGTGTCGGCGAGGACGCGGTCCAGCCGGACCGCCGGACCCAGCGCCGCGTGACCGAGCCGGTCCAGGAGTACGTCGACGCCATGGCGGAGAACGTGGTGGCGACCAGCGATGTCGCGCTGGAGGGCCGCCGCGACCCGGGCGTGCGCACCCAGGAGACCAACCTCGGCAACCTGCTCGCCGACGCCGTGCTCGCCGCGGGACAGGCCAACGCGGAACAGTACGGGGTCACGCCGCCGCAGATCGCGCTGCAGAACGGTGGTGGCATCCGCAACGGCGCGCTGGTCCCGGCCGGCGAGATCACCGAGCTCGACACCTACGAGATCGCGCCGTTCGCCAACTTCGTCGCGGTCGTCCCGGACGTGCCGCGGGCGCAGGTCAAGGAACTGCTGGAGAACGCGGTCTCCGGCATCCCGGCCGCCGACGGCCGGTTCGCCCAGGTGGCCGGCCTGTCGTTCAGTTACGACCCGTCGGCCACCGCGCAGCAGGTGAACGACGACGGCGTGGTGCAGCGGGCCGGTGAGCGGGTTCGCGACGTGACGCTGGCCGACGGCACCGTCATCGTGGCGGACGGCGAGGTCGTCGACGGCCCGGGCATCTCGGTGGCCACGCACGACTTCTCGGCCCGAGGCGGCGACCAGTACCCGTTCCGCGGCCTGCCGTTCACCTCGGTGGGGCTCACCTACCAGCAGGCCCTGCAGACCTTCCTCACCGACGGCCTGGGCGGCCGGGTCACCGCTGAGGACTACCCGGAGGGCGGCGAGGGCCGCATCACCCGGGTGAGCTGATCGCGGTCCCCGACCGCCGCACCGGCGCCCCGGACCGCGATGCCGCGGTCCGGGGCGCCACGGTGCCGGCCGGTTCCCACGGGGCGCCTCCCGGGGGCGATCGGCTCGTAGTGGGTCGGCGGTCAGGCGCGCAGCGGCGGCCTGACCGGCCGGCCGGGTGCCCGCGCCGGGGGCCGGATCACGCGTGCCGGCAGCCGGCGCCGAACACGGCCCCGGGCGGGTCCGGGGCGATGGTCCGGCACCGCACGGCGTCGTGACTGCCGCGTTCGATGATGTAGCCGCCCGGTCCCCAGATCCCCACACAGTTCCCGAAGCCCGCCGCGCTCGGCAGGCGGCTGGTGTCCAGGAAGTCGCAGACCCAGCTCTCGCCGGGCTGCGCCGCGGCGGGCGCAGCCGTCGCCAGGCCGGTCACCGCGGCCAGCCCCAGGCCGGCCGCCACGGCCAGCGCGCGGGCGCGATTGGACATGCGCATCTATCGCCTCCTCGTCCTGCTCAGGTCGTGCTGCTCGTGAGTTCGGAACGGGCCGCGCGTGGGCCCGGTCCGTCAGTGCGGATCAGTTCGACCAGAGACAGCGGAACCCCCTGACGATGTCGGGGGCGTCCGTGCCGTCCACCCCTTCACAGCGGACCTTGCGGCCGGTGTAGCGCTCGGTGATGAAGCCCGGTTCCCCGAGGCGGGCCGAGGAGTTGTCCGGGACGCAGTTCCCGACGCCCTCGGCCGGGCCGAGCGGACGGTCGTGCAGGACGCGGTCGCACGTCCAGCTGTTTCCGGGCTCGGCCGCCGCCGGCGCGGCGAGGGCCAGGCCGGCCGACGCCGCCAGTCCCAGGCCGGCCGCCACCAGTGCCGCACGAGTACGGATCGACGTACGCATGACTCACCTCCGTGACGGGCCGGTGGACGCGTTCGCCCGGTGCGGGTCCGGCCCGTTCGCAGGTCCCACCGTGGCAACGTGAGCTCAAGCGCGGCTCAATTCTCCATCGAGCCTCACTGGTCACACCCGTCACACCGGCCACGGCCGGTGCGGCGCAAGGTCCACGTCAGCGGGCGATGAAGCGGCATCCGGTGCCGTAGACGCGCTCGGGCGCCTCGTAGCCGTCGATGTGCTCGCACCGCACGTCGAAGAGGCCGGACCGGACCGAGATGTGCCCGAAGCCCTGGTTCTCCTGGTCTGCGGTGTCAGGCGTGCAGTTGTCCTCGCCGAGGCCGTGCCCGTTGGAGTCGTAGACCAGGACATCGCAGGTGTAGCTGTTGCCGGGCCAGGCCGTCGCGGGGGCGGCCCCGGCCAGTACGAGTCCCACGCCCGCGAGGATGGCCGACGCCCGGCCCCCGGTCGCGATGCCCATGGCTGCCTCCGTCTCCCGGCCGGACGCGGCGGCGACAGGTGGCACGCCGCATGGCGCTGTCGAACGGCGCGGAGTCCGGCCGGCACTGGTCACGTGCCCGTCACGGTGAGCGTTCCATTGCTCACACTCCGCACCTTAACCGGTCACACCACACCAGACCGGTATCTCTGCGCGCGACACGCCTCACCGGGCCAGGGTCCGGCACCCCTCGCCGCGCACGTACCGCGGCGCGTGGTAGCCGATGACGTCCACGCACTGCACCGTGGGCCCGCTGACACGGGCCGTGATGAACCCCGGCCCCTGCGGGTCCGGCCGCGGGGTGTCGGCGACGCAGCGGCCTCGCCCCGTGGCCTCCTCGGATTCCTCCCGAGGCGGCACCAGCACCTGGTCGCAGGTGAAGCTGTTGCCGGGCCGGGGTTCGGCCGGAGCGACGGTGAACGCCGTGCCCGCCGCCAGCCCCAGGCCGGCGGCGAGCGCGCCGAACCGGCGCCGAAGGGTGATGCGCATGTCGCTGCCTCCCGTCCGTGGGTGGGACGGGCCGGCCGGTTCGGCGGCCCGGCCCGTGTTCCGCTCACCAGTAGACCGCACCCGGCCGCGCGTCCCCGGGAGGCTCGGGGACACCGCCGTGTCACCTCGGCGCGACGCCGTCCCACTCCATGGCCGCCGCGGCTAGCCCAGCACCTCGGCCACCCAGGTGTGGAAGGCCCCGATGTGGTGCTCGACGGGCACCAGCACTCCGCCCGCGCGGTAGGCGCGGGAGGACATCGCCGGCTGGCAGCGCTCACAGGCGGCGAAGTCCTGCCGGTTGACGCGGTCGAACAGTTCCACCGACCGCGATACGTCGTGCCCGGACTCGATCACGCCGGGGCTGTACAGCCAGTCGCACTCCACGACCGTGCGGTCGGCGGCCAGGGGGAACATGCGGTGGATGATGACGTGGTCGGGGACGAGGTTGACGAACACCTGGGGGCGGATGGTGATCGCGTAGTAGCGGCGGTCCTGTTCGTCGGTGACGCCGTCGAGGCGGGCGAAGCCCTCGCCGCCGTCCACGGTGAATCCGCGGACGTCCGCTCCGAACTCGGCGCCGTGGCCGACGTAGTACTGCGCGGCGTAGCCGTCGGCGAACTCCGGGAGCACTTCGGTCAGCTCGGGATGGATGGTGCCGCAGTGGTAGCACTCCATGAAGTTCTCGATGATGAGCTTCCAGTTGGCCCGCACGTCGTAGCGGATGCGGCGGCCCAGCGCCAGGTCCTCGATCCGGTAGCGGCCGATGGCCTCGGTGTCGCCGAGGCGTTCGGTGGCCGCGCCCACGACGGTCTCCTCGAAGGACGGCGGCTCGTCGGCCAGGCACACCCACACGTAGCCGAGCCACTCGCGCACGTGCACGCGCACCAGGCCGAAGGCGTCGCGGTCGACGTCGGGCATCCGCACCAGGTTGGGGGCGGCGACCAGCCGGCCTTCGAGGTCGTAGGTCCAGGCGTGGTACGGGCACTGGAACGAGCGGCGGACCTCGCCGCGCTCCTCCGTGCAGATCCGGGCGCCGCGGTGGCGGCACACGTTGAGGAAGGCCCGCACGTGACCGGCGCGGTCGCGGCTGACGATGACGCTCTCGGCGCCCACCTGGACGGTGCGGAAGGCGCCGGGCCGGTCGAGGTCGGCGGCGCGCACGGCGCAGAACCACATGCTCTGGAACATCCGGTCCTGTTCCAGCGCGAAGACGGCCGGGTCGGTGTAGAGGTGGCCGGGCAGGGTGGCGATCAGGCTGGACGGCAGGTCGGTGGTCGTCACGTGCTCACCTCGTGCGGGTCGGCTCGGTGCGGCTGCGCCGCGGGTCGAACAGGGCGATGGGATGGCCGGTGCGGCCGGTGGTGGCCAGGTCGGCGAGGATCTCGCCGACCACCGGGACGAACTTGAAGCCGTGCCCGGAGAATCCGCAGGCCACACTCACCTGGGCGTGCCGCGGGTGCTGGGCGATGACGAAGTGCTCGTCGGGCGTGTTGGTGTACATGCAGGCGGCGGCGCGCAGGAAGCGGCCGGGGACGTCCGGGAGCCGGGGGGCGAGGTGCCGGGCGATGACGGCGGCCTCGGCGGGGGTGACGCGCCGTTCGATGGACTCGGGGGTGCACTCGGCGCCGCGGCGGAAGAACGCGGTCTTCACGCCGCCCGCAGGGCCGTCGATGGCCGGGAAGCCGTAGACCTGCTCGCCGGCGGCGTCCTCCCAGATGTAGATGGGGTGGCGCTGCGGCTCGAACGGCTCGATCCCCCCGCGCGGGGCGAACCAGTACATCACCTGGCGCTCCACGGTGAAGGGCACGCCGAGGTCGGCGAGCAGTCGCGGCGCCCACGCGCCGGGACAGATCACCAGGCGCTCGGCGGTGTAGCCCCCGGCGGGTGTGGTCACCCGGACGCCGCCGCCGGGTGGGGCGTCCCACTCCACGGCCGGCTCCTCGAAGCGCAGGTCGGCACCGGCCGCGGCGGCGAGTCGCAGGTGCGCGGCGACGGTGACCTCGGGCCGGACGAACCCGGCGCGCTCCTCGAACAGCGCGACCTCGTCGGCCTCGGGGGTGAAGGTGGGGAAGCGCCGGCGGATCTCGGCGGCGTCCAGCATCGTGTACGGCAGCCCCCACCGCTCGGCGGAGCGGCGGCTGCCCGCGACGGTGTGGCTGTCCGGGCGGCCGATCATGAGCCCGCCGGTCTGGACGAACACGTCGGCGCCGGAGTCGCGGGCCAGCCGGTCCCAGAGTTCGTAGCCGCGCAGCAGCAGCGGCACGTAGGCGGGGTCTTCGAAGTACGCCTGCCGGATGATGCGGGAGCCGCCGTGACTGGACCCCTGGTCGTGGGCGGGCCCGAACCGTTCCAGGCCCAGGACGCGCCGGCCGCGGGCGGCGAGGTGGTAGGCGGCGGCGCTGCCCATGCCGCCCAGGCCGATGACGATGACGTCGTAGCTGGTGTTCATGGTGACGGTGTCCTCTCCGGGCCGGGGCGTCGCGTCAGCGGCGGATGCGCGCCATCTCGGGGTCGACGAGCGGTTCGGCGGCGACCGTGGCGGCCCGGCGTTCGCCGAAGTACTCGACGTACACCCGGGTGCCCGCCGCCGCCAGCGCGGCCGGCAGCCAGGCGTAGGCGATCGGGCGGTCGATCGTGTACCCGTAGGCCGCGCTGGTGACGTAGCCGACCACCGCACCGCCGGACCGGTCGGGGTAGACGGGTTCGGCCCCCATGACCACGTGGGAGCGATCGTCCATGGTGAGGCAGGTCAGCCGCCGCGCGGGTTCGCGGTCGGCGCGGTCCAGCAGCGCCGTCCGTCCGACGAAATCGCCCTTGTCCGGCCGCACCGCGAAACCGAGCCCGGCCTCGTACGGATCGTGCTCGGTGGTCATGTCCACCCCGGCGGCCCGGTACCCCTTCTCCAGCCGGAGGCTGTTGAAGGCGCTGCGGCCGGCGGCGACGGCCCCGTGCCGCTCGCCGGCCCGCCACAGCACGTCCCACAGCCGCAGGCCGAGGTCGGCGGTGGTGTACAGCTCCCAGCCGAGTTCGCCGACGTAGGAGACGCGCAGCGCGAGCACGGGCACGTGCTCGATGTGGGCGCGGCGGGCGCGGAAGTAGCCGAAGCCCTGGTGTGAGAAATCGTCGTCGGTCAGCGGCTGGACGAGGTCCCGGGCGAGCGGCCCCCACACGCCGACGCAGCAGGTGCCGGAGGTGATGTCGGTGACGCGCACCGATCCGTCGCCGGGGGCGTGCCGCAGCAGCCGGTCCAGGTCGAGGCTGCTGTTGGCGCCGACCTGGAAACGGTCCTCGGCCAGCCGGGTGACGGTGAGGTCGCTGCGCACGCCGCCGGCGTGGTCGAGCAGCAGCGTGTAGGTGACGGTGCCGGCCGCGCGGTCGAGCTGGTTGGTGGTGAGGCGCTGCAGCAGGGCGAGCGCTCCCGGCCCGGCGACCTCCAGGCGCCGGAGCGGGGTCATGTCGTACAGCGCGACGCGCTCGCGGGTGGCGCGGGCCTCGGCGGCGGCGATCGGCGACCAGTGGCGGGCCGACCAGGGGTCGCGCTCCGGCGGCCGGAGGTCGCGGGCGAGGCCGGCGTTGGCCTCGAACCAGTGCGGCCGCTCCCATCCGGCGGACTCCAGGAACACCGCGCCGAGCTCCCGCTGGCGCGGGTGGAACGGGCTGGTGCGCAGCGGACGCGGCTCGGCGGCGGGCTGGAGCGGGTGGATGATGTCGTAGACCTCGGCGAAGGCGCGTTCGCTGCGCCGGGCCACGTACTCGGGGGCGAGCTGGACGTCGTCGAAGCGGTTCAGGTCGCACTCGTGCAGGTCGGTCTCCGGCCGCCCGTCCACGAGCCACTGGGCGACCGCCCGCGCGGCACCGGCCGAGTGGGTCACCCACACGGCCTCGGCCAGCCAGAACCCGGCGAGTTCGCGGGACTCGCCGAGCAGCGGCATGCCGTCCGGCGTGAAGGAGAAGACGCCGTTGAAGCCGTCCTGCACCGAGGCGCCGGAGAGGGCCGGGAGCAGCGCGATGGCCTCGCGCCAGCTCGGCTCGAAGTCGTCCTTGGTGAACTCCAGCATGGAGGGCATGGTGCCCGGCCCACCGGGCGGCGGCACGTCCGCGAGGCGCACCGGCATGGGCCGGTGCGCGTAGCTGCCGATGCCGATCCGGTCGCCGTGCTCGCGGAAGTACAGGTCGCGGTCCTGGTGCCGCAGGATCGGCCGGGAGGTCTCCAGGTCCGCGTCGGCGCCGGCGGTCAGCGCGGCGATCGGCGTGGTGGTGGCGTACTGGTGGGCCATCGGCAGCAGTGGGACGGGGACACCCGCCATCCGCCCGATCCGTGGCCCCCAGAACCCGGCCGCGGAGACCACGACGTCGGCGGGCAGCTCGCCGCGATCGGTGACGACACCGGTGACCCGGCCGCCGCGCTGCTCGATGCCGGTCACGGTGTGGTGGGCGCGGAACTCGGCGCCGCGCGCCGTGGCGGCGCGGGCCTGGGCCTCGGCGGCGCGCAGGGCCTTGGCGACGCCGTCGTCGGGCGTGTACAGCCCGCCGTACACCGCTTCGCGGTCCAGCATCGGCCACATCCGGACGCACTCCTCGGGCGGCAGCAACCGGGCGCGCACACCCCAGGAGGCGGCCAGGCCGGCCTTGCGGGCGAGCTCGGCCCACCGTTCGGGGGTGGTGGCGAGCTCCAGGCCGCCGACCGGCCGGAAGCACCACCGGCCGTCGAGGGTGAGGTCGCGGTACTTGCGCACGGTGTAGCGCGCGAGGTCGGTCATCGTCTTGGAGGTGTTGGTCTGGAACACCAGCCCGGGCGCGTGCGAGCTGGATCCCCCGGTGGCGAACAGCGGTCCCTGGTCGACGACGGTGACGTTCGTCCAGCCGCGGGCGGTGAGCTCGTCGGCGAGTGCGCAGCCGACGATTCCGGCGCCGATCACGACGACTCTCGGGCCGCCGGCGTTCAACGTGCCTGCCATGGTGCGTGCTCCCGGTCCTGGCGTCGGTTCGCGGTCACGGTGCTGGGGGCGGGCGCGCGGTGGCGCCCCCGCCGCAGCGGGTCGGGCTGGTCGGGTCGTTCGCGGGCGGGTCGGGCACTCCTCATGGGCGTCCCTTCACGGCGGAGACGGCGGCACGGCGGCACGCGGCGAACGGTGGCACGAACACGGACGGGGAGCGAGACGGGCACGGGCACGGGAACGGGGACACGGCCACGGACACCGCCTCGCGTTGCGTATGGCGCGCAAAGTCGCACGATGAACAACGATGCGGGGCGGGTCGGTGGGCCGTCAATACCCCATCCGATTAAGCGTTGTTACGCGATGGTTACCACTTGGAGGCGGTGAAATCAGGGGTTGACGCGCCGGGGAGGACGATCCGAGACTGTTGCGTGTTGGCCACTCCGTTGCGTCAAGCACAACAGCGGCGTGCGCCGTCACTTCCACCGGCCGATTGAGCGGCCTTCCTCACTTCCGTCGGCCTCCGGCCGCCCGTCCGGGGTGCGCTCGGCCGTGCGTCCGCCAGGCACGGCCGGGCCCCCGCCCGCCGTGTCGCGTCCGCGCGGCCGGCGGCAGCGGCGGGCCGCTGTTCCACCGTCCCAGCCCCCGCGGAGTACGGGAGACGTGATGATCTACGCGTGCCATCTTGACGACCTCGCCCCGGGCGAGAGCGTGCGTGTCGACGCCGACGTGCCGATCGCCGTGTTCAACGTCGACGGCCGGCTGTACGCCGTCGACGACACCTGCAGCCACCAGGACGCCTCCCTGTCGGACGGCTGGCTGGAGGGGTGCTTCGTCGAGTGCCCGCTGCACGCCTCGGCGTTCGACCTGCGGACGGGAATGCCCACGTGCCCGCCGGCCCGGCGCCCGGTGCGCACCTACGGCGTCAGCGTCCAGGACGGGGCGGTCTACGTGCACGCGGCGGCCCACGAGGAGGCGGCATGAGGTCGGTCACCGTCGTGGGCGCCTCGCTGGCCGGGCTGACCGCGGCCCGGGCGCTGCGTGACCAGGGCTTCGACGGCCGGCTCACGGTCGTGGGCGCGGAGCGGCATCGCCCCTACGACCGGCCCCCGCTGTCCAAGGACTTCCTGCTGGGGCGAACCGGGGCCGCGGACCTCGCGCTGCACGACGACGAGGAGGAGGCGGCTCTGGCCATCGAATGGGTGCTGGGCCGTCCGGCCGTGGCACTGGATCCGCGCCGGCGCGCGGTGCGGCTGGCCGACGGCCGGGAGATCGTCTCCGACGGTCTGGTGATCGCGACCGGGGCCGCCGCGCGGCGGCTGCCGGGCGCGGACATGGCCGGCGTGCACACACTACGCACCCTCGACGACGCCGAGGCCCTGCGGGCCGGGCTGTCCCGCGGCCGCCCCTCGGTCGTGATCGTGGGCGGCTCGTTCATCGGCGCCGAGATCGCCTCGTCCTGCGCCGCGCTCGGCCTGGACGTGACCGTCGTGGAGGCGGCGCCGCTGCCCCTGGCGCCGGTGCTCGGCACTCCCATGGCCCGGGTGTGCGCCGGGCTGCACGCCGACCACGGCGTCCGGCTGATGTGCGGGGTGCAGGTGGCCGGACTGGCCGGCGGCTCCCGGGTGACGGGGGTGCGGCTGGCCGACGGCCGGGTGGTCCGCGCCGACGTGGTCGTCATGGGCGTCGGGGTGCGGCCCGGCACCGACTGGCTGGCCGGCTCCGGCGTGCGGACCGCCGACGGCGTGGTGTGCGACCCCGGCTGCCGCACCTCCGTCCCCGGTGTGGTGGCGGCCGGCGACGTCGCGCGCCTCCAGTGGCCCGGCCGCTCACCCGGACGCCGGGTGGAGCACTGGTCCAACGCGACGGAACAGCCGGTCACGGCGGTCCGCAACCTGCTGGCCGGCGCGCTCGTGGAGGAGTCGCGGCACGTGCCGTACTTCTGGTCGGACCAGTACGGGGTGCGGCTGCAGTTCGCCGGGGCCGCCGGGCCGGGCGACGAGGTCCGGGTCGAGGAGGGCGACCCGCGGGAGCGATCGTTCGCGGCGGTGTACCTGCGCGACGGCGAGGTGCGCGCGGTCCTGGCGATGAACCGCCCCCGCCCGTTCGCCCGCCTGCGCCGCCGGATCAGCGCGCGGAGACCTCCCGTGGCCGTCGGAACGTAGGGCGGGCGGTTCCGGGCCCCGCACGTACCGGCCCCGCCCGCCCGGGGCCGTGGCCCGGGCGGGCGGTCAGCCGGCGGGCACCCGGTCCGGTCGCGCTCCGCGGCCACGCGACCGCGTGGTCCAGCCGAGCACCCACGGCAGCGCCAGGGCGATGAGCCCGAGCGCCGTCCACCCGCCGCCGAGCGCCCAGCCCGCCCCCGCCATGATGATCGCCGGGGCGAAGGCGATGGTGGCCGTCTCCAGCGGCGCCAGTGGCAGGTAGGCGATCCCGAACTCTTCCAGGGTGCGGGTGCGCAGGTCGGGGTCGACCATGCGGAGCAGCGCGATGGAGGTGGCCACGGCTCCGGTCGACCATCCCCAGGTGAAGACGGCCTTCTCGAACCAGTTCGTGCTGAACATCGCCGGGGCGACGACACGGAAGAGCACGAAGCACAGCGCCAGCCCGAGCACGAACAGCAGGACGAGCGGCAGCCAGAAGCCCTGGACGAATCCCGGCACGATCGAGGCGATGCCGCACACGATGAGCACGTCGGTCGCGGTGCCCGAGATCCCCCGGAGCGTGGCCGGGTCCAGGTACCCCCAGGCCGGGGTGCGGCGCAGGGCCAGGCGCAGCAGGAGTCCGGTGACGAACGCCAGCGCGAACACCGGCAGCGTGAACCGCGGGAAGAGGCCACCGAACCACGCCTGGATCCCGTAGGCCGTGGCGGCGACGGCGCCCACGACGCACAGTTGCAGCGCCAGCGGCTCGATGGAGGACGCCGAGGAGGTGGCGGTGCCCAGGGAGGGGCGGCGCTCGGGGTCGCGGACCAGGCCGGTGCGCAGTTCCTCCGGCAGCTCCGCGAGGCCGCCGCCCCGCGCGGTGTGGCCGCGCCGCACGCCCCAGTTGCTGACGGCGATCCCGCCGATGATGCCCACGAGCATGCCGACGGTCGCGGAGGCGAAGCCGAGCGAGGCGGCCTCGGGCCAGGTGTCGCCGAAGGCCGCGCTGAGGGCGGCGGCCGACCCGAACCCGCCGGCCCACCCGCCGACCAATAGGATGCCGAACCCGTCGGGGGTGTCCCACACCGGGGCCAGCACGAGCAGGGCGAAGGCCATGCCCAGGCCCACCTGGAGGGCGTACATCCCGATGGAGTACAGCGAGAACGCCCCGGTCTGCCGGCCGGCGCCGCGCAACCCCATGGTGTCGGTGAGCGGGAGGCAGGCGAACACGACCGCGATGAGGACCGAGGAGTAGGTGCCGAGCTGCCCGGAGAAGGGCAGTACGCCGAGCACGTGCGGGCCGAGCAGCAGCCCGAGGAATCCGGCGATGACGCTGGCCGGCAGCATCAGCCGCTGCACGATCGGCACGTGCGCCCGCACCAGTGTCCCCGTGACGAGCAGGGCGGCGATCAGCCCCGCGTCGGAGAGCAGCGCCCAGGGTGTGTACTCCATCCGGCTCCTCCGTTCGGCCGGTGTCCTGGCCGGGCCGTTCCAGATGTCTAACAGCCGGACATCGGCGGAAGGAACACGAAACGCGTACCGGCCGGGTAATGACTCCGCACACGCCGGGCAGGAGGTGGGACCGGCACGGCGGCGGTGCCGGTCCGGCCGTGGCCGGCGGCCGGTCCTAGGGCGTCCGGTACCGCCGACACTCCCCGGTGAAGACGGTCGCCAGCTCGGCCCGCAGCGCCGTCGCCACCGCTTCGGCGGTGTCCCGGTGGCCGAAGCCGTCGCCGGGGGCCCGGTAGACCTGCGCCGCCAGCCCGTCGGCGAGCGCGAACAGCCGGAGCGCGGCGGATTCCGGGACCACGCCGCCGGCCACCTCGCCGCACTCCTTGCCGTTGCGCACCGCCCGGGCGATCTCGGCGCGCAGTCCGGCGGCGGTGGCGGCGTCCACCTCGGCGAGCCGGGGCACGTCCAGGGCGCGCCCGGCGAGCGCGCGGGCGACGCGGTGCTCGGCGCGCCGTTCGTCGTCGAGGGGGACGTACTCGGTCAGGGCATCGAGCAGGATCGCGGCGATCGTGCGCCGGTGCCGCTCCCCGGTCGCCACGTGCGCGCCGACCCGCGCCCGGATGTCGGCCGAGACGGTCTGGAAGGCGCACAGCAGCATGTCGTCCTTGCTGCGGAAGTAGTGCTGGACGAGTCCCACCGACATGCCCGCCGTTGCCGCGGTACGGGCCACGGTGACGGAGTCCAGGCCCTGGGTGGCGACGAGGGAGCAGACGGCGTCGGCGATCTGGCGGCGGCGCAGCTCGTGGTCGGCGGTTCGCGGCACCCGATGACCGTACCACCGTACGGCAACATAACCGTATGGCTGTATGGTTATCGCTCCGGAACCACCCGGCCTCCAGGAGGAACAGGTCATGCCCCCATCACGAACGCACCCGCCCACCGCCCGGCACCGGATCGCCGCCGCTTTCCTCCTCGTCACCGTCCTGCTGGCACCGCTGCCCGTCCCCGCCGCCGCGGCGTCGGCGCCCGCGGGCGGCACGGCCGAACCCGGCCTCGCGCGGATCGACCGCTACGTCCGCAACCACATGGCCGCGACCGGAACCCCCGGGCTGGCCTACGCCATCGTGGACGCGGGACAGGAGCCGCACGTCGCAGCGCTGGGACACGACGGCAACGGCGCCCCGGTCACCGCCGACACGCCGTTCCTGTGGGGGTCGGTCAGCAAACCCGTCACCGCCACGGCGGTGCTCGCCCTCGCCGAACAGGGCCGGCTCGATCTCGACCAGCCCGTGCGCGACCATCTCCCCGACCTGGATCTCGGTTCCGGCGGCGACCCCGTGACCGTGCGCGACCTGCTCCGGCACACCAGCGGCCTGCCCGCCTCCACCACCGGCGCGATCGGCGACGTGTACGGCCCGCGGTCCGCGGACGCCACCCCCCGCCTGGCGCGGCTGGCCGAGGTCACCCCGGTGGCCCCGCCGGGCGAGCGGCACGTGTACACCAGCGCCAACTACCTCATCCTCGGCGCGCTGGTCGAGGAGGTCACCGGCGAGCCGTTCGCCGTCCACCTGCGCCGGGCGGTCCTCGACCCGGCGGGCATGACCGGCGCGCTGGCCTCCGCCGCCGAGGCGCGGGACGGTGGACTACCGCCCGGGCACCGATCGTTCTTCGGTGTCACCCGCGCCGTGCCGGCCCGGGTGGACGACGCCGGCGTGGCCTACGGCTATCTGGGCGGCACCGTTCGCGACCTGGCCGCATTCGCCTCGGTCTATCTCGCCGACGGCGAGGGGCGGAACGGCCGGGTGCTCACACCGTCGTCGGTCCGCGCCGCCACCGGCGACGGCGTCCCGATCCCGGGAAGCGCCAACCGCTACGGCCTGGGCTGGCGGATCGGGGTCGTGGGCGGTACCGACGTCCCCATGGTCTTCCACGGCGGGTCCACTCCCGGCCACGCCGCGATGCTCGTCCTGACGCCCGGGTCCCACCGCGCGGTGGTGGTCCTGCAGAACCGGTACCAGATGATGGACGACGCGCAGATCCAGGACGTCGCGTTCGGGATCGCCCGCCTGCTGTCCGGCGTGCAGCCCGATGCGCCGTCCGTCCCGCGTGGTCACCTGCTCGTGCTGCTCGCCACCGCCACCGGCGCGGTCACCGCCACGGCCGCCGTGGCGTGGTCCGGGGTGCGCCTGCTCCGCCGGCACCGCGCGATGACCCGCCGCCGCGCGGCGGCGACCGCCGCGGCGCACCTGCTCGCCGGCTCCGCCCTGGCGGTCGCGATCCCGGTGTACCTGTCCGAGGCGGGCGGGGTACGCGCGGCACTGCTGTGGCTGCCCGACGTGACGGCGCTGCTGCTGGCCGCAGCGGCCTGCGGCGCCGGGCTCGTGCTCCTGGGGACGATCCGCGCATGGCGGGCGTGGCGGGCGGTTCGCTGACCACCGGTCGTGGGCGGACGGGCACCGCTCCGCCCACGACCGGGGAGCGGCCGCCACGCGCCCGGTCCCCGGACGGCCGCGCGCTACTCGATCGGCTCGGGGAGCCGGCGGACGCGGTAGGCGAGGGTCAGGGCGTCCCCGGTCTCCGGGTCGGCCAGTTCGGCCTTCCACGCGCCGGCGAACTGGTTCACGCCCTCGCGCATCGGGATGGTGCCGGACAGCAGCACGGTCCCCGGACGCAGCAGGTCGCGCTCGCGCAGCACCTCGATCCAGTAGGCGGGGGCGAGCAGTTCGCCGAGGGTGCCGCTCTGCAGCAGGGTGTCGGGCTCGTGCTCGCCCACCCAGGCGGTGAGGGTGAGGGCGTCGAGGCGATCGGCGACATCGGTGAGCCGCCAGGCGCGGGTGCCCAGGACGTCCGGGCCGGCGTTCTTGCTCCAGGCGACGCCGTGCACCTCCAGGGCACGGTCGGTGTGGTCGCAGGCGACCGTGATGAGGACGTCCTCGGGCTCGGGGCCCGTGACGACGATCGCCCACTCGGCCTCGCCGGACGTGCGGTCGTGCTGCACGGCCACCTCGTCGGCCTGCTGGGCGAGGTAGGGGGCGACCGGGTAGAGGGTCGGGGTGGTCGTGGGGGCGGGCACGCCCAGCTCGGCCAGTTCCTCGACGTGCGCCCGCACGTCGTCCTGGCTGCGGCCCGCGTATCCTCCGTTGAGGAGGGTCGTGACCTGCACCTCTCGCTTTTCGCCGGTGTTAACTTCGAATCTCAGAATCGGCATACGACCCTCTCACCCTTGCGCATACAGCTCGTATACAAGCAGTATATCGAGCACCCGCCGATGTCCAGAGTGAAGGGTGAGCGACATGACACATCAGGGACGGCCGGGGCCGGTCCCCCGCGCGGTGGAACCCCGCGCGCTCTGGCGGGCGTTCGCCGCCAGCCTGTCCGGTACCGCACTGGAGTGGTACGACTTCGCGGTCTACTCGGCCGCGTCCGCGCTCGTCCTCGGCCAGCTGTTCTTCCCCAGCGACAGTCAGCTGGCCGGCACCATGGCGGCCTTCTCCACCTACGCCGTCGGCTACGTGGCGCGCCCGCTCGGCGGCTTCGTGTTCGGGCGGCTGGGCGACCAGATCGGCCGCAAGAAGGTCCTGGTCAGCACACTGGTGCTCATCGGTGTGGCCACCTTCCTCATCGGCGTGCTGCCCACGCACGATGACATCGGCCCCACCGCGGCCGTCCTGCTGGTGCTGCTCCGGTTCGCCCAGGGGGTCGGCGTCGGCGGCGAGTGGGGCGGCGCGGTGCTGCTGTCCAGTGAGTTCGGTGACCCGCGCCGCCGGGGCTTCTTCGCGTCGGCCGCGCAGGTCGGCCCACCGGCCGGCAACCTGATGGCCAACGGCGTGCTCGCGCTGCTCGGCGTGCTGCTGACCGAGGAGCAGTTCCTGTCGTGGGGCTGGCGCCTGGCGTTCCTGCTCTCGGGCGTGCTGGTGCTGTTCGGCCTGTGGATCCGGGCCCGGCTGGAGGAGACGCCGGTCTTCAAGGCGCTGGAGGAGTCCGGGCAGCGCCCGGCCGCGCCGATCCGCGAGGTGTTCACCCGCCAGACCCGCGGCCTGACCGCCGCCGTGCTCAGCCGGATGGCGCCGGACGTGGTCTACGCGCTGTTCACCGTCTTCGTGCTGACCTACGCCACGCAGGAACTGGGATACTCCTCGGGGGCGGCGCTGGGCGCGGTGCTGATCGGCTCGTCACTGCAGGTCGTGCTCATCCCGCTGGCCGGCGCGCTGTCGGACCGGATCAACCGCCGGCTGCTGTACGGGATCGCCGCGGCCGGTGCGGCGGTGTGGCCCTTCGTGTTCTTCCCGGCGATCGGCGCCGGGGGCTACGCCGTCCTCGTCCTCGGCATCATCGTCGGCCTGGTGTTCCACTCCTTCATGTACGGCCCGCAGGCCGCGTTCGTCTCGGAGCAGTTCCAGCCCGAGCTGCGGTCCACCGGAAGCTCGCTGGCCTACACGCTGGGCGGCGTCATCGGCGGCGCCGTCGCCCCGCTGCTGTTCACCTTCCTGCTGGCCCAGTTCGCGAGCTGGGTGCCGCTCGCCTGTTACATCCTGGTGACCGGGGCCGTCACGCTCACCGGACTGGCGCTCGGGCGCGACCCGGATCCGGAGCGGGAGGCGGCGGTGCCCATCGCCGCGTCCGGAACACCCGCCGGAACCGCACCGTAGCGGCGCTGAAGCGGCCGGGAGCGGAGGCGAGCCGTGTCAGGTGTCCAGGAGCACCCGCAGGGTCGCCTCCAGGTGGGTGTCGATCGCGGCGGCCGCGGCCGCCGCGTCCCCGGCGGCGAGCGCGCGCAGGATCTCCTCGTGCTCGGCGAGCACCGCGTCCTGCCGGCCGGTGGCGGAGAACAGCGCCACCACACCGGCGCGGATCTGGCGGGCGCGCAGGCCGTCGTACAGCTTGGTGAGCATCTCGTTGCCGGTGGCCGCCACCAGTTCGGAGTGGAACCGGTGGTCCCAGGCGATGAACTCCCGGGCCTGCTCGGACCCGCGCAGCCCGGCCTGCTTCTCCAGGATGGCGCGCATGGCCGCGACCGGTGCGGCGCCGCGGGCGAGGGTGCGCCCGGCCGCGTGCCGTTCCACCATGCCGCGCAGCTCCATCAGCTCGCCGATCTCCCGGCCGGTCATCGGCGCCACGTAGGCGCCGCGCTTGGGGATCAACTGGACGAGCTCCTCGGCGGCGAGCAGGAACAGCGCCTCGCGGATGGGCGTGCGGGACACGCCGATCCGGTCGGCGACCTCCTGCTCGTTGATGAACTCGCCCTGGCGGTCGGGGTCGGCCAGGTACTCCTCCTTCAGGAACGCGTACGCCCGTTCGCGGCCTGACGGCGCCACCGGCAACCTCCCTGTACACAATATGTATACGCAGAGTCTAGCCATCTCCCCATGACGAGAGAGGGGACAATCCCATGCGGATCGCATTGTCGCAGATTCGGTCCACCGCCGATCCCGGCGACAACCTGGAACTGGTGCGGGAGGGCGTGGCCGCCGCCGCGGCGGCCGGCGCCCGGGTGGCGGTGTTCCCCGAGGCGGCGATGGCCCGCTTCGGCGTGAACCTCGCCGAGCGCGCACAGCCGCTGGACGGGCCATGGGCCGGCGAGGTCGCGGCGATCGCGCGCGACGCCGGTGTCGTCGTGGTGGCCGGCATGTTCCGTCCCGCCGAGGACGGGCGGGTGCACAACACCCTGCTGGTCACCGGACCGGGTGTCACCGCCCACTACGACAAGATCCACGTCTTCGACGCCTTCGGGCACCGGGAGTCCGACACGGTGGCCCCCGGCGAGACCGTGGTGACGTTCGACCTCGACGGGGTCCGCCTCGGTGTCGCCACCTGTTACGACGTCCGCTTCCCCGAGCTGTTCCGCACGCTCGCCCAGCGCGGCGCGGTGGCCACCCTGCTGCCCGCCTCGTGGGGCGCCGGCCCGGGCAAGGCGGAGCAGTGGGACCTGCTGGTGCGCGCCCGTGCCCTGGACTCCACGTCGTGGGTGCTGGCCTGCGACCAGGCCGACCCCGCGGCCTGCGGCGAGACCGTGACCGGCAACACACCGCGCGGGATCGGGCGCAGTTGTGTGGTCGACCCGACGGGAACGGTCACCGACCGGCTGGACGCCGCGCCGGGCCTGCTCGTCGCCGACATCGACCCCGGCCGGGTGACCGACGTCCGCGCGGCGATCCCGGTGCTGGCCAACCACCGGCTGTAGGACGCCGCACGGGCGGTGGCGGCGACGGGCCGGGGTGCGCACCGGCGGGCACCCCGTTCCGGCTCCGCCCGGACCGCGCGGACGGGGACCCGGCCCGGGAAGACCGGCACGGCACCGCCCGGCCGTGCCCACCCCACCGCGCCCCTGAGGTTCTCCACAGGTGCGCGCTGCGGACCGCGCCCTCCCCCGCCGCGGTCACCGGCGCCTAGGATCACTGGTGCGGCCGGCGGATGTCCCCGGCCGCACCGCCCCACCCCCTGACCGAGGCCGAGGATGCGCGTGCGAACGGACGGCGGCGGGACCGCGCCGTCCGGGCCGCGCGGCCCCGCCGGACTGGTGCTGCCGGCGTTCCGGCACACCGCCGGAGTGCTGCTCGGCTCCGCGACCGCGCTGGTCGCGGCCCCGCTGCTGTTCGCCGGCGCGCTGCTGCTGGCGGCGGCACGGCCGTGGCCCGCGGCCTGGCGGGTGGCGCACCCGGCCGCTGCGGCCGGTCTCGACCGGCTGTTCTCGCTGGACCGGTGGCGGCTGGCCCGATTGCTGGACCATGAGGTGGCCGCGCGGTACTCCCGGCGGCGCGCCCTGGAGTACCTGCTCTGCCGGCTGCCGCTCAGCCTGCTCGGCGGGTACGCGTTGTTCTCCGCCCTGTTCCTGGCCCTGCTCATGGGCGGCGGCGGGCTGTGGGTGTCGCTGTCGGGCACGTCGCAGCCGGTCAACCTGTCCCTGCCGGGGGTGAACCTCTGGGTGGACTCCGGCGTGATCGGCCTCGGCGGCGCCCCGCTGGTGCTCGCCGCCGCCATGGCCGGGGCCGCGGTGCTCGCCGCCGCCGAGCGGCGGCTGGCCCGCTGGTTCCTCGGGCCCGGCGGCTCCGACCTGCTGGAGCGCCGGATCGCCGAACTCACCGAGAGCCGCGCCGGGGTCGTCCGCGCGGTGCACGAGGAGCGGCGCCGGATCGAGCGCGACCTGCACGACGGCGTACAGCAGCGGCTGGTCGCCCTGGCCATGCTGCTCGGGCGCGCCCGGCGCGGCACCGATCCGCGCCGCAGCGCCGAGCTGGTCCGGCAGGCGCACGAGGAGTCCCAGCAGGTGCTCGGCGAGCTCCGGGAGATCGCGTGGCGGGTGCACCCCGCGGTGCTGGACGAGCTGGGACTGGCCGCCGCGCTGGCGGGGGTCGCCGAGCGGTCCAGCGTCCCCGTCCGGGTGCACGACGGGCTCGCCCGGCGCCCGGACACCGACGTGGAGACCGCCGCCTACTTCGTCGCCCGGGAGGCCATCACGAACGCCACCAAACACGCCGGGGCGAACGCCATCACCGTCACCCTCACCGAGGAGGCCGCCGTGCTCATCGTGCGCATCACCGACGACGGGAGCGGCGGGGCCGACCCCGCCGGCCCGGGGCTGAAAGGGCTCGCCCGGCGGGTCGCCGCGCTGGACGGACGGCTGCACGTGCACAGTCCGGCGGGCGGGCCGACCGTGGTCACCGCGGAGTTGCCGTGCGCGTGATCCTGGCCGAGGACTCGGTGCTGCTGCGGGAGGGCCTGCTGCGGCTGCTCGTCGAGGAGGGCCACGAGGTGGCGGCGGCGGTCGGCGACGCCGAGGCGCTACTGGCCGCGGTCGACGCCGACCCGCCGGAGGTGGCCGTGGTCGACGTGCGGATGCCGCCGACCCACACCGACGAGGGGCTGCGGGCCGCGCTGGACCTGCGCCGCCGGCACCCCGCCGTCGGGGTGCTGGTGCTCTCCCAGTACGTGGAGCAGCGGTACGCCGCCGAACTGCTCACCGGCGCCCCCGAGGGGGTCGGGTACCTGCTCAAGGACCGGGTCGCCCAGGTCGGGGAGTTCCTCGACGCGCTGGAGCGGGTGCGCGCTGGCGGCGCGGCCTTCGACCCGGAGGTGGTGCGCCAGTTGCTGGCCCGCACCAGCCACGCCGACCCGCTGGCCCGGCTGACGGAGCGGGAGCGGGAGGTCCTGGACCACATGGCGCAGGGTTACGCGAACGCCACCATCGCGCAGCGGTTGTACGTTTCGCAGAGCGCGGTGGAGAAGCACATCAATGCCATCTTCGAGAAGCTGGATCTCTCCTACACGTCCGGCTACAGCCGGCGGGTGCTGGCGGTGCTGCGCTACCTGGGAACTTGAGCGCAGGTCAGACGCGAAGAGCCCCGGACCTTCTTCCGGGGCTCTCGCATGCGGGCGGTGCCAGCGGCGCCTTGCCCGCATGCGCGGACGGCGGGAACGTAGCCGAGCCGACGATTAGAGCCGGTCGGCCTGGATGCCCTGGAGGAAGGCCGCCCACTCCGCCGCCGGAAACGTGATGTGCCCGAGCTCCCGGTGCTGGCTGTCCCGGACATCCGCGCCGTCTCGCGTGGCACGCGCTTCAACGCAGTTGCTTCCGCCGTTGCTGTAGGTGCTGATGTGCCAGTCATTCATGATCATTCTCCAACTTTCTCATCTCGTCCCGAAGCATCCTCAGCGTCTCCCCGGTTGGCGCTGCCTCAGCCTGGAGCGAGCCGTACAGCATGCGGTACCCCGCCACATCATCGTGAGCCGTGATGGTCTGCCCCTCGTGAACCGACTCCGCGAACACGACATCTGGGCTCTGGGGCCCCGTAAGCACTGTGAAGGCACCGCTATTGCCTGGATGCCGCTTGCTCTGCGCGGGGATGATCTGCATTGATACACGCCCCTGCTCCACAAGGCTCACGACGTGGGCGAGTTGCGCCCGCGTAATGTCCACGCTCTCATACCGCCGCCACAGTACGGTTTCGTCTACGACGCAAAACACCCGGGGCGTGCCGGCATCGATCACCGCCCGGGCCTGGTCCATCCGCGCGGCCACCTTCTCTTCCATCTGATCTGCCGACAGCCACGGCGCGCCGTACCGGATCAAGGCACGCGCGTAGTCCTCGATCTGAAGGTAACTGGGGAAGACCAGACTTTGAAAGTCGTAAATTGCTACTGACTCCCTGATCATCCTTGAGATTTCGACTAGCCATGCCATCCGGCCGCTGCCCGTGAGTTCGTCCCACAAGTCGATGAGTCGCCCTTGGGCATCGAGAGCCTCATCCGCAGCCAGTAGATCCTCATGCGCGATGGCCCGCTCCCCGCGCTCCAAGTTGGAGACGTGAGTCTTGCTTACGCCAATTTTCGCGCCTAGCGACTGTTGCGTGTAGCCGCTCCGGAGGCGCAGGCGCGACGGTTCGCGCCCGAAGCGCTTCCTGGCCCCATTGCCGAACCGAAGTACCGTTGCGGCGAAGAGACGAATCTCACTCGGTACCTGATCCGCCTGTGCCAGCGAGGACGACCCGATGAGCGCTGATATTCCCACCGGGCGAAACAGCATTTCTCGCAGGGTACCGGACGAAAGGCATCCATTCCCCGAACTCCGCCGCGATTTCGAGGGGCGCGGGTGGCTCGTCTTCGCGACGAAGAATGCCTATGGGATTCCGCACCCGAACGCGGTCTTCCACTCGCCCCTTCCACCCACATGCGTCAACGCCCATTGCCTCATGGAACACGTGTACGCCGACGACGCGGAGACGGCTCGCACCACGCTCAGCGACGCGGCGGAAGCCATTGAGACGCACGCCAGCAACTGCTCCAACTGCGCACACGCACTGGATCTGGCGATCAGACAGGCGCGAAATCTCTAAGGGACGGTGCGGGGCGGCGTTCCGTCCACGCGCCCCGCACCGAGGTCATGGGTGCGGCCCCGGTCGCGCTCACCGCCGCGCTCCCCTCCACCGCCGACGCGGTCGGGCCTACGGCCATTGACGCCGACGGCTCCGGACGTTCAGCGGCTCGCGCTCCGCCGGAGTCAGTCGAGGAAGTTCACCCGGTAGGTGTCGAGCTCGTAGCGGGCCGCGACGACCCGCAGCGCGCCCGAGGCCACCAGGTCCTTGAGGTCCTCGTCGGCGCGCAGTTCTTCGGCGACGTGCCGGGCGTTGGCGGAGATGCAGGCGTCCACGAAGCCGTCGCCCTCGTCGGGGGTGGCGTCCACCACGGGGAGGATCTGCTCGACCAGGTAGCCGATGTGCCCGTGGGGCGCCTCGCCGCCGTCGTGCACGTCGACGGCGGCGGTGACCGCGCCGCACGAGGAGTGGCCGAGCACCACGACCAGCGGGACGTGCAGGTGCAGGACGCCGTAGCTGATGGTGCCGAGCACCGACTCGTCCAGGACCTCTCCGGCCGCGCGGACGGTGAAGATGTCGCCGAGTCCCTGGTCGAAGACGAGCTCCGGGGGAACGCGCGAGTCGGCGCAGCTCAGGACGATCGCGAAGGGGTGCTGCCCACCGGCGACCTCTTCGCGCCGGGCGCGGGACTCGTCGGGGTGCCGGGAGGCGAATCGCCGCCAGCGCCGGTTGCCCTCCTTCAGCAGCCGCAGCGCGGTCGCGGCGTCACTGACTCGGGGAGTGCCGGCCGGCGCGTCCGCGAGGGCGGTGCCGCCGCCCGCTCCGGCCAGAGCGGCGCCGGTCCCGCCGAGGAACGACGCGCGTAACGCAGAGCGACGAGAGATCGCCATCATTCACCTTTTTCACACCGACCCCACACGGGGGCATCAGCCAACAGAGCGCCAAAAAGCGTTCTCTTCCGGCATTACGGAATGATTGCGCCAAGGTCCCAAAAAGCCCGCCTTCTCGGCGATCCCACGTCCGACGGTGGAGGCTGCGACGAGCGCGCGGAGGAATCCGGCACGGTGGATCGCACATGAGCACACGGGGCTCTGTGACCGCGCCGCACCGCGGCGAAGCGTACACGGAACGTGATCGGCACAGCGGTGTCGACGCGCCCGCGCGTTTCCCGCTCCCTGCGGGCGCGCGGCCGGTCCGGTCCCCCGGTACCGGCGGGCGCGGTCAGCGGGGTCCGGCCGCGCCCACCCCGTCGATCCGCTCGTGGTAGGTGCGCCGGGTGCGCTCGGTGTGCTCGCGCATGAGGCGGGCCGCCTCCCGCTCGTCGCGCTCCTCGATGGCGTCGATCATCCGGGCGTGCTCGTCCCAGGAGGCCCGGCCGCGGGCGCGGGCGATCGGGGCGTAGTACCAGCGGACCCGCCGGTCCACCTGCGCCGCCAGCTCGGCGAGCACCTCATTGCCCGACACCTCGGTCACGCTGCGGTGGAAGTCGGCGTTGGCGGTGACCACCGCCTCCACGTCTCCGGCCTCGACGGCGGCCAGGCCGGCGCGCCACAGGCCCCGCAGCAGCTCGATCTCGGCGGCACCGGCGTTGCGGGCGGCGAGCCGGGCGGACTCCGTCTCCAGCAGCGCGCGCACCGCGAGCAATTGGTCGGCCTCGCTCTCGGTCGGCTGGTGCACGAACGCCCCGTACCCCGGCCGCAGATCCACCCACCCCTCGTTGCTCAACCGCTGCAGCGCCTCACGCACCGGCTGCCGGGACACCCCCAGCCGCAGGGCGAGCTCGCTCTCGACGAGGTGCTGACCGGGGCTCAGTTCCCGGGTGGTGATGAGGTCGAGCAGCGCCTCGTAGACGGCCTCGCGCAGAGGCACCGGGCGCTGGACCCGGCCGGCCAGTGCGGCCTGCGGCTGGGACGACATCCGAGACGACATGCGACACTCCATCCCCGCGGCCCTGGCGCGGCTGCACTGTTTACGGTCCACAGTCTACAAAAGACACAATCGGCCACGCCGGTTCCACCGCTCAGCGCGGCAGCTCCAGCAACTCCACCGGCCCGGCGGTGTCTCCCGGCGGCAGCACGGCGAGGGCGTCGGCCACCGCCACCCCGCGCAGTGCGGCCGGGCCGTCCCCGCCGACCGGCACGGCGTGGCCGTCACGCACCCGCACGGCCACGAGGCGGGTGTCGGCGGGATGCCGGTCGACCTGTGCCGCGAGGCGGGCATGCCGTCCCGCGTGCGCCGGGTCCGGCCGACCCGCCAGCGCGGCCAATGCCGGGACGAGCAGGGTCAGTGCGGCGACCAGCGCGGCGTTGGGGTTGCCCGGCAGGCCGACCACGAGCGGCCCTCCGGGCAGCACGGCCAGCACCTGCGGGTGTCCCGGGCGGCAGGCGACCCCGGCGATGCGGATGTCGGCGCCGAGCGCGTCGAGGGCGTCGCGCAGGTGGTCGGCCGGGCCGGCGGAGGAGGCGCCGCACACCGCGACGACCTCGGTCCACGGATCGGCGGCGGCCGCGCGCAGCTCGGCGACCAGCCCCGCGCGGCCGTCGCCGACGTAGGCGCTGTGGGCCAGGACGCCTCCGGCCCAGCGGACCACTCCGGGCAGCATCGGCCCGATGGCGTCGCGGACCGCGCCCGGCACCGGCAGGCCGGCGGGAAGCACCTCGTCGCCGGTCACCAGTGCGGCGACCCGCGGGCGGCGGACCGGCAGCTCGTCGTGGCCGGTTCCGGCGGCCAGCCCCAGCAGCGCCGGGGTGACGACGGTGCCGGCCGGGGCGAGCACCGCACCCCGCGGCACGGTTTCGCCGCGGCGGCGCACGTGCCGTCCCGGTACGGCCGGGCCGGCGACCCGGTCGCCGGCCCGCTCCGCCCGCTCGTACGGCAGCACCGCGACGGTTCCGGCGGGCACCGGCGCTCCGGTGGCGATCTCGACCGCCTCGGCGGGGCGCAGCCGGTCCACCCGGTTCGGCCGCCCGGCGAGCACCCGGCCGACCACCCGCCACGGTCCCCGGCCGGCCACCGCGTAGCCGTCCATGGCGGCGGTGTCGGTGCCGGGGACCGCAACGCGCGCGGTCACGGCGGCGGCGAGCGCGGCCCCCGGCGCCTCGGCGAGCGGGAGGTGGGTGACGGGTGCGTCCCGGGCGCCGGAGGCGAGATGAGCGGTCGCGAGCTCGCGGGCGGCCTCGCGAGCCCGCGACCACGTCATGGCGCGGCGCCGGACGGGCACCGCGTGGGCGGTGGCGAGTGACATGGGGGTCTCCACCGGTTCTCCCTTCGCCGCTCGGGCGGACGGCGCGGCCACGGACCGGGCGGAGCCGGTGAGAAGAACCGGGTTTGTTGCCGTTCTCTCGGCTTCGGCGGTTCCTTCTGCCGGCCGCCCATCGGCGCGGCCACGAACACGTTTTTAGCATACTGTATACAGCATTCCCTAGTTTTGGGAGGGAAGACCCATGCGGACAGCCATCCTGGGCGCCGGGGCCATCGGCGCCTACATGGGAGCCGCGCTCGCGCGCGGCGGAGCAGAGGTGCACCTCGTCGCGCGCGGCGCTCACCTCGACGCGCTGCGCGCGAACGGGGTACGGGTGATCAGCCCGCGCGGCGACTTCCACGTCCGCCCGCACGCCACCGACGACCCCCGCGACATCGGGCCGGTGGACGTGGTCGTCCTCGGTTTCAAGGCCCAGCACTACGCCGGCTGCGGACCGCTGCTGCGGCCGCTGCTCGGCCCGGCGACCGCGGTGGTCGCCGCACAGAACGGCATCCCCTGGTGGTACTTCCACGGCGTCGAGGGCCCGCTGGCGGGCCGCCGGGTGACCAGCGTGGACCCGGACGGGGCGGTCAGCCGCGCCATCCCGGTGGAGCGCGCCATCGGCTGCGTCGTCTACGCCGCCACTGAGATCGCCGCGCCGGGGGTGATCCGGCACATGGAGGGCACCCGGTTCTCCATCGGCGAGCCCGACGGCAGCGACTCCGCGCGCTGCCGGGACTTCAGCGCGGCGATGGTCGCGGGCGGCCTGAAATGCCCGATCGAACGCGACCTGCGCCGCGACATCTGGATCAAGCTCATGGGCAACATCGCGTTCAACCCGCTGAGCGCGCTCACCCGCTCGACCATGGCGGAGATCTGCCGGGACCCGATCGCCCGGGAGCTCGCCGAGACCATGATGCGCGAGGCCCTGGAGGTCGCCGCGCGGCTCGGCGTGGAGACCGGGATCTCGGTGGAACGCCGCCTGGCGGGCGCCGAACGGGCCGGCGACCACCGCACGTCCTCCCTGCACGACGTGGAGCGCGGCCGCCCGATGGAACTCGACGCGATCCTGACCGCCGTGGTCGAGCTCGCCGACCTCACCGGCGCGCGCGTCCCCGCGCTGCGCATCGTCAACGCCGTCGCCTCCCGGCTCAACGCGCGTCTTGCGGCGGCCGCGGCGACCGCCCCGCTGGCCTCCGCGGGCTGACGCCGGCGCCCCGAGCGCCCTTGCCCGTGTCCTCCGTCCACACGACGAACGCCCACCACGGCCGCGTGGACCGTGGTGGGCGCGTCACTCTCGGAGCTAGGCGTCCGAGCTGGAACCGGGCTGAGACCGGCGGGGCATTACCACCAGCCACCCCAGCCGCCCCAGCCGCCGTCCCAGCCCCAGCCGCCCCAGCCGCCCCAGCCGCCCCAGCCCCAGCCGTCCCAGCCGCCCCAGCCCCAGCCCCAGCCGGCGGTCGCGACGTCGAGGCCGAACGGCTCGGCCATGGCCATGGTCGGCAGGCCCAGAACAAGGGCGGGAGCCAGAATGCCGGTCGCGATGATTCGGCGCGCAGTCTTCTTCATGGAAATCGAACCTCCAAGGAAGATGACCTGGCGATCTGCCAAGTCCGGGCCCGTGGTACGGAGCCCGCGCCGTGCGGCACCTTCCCTCGCCGCCGGCGCCACTCCGGGGCCGTCTCCACCCATGCTTCACGGCAGGGCGCCAAGAGTGAACACGCCGTCTTCCCACCGTCGGCCAAACCGGCGCGCCGTGGGTAAACCGGTTTTGACTCCTCCCCGTGCGACCTTCGGGAAATCATCAAGTGACCACGATCACGCGCTCGCCTTGTTACTCAGCGCAATAAGGAATACTGTAGACAGTATTATCCGTGGCGTTTCCGCCGAGCCCGACCCCGCCGGGCGCGATTCCCCAGTCCCCGCCATCGGCCACGACCAAGCGAGGCTCCGATGCGACCAGACAAGTTCACCGCTCCCTACCAGCGCCTCACCCAGCCCCTCGTCCGCGAGGACGGCGAACTCCGCCCCGCCTCCTGGACGGAGGCCCTCGACCGGGCGGCGGAGGGCTTCGCCCGCAACGTCCGCCGGCACGGCCCGGACGCGTTCGGCATGCTGTCCTGCGCCCGAGCCACCAACGAGATGAACTACGTGGCGCAGAAGTTCGCCCGCGCCGTCATCGGCACCAACAACGTCGACTCCTGCAACCGCACCTGCCACGCGCCGAGCGTGGCCGGCCTGTCGGCCGCCTTCGGCTCCGGCGGCGGCACGTCCTCTTACCAGGAGATCGAGGACACCGACCTCATCATCCTGTGGGGCGGCAACCCCCGGTTCGCGCACCCGATCTTCTTCCAGCACGTGCTCAAGGGCGTGCACAACGGCGCCCGGCTGTTCGTGGTCGACCCTCGGCGCACCTCCTCGGCGGAGTGGGCGGACCGCTGGCTCGGCCTGAACGTGGGCACCGACATCCCGCTGGCGCACGCCATCGGCCGCGAGATCATCCACGCCGGGCTGACCAACGAGACGTTCGTCAGCCGCGGCACCAGCGGGTTCGAGGAGTACCGCGCCCTGGTCGAGCCGTGGACGCTGGCCGCCGCGGAGGCCGAGACCGGCGTCCCGGCCGAGGCCATCCGCGAACTCGCACACGCCTACGCCCTCGCCGAGCGCGCCCAGATGTGCTGGACCCTGGGCATCACCGAGCACCACAACGCCACCGACAACGTCCGCGCGCTGATCAACCTGGCGCTGCTCACGGGGCACGTCGGCCGCTACGGCTCCGGACTCAACCCGCTGCGCGGCCAGAACAACGTGCAGGGCGGCGGCGACATGGGGGCCATCCCCAACCGGCTCACCGGCTTCCAGGACATCCTGGACCCGGAGGCGCGCGGGCGGTTCGAGGCGGCCTGGGGGCGTGCGATCCAGCCCCGGTACGGCATGACCCTCACCCAGATGTTCGAGGGGATGGACGAGGGCGAGCTGCGCGCCCTGTACATCATCGGGGAGAACCCGGTGCAGTCGGAGCCGGAGACGGAGAAGACGCTCCGGCGGCTGCGGGCGCTGGACCATCTCGTCGTGCAGGACATCTTCCTGACGCGCACCGCGGAGCTCGCCGACGTCGTCCTGCCGGCCAGCGCCTCCTGGTGCGAGTCGGACGGCACCTTCACCAACAGCGAGCGGCGCGTCCAGCTCGTGCGCAAGGCGCTGGACCCGCCGCCGGGCGCGCGCGACGACATCCACATCCTCTGCGACCTCGCCAACCGGCTCGGGTACGACTGGTCCTATCCGACGGCCGAGGAGGTCTGGAACGAGCTGCGCGCGCTCTCTCCCATGCACCGCGGCATGAGCTACCAGCGGCTGGCCGAACTGCAGGGGATCCAGTGGCCCTGCTACTCCGAGGACACGCTGGAGCCCAGCTACCTGCACGCCC
Source organism: Marinactinospora rubrisoli (assembly GCF_042664915.1). Classification (NCBI taxonomy): domain Bacteria; kingdom Bacillati; phylum Actinomycetota; class Actinomycetes; order Streptosporangiales; family Nocardiopsidaceae; genus Marinactinospora; species Marinactinospora rubrisoli. The sequence continues at coordinate 225,693 of NZ_JBHTBH010000002.1, forward strand.
GGCTGTGGGAGGAGGATCCGGAGCGCCGCGGCGAGCCGGCGCCGTTCGGGCTGGTGGGGCACTCCCCGCCGGTCGATCTGCTGGACGAGGAGTACCCGTTCCGGCTGACGACCGGTCGGCGGCTGGACGACTACAACACCGGCGTGCAGACCAGCGGCTTCTCCTCGCCGCTGCGCCGCGGCGAACTGCTGGACATCTCGCCCGAGGACGCCGCGGCGCTGGGCGTGCGTGACGGGGAGACGGTGCGCGTCTCCTCACGCCGCGGCTCGGTGCTGGTGCCGGCGTCGGTGACCCGCTCGATGCGGCCCGGCCTGGTGTTCATGACCTTCCACTTCCCCGACCAGGTGGACACCCAGTTGCTCACGCTGGACGCGACGGATCCGATCGCCGGGACCGCGGAGTACAAGGCGGCGGCGGTCCGCATCGAGCGCGTCGCCGGGCCGGACCCGGCGAGCGCCGCGGCGGGCACGGAGGCGCCGCCGTCGGAGCGGCCGCTCTCGGCCCCCGCCTGAGGATCGGCCGGCCCGGAGCGAGCCCGCTCCGGGCCGGCATCTCGGGGCTTGCCGCACCGGCATCGATCGCATACTGTAGCCCATATACACAAAAGTGTGATCTAGGCAACAAGAATTCACGGGCTCTCCGTTTCCCTCCCTCTCCTTCCCCCCTCCCCGTCCGCCCGAGCGCGTCCGACACGACTGATTTCGAGGTGACCGGCACGTGGACCTTCGCTTCCTGGATGCTCCCCCCACCGACGCGGAGCGCGACGCCGTCGACGCCGTCCTGGGCCCCGCGGAGTCCGGCTGGGACGGCGGCCGGCGCCAGGCGGCCGACCTGCGCTACGCGCGCGGCGGCCACGCCGCCCGGGACCGCCGCGACCTGCTGCTCCCCGCGCTGCACGCCGTGAACGACCGGATCGGCTGGATCAGTCCGGCCGCCCTCGACTACATCTGCCGCCGGCTGACCGTGCCACCCGCCGAGGCGTACGGGGTGGCCACCTTCTACGCCATGTTCGCCGTGCACGAGCGCCCGCGCCGGGTGGTGCACGTGTGCACCGACATCGCCTGCGCGGCGCGCGGCGCCGACCGGCTGCGCGCCGATCTCGCCGAACGCGCCGGGCCGCCCGGCGGCACCGACGGCGAGGTCGTGTGGCACGAGAGCCCCTGCCTGGGCCTGTGCGAACGGGCGCCGGCCGCGCTCGCCCTGGAGGCCGGCGCGCCGCCGCGCTTCGCGGTCGCCGCGCCGGTCACCGCCGCCGGACTGGACCGGCTGACCGGCTCGGCCGGCGCCCCGGCCGACGCACCGCCCGCCACCGCCAACGGGCACCGTCCGTCCGGCGCCACCACCTTCGCGCGCGAGCCGCTGGCCGGCGGCAGCGCCGAACCTCCGGCGCACGCCTCGGTCCCGCAGGCCGGTGATCCGGGGCTGGTGCTGCTGCGCCGGGTCGGCGTCGTCGATCCCGAGAGCCTGGACGACTACCGGGCGAACGGAGGATATGCGGCCCTGCGCGAGGCGCTGCGGCTCGGGCCCGCCGGGGTGATCCGCGAAGTGCTCGACGCCGGCCTCGTCGGCCGCGGCGGCGCCGCCTTCCCCACCGGCCGCAAGTGGGAGGGCACCGCGCGCCAGCCCGACACCCCGCACTACGTGGTGTGCAACGCCGACGAGAGCGAGCCCGGCACGTTCAAGGACCGGGTGATCATGGAGGGCGACCCGTTCTCGCTCATCGAGGCCATGACGATCGCCGGGTACGCCAACGCCGCCCAGAAGGGGTACCTGTACATCCGCGGTGAGTACCCGCGCGCGCTGTCGCTGCTGGAGAACGCGATCGCGCGGGCGCGCGAGCGCAACCTCCTCGGGCGCGACATCCTGGGCTCCGGCTTCGACTTCGACATCGAGATCCGGCGCGGCGCCGGCGCCTACATCTGCGGCGAGGAGACCGCGATCTTCAACTCGATCGAGGGACGGCGTGGGGAGCCGCGCAGCAAACCGCCCTTCCCCGTCGAACGCGGCCTGTTCGGCAAGCCGACCACGATCAACAACGTCGAGACGCTGGTCAACGTGCTGCCCATCATGCTGATGGGCGGTCCGGCCTACGCCGGGATCGGCACCGGCCGCTCCACCGGCCCCAAACTGTTCTGCGTCTCCGGCACGGTCCGCCGGCCCGGCGTCTACGAGCTGCCGTTCGGCGCGACGCTGCGCGAACTCCTCGACCTCGCGGGCGGGACCCCGAACGGGGCGCCGCCACGTGCCGTGCTGCTCGGCGGCGCGGCCGGGGGCTTCGTGCGCGGCGACGAGCTCGACATCCCGCTCACCTTCGAGGGCGCCCGCGAGGCCGGGGCCACCCTCGGTTCCGGTGTGGTCCTGGTGCTGGACGAGACCGTGGACCTGCCCGCCATCCTGGTGCGCATCGCCGCGTTCTTCCGCGACGAGTCGTGCGGCCAGTGCGTGCCGTGCCGGGTGGGCACCGTACGCCAGGAGGAGGCGCTGCGGCGGCTCTCCCAGGGCGTCGGAGCCCGGCGCACCGACCTGACGCTGCTGCGCGACGTGGGGGCGGCCATGCGGGACGCCTCCATCTGCGGCCTCGGCCAGACCGCCTGGAACGCCGTGGAATCGGCGATCGACCGGCTCGGGGTGTTCGCCACCGCGCCGGCGACCGTACCCGCCGCGGACGCCCCGTCCGCCGCCCCAGTTGCCAAGGAGGACCGTTGAGCACCCCTGTCCCGCTCGCGCCGCCCCGGCGCCTCGTCGACGTCACGGTCGACGGCCGCGAGGTGCGCGTCCCCGAGGGCGCGACCATCCTCGACGCCTGCGCCACGACGGGCATCGACGTGCCCACGCTCTGCTACGGCGACACGCTCACCCCCAAGAACGCCTGCCGTGTCTGCGTGGTCGAGATCGAGGGCGCCCGGACACTGGCGCCCGCCTGTTCCCGGGCGGTCGAGCCGGGGATGGCCGTGCGCACCGACTCCGAGCGGGTCCGGCACAGCCGCCGGATGGTGCTGGAGCTGCTGGGGTCGTCGGTGGACCTGTCGACGACGCCGGACGTGCCGGAGTGGATGGCGCGCTACGACGCCCGCCCCGAACGGTTCGGGCCGCGCGCCGAACCGGCGGCGCTCGGCGAGCGCGACGCCCGCCACGCGGGCTCGCACGAGGTTCCCGACGGCACGGCCGCCGCCACGGTCGAGCAGCCGGCCAAGGTGGACAACGACCTCTACGTGCGCGACTACGGCAAGTGCATCATGTGCTACAAGTGCGTGGACGCCTGCGGTGAGCAGTGGCAGAACACCTTCGCGATCGGGGTGGCCGGCCGCGGGTTCGACGCGCGCATCTCCACCGAGCACGACGTCGCGCTGCCGGACTCCGCCTGCGTCTACTGCGGCAACTGCATCGAGGTGTGCCCGACCGGCGCGCTCTCCTTCCGCACCGAGTTCGACATGCGCGCCGAGGGCACGTGGGACGAGGAGCGGCAGACGCGGACCACCACCGTGTGCACCTACTGCGGTGTCGGCTGCAACGTGACGCTGCACGTCCAGGAGAACGAAATCGTGAAGGTCACCTCGCCGCACGACAATCCCGTGACGCACGGCAACCTGTGCATCAAGGGCCGGTTCGGGTTCCAGCACGTACAGCAACGGCGCCGCGACTGACCAGGGCGGCGGCCCCGCGCCGGACATGTCCGGTGACACATGAATGAACAGGCGTCACTCCGGGAATCTGATTCGGGGCTTGGCGGCGCCCGGCCGTCGGGTGTTGACTGTCCGTCGAGGCTCGGAAGCGGCGCCGGAAAGGCGGAGATCATGGGACGGGTCACGGTCCGTGAGAAGGTTCTCCGGATCCGGGGGGCGGCGGTCAGCGGCCGCGTCGACACGCTGGTGGTCGAGGAGCCCCTGGAGATCCGGCTCAACGGTGATCCCCTCACCGTCACGATGCGCACGCCGGGGAACGACTTCGACCTCGCGGCCGGGTTCCTGGTGAGCGAGGGCGTCATCACCCGCGCCGCCGACATCGCCGCGATCCGCTACTGCGCGGGCGCCACCGAGGACGGCTCCAACACCTACAACGTGCTCGACGTGTCGCTCGCGCCGGGGGTGGCGATGCCGGAGACGTCGCTGGAACGCAATTTCTACACCACGTCCTCGTGCGGACTGTGCGGCAAGGCCAGCCTGGAGGCGGTGCGCACCGTCGCACGTTTCTCGGTGGCCGAGGATCCGGTGCGCTTCGACGTCGCGACGCTGGCGGCCATGCCGGACCGGCTGCGCGAGGCGCAGCGGGTGTTCGACCGCACCGGCGGGCTGCACGCCGCGGGGCTGTTCACCCCCTCGGGCGAACTGCTCGCGGTACGCGAGGACGTCGGCCGCCATAACGCGGTCGACAAGCTGATCGGGTGGGCGGTCCGGCAGGACCGGCTGCCGCTGCGCGGCACCGGTCTCCTGGTGTCGGGGCGGGCCAGCTTCGAGCTGGCGCAGAAGGCGCTGATGGCCGGGCTGCCCCTGCTCGCGGCCGTGTCGGCGCCGTCGTCCCTGGCGGTCGATCTGGCCGCCGACTCCGGGCTCGCCCTCGTGGGGTTCCTCCGCGGCCCCTCGATGAACGTCTACGCCGGCCGGCACCGGATCGACCTGGAGACGGCGTCCCTGACGCCGATGGCGGCCCCAGGCTGATCGCCGGCTCAGCCGTAGGCGCGGGATCGGCCGGCGCCTTCAGCCCCCTGCGCCGGCCGATCCTGAACGCACGCGCTGCGCTCCGTGGGCCGCGCGCGCCGCGTCGATGTCGGCCATGTGCCGCTCGGCCCACGCGGTCACCGCCCGCAGGCTCTCCCCCAGTGGGGTGAGCGCGTAGTCGACGCGGGCGGGCACGCTCGCGGTGACCGATCTGCGCACCAGGCCGTCGCGCTCCAGGCCGCGCAGCGTCTGGGTGAGCATCTTCGGGCTGGCCGCGTCACGAAAAGTCGTCCAGGTGCGCCCGCAGCCAGTTCTCCACCTCCAGCACGTGGACGGTGGCGGCGGCCTGCGCGGCGGCCGGGTCGCGGGCGGCGAGCGCGCGGTGAATGCGCTCGTGGTCCTCGCGAAGCCGGCCGGTGAGACCGGCCCGCTGGTGGCCGCGCCAGACCCGGGACCGGAAGGTGTGCGACGACAGGCCGGCGTTGACGGCGGCCAGCGTGGCGTTGCCGGTCGTCTCCACGATCGCCTGGTGGAAGGCGAGGTCGGCGGCGACGGTGCGCTCCAGGCTCTCGCCGTCGGCGATGTCGGCAAGCAGCGCGCCGATGTGGGCCAGCCGCTCGTCGTCCATCCGGGCGGCGGCCAGCGCGGTCGCGGCCGGCTCCAGCATGCGGCGGACCTGCAGCACCTCCACCAGGGTCTCGCCACGGGAGATCTCGGCGAGCACCCCGAAGGTCTCCAGCAGGTCGCCCGGGCGCAGCGCGGTCACGTAGACGCCGGCGCCGTGCCGGGCCTGCAGGACGCCGAGCGTGGTGAGCGCCCGGATGGCCTCGCGCATGGAGCTGCGGGACAGGCCCAGCTCGGCGGAGAGCTCCCGTTCGGTGGGCAGCCGCTCGCCGGGGCGCAGGACGCCCTCGGCGATCATCGACTTGATCCGCTCGATCGCGCGCTGGGTGACCGACGTCCGGCCGGGCTCGGTGGTCACCGCGCCCGGCGCGCGCTTGCCTGGATCGTCGGGTGTGGTCACGGGTGCTCACTCCTCACTGGTGCCCGGCGGGCGGCGGCCGTCCGGCGGCCGGAACGCGCTCGGGTCCGGGCCCCGGACGGTGCCCGGCTGGGACCATCCTGGCACCGCGCGGCGAGCGGCGCGGCGTGTCATCAGACCAATCTACGTGCGTTCGGGACGCAACCGGGTTAGTATCCCCCGAAGAGCACCGTTCGCCACGCACTCTCGCCCGAGTCCTCCGACCAATCGCCGGGCGAGACGCGGTGGCGGCGGCGCTCCGGAGGGGGCCGGCGGGCCCCGGTGCCGGAGACGAGGAGCCCATGCGCGTCGCGCTGTTCATCACCTGCCTCAACGACACGCTGTTCCCGCGCACCGGGCAGGCGGTGGTCCGGCTGCTGGAAAGGCTGGGGCACGAGGTGGTGTTCCCGGCCGCCCAGACGTGCTGCGGCCAGATGCACTACAACACCGGTTACCGTCGCGAGGCGCAGCGCCTGGCCGTGCGGTTCGTGCGGACCTTCGCCGACTGCGACGTCGTGCTGGCGCCATCGGGGTCCTGCGCTGGCATGATCCGCGAGAACTACGCCCGCCTGGCCGAACCGGGCAGCCGGCTGCACGGCGCGGTCACGGAGGTCGCCCCCCGGGTCGTCGACCTGTCCGAGCTGCTGGTGGACGTCCTGGGGGTCACCGACGTCGGCGCCTACTTCCCGCACCGCGTCACCTACCACCCCACCTGCCACGGCCTGCGGCTGCTCCGGCTCGGCGACCGCCCGCAGCGGCTGCTGCGCGCCGTGCGCGGGCTGGACCTGGTCGAACTGGCCGGCGCCGAGGAGTGCTGCGGCTTCGGCGGCACCTTCGCGGTGAAGAATCCCGACGTCTCGGCCGCGATGGCGGCGGACAAGGCCCGGCACACCGTCGACACCGGCGCCGAGGTGCTGTGCGCGGTGGACAACTCCTGCCTTATGCACATCGGCGGGACCCTGGAGCGGCAGCGCGCCGGTGTGCGGGTCCTGCACCTGGCCGAGATCCTGGCCTCGACCGAAGAGGAGCCCGCGAAACCGTGAGCGCCACGTTCGTCGGCATGCCCGCGTTCCCGGACGCCGCCCGCGCGGCGACCGGAAACGCCCAGCTCCGGCACAACCTGCGCAAGGCCACCCGCACGATCCGCGACCGGCGGCGCGCCGTCGTCGACGAACTGGACGACTGGCCGCGGCTGCGCGACGCGGGCCGGGCGGTCAAGGACCGCGTCCTGCGTCACCTCGACCATTACCTGGAGCGGCTGGAGGAGACGGTGACCGCCGCCGGCGGGCAGGTGCACTGGGCGGCCGACGCCGCGGAGGCCAACGCCATCGTCACCGACCTGGTGCGCGCCACCGGGGAGAGCGAGGTGGTCAAGGTCAAGTCCATGGCCACTCAGGAGATCGGGCTCAACGAGGCGCTCGCCGCCGCCGGTATCGCCGCGTACGAGACGGACCTCGCCGAGCTGATCGTGCAGCTCGGCGAGGACCTGCCGTCCCACATCCTGGTGCCGGCGATCCACCGCAACCGGTCGGAGATCCGGGAGATCTTCCGGCGCACCATGGGCGAGTGGGGGGTGCCGGCGCCCGACGATCTCACCGACGAACCGGCGGCGCTGACCGAGGCCGCCCGCCGCCATCTGCGCGAGAAGTTCCTGTCCGCGCGCGTCGCCGTCTCCGGCGCGAACTTCGCGGTCGCCGAGACCGGCAGCCTGGTGGTGCTGGAGTCGGAGGGCAACGGGCGGATGTGCCTCACCCTGCCCCGCACGCTGATCTCGGTGGTGGGCATCGAGAAGATCGTGCCGACCTGGGCCGACCTGGAGGTCTTCCTGCAGCTGCTGCCGCGCTCCTCCACCGGGGAGCGCATGAACCCCTACACCTCCATCTGGACCGGGGTGACGCCCGGCGACGGCCCGGAGGAGTTCCACCTGGTGCTGCTGGACAACGGGCGCAGCGCGGCGCTGGCCGACACGGTCGGCCGGCAGGCGCTGCGCTGCATCCGCTGCTCGGCCTGCCTGAACATCTGCCCGGTCTACGAGCGCACCGGCGGGCACGCCTACGGCTCGGTCTACCCGGGGCCGATCGGCGCGATCCTCACGCCGCTGCTGCGCGGTACCGCGGCCGAACCGGAGGCCTCCCTCCCGTACGCCTCGTCGCTGTGCGGGGCGTGCTACGAGGTGTGCCCGGTCGCCATCGACATTCCCGAAGTCCTCGTCCACCTGCGGGAACGCGTCGCCTCGAGCGGCGGGCACCCCGGCGAGCGGGCCGCCATGGGCGCCGCGGGCTGGGTGCTCAACGACGACCGGCGGCTCGGCGCCGCCCAGTGGGCCGCCGGCCGGGTCCGCGGCATGGTGCCGCGGCGGCTGCCCGGCCCGGGCGCCGCCTGGACCGACACCCGGGACCTTCCGGAGATCCCCGCCGCCTCGTTCCGCGACTGGTGGGCCGCGCGGGAACGGGACGGCGAACCCGGCACGGGCGGGTCGGCGGACGGGCGCGGCCGGACGGAGGACGGCCGGTGAGCGGGTCGCGGGAACGCGTCCTGGCGCGGGTGCGGGCCGCCCTGGCGGACGTGCCCCGTGACGAGCGCCCCGGCGATGTAGCGGTGCCGCGCGACTACGCCCGCGAGCACGGCCAGGGCGAGCTGATCCCGGTGCTCACCGACCGGCTGCTCGACTACCGGGCGCAGGTGCACCAGGTGACCGCCGCGGAGCTGCCGGGCGCGATCGCCGCCGCCCTGGCCCGGCGCGGTGCCGCCCGCGTGGTGGTCCCGCCCGGCCTGCCGGAGGAATGGCGGGCCGAGTCCGGTGCGGTCACGGTCCCGGACCGCCCGCTGGACGTGGCCGAGCTGGACGCGGTGGACGGCGTCCTGACGGGCTGCGCGGTGGCGATCGCCGAGACCGGCACCATCGTGCTGGACGCGGGCCCGGACCAGGGCCGCCGCGCCATCACCCTGGTGCCCGACTACCACCTGTGCGTGGTCCCCGTGGACCGGGTCGTCGCGAGCGTCCCGCAGGCGCTGCCCAGGCTCGACCCGCGCCGCCCGCTCACCTGGATCAGCGGCCCGTCGGCCACCAGCGACATCGAGCTCGACCGGGTCGAGGGGGTGCACGGGCCCCGGACGCTGGAGGTGCTGATCGTGGCGGGGTGAGGCCGCACCGGCGGGCGCCCGCACCGGATCGGTCCGCAAAAGCCGCATACCCCCCGCGGACCTGGGGTTCCAGCCCGGCGCACGGTGGCCGGGACCGGCCGTTTCCGCTGACAGCCCGGTGATCATCCGGCTACCGTCGGCGCATGGCATCCCCTGGACCCGATGACCTCGCCGTCCTGGCCCGGAGTCCCGAGTGGGCCGCGGCCTTCCGCGAGGTCCCCCGTGAGTACTTCATCCCGGACGTGGCGGAGGCCAGCTTCATGACCGGCGAACCGAGCCGGTGGATCGACCGCCGTGCCGATCCCGATGACTGGCGGGCCGCCGTGTACGCCGACTCCACGATCCTCACCCAGATCGACGACGGGAACACACCGCTCACCGAGGAGACGTACCGGCCGGGCCTGACCCTGCCGTCCAGCTCCAACAGCGCCCCCAGCCTCGTCGCCCGTCTCCTGCACCTGCTGGACCCCTATCCGGGTGACCGGGTGCTGGAGATCGGCACCGGGACCGGCTGGACGGCGGCGCTGCTCGCCGCCCGGCTCGGCGACGGCAATGTCACCACGGTCGAGATCGACCCGGCCGTGGCCGAGAGCGCGGCGCAGAACCTGAAACGCGTCGACCTGGCCCCGAACGTGATCGTCGCCGACGGCACCGGCGGCTGGCCGGACGGTGCCCCCTACGACCGGGTGCACGTCACCTGCGGTGTCGCATCGATCCCGTACGCCTGGGTGGCGCAGACCCGCCCCGGTGGCGTCCTCGTCATGCCGTGGATGCACGAGGGCCGGGGCGGCGGCCACACGGTGGCGCTAACGGTCACCGGGGAGGAGGCGGTCGGGCGGTTCCACGGATTGAACGCGTACATGATGCTGCGTGGTCAACGGGAGCCCATGCGGTCGATCGACGGCGAGGACCGGGAGTCCACCGGAACGGTCGATCCGCGGCGCATCGCGCGCGGTGGGCCGGGGCTCACACTGGCGCTCGCCGGGCTGCTGCCCAACGTCAGGATCTTCGCCGAAGAAGACGCGCGGACGGACGGCTCCGTGCGAGGTGTGGCCCGGGAACGCGCACCTGGCGAATCGTGGGCCCGGGTCGACTACTGGCCGGCGGAACATCGCTCCGAGGTCGTCCAGACCGGCCCGCGCAACCTGTGGGACGAGGTCGAGGCCGGCTACCTGACCTGGCTCCGGTGGGGGGCACCCTCCGAGGAGCGTTTCGGACTCGCCGTCACCCCGGACGGACAGTACGTGTGGCTGGACCGGCCGGACAACCGCCTGGATGGGGAGTGAGCCGTGGGCAAACACAGCAAGCAGGTCAAGTGCTCGGTGTGCGGTGGTGACGGAGAGGTGGTGGTGTACCACGACGGTTCGAAGGAGTCCTTCCCCTGCCAAGCCTGCAACGGCACCGGGTGGGTCTGACCGAACGGGACGGCGACCCGCTCACCGCCGCCCCGCGCGTGCCAGCCCCGCCACCACCCCCAGCACCCCCAGCCCCGCCGCCGGGAGCGCCACCGTCCACGGTGCGCGTTCGGCGTAGGCGATCGACTCCGCCAGCATGGCCCCCCACTCCGGAGAGTCGTGCGGAGCGCCGAGGCCGAGGAAGCTCAGGCCCGCGAGCGCCAGGGTGACGTGCGGAAGCCGGACCAGGGCGTGGCGGGTGACGGCGGGCAGCACCGACGGCAGCAGGTGGTGGCGCAGCATCCAGCCGTATCCGGCGCCGCCCGCGACGGCCGCCAGGTAGAAGCCCGAGGCGCGGATCTCGGCCGCCAGCGTGCGGGCGTGCACCGCCAGCGGGACCCAGGCCACGAGCAAGACGGCCGCCGCGGCACCCGCCAGGCCGGGACCGGCGACGGCCGCGACGAGGATGCCGACCAGCACCGGCGGCAGCGCGTTCAGCGCGTCGGCGACGCCCGCGCGGGCGCGGCGGCCGGCCAGTCCGGCCGCCAGGCCGGCCACGAGCGACACCCCGGTGACCAGCAGGCCGACGCCGATGCTGAGCGGCGCGCCGTGCCCGAAGCGGGCCAGCACGTCGCGGCCGAGCGCGTCGGTGCCCGCCGGGTGCGTCCACGAGGGCGGCTGCAGCCGGTCGGCCAGGGCCATGGCGTCCGGGTCGCGCAGCAGTCCGGCGGCGACCGCCAGCAGCAGGACCGCGCCGAGCCCGCCGGGCAGCCACCGCGCCGCGCGCCCGGCGGGCCCGGCCGGGAGTGCGGGGGCCAGCCCGGCCCCGGCGAGCGCCGGGCCCACGAGCATCCGGTGCGCGACGACTCCGGCGCCGCCGAACGCCAGCCCGGCCGCCACCAGCGCGCCGACACAGCCCTGGACGAGCGGCAGGTCCTGCGCGAGCACCGCGGCGAGCACGGTCGCTCCCAGTCCGGGGACGGCGAAGACCGACTCGACGGCGACGGAGGAGCCGAGCAGGCCGGTGAACAGCAGCAGCACCTGCGGGAGGGCGACCGCGACGGCGCGGCGCAGCAGGGCGAGCAGCAGGACGCCAGGGCCGAGGCCGGCCGCCCGCCACGCGCGCACCCACCCTTCGGCGAGGGCGGCGTCCACCGCGCCGGCCAGGATGCGGCTGAGCAGTCCGGCGGCCGGCAGCCCGAGGGCGAGCGCGGGCAGCACGGCGTTCGGCGGGCCGGCCCAGCCGGAGGTGGGCAGCAGGCCCCACCGCACGGCGACCACGGTGAGCAGCACCGCGGCGAGCAGGAAGTCGGGCAGCGCGGCGAGCGTCGCACCCACGACCGCGCCGCGGTCCCCGACCGGTCCGCCGGTCGTGACGGCGCGCCACAGTCCGGGCAGCAGCACCAGCCCGGCTCCGGCGAGGGCGACCGACACGGCGGCCAGTGCCAGGCCGCCGGAGACGCCCATCGCCTGCCCGACGGCCGGTCCGATCGGCAGGCCGGTCACCCAGGACACTCCGAGGTCGCCGCGCAGGGCCCCGCCCAGCCAGGCCAGCGCCCCGCTGACCGGGTCGGCCGGCAGGTCGAGCTCGTCACGGACGGCACGCAGCGCCGCGGGGTCGGGTTCGCGCTCGGCGGAGCGGGCGCGCAGCACGGTCAGCGCCGGGTCGGCGCCGCTCAGCCACGGCAGCGCCGCGACGACGATCGCCAGCGCGGCACCGCCCGAGACCACGGCCAGCGGTCCGCGAAGGTGCCGGAACGCCGGGCGTCCGGGGACGCGGCGGGCCCAGGACAGTGAGGGGGCGGTCATCTGCGCGTTGCCTTTCGGTGCGGTGGGTCGTGGGGAGGCTTGGCTCGCGGCGAGGCCGGACGGCCCGTGCCACGACGAGGGAGGGAGCGGGCGGGCAGCGACTCAAGGCGGTCCCGCTCGCGTGCGGAGCGCCGCTGCCCGGTGCGGTGAGTCGGCGGAGCACCTCCCGCGCCAAGGCGCCTCTGGGACAGGGGCCGGGCAACGGAAGGCGCAGCGGATCTCCGGTCGCCGCACCACCACGGCGACGAATGCGCCACGACGCACATCGACGACACAATCCACGAGCCGGACACCCCGGGCACGAGGGGTGGACTCGCAGCCACCCCGGCACGCGGCACAGCGTGCGCAGGCCACGCCCGAGGCGCTGCCGACCGAGGCGGATGAGTCGGTAGAGCCCCTCCCACGCCGAGGCGGTGAGTTGAGACGGGCGCCGAGCGGCGGAAGGCGCAGGGGAACTCGCGTCGCCGCACCCTGGCAAGGAGCGCGCCACGACGCACGTCGAAACACCATCCGTCGAAACACCATCCACGAGACGCACGGCCGGCACGGGCGGGCTCGCGGCCACCGCGGCACGTGCACAGCGGCACGCCGTTCCTGGGCCACGGCCCGGGGCGGAGAGTCGGCGAACCACCTCCCGCACCAAGGCGCCTCCGGGGCAGGAGCCGGGCACCGGAAGGCACAAGGGATCTCTTTTCGCCGCACCCCAGCACGGAACGCGCCACGACGCACGGCGAGCACGGGGCGGGCTCGCGGCCACTACGGCACATCATGCGCAGCCCACGACCCGAGACGGTGCCGCTCCCGTGCGGGACGCCGCCGGCCAGGGCGATGAGTCGGCGGAGCCCTTCCGCGCCAAGGCGCCTCCGGGACAGGAGCCGAGCAGCGGTCATCGGCGCGCTGCCTTTCGGTGCGGTGGGTCGCGGGGAGGCCGGCCCGCGGCGAGGCCGCACGGCGCATGACACGGCGTGGGAGGGAACCGGCGGGCCGCTGCCGGCCGGACGGGGAGTCGGCGGAGCCCCTCCCGCGCCAGACCGCCTCTGGGACCGCAGCCGAGCAGCGGGAAGCGCAGGGCATCTCGTCGCCGCGCCCCGCGAGGAGCGCGCCACGACGCACGTCGACGACACCGTCCACGGGCCGGACGCCGCGAGCACGAGGGCGGGCTCGCAGCCGCCACGGCAGGCGGCACGACGGCACGCCATGCGCGGAACGCGGCCCGGGGCGCCGCCGGCCGGAGCGGAGGGGCCGGTCAACGGCCCGCGGCGTTCGATGCGCCGGATGCTCCTGGCCTCGCGGCCGGCGCACTCCGCGGCGGGCCACGGGAGACGGGTGGGCGGGAAACCGGAATCGCTCAAGGAGCCGCGCCCCGGTCCGAGCCGGTGCAGCCCGAGAGGTTCCGGCCGGGCCGGACGTTGCCTCTCAGGAGGCCGGTCGAGTGCGGACGCCGAAGGCCCGACGGCCGTCCGGTGGGGCGGCCCCGCCGGACCCGCATCCCCGTCCGCGCGGACGAAAGCGCGCCGGTTTCGCCCACCCGGCGCGGCGTCCCGGGCCGCCGCCCCGCGTGCCTTCGGCGGCCACCGCGCCGCCACTGCCGGGGGGAGCCCGGCCGGGCGCCGGGCGCGGCGCTCGGGACCGTGCGGGTGCCGGTGCCGTCGGCCGGGCACGGCGTCCCTCCCCCGCCCGTCCCGCCGTCTTCCGAGCGCGTCACGACCGGGTGGTCTCCGCGGTGATCAGGGTGCGTTCGGTGGGGTCCTCGGCGACTCCGGTCACGTTCTCCGCCACGCCCAGCAGGGCGCGTTCGTGGGAGATGGGCACGGCGACGTCGCGGGCGAGCAGCTCCGCCTCGATCTCCAGCGCCGCCCGCTCCCGGTCCGCCACGGACTCCTGTTCCGCCGCCGCGGCGATCCGCCGGTCCACTTCCGGGTCGCAGAACGCGGCCAGGTTGTAGCTGCCGTCGCAGCTCCAGTCGGCGGCGAGGTAGCCGACGGGGTCGCCGACGTCGAGCAGGTAGGAGCGGTTGCCGATGACCGCGTCGAAGCCGCCGGCGAGCAGGTCGGTCTCCATCGTGCTGTACTCGCGCACGACCACCTCCACGGCGAATCCGGCCGCCCGGAGGTCACCGGCCACCACCGAGGCGATCTCGGGAAGCTCGGCCCGGTCGGAGTACGTGGCCAGGGTGATGCGCTCGCCGTCGGGGCCGGTGGGATCGGCGCTGCGGGCGGGAGGTCGCGGCCGGTCGGCGGTCCAGGGGCTGGCCGGGCCGAACAGGCCCTGTCCGGCATCGGCGCGGCCCTCGTAGATCGCCTCGACGATCGGCTCCGGATCGACGGCCGCAGCGGCGGCCGCGCGCAGCCCGGAGTCGGTGAAGGGGCCGTCGCCGGAGTTGAGGTAGAGGTTGACGGTGCGGGGCAGCGGCACCTCCAGCACGGTCCGGCCCGTGAGGGCCGGCAACTGGGAGATCGGCACCGAGTCGATGACGTCGGCCTCCCCGGCGCGCAGCGCTCCCGCCCGGCTCGCGGCGTCGGGGACGAACCGCACGTCCAGGCCCGGGGCGGCGGGCGGGCCGTCGCGGTGGTCGGGGTTGGCGTCCAGGGCCGCCGTACTGACCCCGTTGACCTGACGCAGCTCGTACGGCCCGGTTCCGGTGCCGACGGGGTCGGGCGACCCGGCGTCCGCGCGGTAGGCGGCCGGTGCGAGAACGACCAGCTCGGGAGAGGAGAGCCGCTGCACGAGGACGGGATCGGGATCCGCGGTCTCGACACGGAGGGTGTACTCCCCCGTCGCGGTGACGGTCAGCTCCTCACCGGCGAGCGCGCGCGGCGCCGGAGCGGCCTCGGCCGCGTGCCTCAGTGCGGCGGCGGCGTGCTCGGCGGTCATGGGAGTGCCGTCGTGGAACACCACGTCCTCTCGCAGGGTCAGCTCCCAGGTGGTGTCTCCCGTGCGCCGCCACGCCGTGGCGAGCAGCGGCCGCGGCGCGCCGTCGCCGTCCAGTTCCACCAGGGGCTCACCGACGCCGAGGCGGGTGAGCAGCCCGGCGTCGTCGCTGTAGGGGGACATGGCGGCGACCGGCGGGAAGGCGAGGGCGAGCCGGATGCGGCCCGCGCCGGGCGCGGGGTCGCCGGTGAAGCAGCCGGCCGTTGCCGCCAGGGCGAGCGCCACGGCGGCGGGGGCGAGTCGGCGGACGGGGGGCATGGGCGCTCCTGCTTCGTGGGGGCGTTCGGCTGTTCGTCTCCGGGGCTCGCGCGAGTGGGCGTGAGGACGTTCGATCGAGTGCCGCATTCGCACCACTCGGGGGCGATGGCGACCGCATGAGGGCGCCCTCGGCCGTGCGGCCCGGCGGCGCACCCACCGGGCTGACGGATGCCTACGTCGGATCGTCCACGCTGGGCCGGCCGACCGGGGGCGGGCACGGAACCGCCCCCGTGAATTCGGGCCACGGACCCGATCCGCCGGGCGCTGGACGTGGTGGGAACGCGGTGGGCCAGGGCGCCCGATACCGTCCGGAGCGCCCGGCTGGGCGCGTGCGCCCTGGCGGCGGGACCCGCTCCCGCCCGGTCCCGGGCAACGGTCGCCCGATGGAAACCCGTGCCTCGCGGGTAGGCGGTCGCGCTCGTGCCGAGCCGAGGCCGATTCCGGGACGCGGTCGGCAGCGACCGCCGTCCGGTCCCGGTCCGCGCATCGGTCCCGGCGGCGTGGTCCGCTGCCCGGCCACACGGGCGCTCACCGCCTGGCCAGCGCCGCGGTCCGGCGGGACAGCAGCCACAGGGTGAGACCGCCCGCCGCCGGCAGCGCGGCCAGCAGCGCCCACGGCAGCGCCGCCTCGGGAGCGGGGACGCGGGCGGCGTCCAGCAGGCCGCCGGCCACCGTGCTGCCGGCCAGCACGGCGAGGCCGCCCGCGGAGGACAGGAAGCCGAAGTGCGCGCCGAGTCTGCGCTCCCCCGCCAGCCGGGGAACGAGGTCCTGCGCCACCGGCACCGCCAGCATCTGCCCGAGGGTGAGCAGCACGACGAACGCCGCGGCCGGCGCGAGCGCGGCCGGGCCGTCCGCGGGCGGTGCCGGCGCGCACACCGCGACCACGGCGAACGAGGCGGCGAGCAGCCCGAACCCGGTGAGCAATGCCCGGCCGGTGCCGAGCCGGGTCCGGGCCCACGCGGCGATCGGCAGCTGCCCGGCCACGATGAGGAGGGAGGCCAGCGCGAACATGGCGCCGAGCGCGCCCTGGCCCCCGGTGGCGCGCAGCAGTTCCACCGGCAGGGCGAGGTAGAGCTGGTTGTAGCTGAGCAGGTAGGCGCTGTACGCGGCGGCGAAGACGAGGAACGTGCGGTTGCCGAGCACCTCTCCCCAGCCGGCGAACAGCGGCTCGTGGTGATGCCGGCCCGGGGTGCGCGGCAGCCAGCGCAGGTGCGCGAGCAGGATCAGCACGAAGGCGGCGGCCGCCACGAGGCAGGTGAGCGCGAAGTCGACGGTGAGCAGGAGCGCGCCGAGCAGCGGCCCGGCGACGGCACCGAGTTCGCCGCACACGGCGAAGAGGGCGAACAGCTCGGCGCGGGTGATGACGCCGCGCCGCTCCAGGACGGTGCCCTGTTCGGCGAGTTCGGACTCGACCGCGGGCGAGAACAGGGCGGCGGCGAATCCGGTGAGCACCGCACCGAGCAGCACGGTGGGCAGGCTCCCGGCGGAGGCGAGCACCAGGAATCCGGCGATGCGCACGGCACACCCGGCGAGGACGACCGGCTTGGTGCCGAAGCGGTCGGCGAGCGCGCCGCCGACGACGAACAGGCCCTGCTGGCTGAAGGTGCGCACCCCCAGCACCACGCCGACGGCCCAGCCGGCCAGCATGAGGTCCTCGGCGAGGTGCACGGCGAGGAACGGCAGCACCAGGTAGAAGCCGACGTTGAAGGCGAGCTGGGTGACCAGCAGCAGCCGGGTGACGCCGGGCAGGTCCCGGATCCGCCGCAGGGCTCCCCAGCGTCGTGCCAGGGACCGGCGGGTGATCCGGTGCGCGGTGGTACTGGTGGTCACGGGTGAGTGCTCCGGGTGCGAGGCGGTACGGGGCGGTGCTGCGGGACGGGTCGGGGCGCACGCCCGGCCGGCCGGGCCGCTCCGCCCTCCACAGAGGTGAGAACGATTTTCATTTCTACCATCGCGGCGCCGGCACGGGTCACCGCGCGCGGCCCGCCGTGAGGAAGTGCCCGTCCCCCGTCCCGGCGCGGTAGGCGCCGGGGGCGAGCAGGTCGTCCAGCGGAGTGGGGTCGGCGTACCCGGCCCGCGCGAGCAACCGCTGGGCCCGCTCCTGGTCGAGTCCCCGGTAGTAGGGCAGGCTGCGCCGCAGGCCGCGGTAGGCGGTGAGGAACCGCCACCCGATGGACCGCGCTCCCCGGGGCCGCCATCCCGTGCATAGCAGCCGCAACTCCTGGCGGGGCGTGTTCCACAGCCCGTCCGCGACCAGCACCGCGCCGCCGGGGCGCAGCACCGTGCGCCACCCGGCGAGCGCCCGGACCGGGTCCGGCAGCGTCCACAGCAGATTACGGCAGGTCACGAGGTCGAATCCGCCCCGCAGCGCGGGGAGCGGATCGGCGTACCCGGTCCGGACGTCGATCCGGACACCGGCGGCGGCCGCCTCGCGCTCGGCGATCGCGATCATGGCCGGCGCCGGTTCGACGGCGGTGACGTCGTGGCCGAGTTCGGCGAACGCGATGGCGACGAACCCGGTGCCGCTCCCCACGTCCAGCACCCGGAGCGGCTCCCGCCGCCCGGGAAAGAGCCGCGTGGCCGCGCCGGCGTAGGCGTCCAGCCACGCCTGGCGGTTCGGGGCGGCCCGAACGTCCTCCCGGAAACTCTCCGCCCGCCAGTCCCAGTACCGCCGCACCCGTTCCAGGACCGCGTCCGCGCCCGCCGACGCGCCTCCGCTGACCGACCCCGCCCCGACCGGTTCCATCCCGCTCCGCTCTTATCGCGAACTGTTTGCAAGTGCGAATCTTATGCGGCAGGGTCGGCGGCACCCGCGCCCGGGGGCCGGTTACCGGCCCCACACGGAGAGCGAGGATGGCGCCGAGGGACGACCGCGGCCGGTCGCGGTGGGCCGGGCGCCGCTGCGGCCGGTCACCCCGGCGGGCGTGCCTTCCCCGCCCACGGGCCGTTCAAATGCCGCTGCGGGACCCCGTGGACACCCCGGCACGCGCGTGCGCGTCCGCGCCGCAAGCGCCGGGTGCTGCGCGTCGACGCCGCCCAGCAGGAAAAGGGGCCGCGCACCGGCACGAAAGGGACGGACCGTCGGCACTCGACCGCTCCGACGACGGGCGCACGGCGAGTCCCCTCTCTGATCGCCGACTCCCGCCGCCCGGTCATCGCCGTCCGCACCGGACGCCCGGTGGCGCGCTGATGAGCGCGTCGCGTTCTGGATCGTCACCGCGGTAGGGCTCATCACCCTGGCGGCGGTGGCCCGCCTGGTCCCCGCACAGCCGCCGCGGCCCGGCGCGACGCTGCGCGCCGAACTGGGCGCGCTCGCCCGCGGCCAGGTCTGGCTCACCCTGCTGGTCGGCGCCATCGGCTTCGGCGGCATGTTCGCCTCCTACAGCTACATCTCGCCGATGATGACCGAGGTCACCGGTTTCGGCGAGAGCGCGGTCACCCTCATCCTGGCCGTCTACGGGATCGGCATGACCCTGGGCAACCTCACCGGCGGGCGCATGGCCGACCACGCCGTCCTGCCCAGCATGCTCGCCAGCATGTCCGCCATCACCGTGATGCTGCGTCCCGTGCCACGGGGTCGCCCCTACGCCCGGCCCGCTCCCCTGTTCCGCGGCCCCCGCGCCGCCGTCCCGGCGCGGTGGGCCGATGCGATGCGGCACCGCCCCTTGATCTCCACCGCACTGGAGGTACCAGACTCCTGCCCATGACCTTCGCTGCCTCCGATGCACCGATCGCCGAGGACACCTCGGTGGACCACACCGACGACATCACCGCCATCACGCGGGTGATCAAGGACGTCGAGACCGCGTTCAACACCAACGACGCCGATCTCATGACCGCGCACTTCACCCGCGACGCCTCGGTCGTCAACGCCATGGGCGTCCGCCTGACCGGCTGGGACGCCCTGCTGGACGCCAACCGCAAGGGGCTCGCCGGATTCCTGAAGGACGAGTACGTCCGCTACGACGTCGGCGACGTCGTCTTCCTCCGCCCCGACGTCGCTCTCGCCTACAAGGAGGCCCGCGCGACCACCCCCGACGGAGACCTCATCGACCGCGACCCCGCGATGGTGGCGCTCTACGTGCTCGTCCGGGAGCGGGGACGGTGGTGGGTGGCGGCACGGCAGAACACCCTCGTGCCGTCCTGATCCCCGGATCCCTCGTGGCCGCGTCGGCCCCGGCCGCGGGCTCGGTGGTGCCCGCGTCACCGAGCCCGCATGTCTCGGGGCCGGGACGGCACCTGCGACACCACGGCGCACGACGGTCCGGGGTGTCACGGTGATCGCCGGGCCACCTCTACCCTGATCACGGAGAGTGATCGGCCGTCATCGGGGTAGCAGCCGTGATCACCCCGGCAGACACGAGGAGACCGCCATGACCGCTACGCCACCGCTTCCGCTGAGATGGGCCGCCGGCGCCATCGCCCTGGTCCTGTGCTGCGCCCTCGCCGGCCCGGCGCAGCCCACGGTCGGGGCCGCCTCGCACGGGCCGGAGTTCCGGCAGCCGCGGGAGTACGTCAGCGAGAACGGCGTGCTGCGGGTCCGGCTCACCGTCAAGCAGAAGTGGGTGCGCCTGGCCGGCCGCACCGTGCAGGCCATGGTGTACAACGGCGACTTCATGCCGCCCACGCTGCGGGTCCGGCCGGGCGACCGGCTCGACATCACCGTCGTCAACGCGATGTCGCAGGAGACGAACCTGCACACACACGGCCTGCACGTCTCGCCCGAGGGCCACGGCGACAACATGGCGGTCCACATCCGGCCGGGAGACAAGTGGCAGTACTCCTACCGGCTGCCCAGGAACCAGCCCCCAGGCACCTACTGGTACCACTCGCACGCGCACCCGCACGCCGAGGGGCAGGTGTTCGCGGGGCTCGCCGGTGCGTTGGTGGTGGACGGTCTGGACCGGTACCTGCCGCGCGAACTTCACCGCCTGCCCGAACGGCTGGTCGCGCTGAAGGACTTCCAGGCGCGGAACGGCGCCATCCTCACCAGGGGCATCGACAGCAACAAGCCCACGACCCGCACCGTCAACGGGCTGGTCAACCCCACCATGCGCATCCGGCCGGGCGAGACCCAGCTGTGGCGGCTGGCCAACATGAGCGCGAACATCACCTACCTTCTGGAGCTGTCCGGCACCCGGTTCCACGTCGTCGCCCAGGACGGCAACCCGCTGCACCGTGTGTGGGTGCGCGACCGGCTGCTGATGCCGCCGGCCAGCCGCTACGACGTGCTCGTGCAGGGCGGCCCGCCGGGACGCGCCGAACTGCGGACGCTCCCCTACAGCACCGGCAGGGCCGGCGACCGGTATCCGCGCGCCACACTGGCCACCGTGGTCTCCGGAGGACGCCCGGTGCCCCGTGCCGCACTGCCCACCACCACGGCCGCGCCCTTCGACGACCTGCGCGACGCCGAGGTGGACCGCCGCCGCACGGTCACCTTCTCCGAGAACAAGAGGACCAACCGGTTCTTCATCAACGGCCGGGAGTTCGATCCCGCCCGGATCGACATCCGGACCCGCCTCGGCAGCACCGAGGAGTGGCGGATCCGCAACGACTCCGACGAGGAGCACTCCTTCCACATCCATATCAACCCGTTCCAGGTGATCAGCGTCAACGGGCGGCCGTACCGCGCACGGAGTCACCAGGACACCGTCCAGCTCCCCGCGCGCGGCGAGGTGGTGATCCGGACGCGCTTCCGCGACCACGTCGGCGTGTTCCCGGTGCACTGCCACATCCTCAATCACGAGGACCGCGGGATGATGGCGAACGTGGAGGTGGTGCGCTGACCGGCGGTGCCGCGGCCGTCCCGGCGCCCCGCTCGTGATGGGGGATGCGCTTCCGCGCCCGGCCGGGCGCCCTCCTTGTCCGCGCCCGAACCGGCCACGTACGCTCTCCCCGAGGCCCAGAAAGCGTTTACCGCGACCGCGTCCGATGCCCGTTCCCGACCTCTCGGAGACGACGTGACCGTCCACGCACCGCAGCCCGAACTCCCCTATCACGTCGATCCGGGCCCCGGGGCCGGTGCGCTCCCGCCCAGGGCGTCCGAACGCTCCGACGCACCATCGCTGCCGCTCGACGGCGACTGGCGGTTCCGCTGGTCGCCGGTGCTCCCCGACGGCACCGGCGGCTTCGAGCTCCCCGACCACGACGACGGCGCGTGGGACCGGCTCGCGGTGCCGTCGCACTGGCAACTGCACGGCTACGGCGCCCCCGCCTACCTGAACGCGGACTACCCGTTCCCGGTCGACCCGCCCTACGTCCCCGACGAGAATCCCACCGGCGACTACCGCCGGGCCTTCGAGCTGCCCGCCGACTGGCCGGACGCGGCCGCGGCCCGCACGGTGCTGCGGTTCGACGGAGTCGACTCCTGCTTCCGGGCGTGGCTGAACGGCGTCGAGCTGGGGCACGCCAAGGGCAGCCGGCTGCCCACCGAATTCGACGCCACCGCCGCGCTGCGCCCGGGCCGCAACGTGCTCGCGGTTCGGGTGCACCAGTGGTCCGCAGGCAGCTACCTGGAGGACCAGGACATGTGGTGGCTGTCCGGGATCTTCCGCCCGGTCCGGTTGCTGGCCCGGCCCTCCGGCGGAATCCCCGACGTCGAGGTGCGCGCCGACTATGACCACCGCACCGGGACCGGGACGCTGCTCGTGACCACTCCGGGCGCGTCCGCACTGGTGAGCGTGCCCGAACTGGGCATCACCGACCTGCCCACCGGCACCGCCCACCAGGTGGGGCCGGTCGAGCCCTGGAGCGCCGAACTGCCGCGCCGCTACCGGGTCGAGGTGCACACCCCGGCCGAGCGGGTGACCGTGCACACCGGCTTCCGTACGGTGCGCATCGAGGACGGGCTGCTCAAGGTGAACGGCCGCCGCATCCTGCTCCGCGGCGTCAACCGGCACGAGTGGCACCCCGACTCCGGCCGCGCGCTCACCGAGGAGACCATGCTCGCCGACGTGCTGCTGATGAAGCGGCACAACATCAACGCCGTGCGGACCTCGCACTACCCGCCCGACCCGCGGTTCCTGGAACTGTGCGACGAGTACGGCCTCTGGGTGATCGACGAGGGGGACCTGGAGACGCACGGCTTCGAGCGGCTGGGCTGGCGCGGCAACCCCTCCGACGCCCCCCGGTGGCGCCCGGCCCTGCTCGACCGGATCCGCCGGGCGGTCGAACGGGACAAGAACCGGCCGAGCGTCATCCTGTGGTCACTGGGGAACGAGTCCGGCACCGGCGCCAACCTCGCCGCCATGGCCGAGTGGGTCCGCGAGCGCGACCCGTCCCGCCCGGTGCACTACGAGGGCGACCGCGACTGCCGCTACGTCGACGTCTACAGCCTCATGTACCCGCGCCACGGCGACGTCGCCGCCATCGGCCGCCGGTCCGAGCCGCAGACCGCCGACCCCGCCGCCGACGCGCACCGGCGCGCACTGCCGTTCATCATGTGCGAGTACGCGCACGCCATGGGGACCGGCCCGGGCGGCCTGTCCGAGTACCAGGAGCTGTTCGAGGCCCACGAGCGCTGCCAGGGCGGATTCGTCTGGGAATGGATCGACCACGGCATCCGGCGCCCGGCCCCGAGCGGCGGCTACTACTACGCCTACGGCGGCGACTTCGGCGAGGAAGCGCACGACGGCAACTTCGTCGCCGACGGCCTGCTGTACCCCGACCGGACGCCGTCCTCGGGGCTGCTGGAGTACAAGAAGGTCATCGAGCCGGTGCGCGTCGAGGTGGACGCCGGGCGCCGTGTCGTCCGCGTCGCCAACCGGCACGACTTCCGCGACACCGCGCACCTCGCCTTCAGCTGGTCGCTCGCCACCGACGGTGCCGAGGCCGCCGCGGGCGGCCTGCCCGTCCCCGTGCTCGCCGCCGGCGAGGAGGCGGAGGTGCCGCTGCCCGGCCTCCCGGAGCCGGCGCCGTCGTCCGCCGCGGCCGAGACGTGGCTGACCGTCAGCGCCCGGCTGGCCGACGACGAGCCGTGGGCGCCGGCCGGACACGAGGTCGCGTGGGCGCAGGCCCGCCTCGGCGCCGCGAGCCCTCCGCCACCGCCACCCGTGGCGGGCGCCCCCGCCCGGCCGCGCCGCGCGGACGGCGCCCTGCGCCTGGGCCCCGGCGTCTTCGACCCCCGCACGGGCGTGCTGCGCACCCTCGGCGACCTCGACGTGACGGGCCCCCGGCTGGACGTGTGGCGGGCGCCCACCGACAACGACCTCGGCTTCTGGGGCGAGCGAGCGGCGGACGCCTGGCGGGCGATCGGCCTGCACCGGCTCCGGCATCGCACCGTCGCCGTCGGCACGTCCGGGCCCGGCCTGCTGGTCCGCACCGTGGTCGCCCCCGCCGCGACCGACCTCGGATTCGACGTGGAGTACCTGTGGAGCGCCGACCCGGCCGGGGACGCGCTGCGGCTGGAGGTCGCGGTACGGCCGCGCGGCGCGTGGCCGTGCCCGCTGCCGCGGGTCGGGGTGCGCATGTCGCTGCCGGAACGGATCGACCGGGTCGAGTGGTTCGGTGCCGGCCCGCACGAGTCCTACCCGGACATGCGCCGCTCCGCCCGGGTGGGGCTGTGGAGCGCCCGCGTGGCCGAACTGCAGGCCCCGTGCGTCCGCCCGCAGGAGAACGGGAACCGGTCCGACGTCAGGTTCGCCCGGCTCACCGGCCCCGACGGCGGCGGCCTGCTGGTGCGCGGCGAACCGGCGATCCACCTCGCCGTGCGCCGATGGACCAGCGAGCGGCTCGACGCGGCCGACCACCCGTTCGACCTGCGCGCCTCGGACCGGGTGTGGGTCAACCTCGACGCCGCCCTCGACGGCCTCGGGTCGGCCTCGTGCGGCCCCGAACCGCTCCCCCAGTACCGGCTGACCGCCGCACCGCGCACGTTCGCCGTCCGGCTGTCCCCTATCGGCGGCCGGGCCTGATCCGGCCCTGCCGGGCGCGGCCGGCGGCCACCGCGCCCGGCAGGTCTCCTCCCACGCGGCCGGCCGAGGCGGCACACTGGTGATCGTGACGGGCAGGAACAGCGCCGGCATCCTCGTGTACCGCAGGAGCGCGTCGGGCGTCGAGGTGCTCCTCGGCCACATGGGCGGGCCGTTCTGGGCGCGGCGGGACGCCGGCGCCTGGTCGGTCCCCAAAGGCGAGCACCCGCCCGGCGAACCGGCGGAGACGGCGGCCCGGCGCGAGTTCCGCGAGGAGCTGGGCGTAGCGCCACCGGACGGCGAACTGCACCCGCTCGGCAGCACCCGGCAGTCCGGGGGCAAGACGGTCACCGTCTGGGCCGTGGAGGGCGACATCGACCCCCGGGACGTGGTGCCGGGCACGTTCGAGATGGAATGGCCGCCCCGATCCGGCCGGGTGCGGGAGTTCCCGGAGATCGACCGTGTCGCCTGGTTCGGCGTCGCGGCGGCCCGCGAGCGCATCGTGGCCGGGCAGCGCGTCTTCCTCGACCGGCTGGCGGAGCGGCTGGGCGGAGGCTGACCGGCGGCGGCGCACGGCCGCGCCGCGCTCGCGGGCCGGGCCCCGATTCCGCGACTCGCCCGCCGCACGGGGCCCGTCTTCCCGGACGGCCGCGCGGGTGTGGGTGATAGTTGTGCCATGCGGTATATCGAGAACGCGCACACCACCAGGGCGTACTCCAAGATCGGCCTGGGCACCTGGCAGTTCGGCTCGCGGGAGTGGGGGTACGGCGCCGACTACGACGAGCGCGAGGCACCGCGGCTGGTCCGCCGGGCGGTCGAGCTGGGGGTGACCGTGTTCGACACGGCCGAGCTGTACGGTTTCGGGCGCAGTGAACGGATCCTCGGCGACGCGTTGCGCGCGGCGCTGCACGAGACCGGGACCGCCCGCGAGGAGCTGGTGGTCGCCTCGAAGATGCTTCCCCTGCTGCCGGTGGCCCCGGTGGTGGAGCAGCGCGCCGTGGCCAGCGCGGCGCGGCTGGACCTCGGCGGCATCGACCTGTACCAGGTGGCCCAGGCCAACCCGGTGGTGCGCGACTCGGTGACGATGCGCGGCATGGTCTCGCTGCGCCGGGCGGGCGTGATCCGCGACGTGGGGGTCAGCAACTACTCGCTCGCCCGCTGGCGGCAGGCGGAGACCGCGCTGGGGGCGCCGGTGCTGACCAACCAGGTGCAGTACAGCCTGGTCGCCCGCGGCCCGGAGCGCGACCTGCTGCCCTACGCCGAGGGCGCGGACCGGATCGTCCTCGCCTACAGCCCGCTCGGGCAGGGGCTGCTGTCCGGCCGGTACTCGCCGGACCGGCGGCCCCTCAACGGTGCCCGGGCGCTGAATCCGCTGTTCCTGCCGGAGAACCTGGAGCGGGTGCGGCCGCTGCTCGGCACCCTGCGCGAGGTGGCCGACGCCCACGACGCGACGCCGTCGCAGATCGCGCTGGCGTGGGTGATCCGGCATCCCGCCGTCGTGGCGATCCCGGGCGCGGCCAGTGTGGCGCAACTGGAGTCCAATGTCGCCGCCGCCGACATCAAGCTGACCGACGACGAGTACACGGCGCTGTCCGACGCCGCCCACCGGTTCACCCCGCTCACCTGGCCGGGCGCGCTGCCGCGGCTGCTGAGCAGGCGGTAGCGGCGCCCGGAGGCTCTCGGAACCGCCGCCGTCCATGGACCCCTAGCGCTCGCCGGACCGCCGCCAGTCGGCCAGCAGGTCGGTCAGCGGATCGGCCGCCTCGCCGTCCCGCCGTTCGGGGACGTGGTAGCGGGCGCCACTGGCCGGGCGCGGCGGGCGGCCGGTGCGCCGCGGGCCGGCCGGCCCGGCGCCGCCCGCGGGCTCCCCGGCCGGCGCCGGCGGGTCCTCGGGGGCCGCGGGGGCGTGGTAGCGGGCGCCGCGGGCGCGTGCGGCCCGGTTCACCGCCATCCGCCGGACGGGACGGCGGCGCGGCGCGGGTTCCGGCTCGGGTGCGGCGGTGGGCGGGAAGCGCACCGGCAGTTCCATGAGCCCGTGCACCGCGTAGGAGCCGCGCCACCGCAGCCGTTCCGCCGGGACCGCCAGGGCGAGGTCGGGCAGCCGGTCGGCCACCGTCTCGACCGCGATGGCGGCGATCTCGCGTGCCAGGGCGCGCGCCGGGCAGCCGTGCGGCCCGGCTCCCCACATGAGGTGCGCCCGGTTGCCCGCGAACCCGGCTCCGGAATCCCCGGCCACGTGCGGGTCGGCGTGCGCGGGCGCGAACCCGAGCACCAGCGCCTCCCCGGCGCGGATGTCGGCGTCGCCGATGCGCAGGTCGTGGACGGCGAAGCGTCCCGCGAGGGTCGGGACCGGCGGGTCGACCCACATGACGTGGTCGAGGAGGCCGGCGGAGGTCAGCGCCCCGCCGCGGTGGCCGGCCGCGAGGTCGGGGTCGGCCAGCAGCAGCCGCAGCGCGTTGCCGATGAGGTGGCCGGTGGGCTCGTTCCCGGCGGTGACGAACAGGGCCAGCTCGGCGGCGGCCTCCTCGTCGGAGAGTCCGGCGGGGTGGGCGAGCAGCCAGGACGCCAGGTCCGCGCCGGGCCGGGCGCGCCGGCGGGCCACCAGTCCGGTGACGTAGCCGCGCAGCCGCCGCGCCGCCCGCGCCGCGGTCTCGGGGTCGGCGCCGGGATCGGACAGGGTGGCGGTGGCTCCGGCCAGCAGGCGGCCGTAGGCGTCCTCCAGGCCGAACAGCCGGTTGAGCACGAGCGCCGGCAGCGGCGCGGCGTACTCGGTGATGAGGTCGGCGGTGCCACGGGCGGCGAAGGAGTCGACCAGCCTGTCGGTGATCTCGCGGATCTGCCGCGGCAGCCACGGGTCGCCCAGGCGGGACAGCGCGTCGACGACGGGCGCGCGGAGCCGCCGGTGCGCGGCGCCGTCGGCGGGCAGGGCCGCGGTCCCTGGGCCGCCGGGCGGCTCCGGGGTGGACGGCGCGGCGTGGTCCGCCCGCGCCCGATGCCGCGGGTCGGCGGTGAACCGGTCGGTGTCGCGCAGCACGTCGAGGTTCTCGTGGTAGCCGAGCAGCAGCCAGCCGGGGACGCCCGGGCTGATCTCCACGGGCGCGACCGGCCCGAACCGGGCGCGCAGGTCCGCCCACCGCGCGCCGCCGGCGGGCGGGGCGGCGTCCCGGTACAGCGGCACGGCGTCAGGCCGCACGGGGCACCGGGCGTCGGGGCGGCCGTCTTGTCTGTCACGATGGGTCACGGCGGACTCCTCTGCCGGACGGGAGTGACAGACACTAGGCGCCGAATGTTACGTGCGCGATTCACGGCGGAAACTTCCGTGTGGTGGCGGAAACTCCGGCCGCGGCGCCGCCGTACGCCGCGGGCCGGAGGCGGCGTCTGCCCAACCGAATAGTGTCGCACGGTTGGACGGGCGGTGTCCGGGGAATCTTGACACGGACCGACGCGTTACACCCACGAAGACCGCAAGAGCGCCTGGAGGCACGTACACGATGGCCGAGCGAGCACTTCGCGGCACACGACTCGGGGCGACCAGCTACGAGAACGACCGCAACACCGACCTGGCACCGCGCCAAGAGGTCACCTACGACTGCCCCCGGGGTCATCGCTTCTCCGTCACCTTCGCAACCGAAGCCGAGATCCCGCCCAACTGGGAGTGTCGCTTCTGCGGCGAGAACGCCCTGATGGTGGACGGCGAGCAGCCGCAGCAGAAGAAGGCGAAGCCCGCGCGTACCCACTGGGACATGCTGCTGGAGCGCCGGAGCATGGAGGACCTGGAGGAGGTCCTGGCCGAGCGGCTCGAACTGCTGCGCGCCCGCCGCCGGGAGGAGCAGGAGCACCTGCACGCCCTGTCCCGGCAGCGCCAGAGCGCCTGATCTCGAACCCGCCGCGGGGCCGGGGTGGCTCGCCGCCACCCCGGCCCCGCGGCGTGCCCGGCCCCCCGGCGCGTGCGGACCTGCCGATCAGCCGACGTGCACGAGCGGCCGGTGTTCCGGGCGGCGTTCGGCCTCGCGCAGCACCTCCCGCGTCAGCGGCGCGACATCGCCGCCGCCGAACACCAGGTAGGTCAGCATCGCCGTGACGGGGTTGCCCTCGGCCCACGAGAAGTAGACGTGCGGCACCTCGCCGGTGATGTCGCGGACGTGCAGCAGGAACGCCGCGATGCTGTTGGGCACGGTCGACCCGCGCAGCCGCAGCACCCGGTACCCGAAGCACTCCTCGCCGCTCACCTTCAGCAGCGTGGCGAACTCCGAGGCGTCGGAGACCGTCACCTCCAGGAAGAGCAGCGGCAGCTCCGGTGGCAGGTGGTTGAGCTCGCGGGTCTCGCGCTCCTTGACCCGGTACGGGGCGCGGTCGCGCGGCCCGGGCTCGTGCGCCACGAAACGCAGCGGGCGGGGCGTGTCGTGGATGAAGCGGCGGGCGGCGCGGTCGAGCTGCACCTCGGTGACGCGCAGCTCGGTCGAGCGGGTCGCGCGGGAGACCAGTGAGGTGACGACGATGGCGAGGATGAAGCAGGACGCGATCTTCACGCCGTCGGGCCGTTCGATGACGTTGGCGACGGTGGTGTAGCCGAACACGAGGGTGATCACCGCGAAGGCGACGGTGGCCCGGCGCCGGCCGGCGCGGCGCGCCGACAGGGTGACCGCGAACGCCGCCGAGAGCATCAGCACCAGCACACCGGTGGCGTACGCGCCGCCCTGCGCCTCCACCGACGCGTCGAAGATGACGGTGATGAGGAACGCCGTGCCGGTGAAGACGAACACCAGCGGACGCACCGCGCGGGTCCAGTTCGGCGCCATGCCGTAGCGGGGCAGGTAGCGCGGCACGATGTTGAGCAGCCCGGCCATGGCCGAGGCCCCGGCGAACCACAGGATGGCGATGGTGGCGGCGTCGTAGACGGTCCCGAACCCGTTGCCGAGATAGGCGTGCGCCAGGTAGGCGAGCGCCCGTCCGCTGGCGGCGCCGCCGGGCTCGAACTCCCGGGCCGGGATGAGCAGGGTCGTGGTGACGCTGCTGGTGATGAGCAGCACGCTCATGATGAGCGCGGCCGTGGTGAGCATGCGGCGGGTGTGCCGGATCCGCGTCACCGGGCGCCGGGGGGTGTCGCCGGGGCCGCCGCGCACCTGCGGCATGAGGGTCACGCCCGTCTCGAACCCCGACAGCCCCAGCGCGAGCTTGGGGAACACGAGGAGCGCCAGCCCGATGACCAGCAGCGGGTCGCCGCCGTGCTGGGTGACGAGCGCCCGCTCCCAGTCGGCGAGGACCTGCGGGTCGGCGAGGACGTGCGCAACGGCCGCGGCGATGACGACCACGTTGACGGCGAGGTAGCTGCCGACGATCACCACGGCGATTCCGACCGCCTCGCTGAACCCGGCCAGGAAGACCGCGCCGAGCAGCGCCAGGAACACCAGTGTCACGCCGACGCCGTGCCCGTCCAGGACGTGC
The DNA here is from genome assembly GCF_042664915.1 of Marinactinospora rubrisoli. Lineage (NCBI taxonomy): Bacteria > Bacillati > Actinomycetota > Actinomycetes > Streptosporangiales > Nocardiopsidaceae > Marinactinospora > Marinactinospora rubrisoli. Next base: position 255,259 of record NZ_JBHTBH010000002.1, read on the forward strand.
GGGACGTAGGGGTTCTCCAGGACGTGCGCGGTGGCGTCGGCGGCCGACAGCGTCATGGTGATGACGAAGTCGGTGGCGACGAAGCCGAGCAGCACCAGAACCAGCATCTTGCCGCCCCACCAGGGCAGCAGCCGTTCCAGCATGGCGAGCGAGCCCTGGCCGCGCGGGCTGGCGCCGGCGACCCAGCGGTAGATCGGCAGCGCGCCCAGCAGGGTGACGGCGACGAGGACGAGGGTGGCCACCGGGGAGAGCAGCCCGGCGGCGATGAAGGCGATGCCCGGCTGGTAGCCGAGCGTGGAGAAGTAGTCGACCCCGGTCAGGCACATCACCTGCCACCAGCGGTGCTGGCTGCGGCTCTCACCGCCGTGCGGCCCGGCGCGGCGCCGGTCGTCGTGGTGCAGGCCGTCCAGCAGCCAGCCGCGCACCTCGGCCCGCAGCGGCCGGTGCCGCCCGGGCGAGTCGACCCTGCCTCTGGCCACCGGCGCCCCCTCGTGATCCCCGCCGCCACGCGCCGTCGGCGGGGTCCGAAGGGATCACTACCCGGGTGGCCACCGGGGATGCGCGGGCGCGGACGGTGTGCCCGCACCCCGCGCGGCCGGCCGGGTGCACGGTGCGGCGGCGGTCAGCCGCCCGCGCCGAACGGGTCGCCGGACCGGCCGATGAGGTCGGCGACCGACCCGATCACCGCGGTGGGCCGGTACGGGAAGAGCTCCGCGGTGTCGACCGCGGAGATGCCCGAGAGCACCAGGAAGGTCTGCAGGCCCGCCTCCAGGCCGGAGCGCACGTCGGTGTCCATGCGGTCGCCGATCATGAGCGTGTTCTCGGAGTGCGCGCCCAGGGCCCGCAGCGCCGAGCGCATCATGAGCGGGTTGGGCTTGCCGACGTAGTAGGGCGCCCGGCCGGTGGCCTTCTCGATGAGCGCGGCGACGGCGCCGGTGGCGGGCAGCGGCCCCTCCCGGCTCGGCCCGGTCTCGTCGGGGTTGGTGGCGATGAACCGCGCGCCGTTGCGCACCAGCCGGATGGCGCGGGTGATGGCCTCGAAGCTGTAGGTGCGGGTCTCCCCCAGGACCACGTAGTCGGGGTCGCGGTCGGTGAGCACGTAGCCGATGTTGTGCAGCGCGGTGGTCAGGCCGGACTCACCGACCACGTGCGCGGTGCCGCCCGGCCGCTGCTGGTCCAGGAACTGGGCGGTGGCCAGCGCCGAGGTCCAGATGGCCGACTCGGGGATGTCCAGCCCGGAGCGCAGCAGCCGCGCGCGCAGGTCGCGCGGGGTGTAGATGGAGTTGTTGGTCAGCACCATGAACGGGACGCCGTTCTCCCGGAGTTCGGAGATGAAGGCATCCGCTCCGGGGACCAGGTGCTCCTCGCGCACGAGCACGCCGTCCATGTCCATGAGGTAGTTCCAGCGGGATTCGCTCATCACGCTCCTGATTGTCCCCGACGGCGGGCGTTCGGGGCCACGCGGGTTCCGCGGGCCCGGCCGCCCCGGCCGGCGGGACCGGTCAGGACGACGCCGGCGACTCGCCGTCGCCGATCACGCGGCCCTGGATGACGGTTCCCTCGCCCGGGCGGGCGGCCGGCGGCTCGCCGTGCGGCTGCCCGGGGACCCGGACGCCGACCCGGACTCCGCCGGGGTCGGCGGTCATGCGCGCCATGCGGCGGCGCGCCCACGCGGTGAAGGCCCAGCGCAGTGCCGGCCGGGTGACCGGCAGCGCCAGGACGAGCCCGACGAGGCCGGTGATGAAGCCGGGGACGGTCAGCAGTACGCCACCGACGAAGAGCATCAGGGTGTCGAGCAGCCCGCCGCGCGGCGGGGTGCCGGTGCGCATCGCCTCGTCGGCGTCGCGGAACGCCCGGGTGCCCGCCCGCCGGGTCACCAGGACGCCGGCCACGGTGGTGGCGAACAGGGCGAGGATGGTCCAGGCCACGCCGATCTGCTGGCCGATCAGGATCATGACCCAGATCTCCAGGAACGGCAGTGCCATCAGCGCGAGCACGGCCAGCAGCGGCATGGAATTCATCCCCTTGGCGACGTCGGCATCCCACCCTGGTGAACGCGCGGCGGCACGCGAACGTTCCCGCGCCGCCGGGGCGGGCGGCCGGTTCCGAACCGCCGCGGCACCGGGCGGGGGATAGCATCCGCCGTACCCGGGAATCGCCGAGATATGACCGATATGACGTACCGCAGGCTCGGCAATTCCGGGCTGTCCGTCTCCGTCGTGGGGCTCGGGGCCAACAACTTCGGCGGCCGTCTGGACGAGGCGGCCACCCGCACCGTGGTCGACGCGGCGCTGGACGTGGGCGTGAACCTCATCGACACCGCCGACGTCTACGGGGGCACCGCTTCGGAGGAGTACCTGGGATCGGCGCTGCGGGGCCGCCGCGACCGGGTCGTGCTCGCCACCAAGTTCGGCGCCCGGACCCGGATCGACGGCACGCCGGAGTGGGAGGCGCTCGGCTCACGCCGGTACGTGCGCACGGCCGTGGAGCGGTCGCTGCGCCGGCTGCGCACCGACTACATCGACCTGTACCAGTTCCACTTCCCGGACCCGGCCACGCCCATCGAGGAGACGCTCTCGGCGCTCACCGACCTGGTGCGGGAGGGCAAGGTCCGCTACATCGGCTCCTCCAACCGCACCGCCTGGCAGATCGCCGACGCCGAGTGGGTCTCGCGGGCCAACGGCCTCGCCTCGTTCGTCAGCGCGCAGAACGAGTACAGCCTGCTGGACCGGCGGGCCGAGAACGAGCTGCTTCCGGCGGCCGAGCACTTCGGGATCGGGGTGCTGCCCTACTTCCCGCTGGCCAGCGGCCTGCTCACCGGCAAGTACCGGCGTGGCCAGGCGGCGCCGGAGAACAGCCGCTACCGGGTGAACCGGATGGAGGGCAGGCTCACCGACGCCCGGTTCGACGCCGTGGAGCGGCTGACCGCGTTCGCCGGGGAGCGCGGGCTGTCGCTGCTGGACGTGGCGATCTCCGGCCTGGCCGCGCAGCCGGCCGTCGCCTCGGTGATCGCCGGCGCCACCAGCCCGGAGCAGGTGCGCGCCAACGCCGCGGCGGGCCGGTGGGAGCCGGGTGAGGAGGACCTGGCCGCCCTCGACGCGATCGTGCCGCGCGGCACACTGGTCCCCTGACTCGCCCTCTCCGGGCCGCCCCGGGCGCGCCGCCGCCTCAGCGCGCGCGGCGGCGCGCCGTCACCGCGGCGACCACGACGGCGCCGGCGCCGAGCAGCGCCAGCGCCCACTCCGGGGCGGCGCCGAGGCGGGTGGCCGGGGTGAGCCCGGTCATGGCCGGGACCTCGGCGACGTGCACGGCGGGTTCGGCCTCGGGCGAGCGGTAGCGCACCGTCCCGTCGGTCCCGACCACCGCGCTGACGCCGCTGGTCGCGGCCACCACGAGCGGGCGGCCGTGCTCCACGGCGCGCAGCTGGGAGATGGCGAGCTGCTGGTCGGTCTGGCCGGTGAAGTTGTAGTTGGCGTTGTTGGTGGGAACGGCGATCACCTGCCCGCCGGCGAGCACCGCCTCGCGCAGCGGCAGGTCGAAGGCGACGTCGAAGCAGATGGCCACGGCCATGGTGGTGTCGCCCACCGGCAGCGCGCCGGGCTCGGTGCCGGGGACGGCGTCGCTGCCGACCTGCTCCAGGCGGGTGACCAGGCGGGCGGCGAGGTCACGGAACGGGACGTACTCCCCGAACGGCACCAGGTACCGCTTGGTGTAGTAGGCGCCGGGGCCGTCCTCGGGGTCCCAGACCACGCTGCGGACCTCGCGCTCGCTGCCGTCCCCGAGGTAGTGGGACAGGCCGAACATCAGCGGCACGCCGATGTCCTCGGCGGCGTCCTGGATCATCCGCGCGGCCTGCGGGTCGGCGTAGGGGTCGATGTCGCTGGCGTTCTCCGGCAGCACCACGACGTCGGGGCGGGCCACCTCGCCGGCGCGGACCTGCCGGGCGAGCTCGTGCACCCCGTCGACGTGGTTGGTCAGCACCTGCATCCGCTCGCCGCGGATGTCCACCGCACCGGGGTTGGGCACGTCGCCCTGCACGAGGGCGACGGTGACCGTGTGGTCGGTGGCCGGCGCGGCCAGGCGCGGCGCGACCGCTCCGCCGGCCACGATCGCCGCGACCCCAAGGACGGCCACCACCGCCACGGTGCCGGCCCGCCGCGGTGCGGCCGGGCGGCCGTCCCGGAGGGCCGCCGCGGCGCGCAGCACGGCCCACAGCAGCAGCGTCCCGCTGAGCGCGACCGCGAACGTCACGAGCGCCGACGAGCCCAGGGCCGCGTACCCGGTGAACGGGGTGCCGGGCTGGCTGAAGGCGAGCTTGCCCCACGGGAAGCCGCCGAAGGGGAACCGGGCCCGCACGAACTCCTGGGCCACCCAGAGCGCGGCGACCCACACCGGCCAGCCGCGCAGCCGGCCGGCGCACGCCATCGCCATGGCCATCGGCGCGTAGTACACCGTCTCGGCGGCGGCGATGACCAGCCAGACGTCGATGCCGAAGACCTGCTGCCACCGGATCAGCGGCACCATGAGCGCGGCGCCGGCCAGAGCGCCCAGCCATGCGGCGCGGCGGGCGCGCACGCCGAGCACGGCGGCGGCGAGCAGCGCGGCGCTGAGCGGGGCGAGCCACCACAGGCCGTACGGCGGCAGCGCGGCGAGCTGGGCCAGCCCGGAGCCGATTGCGGCTGCGGCGCGCAGCGCCAGGGCGCGGCGGCCGTGTCCGGGGCCGTGGGCGTCGTCGGAGCGGGTGACGTCCCGCGCCGCCGCCCCGGCGGGCGGGATCTCCTCGGCTACCACCTGCGGCTCACCTTCCACCGACCGACGTGAACCCTATGAGCCTAATGCCGGGCTCGGGGGCGCCCCTGCGGGGTGGCGGGAGACGGTGGCGCCGGGTGCCGCGGGGGCCGAACCGGGCGGAGATGGGGGGACACGGAAAAAGGCCCGATCACCCTTCGGACCGGATCCGTCTCGTAGGCGGCGAGCGCGGAGACCGTTGTCTACTGGATGTTCGAGCCTTTTCCGGGTCCAACCCCCCGCCCGGTCGCGGAACCCCGCCGCTTCCCCCGTTTCCCGCCGCACCTGGTGCGTGGTGCGGCGTCCAGCGGGGCAAGCACCGGACCGCTCGACCGGCCCGTCCAGTGCTGGACTGGTCAGTAGATTACCCAGACTGCCGACCCACCGCCGCAACCCTCGCCCGTGTCGGCGGACCTCGTGGAGACCTTCGCGGACCGCGGGTCCGCGACGCGGCCGGGACCGGGTAATCGACCGCCAGGCTAACGCACCCGCGACGCCGGGCGCCACTCCGGCGGCCCCGCGGGTCCGGACGCGAGGGTCGCCGCATCGATCAGCCGAGTGATCACGCCGCGCGCCGAAACGCCCCGCCCTGTCGTGGCATATCTCAAATAGTGAACACTTCCCGCCGCAACACGCCCACAGTCTCGACAAAACGGTCGGCAATAGTGTTCGATACAGGCGACCGATCGATAAGAACCGATCAGCAAGTGAACACACCGCTCGTATCCGCTCGAAGCACACCGGGCGGCACCACCCGCCCGCCGGACCCTCCGACCACCCGCACCGTCCGCCGGGGTCCGAGCCGGCCGCAGAGCGGGCCTGGAGATTCCGACGTGGCGGAGCCGCGGCGCCCGACCACGCACGAAGGAGCTGTTGAGCCATGGCGAAGATCGTCCTTGAGAACGTCGACAAGGTGTACTCCGGCGGGGTCAAGGCCGTCGACGACCTCAACCTGGAGATCGCCGACGGCGAGTTCATGGTGCTGGTCGGCCCGTCCGGCTGCGGCAAGTCCACCGCACTGCGGATGATCGCCGGTCTTGAGGAGATCAGCGACGGTACGCTGAGCATCGGCGACCGCGTCGTCAACGACCTCCCGCCGAAGAACCGCGACATCGCCATGGTGTTCCAGAACTACGCGCTCTACCCGCACATGACGGTGGAGCAGAACCTGGCGTTCGGCCTGAAGCTCCGCAAGACCCCCAAGCCCGAGATCGAGCGGCGCGTCAAGGAGGCCGCGGCCATGCTCGGCCTGGAGCCCTACCTCAAGCGCAAGCCCGCCGCCCTCTCCGGCGGCCAGCGCCAGCGCGTCGCCATGGGCCGGGCCATCGTCCGCGAGCCGCAGGCGTTCCTCATGGACGAGCCGCTGTCCAACCTGGACGCCAAGCTGCGGGTCCAGATGCGCGCCTCCCTCAACCAGCTCCACGAGCGCCTGGGCGTCACCACCGTCTACGTCACGCACGACCAGATCGAGGCCATGACCCTCGGCGACCGCGTGGCGGTGCTCCGCGACGGGCGCCTGCAGCAGGTCGACACCCCCAAGAACCTGTTCGACCACCCGGTCAACCTGTTCGTCGCCGGGTTCATCGGCTCCCCCGCGATGAACTTCGTCACCGCCGAACTCGCCGAGAACGGCCGCGCCGCCACCCTGAAGTTCGCCGAGCACACCCTGCCGGTCCCGGCCGAGACGCTGGAGGAGCGCCCCGCGCTGCGCGAGTACTTCGGCCGCGAGATCGTGCTGGGCATCCGCCCCTCCGACTTCGACGACGCCGACCTTGCCGCGCACGACAACGGCACCATGAACGTCGTCGCCGACGTCACCGAGGAACTGGGCACCGAGATCAACGTGATCTTCACCGTCGACGCACCGCCCCTGGAGCACGAGGACGCCGCCGCGCTCGCCGCCGACGCCGCGGGCGACGGCGAGGACGACGACGCCGTCGGCGCCGCCCTGCCGCTCTCCGGCGACAAGTCGGTGTTCACCGCCCGCGTCAACCCGCGCAGCGCGGTCCGCCCCGGTCAGCCCATCTCCCTGGCCGTGGACACCCGCCAGCTGCACTACTTCGACAAGGTGAGCGGCCTCGCGATCGGCCACCCGGCCAACGTCGCCGCCGACACCACGGTCAAGGCGTAACCGCGCCGAGCCGCACGCGCGCACCGGCGGGGCCGCCCGGATTCCGGGCGGCCCCGCCGGCCGCGTCTCCACCGGTCCGCCCGGCGGTGCCCGGCCAGGGGCCGGGCGGCCCGGCTCAGCTCCCCCGGACGAGCGCGCGCCCGACCACCATGCGCTGGATCTGGTTGGTGCCCTCGACGATCTGCAGCACCTTGGCCTCGCGCATCAGGCGCTCGGCCGGCAGGTCCGCGGTGTAGCCGCCGCCTCCGAGCACCTGCACGGCGTCGGTGGTGACCCGCATCGCGGTGTCGCTGGCGAACAGCTTGGCCATGGCCGCCTGCGTGCCGAACGGCCGGCCCGCGTCACGCAGGCGGGCCGCCGCCAAGTACAGTTCGCGGGCCGCGGCGACCTGGGTGGCCATGTCGGCGAGCAGGAACGACACTCCCTGGAACTCCCCGATGGGCCGGCCGAACTGCCGGCGCTGGCGGGCGTGGTCCACGGCGAGGTCCAGCGCCGCCTGGGCCACGCCGACCGCGCCCGCGGCGATGCCGAGCCGCCCGGAGTCCAGCGCCGCCAGCGCGATGGAGAACCCCCGCCCCTCCGGGCCGATGCGGGCCGCTGCGGGCAGCGCGACGTCGTCGAAGCGCACGACCGCGGTGGGCGAGGCGTTCAGCCCCATCTTGTGCTCGGGCGGGTCGAAGGCCAGCCCCTCGGCGTTCGCGGGCACGTGGAAGCAACTGATGCCGTCCGGGCCCGGTCCGCCGGTGCGGGCGAACAGCGTGTAGAAGTCCGCGGCGCCACCGTGCGTGATCCACGACTTGGCGCCGTGGACCCGGTACCCGCCCCCGGCCTCGGGAGCCACCGCCTCGGCGCGGGTGCGCAGCGCGGCGGCGTCGGAGCCGGAGTGCGCCTCAGAGAGACAGTAGGCGCCCAGCGTCTCGCCGCCGAGCAGCCCGGGCAGCAGATCCGCGCGCTGCCGCTCGCCGCCGAACTCGGCCACCGGGAAGCAGGCCAGCGTGTGCACGCTCAGCCCGAGCCCGACCGTCAGCCACTCCGTGGCGAGCTCCTCGACCACCTGGAGGTAGACCTCGTACGGCTGCCCGCCGCCGCCGTACCGCTCAGGGTAGGGCAGCCCCAGCAGCCCGGCCCGGCCGAGGGTGCGGAACACCTCGCGCGGGAACGTGGCGGTCCGCTCGCTCTCGGCGGCCCGTGGCCGCAGCTCCTTCTCGGCCAGCTCCCGGGTCAGGGCCAGCAGCTCCCGCGCCTCCGGAGTCGGCAGCCGACGCTCCACGGTCATGCAGACCTCCAGCAGAGTTCCCGCACACCAGCGATTTAGTAGGTCGTCCATGTAAATGGTGACGTTCGGCACTCTACCCACGCCAGGTCCCCGGCGCCAGCGGCGCACACGGCCGGTAGGGGCCACCGCGGCCGTCCCCGGCGGCGCACCCGCACGCCGTCGTGGCGCACGTCAGAAGGCGGCGGGGACGCCGGCGCGGGATCGGGCACCGCCATGGCCGAGGTGCCCATGGCCTCCAGGACCTCGCGCGGCCCTCTCCCCGAGGGGAGTCCCACGGCGGGCGCACCGAGGCGGGAGTGTTCGCCCGCGCCGGGCAGCGCCTACCGGCCCCGGCCACCTCGGTCCCGCACGACCGGGAGACCGGCGCGCCCATCGAACGATCCCTGACCGCTTGCGGCCGCTGAAGGCATCGGGCTCATTCGGCTAGACCGGCTCCAGCAGCTCCGCGACCCGCCGGGCCGCCGCGTCCCACGTCCAGGCGTCCAGCACCCACGCCCGCCCGGCGCGGCCCATCGCCCGGGACCGGCCCGGCTCCGTCAGCAGGCCGGCCAGCCGCTCGGCCACCGACCGGGGATCGCGGCCGTCCACCACGTAGCCCGTCTCGCCGTGCCGCACCGCCTCCGGCGCGCCGCCGGAGTCACCGACCACGACCGGGAGCCCGGACGCCGCGGCCTCCAGGAAGACGATGCCCAGCCCCTCGGCCTCCAGCCCGCCCCGCCGGTTCCGGCACGGCATCGCGAACACGTCGGCGGCGGCGTACCAGGCGGGCAATCGCTCGGCGCTCTGCACCCCCGCGAACACCACCCGGTCCGTCACCCCCGCCCACGCGGCCAGCGCGCGCAGCCGCCGCTCGTCCGGCCCCTGGCCGACCACCACCAGCCGGGCCTCCGGCACCCGCACCCGCAGCCACGTCATCGCGCGGACGAGCGCGTCGACCCCCTTGCGCGGCACCAGCCGGCAGACGCACAGCACCATCGGCGCCGAGCCCAGCCCCAGTTCCTCGCGGACCGCGTCGCCGCCCGAGTCGGGCCGGAATTGCTCCGTGTCCACCCCCGGCGCCAGCCGGGCCATCCGCTCCCGCGCCTCGGGCGGCAGCGCCCGCCGCAGCACGTCCCCGGTCGCGTTCCCCAGATGGGTCAGGACGTCGACGTCCCGCGAGATGCGCCGCAGCAGCTGCCGCGCTCCGGGAACCCTCGCCCACCACAGCTCGTGGCCGTGCGTGATGGCCAGCGTCCGGCGCGCCCCGGCCCGGCGCAGGCCGCCCGCCAGCAGCCCCAGCGGGGCCGCGGCGCCGAACACCACGCGGTCGCACTCGTACTCGCGGAGGAGTTCGGCCGCCCGCCGCGCCACGCGCCGCGTCGGCAGCAGCGTGCCGGCGGCGTCGCGGACCACGGGGAACGGCAGCCGCGCGTCGGCCTCATGGTCGCCCATGGCGCGCGACGTGTACACCACCACCGATCCGCCCGTCACGCCGGGCAGCCGCACGGCGAGCTCGTAGCAGAACGTCTCGATCCCGCCCGTGCGGGGCGGGAAATCGTTCGTGATCAGCAGGATGCGCTGCGCCATGCCCCGGACGTGTCCTTCCTGGCCTCCCGGACACCCCGCCCGGTCGGGTCTACCCCTTCACCGCGCCGGCGGTGAGCCCCGAGACCACGAACCTGCGGAACACCAGCACCAGGATCGCGATGGGCGCGGTCACCGACACCGCCGCCGCGAAGATCGTGCCATAGGGCACCTCATAGACGGTACCGAACAGCGCCATCCCCACCGGGATGGTCCGGTAGGCGTCCTGGGAATTGATCGTCAGCGCCATCAGGAACTCCGTCCAGGTGGCCGTGAAGGTGAACACCCCGACCGTGAACAGCCCCGGGCGCACCTGCGGCAGGATGATCCACAGCACGGTGCGGGTGGGCGTGGCCCCGTCGACCCGCGCCGCGTCCTCCAGCCCGCGCGGCACCCCCAGCATGTAGTTGCGCATGATCCAGATCGCGAACGGCAGGTTGAACGCCACATAGGGGATGATCAGCCCGAGGTGGGAGTTGAGCAGCCCCAGCTGCCGCTCCGCCAGGTACAGCGGGGTGAGCACCGCGATCGCGGGATACACCGAGATCATCAGCAGCGCCACCATGATCGGCCCCCGGCCGCGCATCGGCAGCCGCGCCAGCGCGTACCCCGAGAACGTCGACAGCCCCACCACCACGAGCGTCGCCGACAGGCTGATGACCAGGCTGTTGCCGATGTAGGTGCCGAACCCGGCCCCGACGAACGCGTCCTCGAAGTTGTCCAGGGTCGGCTGCTCCGGCCACGCCGTCGGCGGCACCTGGCCGATCTCCGCGCCCGGCTTCAGGGCGTTGGCCACCAGCCAGTACAGCGGCGCCGCGGTACCGGCCGCCAGGACGACCGCCCCGACGTTGACCAGGTTGAACACGCGGCGCCAGCCGCGCGGGCGGCGGCGCCTCATGACAGCTCCTCCTTGCCGATCTGGGACCGGAACGCCTTCAGGCAGAGCAGGCACGCACCGCCCACCAGCAGCCCGGTGCTGGTCGCGATCGCCGCCCCCGGGCCGATGTTGAGATCCTGGAACAGCACCTTGTACCCCATCACCGCCAGCGACTGCGTGGCCACCCCCGGCCCGCCGCCGGTCAGCACGAACGGCAGGTCGAACACCCCGAACGCCTGTAGCACCCGGAACAGCAACGCCACCGCGATCGTGGCGCGCAGCTGCGGCAGGGTGACCCGCCAGAACATCGTCCAGGCGCTCGCGCCGTCCACCTCGGCGGCCTCGAAGACGTCCCGGGGGAGCATCACCAGGCCGGCCAGCACGATGATCGCGACGAACGGGGTGGTCTTCCAGATGTCGGCCACCATCATCGCGGTGATGGCCGGCAGCGGCCGGCCGAGGATCAGCGGCGCCGACTCCAGCCCCAGCACGCTCTCCAGCGTCCAGGTGATGACCCCGTACGACGAGTTGTACATGTAGGCCCACAACTGCGCCGAGACCACCGTGATCATCGACCAGGGGATGAGCAGCAGCGCCATCAGCCACCCGCGCGCGCCCGCCAGCCGCTCCAGGATGAGGGCGGCCAGGGTGCCCAGCACCAGCTCCACGGCGACGGTCACCACCGTGTAGCCGACGGTGAACGCGATCGCGTAGTACCAGTCGCCGGAGTTCAGCAGCGCGAGATAGTTGCGCACCGTCAGCGCCTCGACCGCGAACCCGTCGTAGGTGATCCGCACCCGGGCGAAGCTCAGCACCACCGAGAACAGGATCGGGAAGATCGTCACCGCGGCGATGACCACCAGCGACGGCGCCGTGTAGATCCACCCCACGCGCGCCATCCGCCGCTCGTCGGCGTCCCGGTGCCCGCGGGCGGCGCCGCGGCGGCGCGCCCGGGCGCCGTCGTTCTCCGGCGGGCGTGGCGCGGGCACGGCCGCTCCTTCCCTCAGCGTCGTCACAGCGCCGCTCCATCCCGTGCCTGAGCCATTTGGTCCGCCATGGCGTCGACGGCGCCGCGGACGTCGCCGCCGCCGGCGACCACGATCGGGTTGACGTTGGTATAGACGGCTTTGCTGATCTGGGGATAGTAGGGCGACTTCGTGGGACGCAGCACGAGTTCGGCGTCCGAGGCGAGGCCGAACGTCGGGTTGTCCTGGCCGACGACGTCGGGGGCGGTGAGCACGGCCCGGCGGGTCGGCGTGTACGGGGACGTGGTGGCCATGAGGGTCTGCGCCTCGTCCCCGGCCATCCATTTGGCGAACGCCAGCGCCGCGCCCAGCTGCTCGGTGTGCGGGTTGACGAAGTTGTGCCAGCCGCCCATCGTGCACCGGCCGGGCCGGCCGACACCGTCGAACGTGGGACGCAGCGCCACGCCCACCCGGCCGCGCACGGACGACCTCGAACCGTTGGCCGCGCCCCAGGCGTAGGACCAGTTGCGGAGGAAGGCCGCCTGACCGCTGGAGAACGCGGTCATGGCCTGCTCCTCGGCGAACGTGCCGACCGCCGCCGGTGAGACGCCGTCGGCCACCAGCCCGGCCATGAACTCCAGGGCGTGCCGGGCGGCGTCGGAGCGCACCAGGACCTCGCGCGACTCCGCGTCCATCAGCGCGCCGCCGGCGTCGGCCACCAGTTCGTTGACATTGCAGGTCAGCGCCTCCGACGACGCCGCCTGCCACACGAACCCGTACCGCACGTCACCGGCCTCCCGGAGCCGCAGGGCGGTCCGCGACAGCTCCTCCCAGGTGCGCGGGACAGGCAGGCCGTGCTTCTCCAGCAGGTCGGCCCGGTAGTACAGGAAGGCGTAGTCGACGTACAGCGGGTAGGCCCACGCCTGGCGCCCGTAGCGCACCGCCTCGGCGACCGGCTCGGGAAAGCCGTCCCAGAACCGGCGGTCCGCGGACACCTCCCCCAGCGGCGCGGCCAGCGAGTTGTGCGCGAACTGCGCCGGCCACACGCAGTCGCCGAGGTACACGTCCGGCTGGGGAGAGCCGCTGGCGATCTGCGTGGTCAGGGTCGTGCGCCGCACGTCGGTCGTCGGCGGGACCTCGGTCAACCGGACGGTAATGCTGGGGTAGCGCCGCTGGAACGCCTCGACGAGGGTGTCGCGCAGGTCCCGCCCCTGGTTGTCGGCGAGCCGCTGCGCCATCCACCCGATGGTGACCGGTTCCTCGGGAACGGCGGTACTGCGGCCCGCGAGCGGGTTCCCGCCACCGGTCGCGCACCCGGCCAGCGAAGTCGCTGCCATCGCCGCCGCGGCGCGCAGCAGCGTCCTCCGCGAGAGTCGCATGCGTCACTCCTAGGGACCGTCCCAGATGGATGCAAACGTTGCCATTTCAAGTGTGTTCCAGTCAACACTCAGTGAAACCAATGGCCGATAGATTGCGCCAATGTGTACGCGCTTGACCTGACAGCGTTGCCAATGCGGCAAGCCGCCGGTTAGCATCCCGGCCATGGCGGCCCCGGAACACCCGCGCATGAGCGACGTCGCGCACCGCGCCGGAGTCTCGCTCTCCACGGTGTCGCGCGCGCTGCGCGGCGCCCCCGGCGTCTCACCCGCCGTGCGCGCGCGGGTCGAGCGCGCCGCGGCCGAGCTCTCCTACGTCGTGTCGCGCGACGCCTCCAGTCTCGTCACCGGCGCCACCGGCCGCGTGGCGGTGATCGTGCCGTTCCTGCGGCCGTGGTTCTTCGGCGCGGCCCTCGCCGGCATCAGCCCCGAGCTCCGCGCCGCCGGGCTGGACATGCTCGTCTACGAGGTGGGCGACGCCGAGGCGCTCGACGGATACGTGCAGGCGCTGCCACTGCGGCGCAACGTGGACGCCGTCATCGCCGTCTCCCTGGACCTCGACGACCGCGAGACCAAGCAACTGGACGACATCGGCGTTCCGGTCGTCTACTGCAGCCAGCGGGCCGAGGGACGCCCGAGCGTGTTCATCGACAACGTGGCCGCCGCGGCGGCGGGCACCCGGCACCTGCTCAACCTCGGGCACCGGCGCGTGGCCTACGTGCAGTCGCGGGACGAGACCGGATTCTCCTGGGGCTCGCTGCACCGCAGGGACGGCTATCTCCAGGCCATGGCCGAGGCCGGCGCCGAGCCGCTCGTCGTCACCGACCGGGCCGGCCAGCGGGGCGGCGCCGCCGCGATGGCCCGGCTGCTCGGTGCGCCGTCCCCGCCCACCGCGGTGTTCGCCGAGTCCGACGACGTCGCCTTCGGCGCGCTCGCGGTACTGCGCCGCTCACGGGTGCCCGTGCCCGAGGCGGTGTCCCTGCTGGGCTTCGACGACAACGACGTCGCCGCGGTACTGGACCTGACCACCGTGGCGCAGCCGGTCCACGAGCTGGGCGCCGAGGCGGCCCGCCTGACGGCCCGCCTGCTGCGCGGCACCGCCGACCGCGCCGAGCACCTGCGGCTCCCCACCGAGCTCGTCGTCCGCCGGTCCACCTCCGTCCCCCGCACGTCCCCCGGCATGCACCTCCACAGTCACACCGACCTCAGAGGGAGACAATGAGCGACACCTGGTGGCGCGACGCGGTCATTTACCAGATCTACCCCCGCAGTTTCGCCGACACCGACGGCGACGGTGTCGGCAACATCGCCGGGATCACCCGGCGGCTGGACCACCTCGCGGCACTGGGAGTGGACGCCGTCTGGCTGTCGCCGTTCTACCCCTCCCCCTGGGCCGACGGCGGGTACGACGTCGCCGACTTCCGCGACGTGGATCCGCTGCTCGGCACGCTGGACGACTTCGACGAACTGGTCGCGGCCGCCCACGACCGCGGCATCCGGGTGATCGTCGACATCGTGCCCAACCACACCTCCGACCGGCACACCTGGTTCCAGCAGGCGCTGGCCGCCGGCCCCGGGTCGCCGGAGCGCGAGCGCTACATCTTCCGCGATGGGAAGGGCCCCGACGGGGAGCTGCCGCCGAGCAACTGGGAGTCGCGGTTCGGCGGTCCCGCCTGGACCCGCGTGCCGGACGGCCAGTGGTACCTGCACCTGTTCGCCCGGGAACAGCCCGACCTCAACTGGGCCAACCCCGAGGTCCGCGCCGAGTTCCTCGACATCCTCCGCTACTGGAGCCGGCGCGGGGTGGACGGGTTCCGGGTGGACGTCGCCTACGCCCTGATGAAGGACCTCACCGAGCCGCTGCGCGACGTCGTGCTGGTGCCCGACGCCGAGAGCAACGGCCTGTCCGACATCACCGCCAACCCCGACCACCCGCACTGGGACCGGCCGGAGACGCACGAGATCTACCGGGAGTGGCGCCAGGTCTTCGAGGAGTTCGACCCGCCGCGGATCGCGGTGGCCGAGGCGTGGCTGCCCAGCGACCGGCTGGTGCGCTATCTGCGGTCCGACGAGCTGCAGCAGGCGTTCAACTTCGAGTTCCTGCGCTGCCCGTGGGACGCGGTCGACTACCGGAAGGTGATCGACACCTCCATCGCCGACGCCACGTCGGTGGACACGGTCGCCACGTGGGTGCTGTCCAACCACGACGTGGTCCGCCCCGCCTCGCACTTCGGCCTGCCCCCCGGCACCGACCTCACCGCGTGGCTGCTCAGCGACGGCACCGACCCCGTCCCCGACCTGGCCCTGGGCCGGCGCCGGGCCCGCGCGGCGGCGCTGCTGGAACTGGCGCTGCCGGGGTCGACCTACATCTACCAGGGTGAGGAGCTGGGGCTCCCGGAGGTGGCCGACCTGCCGGCCGAGGTGCTTCAGGACCCGAAGTGGGAGCGCACCGGCCACACCGCCAAGGGGCGCGACGGCTGCCGGGTCCCGATGCCGTGGGAGCGTTCCGGGCCGTCCCTGGGCTTCGGCACCGCCCCGGGCTGGCTGCCGCAGCCGCCCGGCTGGAGCGACTTGTCGGTGGCGGCGCAGACCGGCGACCCGGACTCCACGCTGGAGCTGTTCCGCACCGCGATCCGGGAACGCCGGGCGTTCTCCCGCGACGAGTCGTTCGCCTGGGACGCGACCCACGACGACGGCGACGTGCTGGCCTTCTGGCGCGGCGAGAACGTGCTGGTGCTGGTCAACACCGGCCCCACGGCGGTCCCGCTCCCGGAGGGCGAGGTGATCGTCGCGAGCGGCGAGGTGAGTGGCGGGACGCTCCCCGGCGACACGGCGGTGTGGCTGCGGACGAGCCGGCGGGCCGAGGAGGCGTGACCGGAGATCGGATGTCCGATTTGACCAAGACGTCGATCTTGACGGCGTAGATTCCCTTTGTCGCTCAGTCCCGATCGGCTGAAACGGGGCGGGACGCGGATGGCCCGCGTCCCGCCCCGCTCGCCTGTCTGACCTCGTCCCGCCTGCCGGATCGCGTGTCGTCGGCTCGCGCACGGTGCTGCCGGGCCCCGCCTGAGCCACGGGAACACAGGGGCGGGACCGCCGGACGCCGCCCGACGGTCCCGCTCCTGGACGTCCGTCACCCCACCGACGAGTAGGCCACCACCCCGCGCCGGACCGCCTCCATCGCGGTGCGGGCGTTGCCGCGGACGGCGCTGCCCTCCGGGGCGGCGTCGGCGACCTGCCCCAGCATGTCGATGAGCATCTTGGTGGCGCGCACGAAGTCGCCGGCCGGCATGCCGGCCTCCTCCAGGATGCGGTCCAGCCGATCGCCGCTGGCCCAGCGGAAGGTGGGCCACACGAAGCCGAGGTCGGGCTCGCGCAGGAACGCCACCCGGTGGTCGCGCTCGACCTCGTTGAGATCGCCCCACAGCCGCACCATCTCCGCCAGCGCGTCCTGCGCGGCGCCGGCCGGCACCCGGGGGTAGCCGTCGTCGGAGCGCCGCGCCTCGTACACCAGCGCCGACAGGCACGCCGCCAGCTCGGCCGGGGTGAGGCGCTCCCAGAGGCCACGGCGCAGGCACTCCGCCGCCAGCAGGTCCAGCTCGGAGTAGATCTTGGCGAGGCGCCGCCCCTCGGCGGTGACGGCGTCGCCGTCGAGGTAGCCGAGCCGCTGCAGCACCCCGCAGACCCGGTCGAACGTGCGCGCGATGACGTGCGACCGGCCCTCGACCCTGGACCGCAGCGTGTCGGTCTCCTTGGCGAGCCGGAAGTACCGCTCCGCCCAGCGGGCGTGCTCTTCCCGGTCGGCGCAGCCGTGGCACGGGTGGGCGCGCATCTCCCGGCGGAGCCGGGAGATCTCGGGATCGTCTCCCCCGCCGCCGCGCGACTGCCGCGGCGGGGGCGTATCCATCCCTTCCAGCTTGGCGCGCAGTGACGACGCCAGGTCCCGGCGCGACTGCGCGGAACGCGCGGAGAAGTTCTTCGGGATGCGCAACCGGCCGGCCGGCTCGGCGGGCACGGGGAAGTCCGCGGCGTTGACCCGCTTGACCTGCCGGTTGAGGGTGAGGACCAGCGGTGCGGGGTCGTCGGCTCCCCGGTTGCCCGGATCGAGCACCACCGCGTACCCGGAGTGCCGGCCGGCCGGGACCCGGATGATGTCGCCGACGCGCAGCTGCTCCAGGCTGCGCAGCGCCTCCTGGCGCCGACGCGCCCCACGGTTGCGGGACGCCTGGGCCTCCCGGTCGCTCAGCTCGCGGCGCAGCCGCGCGTACTCCATGAAGTCGCCCAGGTGGCACTCCGCGGCCTCGGCGTACCCCTCAAGCGCCTCCTCGTGCTTGCGGAGCTGGCGGACCAGGCCCACCACCGCGCGGTCGGCCTGGAACTGCGCGAAGGAGGACTCCAGCATGCTGCGGCTGCGCTGCCGGCCGACCTGCCCGACCAGGTTGACCGCCATGTTGTACGACGGCTGGAAGCTGGAGTTCAGCGGGTAGGTGCGGGTGCTGGCCAGCCCGGCCACGGACGTGGGGTCGGTGCCGGGCTGCCAGACGACGACGGCGTGCCCCTCGACGTCGATGCCGCGGCGGCCGGCCCGCCCGGTGAGCTGGGTGTACTCGCCGGCCGTGAGAGCCGCGTGCGTCTCGCCGTTCCACTTGTCGAGTTTCTCGATGACCACGGTGCGGGCCGGCATGTTGATGCCGAGCGCGAGCGTCTCGGTGGCGAAGACCGCCCGGATGAGCCCCCGGGAGAACAGCGACTCGACGACCTCCTTGAAGGTCGGCAGCAGCCCGGCGTGGTGCGCCGCGAAGCCGCGCTGCAGCGCGGCGATCCACTCGTGGTAGCCGAGGACCGCGAGGTCGGCCGCCGGGATGTCGGCGCACTGCCGCTCGGCGTACTCCCGGATCTCCTCGGCCTCCTCCTCGGTGGTGAGCGACAGGCCGGCCAGGACGCACTGGCGCACGGCGTCGTCGCACCCGGCCCGGCTGAAGATGAACGTGATGGCCGGGAGCAGCCCCTCGCGGTTGAGCTCCTGGACGATCTGCACCCGGTTCGGCGGCAGGAACTTCGACCGGGGCCGCGGCGCCCCCGATCGCGCCCGCGCCTGCGGGGGCCGCCGCCGGAACGCGAGCTGGGTGATGCGGTCGTCCTCCTCGGCGAGCCGGATCAGCCGAGGGTTGACCTGCATGCGCTCACCGCCGACGAGCACCTCGGCGGGCGCGGGGCCCGCGTCGCCCCGGCGGCGCCGATTGCGTCGGCCGCGCCCGGAGGGAGCCTCGTTCTCGGTCTCGGGCTCGGCGAGGTCCACGAACAGGTCGTGGATCCGGTTGCCCACCATCATGTGCTGCCACAGCGGCACCGGGCGGGTCTCGTCCACGATGACCGTGGTATCGCCCCGCACCTGGAGCAGCCACTGGCCGAACTCCTCGGCGTTGCTCACCGTGGCCGACAGCGCCACCATCCGGACCGACTCCGGCAGGTGGATGATGACCTCCTCCCACACGGCGCCGCGGAACCGGTCGGCGAGGTAGTGGACCTCGTCCATGACGACGTAGGCGAGCCCACTGAGCGTCTGCGACCCGGCATAGAGCATGTTGCGCAGCACCTCGGTGGTCATGACCACGATCGGCGCCTCGCCGTTGACGCTGTTGTCGCCCGTGAGCAGCCCGACCCGCTCACCGCCGTAGCGGCGCACGAGGTCGGTGTACTTCTGGTTGGACAGCGCCTTGATGGGGGTGGTGTAGAAGCACTTGCTCCCATCGCGCAGGGCGCGGTGGACGGCGTACTCCCCGACCACGGTCTTGCCGGAGCCGGTGGGGGCCGCGACCAGCACGCCGTGTCCCATCTCCAGAGCCTTGCAGGCCCGGATCTGGAAGTCGTCGAACTCGAACCCGTACAGGTCCTGGAAGTCGGCGATGTCGGCGCTGGACTCGCTCTGGCGCCGACGGAACTCGGCGTAACGCGCGGCGTGCGTACTCATATCGCACAAGCCTAGGGCGTCCGGGCTGGTCGCGCGCGCCCGGAACGCCCATCTGTGGACAGTCGCCGCGTTCGCGGCGGAACACCCCCGCCCGGCGGGCCGGCCCGCCGGGCGGGGCCGGCTAGTCCTCGTCCTTGGAGGGCGTGGCGTTGTTCGGGGACGGCACCGCGTACACCGGCACCTCACCGCGCTGGATCGCCGCCTCCTCCGGGGTGAGGTACTCCTCGGGGATGTCGAACTCGCCGTCCTTGGCGCCGAGGACGAACGCCTCCCACTCGGCGGGCGTGAAGAACAGGATGCCCTTGTCAGGGTTCTTGCCGTCGCGCACGGCGCGGAAGCCGTCATCGAACTTGGCGACCTCGACGATGGCCTCGGAGTCCTCACTGGACAGCGAGGAACGCTTCCAGACGGCGTTGGTGGTGTCGTGCCACTTCTCGTTGCCCTGCGCCTCGGGCGGCAGTTCCCGCGCGGGCGGCTGGCTGGACTGCTCGCTCATCGGTGTACCTCTCCCTACTCCGTGGGGGATGCGGCGGAGCGCCTCCCGGCTCCGGTCTCCGGCCCCGACCTTAGCGGTTCGGCGCGATGGGAGTTTCGTCTTCGACGTCGTCGATCGAGGAGATCTCGTCGTCGCCGAGTTCGGCGTAGGGGTCGTTCCGCGGCAGGCGGCGGTCGTGCAGGAAGCAGATCAGCTCGGCGATCTCGAACAGGATCACCACCGGAACGCCCAGCGCCATCATGGTGAAGGGGTCGCCGCCCGGGGTGGCGATGGCGGCGAACACGAACGCGGCGAAGATGATCATGCGCCGCCACTTGGTGATGGCGGCGTGCGGCAGCACCCCGAGGAAGTTCAGCAGCACCACGATCAGCGGCAGGATGAACGCGGCGCCGAACACCAGCAGCATCATGATGATGTAGCTGAGGTAATTGTCCATCGTGATCAGCGGGACCGAGCCGTCCGGTCCGAAGCTGAACATGATCTGCATGCCCTTCTCGGTGATGAAGTAGGCCAGCGCCGCCCCGGAGAGGAACAGCGGCACGGCCGCACCGACGAAGACGTAGGTGTAGGTCTTCTCCTTCCCCCGCAGCGCGGGGGCGACGAAGGCCCACAGCTGGTACAGCCAGAAGGGGCACGAGACCACGATCCCGATGATGATCGCGACCTTGAACTGCAGGAAGAAGGCGTCGAAGATGCCGGTGTAGATGAGGTTGCAGCCGTCGGAGTCGAGCTGGCTGGACTGCGGGAGCTCACAGTAGGGCCGCTGGAGGAAGTCCCACACCAGGTCGAACTGCCAGAACCCGATCACGACGCCGCCGGCCAGGAACAGCAGCGCCTTGACGACCCGGTTGCGCAGCTCACGCAGGTGGTCCATCAGCGGCATGCGTCCTTCGGGGTTGGGCTCCCGCCGCTGTCGCCTCAGCCGCATGACCGCCTTCTCACTTCTCTCTCCGCCGGGCCGGAATCAGGACGGACGCGGCGCCGGGAGGGCGCCGCGTTCCGGCCGTGCCTGTGGTCGCTGGTGTGCCGTGTCAGTTGCCGTAGGGGCGCTGGACCGGCTCGCCGGCCGACCCGTCGACGATGCGCTGACCCGCGGGAAGCTGCGGGTACCCCGGCTGCTGCGGCTGGGAGGGGTAGGACTGGTACGGCTGCCCCTGTTGCGGCTGCTCGTACTGCTGCTGGGGAGCGGCGGGCTCGGGCTGACCGGAGGCCTGCGCGGGCTGCGTCTTGGAGTCGCCGTTCTCCTCCTCGGCGAGCCCCTTGGCCTCGGCCTTGAGGATGCGGGCGCTGCGCCCCATCGAGCGCGCGAGCTCCGGGAGCTTCTTCGCGCCGAACAGCAAGAGAGCGATCACCAGCAGAATGAGGATCTCGCGCGCTCCGATACCACCCATGTGTCTCAACCTCTCTCAGGGGCGCTTCCTGCGCCATCGATGGTACGCCCTGTGTGCCCGGATTTCACCGGACGTCCGGGCGGGCGTCCTCGGTGAGCTCGCGTAACGCCCGGCAGCGCGGTTCCAGCTCGGCCCGGGTCGTGGCCACCTGCGCCCTGAGGCGCCGCGCCTCGGCCAGCAGCCGGCCCGCCAGGACACCGACGAGCACAAGGCCGACCGCGACGACGCTGAGAAGACCGACCATGGCGAACACGCCTTCGAGCCTACCCCGCCGCCTCCCGGCCTTCGGCGGCCCCCAGGTGAATTCGCCGGGACGCTCCGGCGCCGCGTTCGGGCAGGTCGGACCGGCCTCGTCACGATCCGGCGTAGCCGGCCACCGCCCGGGCGGCGTCGGCGCGCACCCGTTCGGCCAGGTCGAGCGGCGCCGTCACCCGGGCGTGCGGGCCGAGCCGGAGCGCGAGGCGCCGCGCCCACGCCGGGGCGGGTGTGCGCAGCGTCACCCGCAGGCTGCCGTCGGGCAGCTCGCGCAGCCCCGAGCACACGTACTCCTCGGTCACCCACCGCGCCCGGGGGGCGAGTTCGAGCGTGACGAACGCGTCGTCGGCCGAGAACTGCAGCACCCCGGCGCGCAGGTCGCGCAGGCCGGCGTGCGCGGGGACCTCGGCGGCGATCGGGAGCACGGTCAGGTCCAGCACCCGGTCCAGGCGGAACATGCGCACGCCCTCGCGCAGCCGGCACCAGCCCTCCAGGAACGGGTGGCCGTCCTGCACGACCAGCCGCATCGGGTCGACGTCGCGCTCGGTCACCTCGTCGTCGTACCCGGCGAGGTAGCGCAGGTGCACCCGCTGCCCGCCGCGCAGCGCGTCCTCGACCCGGCGCTGCAGCCGGCGGACCTCATCGCTCAGCTCGATGCGCACGTCCACCGCGGCGGTGAGCCGGTCCGCGCCGACACCGGCGGCGGCGCGCAGCTTCGCCCCCACGCTCTTCAGGGCGGCGCTGTGGTCGGCGCCGGCGATCTCGGCCAGCAGGTCCACACCGACGATGAGGCTGGCCGCCTCGTCCGCGGTGAGCCGCAGCGGCGCGGCCAGCGTCTCGGCGTTGCCGATGATGATCTCGCCGGTGGACTCGGCGGCGTCGAGGTCCACCTCGATGAGGTCGCCGGGGGTGTAGCCCGGCAGTCCGCACATCCAGAGCAGGCTCAGGTCCTTGAGCACCTGCCGCTCGGGCAGCTCGAAGTGCTCGGCGACCTCGGAGACGCGCACGTCGTGGCTGAGCGCGTACGGCACCAGCATGAGGAGCCGGCGCAGTTGTTCGGCGGAGGCGGCGGCCCGCCGGACGGTGGGTGCCGGAGCCTGTTCGGTCGCGGGCTCGTCGGTCCCCTCGGCCTCGGGCGCCCGCTCGGCGACCGCCCGCAGGTGGTCGCGCACGGCCGCGCGCGCTTCGGGCGGCGACTCCACCACCACGCGGTCGCCGAACTGCGCGACCTCCCCCACCAGTTCGGCGAGGTCCGCATAGGGGTACTCGACGCGGTCCCAGCCGGGCGTGGTCTGCGAGTGCTCCCCGGGGACGATCCGGCGGGCGCCGCGCCGCAGCGCGTGCGCGGAGTCCGGGCGCACCCGGATCACCGCGGTCTGCTCCGGTTCGGCGCGCTGCCCGCGGACCAGGGAGCGCACGTCGGCGTCCTCGGGGACCCGCACCGCCGGCCCGCTGGTCACCACGCGGACGTCGCCGACGATCCGGCCGAGCCGGAACACCCGGCGCTCGCCGCGGCCGCGGTCGAATCCGGCCACGTACCATCTGCCCCGCAGATTCACCACGCCCCAGGGCTCCAGTTCGCGGCGGCTCACCGTCTGGTCGGGCTTGCGGTAGTCGAAGACCACGGGGCGGTGGTCGCGGACCGCCTGCCAGATCGGCAGGAAGGCGGGCTCGTCCGTGCCCAGGACCGGCGTGATGTCGGAGGCGGCAGCGCCGTCGACCGGCACACCGGCGGCGCGCAGCTTCAGCAGCGCGTTGGCGGCGGCCTCCCCCAGCGCCGCGTGCCGCCACGCCCGCGCGGCGAGGCCGAGCACGGCCGCCTCGTCGGCGCGCAGCTCGATCGGGGGAAGCTCGTAGTCGGCGCGGGAGATGCGGTACCCCTCCTCGTCGCTCCAGACGTCGCCGCCGCCCGTCTCCACCGGAATGCCGCTGTCGCGCAGCTCCTTCTTGTCCCGCTCGAACATGCGCTTGAACGCGGCGTCGCTCTCGGCCTCGGCGTAGCCGGGCACGATGGCGCGGATCTCCTGCGCGGTGAGGAAGCGCCGTGTGGCCAGCAGGCAGATCACCAGGTTGAGCTGCCGTTCGGTCTTCCGCTGCGACATCGTCTCGCCCCTCCGCAGTCTCTGCGCCCGTATCCCAGCGCCGGTTCCCGCCAAGACGGTACCGTGCCTCACGTGATCAGATGGCGCACCGGCGTGGTCAGCCGGATCCGACGCGAGTGGCCGGGTGCGGCCGAGATGGACGTCGAGGTGCTGCCGGCCGGGACCGGCGCGCGCGGCCGGCCGCCCACGGCGGGGTCGCCGGAGCCGTGCCGGGCGCTCGCCTACACCGCCCTGGTGGGGCGCCCCGAGACCGGCGACCGGGTGCTGCTGAACACCACGGCGCTGGCCATGGGGCTGGGCACGGGCGGGTACGCGCTGGTGGTGGCGGTCCCGGACCGGCTGCCGCCGGACCCGGCGGGCCCCGGGCACCTGGTCAAGGCGCGTTACACGCCGTTGCAGTCGACCGTGCTCGGCGCCGACGAGCAGGGGTCGCCGCACCACGAGACGCTGCGCGACGCCGACGGCGTCGACGGGATGCCGGTGGTGACCGCCGACCTGCACTCGGCGCTGCCGGCCGTGCTCGCCGGCGTCGAGGACGCCCGGCCGGGGACCCGCGCCGTCTACGTGATGCTGGACGGCGGCGCGCTGCCGGCGTGGTTCTCCCGCAGCGCGGCCGAGCTGCGCGCGGCGGGCCGGCTGGCCGCGACCGTCACCGTGGGGCAGTCGTTCGGCGGTGATCTGGAGGCGGTCACCACGCACACCGGCCTGCTGGCGGCCCGGCACGTGCTGGGGGCCGAACTCGCGGTGGTCGCCCAGGGGCCGGGCAACCTGGGGACGGGCACTCCGTGGGGGTTCTCGGGGGTGGCCGCCGGCGAGGCGGTGAACGCCGCCGCCGTGCTCGGCGGGCGGCCGGTCGCGTCACTGCGGGTGAGCGCGGCCGACGCGCGCGAGCGGCACCGGGGCGTCTCCCACCACAGCCGGACCGCTTATGGGCGGGTGGCGCTGGCGGCGGCCGACGTCGTGGTCCCCCTGCTGCCGGGCGAGTTCGGCGCGCGGGTGCGCCGGGAGGCCGCCGAACTGGCCGGACGGCACCGGATCGTGGAGGTCCCGGTCGACGGGCTGGAGGAGGCGCTGCGCAGGCTCCCGGTGCGGGTGTCGAGCATGGGGCGCGGGCTGGACGAGGACCGGGAGTACTTCCTGGCCGCCGCGGCGGCGGGCCGGCACGCGGCACGGCTGCTGGACGGCGCGGACTGAGGGCCGGCCGGGCCACGGCCCGGCACGCGCGACGCCCGGCCGGGGCGTCCCGGCCGGGCGTCGTCTCCGAGCGCGAAGGCGCCCTGGGTCACTCCTCCGGGCTGGGGCTCGCCTCGCCCTCGGCCGGCTCCTCGTCCAGCGGCGGCGCGCTGTCCACGGCGCCCAGGATGTCGACGACGAAGACGAGCGCGCCCTGCGGAGCGCCTTCCTGGCCGTCGTAGGCCAGTTCCTCGGGGATCGCCAGCAGGACACGGCTGCCGACCTTGCGGCCGACCAGCCCCTCGTCCCAGCCCTGGATGACGGCGCCGACGCCGATCTGGAAGGTGGCCGGGGCGCCCGCGCGGCTCCAGGTGGAGTCGAAGGTCTCGCCGTCGGACCAGGTGACCCCGGTGTACTGCACGACGAGCTGCTGGCCCTCCTCGACCTCGGGGCCGTCGCCCTCGATGAGGTCGACCGCTTCCAGGTCGGCGGGCGGGTCGTTGTCGGGGATGGAGATGCCCGGGGCGTCGTGGCCGTTATCGGTCACGGTGGGAAGTTCGCCGCCGCCATCGGTGGCCTGTTCGCCGGGGACGGTGTCGCCCTTGCCGTAGCGGCCCCGGATGTCCACGATCGACACCGAGGCGCCGGCCGCCGCGTCGCCGGTGGCGGCCGCCTGGTCGGCGGCCGGGAAGACGTAGACGACCCGGGAGCCGACCGGCTGGTCGACGAGGTCCTGGCGCAGCTCGTCGGTCATCTGCTCCAGCTGGAGGAGCACCGGCGCGCCGGTCTCGTAGGTGGACTGGGTCTTCTCCGCCTCGCCCTCGCCGGTCCACTGGTAGTCGACGATCTCGGCGAGCAGGATGTCGTCGGCGCGCACCAGGTCGTTCTCGCCCGAGCCGCGGGTGACCACGCCGGAGATCTGCTCCTCCGGCGGCGCGATGTCGGGGAAGGACACCTCCGGCTCCGAGCCGAAGTCGCCGGTGACCGTGGGCAGCCGCTCGTCGAGCGCCTCCTCGTCCTTCAGGAAGGCCGGCGTCCGCCAGTCCTCGGGGATGACCCCGCAGCTGGACGTGGCCAGGAGGATCGCGGACAACGGCACCACCAGTGCCGCTGCGGTGCTACGACGCATAATGCCAACCTCAAGATTCGGTCCGGAGTCCCCGACACACTATCGAAGCCGCCATACTGCACGGACCGGGTTAGAGCACCGTAAGAGGGGGGCCGCCGGGAGCGGGCGCCGCGCCCCGTCCCGGCGGGGACGGGGCGCCGACGTGGGCGAACCAGGCCGGTCACATGCCGGCGATCAGCTTCTCGACCCGCTCGTCGACCGCCTTGAACGGGTCCTTGCACAGCACGGTCCGCTGCGCCTGGTCGTTCAGCTTGAGGTGCACCCAGTCGACCGTGAAGTCGCGGCGCTTCTCCTGCGCCCGGCGGATGAACTCGCCGCGCAGCCGGGCGCGGGTCGTCTGCGGTGGCACCGACTTGGCCTCGAAGATCTTCAGGTCGTCGACGACCCGCTCCATCTGGCCGCGCCGCTGGAGCAGGTAGAACAGGCCGCGGTCGCGGTGGATGTCGTGGTAGGTGAGGTCGAGCTGGGCGATCCGCGGCGAGGAGAGCGAGAGCCCGTGCTTGGCACGGTAGCGCTCCAGCAACTGGTACTTGGCGACCCAGTCGATCTCGCGGGACACCAGGTCGAGGTCACCGGTCTGCACGGCGTCGAGCGTGCGCTGCCAGAGCTCCAGCACCCGCTTGCCGGTGGCGTCCACCCCGTTGCGGTCGGTGTAGGTCTGCACCTTCTCCAGGTACTCGCGCTGGATCTCCAGCGCGCTCGCCTCCCGGCCGTTGGCCAGCCGCACCTTGCGGCGGCCGGTCATGTCGTGGCTGACCTCGCGGATGGCCCGGATCGGGTTCTCCAGGGTGTAGTCGCGCATGACCACCCCGGCCTCGATCATCCGCAGCACCAGATCGGTGGAGGCGAGCTTGAGCAGCGTGGTGGTCTCGCTCATGTTGGAGTCGCC
Organism: Marinactinospora rubrisoli; assembly: GCF_042664915.1. NCBI lineage: Bacteria > Bacillati > Actinomycetota > Actinomycetes > Streptosporangiales > Nocardiopsidaceae > Marinactinospora > Marinactinospora rubrisoli. The sequence continues at coordinate 281,641 of NZ_JBHTBH010000002.1, forward strand.
CACGATGACGTGCAGCCGGCGGAAGCGTTCGGCGTCGGCGTGCGGCTCGTCGCGCGTGTTGATGATGGGCCGGGAGCGGGTGGTGGCCGAGGAGACGCCCTCCCAGATGTGCTCGGCGCGCTGACTCACGCAGTACAGTGCGCCGCGCGGGGTCTGCAGCACCTTGCCGGCGCCGCAGATGATCTGGCGGGTGACCAGGAACGGGATGAGCACGTCGGCGAGCCGGCCGAACTCGCCGTGCCGGCCCACGAGGTAGTTCTCGTGGCAGCCGTAGGAGTTGCCGGCGGAGTCGGTGTTGTTCTTGAACAGGTAGATCTCGCCGGCGATGCCCTCTTCGTGCAGGCGCTGCTCGGCGTCGACCTGGAGCCCCTCCAGGATCCGCTCGCCCGCCTTGTCGTGCGCGACGAGGTCGGCGAGGCTGTCGCACTCCGGGGTGGCGTACTCCGGGTGGCTGCCGACGTCCAGGTAGAGCCGGGCCCCGTTGCGGAGGAACACGTTGCTGCTGCGCCCCCACGACACCACCCGCCGGAACAGGTAGCGCGCCACCTCGTCCGGAGACAGCCGCCGCTGTCCCCGGAACGTGCAGGTGACGCCGTACTCGTTCTCCAGGCCAAAGATGCGACGTTCCACGCGGCTCACCCAACTCCCGTCCCACGTCACCGCAGGCAGGCACGCCGCGGTGCTCCAGACCTCACACTATTGCCCGGTCCCGTCCAGTGCCAGAGCGGCGGTGCGCGATTCGGCCGGCCCCCGCAGGGGGCGGGACGGGCGGGCGCCCCGCACCCGCCCGGCACCCGCGGCTCGCCGTGGTGCCCTCTGCCGCGCTCACCACCTCACTCCCCTCCACCGCCGACACGAACACGGCTCCGCCGAAAAGGCGCCGACGGCTCCGGACGCTCGGCGCGGCGTCAGGATCAGGCCTCCCCGCCGTCCGCCTCGGTCTCCCCGCCGGACTCGCCGCCACGGGACTGCTCGATCAGCCGGTTCAGCCGGGCGCCCTGCAACCGGCGGAACTTGCGGTGCTCCTCGCGGGAGCGGTCGAGCACGGCGACCTCCAGGCTGCTCGCCTCCAGTTCGCGCTGCTCGCCGTTCTCGTGCGCCAGGGCGTGCATCGCCGCGGCCAGCGCGTCGGGCAGCGCGGCGTCGCGGACGTAGCGCTCGGTCAGGGCCGCCTTGACCCGCTCGGCCGAGCCGCCCATGGCGACGAAGTCGCGCTCGTCGACCACCGAGCCGTCGAACGTGATGCGGTACAGCTGGTCCTCCTCGGCGGTGTCGCCGACCTCGCCGACGACGATCTCCACCTCCCACGGCTTGTTGCTCTCCGTGAAGATGGCGCCGAGTGTCTGGGCGTAGGCGTTGGCCAGCATCTGGCCGGTGACGTCGCGGCGGTCGTACATGAAGCCGTGGGAATCGGCGTAGCGGACCCCGGCCAGCCGCAGGTTCTCGAACTCGTTGTACCGGCCGACCGCGGCGAACGCGATCCGGTCGTAGAGTTCGCTGATCTTGTGGAGGGTGCGGGACATGTTGTCGGCGACGAACAGGATCCCGCCGTCGTACTGCAGCACGACGGCGCTGCGGCCCCGCGCGATTCCCTTTCGCGCGTAGTCCGCCTTGTCCTTCATGACCTGTTCGGGCGAGACGTAGAACGGCATCGACACCGCGAGTGCTTCCTTTACTGGTCGAGCCGGTGGCCCGGGGCGTGGCCCGGGCGGCACGGCGAGGGAGGGTCAGGGTCTCAGCGCACCGGCGCGGTGGGGCCGTCGGGACGGTCGGCGCGGCCCTGGACGACGGTGGCGGCGAGGCCGGCCACGGTGTCGGCCGGCAGCCGGCGGTGCCCCTCGTCGTTGATGACGTCGACCAGCGGGAAGATCTCGCGGTGCAGGTCCGGCCCGCCGGTCGCGGAGTCGTCGTCGGCCGCGTCGTACAGCGCCTGCAGCGCCACGACCACGGCGTCCTCCTCGCTCAGGTCCTCGCGGTACAGCTTCTTCAGAGCACCCCGGGCGTAGACGGAGCCCGAACCGATGGAGTGGAATCGGTGCTCCTCGTACCGGCCGCCCACCGGGTCGTAGCTGAAGATGCGGCCCCGCTCGCGCGGCTCGTCGTAGCCGACCAGCAGCGGGACCACCACGAACCCCTGCATGGCGAGGCCGAGGTTGCCCCGGAGCATCGCCGCCAGCCGGTTGGCCTTGCCCTCCAGGGACAGCGGCTGGCCCTCCTTCTTCTCGTAGTGCTCCAGCTCGACCTGGAACAGCTTCGCCAGTTCGATGCCGATGCCGGCCGAGCCCGCGATGGCCATGGCGGAGAACTCGTCCGTGCGGAACAGCTTGTCCATGTCGCGGTTGGCGATGAAGGTGCCGGAGGTGGCCCTCCGGTCGCCGGACAGGACCACGCCGCCGGGGAAGGTCAGCGCCACGATGGTGGTGGCCTCGGGGGTGAGGTGGGAGGCGGAGCCGCCCTGGGGCAGTTCGCGCCGGCCGGGCAGCAGCTCCGGGTTCACCGACGCGAGGAAGTCGGTGAACGACGACGTCCCCGGATTCATGAACGCTGCGGGCAGCCGTCCGCCGCCTTCGAACGCTTCAGACACGCGGTTCCCTTCGACTGGCAGGTCTGGCGCGCCTGCCCTGGCCGAGGGAGCGAGCGGGCGCGCCGGATTGTTCGGTTGGCTAGTGGTTCGACCCTACTGAGCCGCGCGGATCGGGGTGTAGCCGCCGGTCTGGACTTTGCTTTGGGCGAACTGAACGGCGGCCGGGCCGGAGCGGTGTCCCGCCCGGCCCGCGCGGCACCGGGCGCCGTCGGGACGGCGGCGCCGGGAGTGAGTGGCGCTGGTGATGGGGCCGGTTACTGGCCGCCCTTCTGGACGAACTGCCGGACGAAGTCCTCGGAGTTGGACTCCAGGACCTCGTCGATCTCGTCCAGGATGTCGTCGACGTCCTCGGTGAGCTTCTCGTTGCGTTCCTGCGCCTCTGTCCCGGCCTCGACCTCGTCGATGTCCTCGCTCTGCCGGGTCGCGTGCTTCTGGCCGCCGGTGTCCTTCGTCGCCATCTCCACAACCTCCCGTTGCTTGGTCCCTCGCCCCTTATATTGGCCCAACGCCGCCCGGCTCAATCTTGATCGCGACGCCTGTTTTGCGCCCTTCCCCTCGTTCGGGTCCGCACACCTGTCCGAACGCGGAGTCCCCGCCGCGCCATTCCCGTGGGGGAACGGCGCGGCGGGGACTCCGGCGACCGCGCGCCGCACCGCGGCGGCCCGGCTCAGCCGTGCAGCGACGGGAAGAACCGCATCGGTTCGGCACCGGTGTGCACCCACACCGCCTTGGGCTGGGTGTACTCGGCGAGCACCTCCGGCCCGGAGGAGCGGCCGTAGCCGGAGTCGCCGAACCCGCCGAACGGCGCGGCGACGTGGATGGCCTTGTAGGCGTTGACCCAGAAGGTCCCGGCCCGCACCGCGGCGGCCATGCGGTGCGCCCGCGCCACGTCGCGGGTCCACACGGCACCGGCGAGACCGAAGGGGGTGCCGTTGGCGCGCGCCACCGCCTCGGCCTCGTCGCGGAACCGGGACACGGCGAGCACCGGGCCGAACACCTCGGTGTTCTCCAGGGTGTGGCCGGGCCGGACGTCGGCGACGACGGTCGGCGAGACCCAGTAGCCGCCGGGATCGGCGCCTTCGGGCACCGCGTCGGCGGGGGTGACGAGCCGGGCGCCCTCGTCCCGGGCGCCGGCGACCAGGCCGCGCACCTTGTCGTACTGCGCGCGGTTGTTGACCGGGCCGATCTCGGTGTCCTCGGCCAGCGGCGCGCCGACGCGCAGCCGCCGGGCGCCGGCCGCGACGCGTTCCAGCACCTCGTCGTGGACCTCGTCCTGCACGAGGAGCCGGGAGCCGGCGACGCAGGACTGCCCGGCGGCGGCGAAGATCGCGGCGAGCGCGCCCTCGGCCGCGGCGGCCAGGTCCGCGTCGGCGAACACGATGTTGGCGCTCTTGCCGCCGAGCTCCAGGAGCGCGGGCGCGCCACGGCCGGCCGCCGCGGTGGCGACCGCCCGGCCGGCGGGGACCGAGCCGACGAAGGCGACCTTGCCGACGCGTTCGTCGGCGACGAGGGCCCGCCCCGTGCTGCCGCCCAGGCCGGCCGCGACGCTGAGCGTGCCGGGCGGGAGTCCGGCCTCCTCGGCGAGCCGGGCGAGCCGCAGCGTGGTGAACGGCGTGAGTTCGCTCGGTTTGACCACGACGGTGTTGCCGGCGGCCAGCGCCGGGGCGGCGTTCCATCCGGCGGTGAACAGCGGGGCGTTCCACGGGGTGATGGCGGCGACCACGCCGTAGGGCTCGCGCCGGGTGTAGGTGAGCCAGTCGCCGGGCACCGGGATGGTCTGGCCGAGCGTCTTGTCGGCCCAGCCGGCGTAGTAGGCGAACATTTCGGCGACCTTGGCCACTTCGACGCGGGTGTCGCGGATCGGCTTGCCGGCGGTGGCCGACTCCAGCCGGGCCAGGTTGTCGGCGTCGGCGGGGACGGCGGCGGACAGCGCCCGCAACGCCGCGGCGCGGCCGAACGCGCCGAGGCCCTGCCAGGCGGGCGCCGCGGCGGCGGCGGCGCCGACGGCGGCGTGCGCGCCCTCGGCGCCGGTGTCGGACCAGGTGAGCAGCGCGGCGCCGGTGGCGGGGTCGTGGGCGGTGACGGTCGTCCCGGAGCCGGTGCGCACGCCGTCGGCGGTGTGGCTGCCGATGCCGTGCGGGAGCAGGCCGGTGATGAGGTCGGTGGCGGTGGTCATGGTGGGTGCGGACTCCTCGGTGGGTTGCTTCCTCGGGCGGGCCGGGTGCCGGTGCGGCGTCAGCCCCGCTCGGCGGTGGGGGCGGACAGCCGGGCGGCGAGGCCGGCGACCTCGTTGAAGTCGGCGCCGGGGTCGAGGACGCGCCCGGCCTCGTCCCAGACCCGTCCGGCGGCGCCGAGCACGCTGGGCTCGGCGCCGGTGCGGGCCAGCACCTCCAGGCAGAGCCGCACGTCGCGGGACATCAGGCGCACGGGGAAACCGGAGTCGAAGGACTCCGGCAGGATCCAGCGCGGGTAGTTGACCTCGGTGACGGCGCTGCGTCCCGAGGCGGTGTTCAGCGCGGCGATGAGCCGGTCGGGCGCCAGGCCGCAGGAGCGGGCCGCCGCGACGGCCTCGCCGGTGAGCGCCAGGTGGGCGGCGCACATGGCGTTGTTCAGCAGTTTGGCGACGTTGCCGGCGCCGGAGTCGCCGACGTGCACGGCGCGCCCGCCGGTCAGTGCGTCCAGGACCGGCCCGGCGGCGGCGACGGTCTCGGGGGTGCCGCCGACGAACGCGCCGAGGGTCCCGGTCTCGGCTCCGGCCCGGCCGCCCGAGACGGGAGCGTCCAGGTAGCCGACGCCGCGGCGGGCGGCGTCGGCGGCCATGGCCCGCGTGGTGTCGGGGTCGGAGGTGGTGGTGTCGACGATGAGGCGGGGCGGCACCGCGGCGGCGAGCAGGGCCGGCACGGTGTCGCGGACCTGGGCGGCGCCGGGCAGCGACAGCACCACGACCTCGGCGCGCTCGGCGAGGCCGGTGCGGTCGTCGGCCGTGACCACGCCGGCGGCGGCCGCGGCGGCGGCCTGGGCGGGGTCGGGGTCGTAGCCGAGCACGGTCCACCCGGCGCGGACCAGCGTGCCGGCCATGGCGCCGCCCATGACGCCGAGCCCGATCACCCCCACGGTCCGGCGCTCGGGCGCGGGTCCGGTCGGTTCCGGGGTCGGGTGGTCGGTCATCGGAATGCCTCCTGGTTCGACGGGGTTGCGGGGTTGCGGGCGCGGCGGGTCAGATGAAGGTCTGCGCCACCAGGGCGGCGCAGACGAACGTCGCGCCGAAGGACACCAGCGCCACGAGGACGACCCGCCAGCTGAGCCGCTTGAGCACGGCGCTGTCCTTGCCGATGGACAGCCCGACCAGCACGAGCACGGGGGTGGCGGTGGCGAGGAACTGGATGTCGGACACCAGGGCGAGGGCCTGCTCGCGCAGCGGGTTGAGCGGGCTGGCGACGAGGATGCCGAGCACGGAGGCGAGCACCATGGCGGGCATCCGCGGGACGAACCGCTTGACGGCGAAGGCCGCGAACGTGACGCCGCACATCAGCGCGAACCCGGCGAGTTCCCCGGGGTGCAGGGCGCCGATGTTGATGGTGTTGGCGACCAGCATGATCGCGGAGATGAGCAGCAGGTAGAGGGCGACCCGGCCGAGCGCCGGTGCGCTGGGTGTGCGGGCGGGCGCGGCCTCCGGGGGTGCGGAAGCGGCGGGCGTCGCGTGTGCGGTGCCGGCGGCGGGAGCCGCGGTGGTGGGCGCGGCGGTGGTGGGCGCGGCGGTGGCCGCGGCGGTGCGCCGGAAGGTCTTCGACCAGAAGCGGTACAGGCGCTCGGTGAGCGGCAGCGCGACGAAGATCGCGAGGTAGACGCCGGCGATCTCGGACACCAGGTTGGCCGCCGCCGCGTAGGCGAGGATCTGTTCCTCCATCTCGGGGTAGCTGTGCGCGATGGCCGCCGCCGAGGCCGCCATCATCGAGCCGGACCCCACCCCGGTGCCCATGGCCAGGGCCAGCGGGCTGATCCAGCCGGTGGAGGCGAGGAATCCGGCCAGCACCGACAGGTAGAGGGCGCCGAAGACCGACCCGAAGACGTAGATGCCGAGGGCGCCGTGGTACTCCGGCGAGTCCGCGCCGAACCGCTCGGCGGCATAGGCCATGTTGGGCTCGCGGTCGATGGAGTAGGTGGCGCCCACCGCGGAGCGGCCCATGCCCAGGGCGACCGCGATCGGCAGCGCGAGGATGACCGAGCCGAACAGGTGCCCGACCTCCTGCAGCGCGAGCGCCAGGGAGACGTCGGCGAGGGTGTCGACCTTCTCTCCGACGAGGAAGGCCAGCCGCACGATGAACAGGATGATGCCGACTTCGACCAGGCCGACGGCGGTGCGCTGCGCCGTCTCGGGGAGCCGCACCACCCGCTGCAGGCTGACCAGCCCGCCGAGCAGGATCGCCCAGATGATCGGGAAGAGGATGACCTTGCCGGGGCCGACGGTGAACTCGAACGTGCCGATGAGTTCGGCAAGGGCGGCGAGGGCGACGGTCAGGACGAGGACGAGCGGCAGGTGCCGTGGCAGCGCCGTGCGGGGGCGCTGCCGGGACGTCTGAGACATGGGCGGGACTCCGGGTGGGGACGGTCCGCGATGGCGGACGGTGACAGGGCGGGGCGGGGTGGGGGAACGGGGCGGGCGCGGCAGCCCCGTGTCAGTGGGGCGCTGCGGGGGAACCGCCGGGGGCGCCGAGCGCGCCCAGCGTGTCCCACAGCTCTTCCGTGCGGCGCAGCGCCGCGTCGGCCTCGGCGCCGCGCCGGGCGCCGAGGCCGGCGAGCAGCCCGTAGACGACGGAGACCGCCGCGGTCGTGGACTGGAAGAACGACAGGCCCTCGCTGGGCACCTTGAGGACGTGCCGGGCGTGCGCGGCCACCCCGGAGTTGGTGTCGGTCACGGCGACGACGGTGGCGCCGGCCTCGGCGGCGATCCGGGCCGCCAGCAGGGTTTCGCGGGTCTGCCGCCAGAAGCTCACCGCGACCACGCAGTCGCCCGGTCCGATGCCGGACAACGCGGTGGCCAGGTGCACGCCCCCGCGGCCCTCCAGCGTGATGGGCAGGCCCATGGTGGGGCCGAGGTGCGCGAGCAGGTGGGCGGGGGCGACGTAGGAGCCGGAGGCCACCACGAGGGTGCGTTCGGCGGTGTGGATGGCCTCGATGGCGGCGTCCGCGGCCTCGGGGTCGACGGTGTCGAGCGCCGCGCGCAGGTTGGCGAGGTCGCGCCGCAGCGCGCGGTGCACGGCGCCGCTGGATTCCTCGCCGTTGTGCCGGCGCAGGGTCTCGCGGGCGTTCAGCCCGGCGAGGTAGGTCGCCCGCAGCTCCTGCTGCAGTGCCGGCCACCCGTTGTAGCCGAGCGCCTGTGCGTAGCGGACCACGGTGCTCGGGTTGACCCCGGCCGCCCGCGCCACCTCGGCGACCTGCCCGTGCGAGCCGAGTTCGGGGTTGGCGGCGAGCGTGTCGGCTACCCGGTTCAGGGCGGGCGACAGCTGGGGGTGGGGCGTCCGGTCCGGCTTCGTCACCGCAACTCCCATTGCAGAACAGTGATCAATGGAACAAATGTTGCAGTGATCCTAGGCCCGGCGTTCCCGCGGATCAACGGTCCGGTGTGACGCGGACGTAAAATCCCGCGCCGCGCCGCCGTGCCGCACCGCGCTCGCGCGCCCGGACGGCGTGTCCTTCGGCACCGCGCTGACCTGGGTCAACGACACTGTGGTGGGGCTCGCCGCGCCCCCGCGACACCGCGCCCGCGCGCGCCGTAACGAGAGGAGCCAGCCGTGATCAAACGCGGAAAGCCCGACAAGGACGGGGTCGTCAGGGTGACGTTCTCCCTGCCGCCGGACCAGCCACCCGGGCCGGTGTCGGTGGTCGGCTGCTTCAACGGCTGGGACCCGTACGCGCACCCGCTCACGCCGCGCAGCAACGGCCGCCGCAGCGTGGCGATCACCGCGCCGACCGCCTCGACACTGCACTTCCGCTACCTGGGCGACAACGGCGTGTGGTTCGACGACGAGGACGCCGATGTGGTGCATCACGACGGTGGGCGGCTGCACCTATGAATGAGGACGGCCGACTAGTGCCGCTGACGTTGATCGCCGCCGTCCTCGGTGCCCGCGCCACGCAAGCCCAAAGTCCCGTCATTTACGCCCCCAGGCCCAATGGGGCAGCATGAGACTCACAGAAATGCGTGACGAATGTCGACGCTGCCTGGACATTGATCCCATGACGCCCAGGCAGCACGGCACGACGTTTCCATACGGTTGATCACGACGGTCTCGCCCACGGCGGCAGGACACGGATTTACCGTGAATTTCTCCGGAAGCCGCACATAGAGATCCGGACGCAGCGTGATGATCCGGCATCCCTGCATCCGCTCCGCCATTCGAACGCCGTGCGCCATGGCCACATTCCAACCCTGATTTCCGGATCGAAATGCGTAAAGGAGTTCAACAGAACGCGGGCCGCCACATGCAGGAGACGTGTCGCCACAGAATTCATTCGACACGTCGCGAAGGCATGACAAGCTGCCGCCTTGGCTCATCCCCGCGGCAGCAGCTCCGCGATCCCCGACGGCGCGAAGAGGGAGTCGGCGAGCTGCTGGGCCAGCCCGATCACGCCGGAGCGTTTGCCTAGGGCGGCCGGGCGGATCACCAGGCTGCGGGTGGCCAGCGGGAGCGAGCGGCGGTAGACGACCTCGCGGATGCCGGTGAGCACGTGCTCACCGGTCAGCGCGAACTGGCCGCCGACCACCACCACGGCGGGGTTGAGCAGGCTGACCGCCCCGGCGACCGCCTCGCCGAGGATGCGCCCGGAACGGCGGGCCAGCCGGATGGCGTGGTGGTCCCCGGAGCGCAGCAGGTCCAGGGCGTCGCCGACGGCGTTCACCGCGTCCTCCTCGGCGAGCCCGGGGAACAGGTCACGGGCGAACGCCCACCCGCCCGCATACGCCTCGACGCACCCCACGTTCCCGCAGCGGCACAGCGCGGGCTCGGCGCCGGGTGACAGCGGCTCCTCCAGGCGGGCCGGGAGGTGGCCGATGTCGCCGGCCGCGCCCTGGGCGCCGCGCAGGATGCGCCCGTCGGCGATGATGCCGGAGCCGACGCCCGTACCGACCTTGAGCATGAACAGGTGCCCGACGCCCGGCCGGCCGGTCCGGTGTTCGCCGAACGCCATCACGTTGACGTCGTTGTCCACGAGCACGGCGGCCCCGTAGCGCTGCCGGAAGTGGCCGGCGATGTCGAAGCCGTCCCAGCCGAGCATGATCGGCGGGCTCACCACCCGGCCGGCCTCGAACTCGACGGGTCCGGGCACGCTCACCGCGACGCCGCGCAGCGCGGGGCGGCCGTCGCCAGGAGTGGGCACGGGGAGCCGGGCGAAGTTCTCCTCGACCGCCTTGAGCACCGGGCCCGGCCCGTGGGTGACCGGCGTCTCGTCGGTGCGCTCGGCCAGCACCCGCCCGCCGAGGTCGCACAGCGCGGTGCGCAGCCCCGAGGCGCCGATGTCGGCGACGAGCAGCCGCCCGGCGTCGGCGTCGAAGGCGAACCGCTCCGCCCGGCGGCCACCGGTGGACGCGTTCTCGCCCGCCGAGCAGAGCAGCCCGGCGCCCTGGAGGGCGTCGAGGCGCTGGTTGACGGTGGAGCGGGCCATCCCGGTGGCGGCGATCACGTCGGCGCGGGTCAGGCTGCCGCGGCTGCGGAACAGGCCGAGTACCTGGGCGAGTCCCTCCGCGCCGGTGTCCACGACATATCCTCCCTGGTCAGCGGGGCCGTCTCCCCCATTATCCCGCATGCCCGTCAAAAGCTCGCGGACTTTTGATTGTCCTTAGCCAAAAGTAGGGGTAGGGTGCGTCACATGTTGGCGAGCGGACCCCACCGTCCCGCCCGTTTCCGGAGGTGACCGATGTTTTCCGGACTGCGCCGCACCCGCGTGCGGATCGCGGTGGCCGTCGCCCTGGCGTTGACGGCGGGCTGCGGCACGACCGGCCACGACGACGAGGTCGCCGCGGTCATCAAGGGCCTGGACAACCCCTTCTTCCTGTCCATGGCCGACGGCATCCGCTCCGCCGCCGACGGCCGGGTCACCATCCAGGCCGCCCAGTCGACCAGCGACACCACCGGCCAGGCGGACAAGCTCGGCGCGGTAGCGGTCCAGGGGTACGGCTGCTACATCATCAACCCCATCAGCGGCACCAACCTGGTGCAGTCGCTGAGCACTATCGCCCGGGACGGCAGGCCGGTCATCAACATCGACAGCCCGGTCAACCCCGAGGCGGCGGAGCTGGCCGGGGCCGAGATCACCAGCTACGTGGGAACCGACAACGTGGCGGCCGGCCGCGTCGCGGGCGAGCACCTGGCCGAGCTGGCCGGAGACGGCGCCCGGGTCGCCATGGTCGGCGGCACGGCGGGCGACGTCACCAGCGCGGCACGGCTGCAGGGCTTCGAGCAGGCCACCGACGGCCGGCTCGACATCGTGCAGACCGTCGCGGTGCAGGACTGGAGCCGCTCCGACGCGCTCACCCGCGCCGAGGAGATCCTGCGCGCCAACCCCGGCCTCGCCGGATTCTTCGTGGCCAACGACGACATGGGGCTCGGCGTCGCCCGCGCCGTCGCCAACGCCGGCCGCACCGGAGAGGTCGCCGTTGTCAGCGTCGACGGCACCGAGGGCGGACTGGCCGGCGTGCGGCGCGGCGACCTGGCGGCGACCGTCGCGCAGTACCCGTACACGATCGGCGAGATGGGCATGGAGGCCTGCGCCGCGGCCATCGCCGGCCACGACCTCCCCCGGACCGTCGACGCGCCCGTCGCGCTGGTCACCGCCGGCAACGTCGACGCGGCCGAGGCGGCCGCGCCCCGGCCGTTCGAGCCCTACCACGACCCCTTCGCCGAACTGCTGGGCCGCACCGGCGGCGGCAGCTGACGGACCTCACGGAGATGACATGGCAGAAGTGACTCTCACCGAGCGGCCCGCACTGGGCGCACGGGTGCGCGACATCGGCTTCTGGGCCGACTGGGCGGCGGTCATCGGCCTGGCCGGGCTGGTCGTCGTCTTCGGGATCGCCAGCCCCAGTTTCCTCACCCTCGGCAACATCGAGGCGATGCTGGTCTCGGCGGCCATCCTCGTGGTGCTCGCGGTCGGGCAGTCGTTCGTCATCGCCACCGGCGGCATCGACCTGTCCACCTCGACCACGATGACCTTCGGCGCGGTGGTCATCGGCATGCTGTACACGCACGGCTGGCCGATCGCCGCGGCCATCGCCGCCGGGGTCGCCGCGGCCGGACTGGCCGGCGCGGTCAGCGGGGTGCTCGTGGCGCGCGGCCGCATCCCCGACTTCGTGGTCACCCTCGGCATGTTCTCGGTGACCACCGGCCTGGCCCTCATCCTCTCCGACGGCAGGCCGGCCGAGGTGGTGAGCGCCTTCCTGCTCGGCCTGGCCAGCGGGTCGGTCGGCCCCATCGGCTACTTCGTGATCGTCGCCGCGGTGGTCGCGATCGCGGCGCACGTCGTGCTGTTCCACACCCGGTTCGGGGTGCACGTGCTCGCCACCGGCGGCAACCCCGAGGGGGCGCGGGCCATGGGGATCCGCACCCAGCGGGTGAAGCTCGCGGTCTACGTCATCGCGGGCGTGCTGTCCGGCGTCGCCGCGATCCTGCTGGTCGCCCGCCTCGGCGCCGCCGAACCGGCCGCCAACACCACCTACCTGCTGAACGCCATCGCCGCGGTGGTCCTCGGCGGAGTCGCCCTGCAGGGTGGCCGCGGCAGCGTGCTGGGGCCGGTGGTGGGCGCGCTGCTGCTCACCGCGCTCACCAACGGGCTCACCCTGCTCGGCGTCTCGCAGTTCTACCAGCCCCTGGCCGTCGGCGTCGTCGTGGTGGCGGCCGCCCTGCTCATGAGGTACCAGCGATGACCGATTCCGTGTCCCCAACGTCGTCCGCCGCCGCGGCGCCCGGCACCGGCGCGCCCGCCGACGCCCTGCTGGTCGCCGACGGCGTCAGCAAGTCCTTCGGCAACGTGCACGCGCTGCGCGACGTGTCGCTCTGGCTCGGCCGCGGGCAGATCACCGCTCTCATCGGCGACAACGGCGCCGGCAAGTCCACGCTGGTGCGCACGCTGTCCGGAGTGCACCCGCCCGACCGCGGCGAGCTGCGGTTCGACGGAACCCCGGTGCGGTTCGCCAGTCCCGAGGACGCCCGGGCGGCCGGCATCGAGACCGTGCACCAGAACCTCGCGCTGGTCGACGACCTGACGGTCTGGCAGAACCTCTTCCTCGGCCGCGAGCGCGTCCGCCGCCTGGCCGGCATCCCGCTGCTGGACCGCGCCGCCATGCGCGAACAGGCCGGCGAGATGCTCTCCCGGCTTTCGGTGAACGTGCCCCCGGCCTGGGCCAAGGTGCGCCGGCTCTCCGGCGGCCAGCGCCAGGCGGTGGCGATCGCGCGGGCCGCCGGCTGGGGGTCCAAGCTGGTCATCATGGATGAGCCGACCGCCGCCCTGGGCGTTCAGGAGACCGCCCGCGTGGAGGAGCTCATCGCCCGGCTGCGCGACGAGGGTATGACCATCCTGCTGATCAGCCACAACTTCGACCAGGTGATGCGCCTGGCGGACCGGGTGTGGGTGATGCGCGCCGGCGGTCTCGCCGCCGGGCGCGCCGCCGCCGACACCGACGCCCAGGAACTGGTGGCCCTGGTCACCGGCGCCCGGGCCGACTGACCGCGCCGGCCACCGCGGCCGGACGCCCATCGCGAGAGAGAGGAACCGCCTTGAACGCGGCCATCAGCAATCCGCTCGGCGTGCACGCCCTGGTCTGGGCGGGCGACTGGAGCCCGGAGTCGGCCCGGTACGCCATCGAGCAGACCGCCGCCGCCGGATTCGACCTGATCGAGATCCCGCTCCTCGACCCCTCGACGGTCGACCCCGACCTCACCCGCAAGCTGCTGGACCGGCACGGCCTGTCCGCCGGCACCTCGCTCGGCCTGAGCGCGGACACCGATGTCTCCAGCACCGACCCCGAGGTGGTGGCGCGCGGGCGCCGGGTGCTCGCCGACGCGCTCGCGGTGACCCGGGACATCGGCTGCGGCTACTTCGGCGGGGTGATCTTCTCCGCGCTGCGCAAGTACGGTGCGCCGCCGGACGAGCGCGGCCGGGCCAACGCGGTGGAGACGATCGCCGGACTCGCCGAACAGGCCCGGGCCAGCGGCATCACCATCGGCCTGGAGATCGTCAACCGGTACGAGACGAACATCCTCAACACCACCGAGGAGGCGCTGGCCTTCCGGTCCGAGGTGGGCGCCGACAACGTCGTCCTGCACCTGGACACCTATCACATGAACATCGAGGAGCCGGGTTTCGCCGAACCGGTGCGCCAGGCCGGCGAGCACCTGGGGTACGTGCACATCGGCGAGAGCCACCGCGGGTACCTGGGGCGGGGCACCATCGACTTCCCCGAGTTCTTCGCCGCCCTGGTCGCCGCCGGGTACACCGGGCCGATCACGTTCGAGAGCTTCTCCTCGGCCGTGGTGCATCCGTCGCTGTCCAATGACCTCGCCGTGTGGCGCAACCTGTGGAGCGACGGCGCCGACCTCGCGCGGCACGCCCGGCGGTTCATCACCGACGGCCTGATCGCGGCGCGGGGCTGAGCCGTGGCGGTGCGGGCGCTCCTGGGCATCGACCTCGGGACCAGCGGGGTCAAGGCGCTGGTGACCGGGGTGGACGGCGGCCCGCTGGGCGAGGCCGACGTCGAGTACCCGGTCGTCTCGGCGCGTCCCGGATGGGCGGAGACCGACCCCGGCCTGTGGTGGTCGGCCGCCGTGCGCGCGGTGCGGGCCGCCCTCGACGGCGCCCGGGAGCGGGCCGGTGACTGCACGGTCGCCGCGATCGGGCTGGACGGCCAGATGCACGGGCTGGTGCTGGCCGACCCGGACGGACGCCCGGTGCGTCCGGCGCTGCTGTGGGCGGACCAGCGCGCGGCGTCCGTGCTCGGCCGGTGGACCGGCCTGCCCGCCGGTCCGCGATCCCGGCTCGCCAACCCGCTGGTGCCGGGGATGACCGGCCCGTTGCTGCGCTGGGTCGCCGAACACGAGCCGGAGTCGGCCTCGGCCGCGCGGTGGGCGCTGCTGCCCAAGGACTGGCTGCGGATGCGGCTCACCGGCGTGGCCGGCACCGAGCCGTCCGACGCCTCGGCCACCCTGCTGTGGGACGTGCCCGGTGACCGCTGGTCGCCGGAGGTCGCCGCCGCGGTGGACGTCCCGGAGCGGCTGCTGCCGCCGGTGCTGCCGTCGGGCGCGGCGGCCGGTTCGCTGACCGCCGCGGCGGCGCGGGAGCTGGGGGTCCCGGTGGGGATCCCGGTCGCGGGCGGCGCCGGTGACACGCCGGCCGCGCTGCTCGCCACCGGCCTGCGGCCCGGGCAGGCGCAGATCACGGTGGGCAGTGGCGCGCAGGTCGTCATGCTGACCGACTCCGCGGAGGCGGTTGCGGGCGTGCACGTCTACCGCACGGCGGCCGCGTCCGGCTGGTACCGGATGGCGGCCGTCCAGAACGCCGGCATCGCGCTGGACTGGATCCGGGGCCTGCTCGGCGCCGGATGGCCGGAGCTGTACGAGAGCGCCGAGAACGGGACGCCGGGCGCCGAGGGCGTCACGTTCGTCCCGCACCTCACGGGCGAGCGGACGCCGGTGCTGGACCCGACCGCCACGGGGGCGCTGTCGGGACTCCGGCTGGCCAGCGACCGGACCACCGTGCTGCGGGCGGCGCTGGAGGGGGTCGCGCTGTCGGTCCGGCACGCGGCCTCGGCGCTGCCCGGCGGCCTGCCGCCCCGGGTGCGCCTGGCGGGTGGCGGCACCCGGCACCCGGCGTTCCGCAGGCTGCTCGCCGACGTCCTCGGCGTGGAGCTGCGCCCGGTGCGGCTGCGCAGCGCCTCGGCGCTGGGCGCGGTGCTGCTCGCCGCCGAGTCCGCCGGTCTGCCGGCGCCGGCCGTCGCGCTGGAGGAGACGGAGCCCGTCCTGCCGGGCCCGGCCTCGGCGGAGTACGAGGCGGTGTTCGCCCGATATCTGGAGCGCGTGGCGCGCCGGTGAGGCCCACGGGGCCGGCCTGCGCGATTGCCGGATCGATCAGGGGGTACAGGTGTCCCCTGGGTCGACTCCAAGGAGACCACCATGGCGGAGGGCTACATCAGCTGGCAGGCCGAGAACGGCGAGGCGCGCAAGGTGGAGAATCCGCAGAACGGCCGGGAGTACGTCTTCCACGGCCGGGGGCGGCTGTTCAACGGGACGGACTCGGCGATGCTGGTCCGGATTCCCGGCCCGCGGCAATCCGCGGAGCCGGGCGGCGACACGCCCGGAAACGTCCTGGGGCGCGGGCGGAACCTCCAGGTGGAGGACGGTGCGAGCGTCCTTTTCGAGGGGTAGCCGACCGGCGGGGAAGGTGGAGTGCGATTCGCAGGGTGCCGGCTCCTGGCCCGTTCCCTCGCGCGCGACCCGGCGCCGGGTTCTCCGGTGGCGAGCGCGCCGGGAAGCGCTGTCTCCGCCTGAGCACCGCAGCGCCCGCCGGCCGGGTGGCGCGCCTCCGCGATGACGGGGCGGGGATCAGAGGTGGTGAGGGTCGACGCTCGGGTACCGGCGAACGCGGGTCGCATGGAACGCGTCATCGGCATCCGCGAGCGCGATGAGTGGCCTGGGGCCCCACGATCACCGGCCGAACCCCGTCTCCCACAGAATCTCGTCCGCTCGCGCGGAGGTGTCGGAATCCCCCAGAATGGCCCGCCCCGATGAAAGCCGGCGGATCCGGGGCTGTCGTTCGCTCGGTGAACGGCCGCGGGCGCTGCGCGATGGTGTCGATGTCCGCATCTGACACACGATCGAGCAGAGCGTGCCGCTCTTCGCGCGTCGGCATGGTGTCAGGGTAGCGACGTCCGGTCTGCCGCAGCGGCGGATCAGACCTGTACTCCGCCCCGACGTCCCCTCCCCATGAACGCCGCCCGGGTGCGCCCTCCCCCTTGCGCCTCCCCGCGCCCCGGCTTATGGTTCAGGTCACAACCGTCGAAGCGCTTCGACTCGCGAGCGGACGGGAGTGCGCCGCCCATGGTGACCATCGCCGACGTCGCCCGGCACGCCGGGGTGTCGATCAGCACCGTCTCCTACGTGCTCTCGGGCAAGCGGTCGATCTCGGCCGAGACCGAGGGGCGGGTGCGGGCCGCCATCCGGCATCTGGGGTACCGGCCCAACGCCGGGGCGCGTGCCCTCGCGAGCAGCCGGAGCAACGTGATCGCGCTCGCCGTGCCGTTGCGATCCGACATGTACCTGCCGGTGCTCATGGAGTTCGTGACCGGGGTGGTCACCGCCGCGCGCGCCCACGAACACGACGTGCTCCTGCTCACCCAGGACGAGGGGGCCGACGGGCTGCGCCGGGTGGCCGGGTCCGCGCTGGCGGACGCGGTCATCGTCATGGACGTGCAGCAGCACGACCCGCGCCTGGAGGTGCTGCGCGGGCTGCGCCGGCCGAGCGCGCTGATCGGCGTCCCCGCCGATCCGGCCGGGCTGACCTGCGTCGACCTGGACTTCGCGGCGAGCGCCGCGGTCTGCGCCGGGCATCTGGCGGACCTCGGGCACCGGCGGCTGGGGTTCGTCGGTCCGCCGGAGCCGGTCTACGCGCGCGGCACCAGCTTCGCCCGGCGGGCGCTCGCGGGGTTCACCGACGAGGTGCGCCGCCGGTCACTGACGGGCGCCGGAACCGCGTGCACACCGAACTACCCGGGGGTGCGCCGCGCCCTGGACGACCTGCGCGCGCGGGTGCCCGGGCTCACCGGGCTCGTGGTGCACAACGAGGAGGCGCTGCCGGTCCTGCTCGACGTCCTGCACGCCGACGGCCTGGCGGTGCCGGGCGATCTGTCGCTGACCGCCATCTGCCCGGACCAGCAGGCCGCCTCCCTCGCGGTTCCGGTGACGGCGGTCGCGATCCCGGCCGCGCGGCTGGCCGCCGACGCCGTGGACGCGGTGATGCGGGAACTGGACGGCGTCCCTGACCGCTCGGTGCGGCTGCGCGCGCCGGAGCTGCGGGTCCGCGCGAGTTCGGGCCCCGTGACGTGAGGCCGCCCGGCCGGCGGCCCGCGTTCCGCCGGCCGGGCGGCGCGGCAAGCCGGAGAGGCTCGGCCGGAGAGGAGGTCGCAGGCCCGCGGGGCACCCCGGCGTCCCGCCGTT
Source organism: Marinactinospora rubrisoli (assembly GCF_042664915.1). NCBI lineage: Bacteria > Bacillati > Actinomycetota > Actinomycetes > Streptosporangiales > Nocardiopsidaceae > Marinactinospora > Marinactinospora rubrisoli. Next base: position 299,425 of record NZ_JBHTBH010000002.1, read on the forward strand.
GTCGAAGCGCTTCGATTCCCGCGAGGAGACCCCCATGGACCACCCCATCTCCAGCGAAACCGCCGGTGGCATCCCCAGCGGCCCGGCCCGGCGCCCGCGTGGCGCGCGCCCGGCGGCCGCGCTGCTGGCCGCCGTCCTGCTCGCCGGCTGCGGCGGGCCGGGCGGCACCCCGGACGAGCCCGCGACGACCATCACCGAACTCGACTACTACACCGACGAGCAGGGCAGCGCCGCGTGGGACGAGATCCTGGCGACCTGCGAAGAGCGCACCGGCATCACCATCGAGCGGCAGAGCATCCCGCCCGACCAGATGCTGCAGCAGGTGCTCCAGCAGGTCGGCTCCCGATCGCTGCCGGACCTGCTGTTCATCGACAACCCGCAGCTCCAGCAGATCGCCGAGACGGGCGCGCTGACCCCGCTCGGCGGCTACGGCATCGACACCGACGGCTACTTCCCCAGCATCGTCGAGGCCGGCACCCACGACGGCGAACTGTACGGTCTCGCGCCCGGCGTCAACGGGCTCGCGCTGTTCTACGACCGGACGCTGTTCGACGAAGCGGGCATCGAGCCGCCCACCACGTGGGAGGAACTGCGGGCGGCGGCGATCGAACTGTCCACCGAGGACCGCTACGGGCTCGCGTTCTCGGCGATCCCGGCCGAAGAGGGCACCTGGCAGTTCCTGCCGTTCTTCTGGTCCAACGGCGCCGAACTGGCCGATCTGGACTCCCCCGAGGCCGTCGGCGCGCTGGAGTACGTGAGCGGTCTGGTGGCCGACGGCGCGGTGTCGGCCTCGGTGCTGGAGTGGAACCAGAACGACGTCGCCGACCAGTTCGTCTCGGGCAACGCCGCCATGATGGTCAACGGCTCGTGGAACCTGGCCCGGCTGCGCGAGGAGCCGGGACTCGACTACGGCGTGGTGCCGATCCCGGTGCCCGAGGAGGGCGCCGACCCGGTCGTGGCCCTCGGCGGCGAGGTGGCCGCCATCCCCGCCACGGGAGCCGGCACCCAGCAGGCGGCGGCTCGCGTGCTGGACTGCCTGCTGGCCGACGACGTGATGACGAGCTGGTCGGCCGGCCACGCCTACGTTCCGGCCCGCGAGGACGCGGCCGCCCGGCTGGCCGAGGACGACCCGGAGATGGCGCCGTTCGCCGCCCAGGTCGCCACCGCGCGTTCGCGCACCGCCGACCTGGGCGGCGGCTACCCGCCGGTGTCGGCCGCGCTGATCGACGCGGTGCAGAGCGCCCTGACCGGCGACGTCTCCCCCGCCGAGGCGCTGCGCGCGGCACAGCGCGCCGCCGAGGAGTCCTGACATGCGCCGCCGCGTGATCGCGTCCGCCGGGAGCCGGCCGTGACCGGGGCCCGCGCCGCCGCGGCCCGTACCGGCGCGCCGCCCCGGCCGCGGCGGCGTCCGGACCGGTGGGCGGGGGCGGCCTTCCTCCTCCCGCTGGCCGGGTATGTCGCGGTGTTCTTCGGCTACCCGATCTACCACAACGTCTCGATGAGCCTGCGCGACTACACGGTCCGTTCCTTCTACACCGGTGAGGCGCCGTTCGTCGGCCTGGCGAACTACGCCGCCGTGCTGACCGACCCGGTGTTCGCGTCGGCGGCACGGAGCACCGTGCTATTCACCGTCGGCTCGATCACCGTGCAGTTCCTCGCCGGGCTGGGGCTGGCACTGTTCTTCCGCCGGGCGTTCCCGCTCGGCCGGGTGCTGCGGGCGCTTCTGCTGCTGCCGTGGCTGCTGCCGCTGGTGGTCTCCGGTGCCGTGTGGCGGTGGATTCTCGCGCAGGACCACGGGGTGCTGAACCAGGTGCTGCAGCTCGCGGGGCTGCTGGACGGACCGATCCCGTGGCTGACCAGTACCCAGTGGGCCCTGCTGTCGGTCACGCTGGTCAACATCTGGGTCGGCATCCCGTTCAACATGGTGATCCTGTACGGCGGCCTGCAGGCGATACCGGAGTCGCTGTACGAGGCTGCCGCGCTGGACGGTGCCGGCGCGTGGCGGACGTTCCGCTCGGTCACGTGGCCGCTGCTGCGGCCGGTGGTGGCGGTGGTGCTGATGCTCGGGCTGGTGTACACGATCAAGGTCTTCGACGTGATCATGGTGCTGACCGGCGGCGGGCCGGCGGGGGCGAGCGAGACTTTGACCACGTGGTCGTACGCGCTGTCGTTCGAGGAGTTCGCGTTCGGCCGAGGCGCCGCGGTGGGCAACGTGCTCATCGTCGTGGCGCTGGTGTTCGCGCTGGTGTACCTGCGTTCGGTGCGCCGCGGTGTGGCGGAGGCCGCGTCATGACGGCCGGTGGTCCGCGCGGGCGGTGGTCCGGCGGGGCCGTACCGCCGGGGAGCCGGTGGCGGACGGTGGTGGCCGTCGTCATCCTGGCCGTGCTGCTCTTCCCGCTGTACTGGATGGTCAACGCTTCGCTGCTGCCCGGCGAGGCCCTGCTGCGCCGCCCGCCGGTGTGGTTCCCGGCCGGCGGCACGACGCAGGGCTACGCCGACGCGGTGCGCACCCAGGGGCCGCACCTGCTGACCAGCCTGGTGGTGGCGCTGGGGGTGGTGGCGGTGACGCTCGCGGTGGCGGCGCCGGCCGGCTACGCGCTCGCGCTGCTCCGCCCGCGCGGCGGCACCGCGCTTGTCCTGGTGCTGCTGCTGGTGCAGATGGTGCCCGGCATCGTGATGGCCAACGCGCTGTACGGGGTGTTCAACCAGGTGGGACTGGTGGACAGCCATCTCGGCCTGATCCTCGCCGACTCCACCCTTGCGGTGCCGTTCGCGGTGCTGCTGTTGCGCACGTTCATGCTCTCGGTGCCGCGCGAGCTGGCGGAGGCCGCCCGGGTGGACGGAGCCGGGCACTGGCGGACCTTCGTGTCGGTGGTGCTCCCGGTCAGCCGCAACGGCGTGGTCACCGCCGGCCTGTTCGCGTTCCTGTTCGCCTGGGCGGACTTCCTCTTCGCGGTGACCCTGACCACCGGCCGGGAGTTCCAGCCCGTGACGGTCGGCATCTACCGGTTCATCGGCAACCAGACCACCGACTGGAACGGGGTGCTGGCCACCGCCGTGCTCGCCTCCGTTCCGGCCGCGATCCTGCTCGTCCTGGCCCAGCGCCACGTTGCGGCCGGGATCACCGGGGGCGCCGTGAAACAGTGACCTGCGAGCGCCCCCGTTCCCCTGCCCCCTTTCCCCCACCGTGCGAGAAGTTCCACGCGAGAAGTAGGGAGCACCATGTCCGACATCCACGTCGACGGCGGCGCGCTGGTACGGCGCGCCGGCCACGAGGTCCTGCGGGTCGAGCCCTGGGGACCGGACTCGCTGCGGGTCCGCGCCGGCCTGCACCGGCTGCGCGACGACCTGCCCGGCGCGCTGACCGACCCGGTACCGAGTACGGCTGAGGCGAGCGCCACCGAGGGCACCGGAGTGATCGTAAACGGGGACCTGCGGGCGGTGCTCGACGAGCGGGGCCTGCTGCGGTTCGAGCGGGTCTCCGACGGCGTGGAACTGCTCGCCGAGGAGCGCGCGCACTTCTGGTGGCCGGGCCCGCGGCTGTTCCTGGCCAACGGCGACGGTTCGCACCGGCTGGAACAGCGGTTCCGCGCGCACGCCGACGAGCGGCTGTACGGCCTCGGCCAGCACACCCACGGCCGGCTCGACCAGAAAGGCCTGGTCATCGACCTGGAGCAGCGCAACGCCGAGGTCAACATCCCCTTCCTGGTGTCCAGCCGCGGCTACGGGCTGCTGTGGAACAACCCGGCCATCGGGCGCGTGGAGCTGGCCGGCAACGGCACCCGGTGGGTGGCGGACAGCGCCCGGCAGATCGACTACTGGGTGAGCGCGGGGACTCCGGCGGCGGTGCTCGGCCGCTATGCCGACGCCACCGGGCACCCGCCCGAGCTGCCGGAGTGGGCGAGCGGTTTCTGGCAGAGCAAGCTGCGGTACCGGACCCAGGAGGAACTGCTGGAGGTGGCGCGCGAGTACCGGCGCCGCGGGCTGCCACTGTCGGTGATCGTCGCGGACTTCTTCCACTGGACCGCGCTCGGCGACTGGCGGTTCGACCCGGCCGAGTGGCCGGACCCGGCGGCGATGGTGCGGGAACTGGACGAGATGGGCGTCCGGCTCATGGTGTCGGTCTGGCCGTCGGTCAGCCCGCTCAGCGAGAACTACCGCGAGATGGCGGACCGCGGCCTGCTCGTCGGCACGAAGCAGGGCCTGCCGTTCCACGCCCCGTGGGACGACAAAGGTTTTCCCACCGAGCTGCCGGTGGCCTTCTACGACCCCACCAACCCCGAGGCGCGCCGGTTCGTGTGGGAGACCGTGAAGCGGAACTACTACGACATCGGCGTGCGGGTGTGGTGGCTGGACGCCTGCGAGCCGGAGATCCGCCCCGGTCATCCGGGCAACCTCGACTACCACGCCGGTCCGGGGCTGGAGGTGGGCTGCTCCTACCCGGTGGAGCACGCCCGGGGCTTCTATGAGGGCATGCGCTCGGCGGGCGAGACGGAGATCGTGTCGCTGTGCCGGTCGGCGTGGGCCGGCAGCCAGCGGTGGGGCGCGGCGCTGTGGTCGGGCGACATCGCGGCCACGTGGGAGTCGCTGGCCACCCAGGTGCGCGCCGGGCTGAACGTGGCGATGTCCGGCATCCCGTGGTGGACCACCGACATCGGCGGTTTCCACGGCGGCGACGTGACCGACCCGGGCTACCGGGAACTGATCGTGCGCTGGTTCCAGTACGGCGCGTTCTGCCCGCTGTTCCGGCTGCACGGCGACCGCGATCCGCGCACGCCGCTCGGTGCGGAGATGACCGGCGGCCCCAACGAGGTGTGGTCGTTCGGTGAGGAGGCGTACGGGCACATCACCGAGGTGCTCCGGCTGCGCGAGCGGATCCGCCCGTACGTGATGGCGCAGATGCGCACGGCCCACGAGACCGGCGTCCCGCCGATGCGCCCGCTCTTCGTCGATTTCCCGTCCGACGGCCACGCCTGGCGGGTGGACGACCAGTTCCTGCTCGGCCGCGACGTGCTGGTCGCGCCGGTGCTCACCCCGGACACCACCGCCCGCTCGGTGTACCTGCCCGAGGGCGCCGAGTGGACGGACGCCTGGACCGGCACCCGCCACGCGGGCGGCGGAACGGTGGTCGCCGAGGCGCCGCTGTCGCGCATCCCGGTCTTCCTGCGCGCCGGCGCGGACGTCCCGATCGCGCCGCCGGAGGCCGCCGGGGCGTGACCACCGGGGGCGGTGGGGCGGGCGGTGGCCGGTTCCCCTCCGCCCCCGACGGACGAATCACCACATCCCACCCAATCGCGATGTTCTCCCAGCTCAGAATGGCCGGGACCGGCCGATCTCGGTGACAGCCCCGCGCCGGCCTGCTTATGGTCCACCTGACACGCCCCCGAACGAGGAGGTCACCATGGGCAGGCACGAGAAGCCGAGCCGGCAGCCGCAGGAGAACGCACCGGCCACCGAGGGCGACGGCGGCGGCGGCACCGCATCGCACGACCAGGAGCCCGCGGCACCGCCCGAGAACGCCGGTGGAACGCATCTGAGTACGTGACCGCCTGACAGGTGCCAGAGGCATCGGCGCACCCGTCGCCGGCACGGGAACGGCGGCGGGTGCGGCCCGAAGCGGCCGTCGTGGCCGCCCGCGCCCCCACCGCCGGACCGCCCGGCCTCAGCCGCAGGCCACCGGCCCCACGTCGGCGCTGCCGTCGTACAGCGACTCGCCGAAGCCGGCGTGGTCACCGTGCGAGGCGCGGACGTGCACGCAGGTGTCCCGGCCGTACACCTGGACCGGGCCCGCGTAGTAGGTGAAGTCGCCGGTGTCGCCGTCGTAGCCGTCGGTCCAGTTCTCGGCGCCCCACTCCTCGGTGTACAGCTGCACCGCCATCGGGGTCGCCACGCCGTACCGCTCGTGCCCCGGGCGCTTCACCAGGACCGCGCAGCTCCAGCCGGTGTCCGCGTCGTGGTAGAGGCGGATGTCGCTGCGGTAGTAGGTGTCGCCGCTGGACGGATCGGTGAGCGGTACCGGCCAGCTCCCCACCAGGGTGCCGCCGCAGCCGAACTCGCTGGCGAGCGCCGCGGGGGGCGCCGCGGCGTGCAGGCCCCCGGCCACGGCCAGTGTCGCCAGTGCCCCTGCCAGCTTCTTGAGCATCTGCTCCCTCTCCGTTCCCTCGCGCGACACCCGCGATGGTCGCAGAGCGCGCTTTCACCGCGCTTTCACGTCCACCGCCCCGGCCGCGCACGCGAGGCCCCGTGCCCGGCCAGATCAGAACCTAGCCAACGGGGGTGACATCGAGTCGTAGCCGCGCCGCGGAGTGCGACCGCCGTCGTGGCGTTCTCCGACGGTGCGCGGCCCCGGCCAGGCGGGCCGCCCGCTGTGGGCGGCCCGCCGTTCGCCTGACGTCCGCCCGTCGGCTACCGTGCCGCCGTGGGGTGGCCGCCGGGGCATCCGACACTCAACATCCGCATACCCCCCCAACACCCGGATATCATCTCATCAGAGATATGCTCAGGCCTCATGAGCAACGATTATCTCGCCCGTATCGGCAGCCTCATCCGTGACGCCCGCAAGCACCGTGGCTGGTCGCAGAGCCAGCTGGCCGAGGCGCTCGGCACCAGCCAGAGCGCCATCGCCCGCATCGAACAGGGTGGCCAGAATCTCGGAATTGAGATGGTGGCCAGGATAGGTGAGGCCCTGGACAGCGAGATCGTGTCGCTCGGGCACGCCGGTCCCATGCACCTGCGGGTCGTCGGGGGCCGTCAGCTCTCCGGCCAGATCACCGTCCGCACGTCGAAGAACGCCTGCGTGGCGCTGCTGTGCGCCTCCCTGCTCAACCGGGGCCGCACCACGCTGCGCCGGGTGGCCCGCATCGAGGAGGTGTACCGCATTCTGGAGGTGCTGGACAGCATCGGGGTGCGGGCCCGCTGGATCAACGACGGCGTCGACCTGGAGATCACGCCACCGAGCGAGCTCGACCTGGACGCCATCGACGTCGAGGCCGCGGTGCGCACCCGCAGCGTCATCATGCTGCTGGCTCCCCTCATGCACGCCCTGGACGCCTTCAAACTCCCCTACGCCGGCGGGTGCGACCTCGGGACCCGCACCGTCGAGCCGCACATGGCGGCCCTGCGTCCCTTCGGGCTGAACGTCATCGCCACCAACAACCAGTACCACGCGACCGTGGACCGCTCGGTCTCGCCGAACCGGCCCATCGTGCTGACCGAGCGCGGCGACACCGTGACCGAGAACGCGCTCATGGCGGCCGCCCGCCGGGACGGCGTCACCGTGATCCGCAACGCCTCCTCCAACTACATGGTCCAGGACCTCTGCTTCTTCCTGGAGGAGCTGGGCGTCACCGTCGAGGGCGTCGGCACCACCACGCTGACCGTGCACGGCAGACCCGAGATCGACGTGAACGTGGACTACTCCCCCTCCGAGGACCCGGTGGAGGCGATGAGCCTGCTCACCGCCGCGATCGTCACCTCCTCGGAGCTCACCATCCGCCGCGTCCCGGTGGAGTTCCTGGAGATCGAGCTGGCCGTGCTGGAGGGCATGGGCCTGGACTACGACCGCAGCCCCGAGTACGCGGCCGACAACGGGCGGACCCGGCTGGTGGACCTCACGGCACGTCCGTCCAAGCTCACCGCGCCGCTCGACAAGATCCACCCCATGCCGTTCCCCGGCCTGAACATCGACACCGCGCCGTTCTTCGCGGCCATCGCCGCCTCCGCGCACGGGTCGACGCTCATCCACGACTGGGTGTACGACAACCGCGCCATCTACCTGACCGAGCTGACCCGGCTGGGCGCCACCGTGAAGCTGCTGGACCCGCACCGGGTGCTGATCGACGGCCCGACGCGGTGGCGCGCGGCGGAGATGGTCTGCCCGCCGGCCCTGCGCCCGGCCGTGGTCGTCCTGCTCGCGATGATGGCCGCCGAGGGCACCTCCGTGCTGCGCAACATCTACGTGATCAACCGCGGCTACGAGGAGCTCGCGCAGCGCCTGAACGAGGTCGGCGCGAAGATCGAGGTGTTCCGCGACATCTGAGAAACGAGTGCCGCCACACCCTCTCTGACCTGCACTGATACGGTCCTGGAGGGGGTGCGGCGGCATCTGTGGGATTTCTCCGGGGCTTGCGGCCAGGACCGCCGCCGCCGGTCGGCCCGCGGCCACGTGAAGACGGGACGGAAAGACCCCCGCCTGGCGGGAGGAGCCGCCTGTCGCTGATTGCGGCGCGGCACGGCGTACGCCCTGGCCGTTCAGCCACCCCATTCCATCCGTACGGGTTCACGGGCGACAGCGAGGGCGCCGTCGAAGTCGGCGAGGCGTTCGGCGAGAGTGGTGGTGGCGATGCGGACGGGAAGTGCCGCAGAGAACTTCAGGCCGCGGACCGCTCGTGGGTCGACGGTGGGCAGGGTCAGGGAGTCGGGGAGTTCGGCGCGGGCGGTCTTCCAGTCGGTGGCGGAGAGGTCCTGGCGGAGCCGGACGTGGGTGTCGGTGGCGCGTTGTACGGGGTCGGCGAGGTCGCCGAGGGAGGCGGCGAGGGTGGCGTTGGCGCGATAGCCGGCCCAGGTCCACCAGCGGGTCGCGTCGGCGTCGCGGACCAGCAGGGTACCCGCGGGGTGCACTTCGCAGGGTGCCCGGTCGGTACGCAGTTCGGCGAGGGCCGCGGTCGCGCGCCGGGTGAGACGGACGTCCGGGGCGGTGCCCAGGAGCACGTCGCGCATGGCGCGAGTGAGTGCGTACGACAGGCCGCGGGCTTCGCCGCCCTGCCATTTGGCGACGCCGCCGTCCGCAACGGGTTCGACGAAGGCGCGGCGTCGGGCCCAATCGATGAAGGTGACCTGCCAGCTGCGTCCGGCCAAGAGCAGGCGGCGCGGTCCTTGGCGCTCTTCAGTGAGGACGGTGGGGTCGGTGGTGCCGATCTCGGTGCGTCCGGCGAGCACCGTGAACTCGGGGGGTGAAGTGAAGGAGGCGGTCAGTTCCATGAAGTGGCGGCGGCCGAAGTGTTTCTCGGCTTCGGGACCGATGAACAGCATGCCACCGTCACTTTCGAGGAAGCCTTCCGTGACCAGGTGGGTCAAGAGGGGGGCGGCGGAGCGATCGAAGGGGGCGAGGCCGTTCCACTGCTCGGGCCAGAGCCTGTCGCCGACGCGGTGGTCCTGCAGGGCCACGGCGAGTAGCTGCTGAGCGACGAGATGGCGGGGGGAGGGAGGCGGGGTGACGGGTTCCACCCAGCCTCGGGCCCACAGGGTGAGCAGGCCGGCGGCCTGGAGGAGGGCGTCGGGCCGGGTGGTGAGGAACAGGCAATTGCGGGAGGCGCCGGCGCGGCGCCCGGTGCGGCCGATGCGCTGCAGGAACGAGGCCACCGTGCTCGGTGAGTCGATCTGGATGACCCGGTCGAGGTCGCCGACGTCGATGCCGAGTTCCAGGGTGGAGGTGGAGACGATGACGCAGTCGCGGGCTTCGGCGAAGGCTTGCTCGGAGCGTGCGCGTTCGTCGGTGGAGAGGGAGGCGTGGGAGAGGAAGACGGTGACGTCGCGGGCTCGCAGTGCCGCACCGAGTTCTTCCACCTGCCGGCGGGAGTCGCAGAAGACGAGTCGCTTCTCTCCCTTGTGCAGGGCCGAGATCACCTTGGCGGCGTTGGCGAGCGATCCCACGTAGTCGAGCTCCACCTCTCCCGCGGGGCGCGGCGGTGCTGAGTCGCCGGTGGCGGTGGGCGGGGTGACGCTGGGGGCTACGACCTGGCCGGAGCGATGGCCGGGGTCGGCGCCTTGGAGCCAGGTGAGCAGGGCGCCGGGGTTGCCGACGGTGGCGGAGAGGCCCACGCGCTGGATGCGGTGGCCGGTCAGCTTCTCCAGACGTTCGAGTACGGCGAGCAGGTGCCAGCCGCGGTCGTCCCCGGCGAAGGCATGCACTTCGTCGACTACCACGGCGCGCACTCGGCCCAGCATGTGCGCATGGTCGGTCTTGACGCTGATGAGCATCGCTTCGAGGGATTCGGGCGTGGTGAGCAGCACGTCGGGGGTCTCGGCGCGGATGCGGCGGCGGGCGGACTCGGGGGTGTCGCCGTGCCAGAGGGCGGCTCGGCGGCCCAGCCACTGGGCGTAGCCGTCGACCCGCTGCACCAGGTTGTTCAGGAGGGCTTTGAGGGGGGCCAGGTACAGGACGGAGGTGCCGGTCCAGTGCTCGTGGCGCATCGCGGACAGGAGGGGGAAGGTGGCGGCCTCCGTCTTGCCGCCTGCCGTCGGAGCGAGCAGGATCGCGTCCTCGCCGTCCATCAGGGGGTGCACGGCGGCCTTTTGCAGGGGGCGTAGATCGGGCCAGCCGAGGGTGTTGACGATGTGGTGCAGGACCACCGGGTCGAGGCGTTCCACCGGGTCGGTGCCGTGCGGCTGGTCCTGCACGCGGGTGCCTCCTGCACTGGTCGTCAGAGCCGGAGCCGGCTCGGGCCGTGGGGACGCCCGGGGCTCAGATGGGGACTGGAAAGTGGGGCCTTCAGAGGTCGAGATCGAGGTCGTCGGCCGAGGCGGCTGGGGCGGACGCGGCGAAGTTCCGCTCGGTGGAGGTGAGTTCAGCGTTGCGCACTGTCAGTTGGTAGTGCGTGCGCGGATCGAAGTCGTCGAACTGGTCGATGCGGTCCAGGACATCGCCGACCAGCTTCTTCAGGTACAGGCGCGGCGCCACGCCGACTTTTCCGCCGAGCGCTCCGCCCACGGCCCGGGCCAGGTCGGTGAGGTAGGCATCGTCGGCGAGCCGGTTGATCCGGTCCGGAGCCTGGGAGCCTTCGGCGTACATGTCGCGGATGGTGGCGCCCAGGGCGGCCAGGGACTCCTCGCTGAACCCGGGCAGCCGGATCTGGACGGCCCTGGGATTGTCGAAGCGGGGGTCGGTGGTGAAGTCGGTGGCCAGGCGCTGGGCGAGCGGTGCGAGCCGCTGCACGCCCTGCCGCCCGTCATAGAAGGCGGGGGTGCCGGTGATGATCAGATAGAGGCCGGGGAAGCGGCCGGAGTGGACCTCGTCGATGATCTGCCGCAGCGCGTTGAGGGCCTTGTCGCGGGCGTCGGAGCGGACCCGCTGCAGGGTCTCGACCTCGTCCAGGACGAGGACGAGGCCGGCGTGTCCGGCGTCTCTGAGGACGGTGAGCAGGCCCTGCAGGAAACCGAACGCGCCGAAGTGGTCGAGGTCGCCGCGGACGCCCACGCTGCGCCGGGCGGATGCGGCGACGTGCGGTTGGCCGCCGAGCCAGGCCATCACCGCGGCGGCGGTGGCCTCGTCACCGGCTTCCAGGGACCGCTTGTAGCCGCGCAGGGCGGTGGCGAACGCGGGAGCATGCCGGGACACCTCGGCCAGGCGGGCGGTGAGCAGCCGGTCCACGGCCTGGGGCAGTTCGCTCTCGTCCGCGCCGTCGGCGAGGGCGTCCTCTTCCAGGGCGTAGAACCAGGCGTCGGCGACGGGCCGCAGCGCGCTGGGCGGGAAACTCGCGGTGGTCAGGCGTTCGGTGAGCCGCCGGTAGACGGCCTCCAGCTTGTGCAGCGGGGTCTCGGTCTCCGACACCTGCACCTCGGCCACAGCGAAGGTACGGCGTTTGGCACGCTCACTGAGCCAGCGGGTGAAGAAGGTCTTGCCGGAGCCGTACTCGCCGCGCACCGCCTTGAACACCGAGCCGCCGGCGGCAACGGTGTCCAGTTCCTCGTCGATGGCCCGCTCGAAGCGGCCGAGCCCGGTGGCGAGCAGGTCCAGGCCGCTTTCCGGGACGGCGCCGCGCCGCAGCGCGTCCACCACGGCTCGCCGCCGCACGGCGCCGACCGGGGAGCCGGTACCAGGTGCTGAAGGTCCGAACGCGTTCACCCGGACAGTCTCCCATCCGGCCGTCCGCCCGGCCGCCGGTACTCGGGCCGGGCGGCCGGGGCGGCGACTCGCCTCACAGCCCGAACTGGTCGATCAGCCGGGCCCGGTGCAGGCGCAGCGTGCGGTTGTCGGGAAGGATCTCCAGGATCTGGGCGCCGTCGTAGTTGAGGAGCTGGGCCAGAGTCGTAGCGAAGCCGCGGGCTCGGGTGGCGGGTTGCCCGGCGCGTTCGGCCAGGGCGGTCATCGGCAGGGTGCCCGCCTCGACGAGTGCGGCCAGGGCCTTCGGGGCGTCCTTGGCCAGCGACTTGCGGGCGAGAAGCTCCAGCTGTGCCTGGTACAGCTCGGTGGCGACGAGGCGTGTGACCAGGTCAGTGGCCGGGTCGCCGGAGCCGGCCACGGAGGCCGAGTCCCGCGGCACGGACGGGGTCGCCTGTTCCTCCTCGAAGAGAGCCATGGTCGGTTCGGCCACGGCGGTGGTCTTCTTCGGCTGCTTTCGGCGCGGTCGTACGTCGGCGGCCTTGGATGTGCCATCGACTTTGGAGGGGCCCGAGCCTGGTATGTCCAGGTCTTCGGCGTCCTCGGCCCACCACGCGGGCGCGGGCTCCCCCAGCTCCCGCCAGCCCGTGGGCGGCTCGGCGCCGAACGGCAGGAGGGCGAGCAGCGGGATGGTGAACTCGGCGAGAGTGGCCCCACCGTGGTAACCGGCCTTCATTGCCGTGTAGCGGGTGTCGTGGTCGCGCAACGCGACGATCCGCGCACCGGGCTCCGGCCAGACCACCCGGGGGCCGGACAGTTCGATCTCGGCCGGGGCGAGGGGGCCGCCGGGCAGCCGGTGGCGGGCCGAGGCGACGCTGCCGGCGGGCGCGTCGGCCTTGCTGCCGCGCCGTTCGATCACATGCCCATGGTCGGAGGTGAGCAGGACGGTCATGCCGCCCGCTCGGGCTGCCCGCAGCAGCGGCTCCAGGCCGCCGATCTCCTTGATCCGCCATGCGCCATCGCCGATCTTCTGCTCCTTGCCGAGCCGGTCGTCGACGGTGTTGAGGACGACGGCGACATGAGTGCGCTCGTCGGCGAGAGCTTCGGTGAGGGCGGTGGAGAACGGCGAGCCGGTGTCGGGTCCGCGCAAGTCGTCCTTGTGGAAGATCGCCACCGGGGCTCCCTTCCAGCAGGGATGCCGGGGGAAGAGACGTTTCTCGTCACTCTGGTCGCCCTTCATCAGGGTGCCGGCGAACAGCGAGGTGCGCGAGACGGTGGTGAGGGTGGGCAGCGCCGCGGCCACCGCCCGCCGGGCCGGTGCCCCGGCAGGCTCCGGCAGGGGGTCGAACTCCGACCAGTGCGCGCGCAGCTCCTCGCCGAGCTCGGCCGCTATCGCCGCGCTCATCCCGTCCACGAGCAGCAGTAGGACTCGGTGGCCGGGCGAGGCCACCACAGGAGCGACCACGCGTTCCAGGAAACTCTCCACAGTGAGCATGGCGCCGGCCGCGGTGCCATCCGCCGTCCACACCGCGAGCCGCTCGGAAAACGCGTGGTCCAGGGCCCGGCGCACGCTGCGTACCTGATCGCCGATCCGGCTGTAGGCGTCGGCGAGCACGCTGTCCGTGTCCCCTCCGGCCTCCAGGTGTTCCAAGGCCCGGTCCACCCAGCCCAGTTCGCGGATCTGGCGGGCGATGCCCTCGGCCACGGAGGGGACCTCGGCCGGGGGGCGGGAGGTGAGCCAGCGCCGCAGCCGTGCCGCCATCCGCACCCGCTCGATGCGGGCGGGGGTGGTGTCGACGGAGGCCAGGGCGTGCCCGGCCAGCGCGGTGATGGCGTCGGCGATCCTCCGCGTGTCGCCTTCGGCGAGTGCGCGGCCTGCGGCGGTGAAGCAAGCGTCGAGGCCGGCCGTGAGGATCGGGCTGGCCGCCGCGGCACTGTGCGCACCGAACTGGCTGACGAGCTGCGCGGCCCTGTTCAGGACCGGGTCGGAGAGCCGGTGCTCGCCCCGGTCGAGCAGCCCGCGCACGTACGCCTCGCCGCTGCGCGCGAAGGAGGCCAGGAGCCGGTCGAGGTCGTCGCCCTGGGCGGGCGGCTTCTCGCCCAGCCACCGCTCGGCGCGTCCGCGCGCCCGGTACAGGTCGTGGTCGGGCTCCGCATGCCCCCACAGGGCGGCGCAGACCACCGCGTATGCGGCCGCGTCGCCCCCGTGCTCGGCGTCCACCAGGGCGGTGATGATCCGGCCGGTGGAGCCGGCCTGCTCGGGTTCGCCGAGGAAGGCGGAAAGGCCGGCCCGTTCCGGTCCGCGCAGTTCGCGCAGCAGATCGGGGCCGCCGGGGGTGAGGGTCCAGCGGAACAGCGCGACGGCGTCGATACGGTCACCGTCGTCGTGCGTGGCCGGTGCGCCCAGCGCGTCGGTGTCCTGGCGGGTCAGGCGCAGTCGGCGCCTGGCCAGCCGGGTGAGGGCCTCATCGCGGGAGAGCAGCCCCCTGCCGAGCGAGGGCCAGCCGCGGGTGGCCGCCGCGTCCATGAGCGCCTCGGCCGCCCAGCTCTCGCCGCGCAGCCGCCCGTCGATCCCGCGCGCGTCGAACGCCTCCCGCACGACCTCCCAGTTGTCGACCGACCGGATGTGGCCGCCGTAGACCCGCGCGAGCAGTCCGGGGTCGAGATCGGTGTCCTCACAGTCCGTGAGAACGACCAGGACCCCGGGGTCGGGCGGGGTGGCCGCATCCAGATGGCCCAGGATCAGCTCGTGCACGGCCAGTACGGACGGCGCGACGGCCACGCGCGCCCGCAGCCCGCCCGCCGTGCGTTGCACGGTGGGAGCGTCCCAGTCGGGTGCGGCCCGCAGCAGCAGGACGCGGACCGCGCCGTCCCCGAGCCGGCTGCGGGCGGCCAGGTACTGGCGGACGGTCCCGGCGGACAGCCGGGCTGGCCCTACGGCCTGGGGGGTGGTGGTCGCTGCTTCGGCCATCAGTCGACGACCTTCCAGACGACCTCGACGACGGCGTCCGGGTGCGCGGCCGCGAGCGCTGCGATCTCGGCCTGGAGTTCGGCGGCGGCCCGGGCGGCGGTGGTCCGCCCGCCGCCGGAGCGGGCGACGGAGCGCGATCCGGTACCCGGTCCCGGCCGCTGCGGCGGCTCTGGCAGCACTTGCGGATGGGCGGAGCCGCCGCCCAGGTCCACGCTCTCGGAGCTCGGCGCCTCCGAGCCTGAGGGCACCTCGGGCCGCCCTGCCGGGGGCTGCCGGGACCTCAGGAGCGCCACCACTTCCCTGCCGCAGGAGCTCAGCACCCCGGGCAGGTCGGGATAGGCACCGGGGTCACCGGCCGCCGCCTTCCTCATCCGTGTCAGGATCGCCTCGCCCTCCACGCCGGCGGTGGATGCCAGGCCCAGGTGGTCCCAACTGGTGTTCTGCAGCGCGGTGGACACCGTCCCGGCGCTCTTCAGCGACATCCCATACCGGTGCGCGGTGAAGTCGCCGAGGTCGAAGCGGGCGAGCCGCTGCACCACGGTCTTGGCGTCGATGCCCGCATCCGTGACCTGCCTGACCAGCTCCTGAGCCTGCCGGGCCAGGACGAGCCGGGGCGAGTCGTCCGTCAGCCGCAGGAAGTCGCGGTGCTTCTCCAACTCCGTGACCAGCCGCCCGGCGTCCTGGGCCAGCTCCCTCGCGGCCTGCCTGATCCGCCCCGCGAACTGGTTGACGATGCGCCCGCGCCGCAGCTGCGGCGCCACGTCCCCGAACACCTCCTCGAACCTCTGCCGCGCCTGATCCCAATCGCTCTCGCCGGGCAGCTGCTGCTCGCGCAGTGCGAAGTCCGGCTTCAGCTCGTGCGGCGCGGGCGCGGGCTCGACGGGCACACCGCCGCGCACCCACACCCGGTCGGTCATCTCCGCGTAGGCGGCGGCGAGCAGCCGCCGCAGCGGCCCGGGCAGTCCGCGCGGCTCGGGAAGATCGCTCCAGTCGGAGAGCCTGACCAGCGTCGGCTCGGCGACACCCTCGCGCCGTGCCTGACCGCTGAAGTGGTCGGCCCACAGGCTCGACTGCCGGTAGTACGCCTCCCGCATCACACCGAGTCCGAGACCGCCCGCGATCCGAGCCATGACCTTGCGGTCCTTGGCCTCGACCTCGACCTGCCCGTCGCGGTGTTCGGCCGCCTTGCGGACGTACTCGAAGACGGTCCTGATCTCGGCGGCCTTGACGAACTTCCCGGTGCCCTCGGGGTCCAGGTCGGGGTGGGCGGGGAACTGGTGAGCGAGGAGCTTTCCGGCCAGCTCGCGCGCCGCGGCGTCCAGCGGCGCACCGAGCGGGAGCCGCAGGTCGGCCACCTCCTGCTGGGCGACCAGATGGGTGTCGAAGCTGAGGTCGACGACCCCTTCCTGCTTCTGCGCCAGCCCGTACGCCTGCCGCAGCGCCTGGTGGACCCGCTCGGTGAGGATGGCGAGCTGCGACTTCAGCATGCCCTTGGCGCGCGCCTTGTCGTCGGCGTTGAGACTGCGCGCGAAGTCGGAGTCGAAGCGGGCCTCGTCCGCGAGCGCCTTGTCGATGACCACGAGCCGCTCGAAGTCACCACGCACCGCGTCGGTCAGATGCGTCGGCAGCCAAGCCAGGGTGCGGCACTCACCGCCCGGCTTCTCTCGCAGAGCGCGCAGCCGCTGCACGTCGTCCATCGGCCCGAACTCGCCCTCGTCGTACGGCAGGTCGACGACGAGCCGCCAGGCGTCGTCCTGGCTGGGCCGCAGCGTGGACTCGGGCAGTGAGTCGACCTCGGCGACGTTGCCGAAGACCACCTCGACCTGCCGCTCGGTGCCCTTCCACACCAGGTCGAGCACGTCGTACGGGTCGAAGCCGCCAGGCCCGTCGCCGACGCCGAGCGCCTCCTTGAGCAGGGCGCGCATCTTCGCCCGCCGACTGGCCTGATTGTTGTGCACCTGGGCGTTGGCGAGCACGGCGTCCAGGTCGACACCCGTGAGCTCCAGCCTCACTACCGCGCCCGGGCCGGTACCGACGACCTTGATCTCGGGGAACGTCGCCGCCCATTCCTTGGCCTTCTGCTCCAGCCGGCCGACCTCGGTGCCCGCGATGCGGGTGGTGATGGAGCCGTGGTTGAGGGCGTGCAACCGCGCCAGCGTGAGATCGGCGAGCGCGGGCACGCTGGGCGCGAGCGCGGACAGCAGCAGGGTCTGCAGCAGCCGGCTGTCACCGGTGAAGTCACGGCAGCGCGCGGCGAGTTGCGGATCGCCCAGGCTCGCCGGATCACGCCGGTACGCTTCGACCTGGTCCTCGGTGACCTGATTGGTCTTGAGCAGGTACGGGCGGAGCTTGTCGCGGTACAGCTTGTCGGCGGCCTCGAAGTGCACGTGGGTCTCGCCGCTGAACGCCTTGTCACCGCCCCCCGCGATCGCCGGGTACAGATCACCCAGCGGCACGAGCTGACCGAGCCGCCAGTCGTCACGGTGGTCGACGAGCAGCTGGCTCATCAGCTTCAGGCCGGTACGGGAGCGCTGCAGCGCCGAGGAGATGTGCACCAGCGTGTCCATGAACGCCGGCGGGAACGGATACGTCTTGCGGAAGGCGTCCTCGTCCGCGCCGGTGGTGGACTTGTCGTGCCCGAGCAGGGTGTCCCAGATGTCCGGCCCGAGCTTCTTGGCCTCGGCGAACGCGGCCGCCACCTTCGCCTCGGCCGCGGCGTCGACCGGCCGGAGCACACGGGCCCGGGCGATCTGCGGCAGGTTCCGGTCCTCTAGGACGATCTTGTCGAAGCGTCCGCCGCTGAGCTTCAGGCTGTCCTGCACGGCCGCCTCCGCGGCCCCCGACATCTCCTCGCCGACCAGCTCCCGCAGATCGCGCTGGCGGGCGATGAACGAGACCACCGGGATGGCACGCCGTTCGTCGCCGCCCTCCACGAAGTTCGTGATCTTGTCGGCCTCACGGGAGACGAACTTCTGGTCGTGGATGCGCGAGGCCAGCCACAGGATCAGCTCGTCCATGAACAGGACGAGCCCGTCGTAGCCGAGCGCCTTGGCGTGCGCGGCGATGATGCCGAGCCCCCTGTCCAGCGAGACGAACCCGTCGGCGTCTTCGGAGGCACCCCGCGCGAACGACGGGAACAGCGTCTGGGTCAGGTCCTGGACGAGGCGGGCCCGCAGCTCGCGCGGCGTGGAGGGGTTGTCCAGGTCGAGCCGCTTGGTGTTCTCATGCTCCTCGGGCGCGTTCACCGCCGTATCGAGCAGCTCGGTGGTCCAAGTGAAGGACTCGCCCCACTCGTCCTCCACCCCGTCCCCCGCGTCCGCGAGCTGGGCTATCACCCAGTCGTCGCCGTTGCGCCGACGCAGCTGGTCGAAGTCCTCGAAGAGCCCCTCGGTCAGATACACCTGCGGCAGCGGGCACCCCGGGTGCAGCTTGCGTACATGCTCCACGTACCGGCCGAGCACGCGCTGTTCCAGGGACTTGGCCCCCAGCATGTGGTACGGCACCAGCAGGAACCTGCGGTCGCCGGTGTCCAGCCAGGAGTGCTGGGCCCGCACCGGGTCGAGCTCGGCGCGCGCCCGGGCCGCCGGGTTGCCCGACAGCAGGGCGTACAGCACCGCCATGAAGTGCGACTTACCGGAACCGAACGAGCCGTGCAGGTAGGCCGCTTTCGAGGAGTGGCTGTCCAGCGCCGACTTGATCAGATCCAGCGCCTCGCCGAAGTTGCCGACCAGCCGGTCGGTGACCACGTACTCCTTCAGCGCCGCTTCGGCGCCCTCGGGGGTGACCGCCTCACTCAGCTTGAGCACGAAGTCGGAGGTGGAGACCGACTCCGGGATGTCGATCAGCTCGCGCAGCAGCGGGCGGTCCTCGGTGCGGGGGATGCTCCTGCTCATGAACGCCATGGTGTGTGTCTGCTCCTCGCCCTTCAGTCGGACTCGGTGGGGGTGCCGGACTCCGCCGGGACGTCGTCCGCCGGGGACTGGGCGGTGGCGGTCTTCTTCGGCGCGGCGGCCCTCTTCGCGGCGCCGCGCCCGCGCGTGGCGGCCGCGGGGCGCCAGGCGCGCAGGGCGTCGTCGGTCAGCCCGAGCTCGCCCTGCTTCTGCTGCCGGAAAGCCAGGATCTCGGCGGCCGGCGAGGCCCCGAACTCCGGGTCGTACTCGCCGTACCACTGATCCAGCCAGGGCTGCAGCTCCAGCAGACCCGCCAGATACGGCACGATCTCCTCCTCGCCGAGCCCGGCCTGCTGCACGTACGAGGCGAGTGCCAGGGCCTGCTCCAGGTGATCCCAGCCGGCCCACCCGTACAGCTCGGGCGACTGGACATTGACCGTGCCGTACGACACGAACCGCTCCTTGGGTACGTCGAGCTTGCCCCGAGCGCGCCAGTAACTCGGCTTCAGGAAGTCGGCGGACGTGTACTTCGGCGGAACCGGCGTCCGCTTACGGATCTCCTGCTTAGCGGGCTCGTCCGGCGCGGCGTCCTCCTCGCGCTGCAAGTCCCAGACGTGCTCCCAGTCCGCACGCTTCTTCAGCCCGGCGGGCTTGTAGCGCAGCGCGGACACGAACGGGACGTGCTCCTCGGCGAGCAGCTCGCGGACCGTCTTCGCCAGGTCCTGGCGGGGCGCGTACAGCTCGGCGACGGCGGTGAAGTCCTCGTCGGTGGACAGCCTCTCGGCGAGCCTGGCGAGGGTGGTGATGGTCGGGTTGTCGTGATCGTCGAACCAGTGCGAGCGGTCCTCGATCCGGTCGAGCAGCCAGGACCTCAGCGCCTTCTGCCGCATGGCATCCCAGCCCTCGGTGGCCCAGCGCCGCTTGTACTCGGGGCGCTCGACCATGCCGATGGCCCGGTTCGACTCGATCGCGTCGATCCGTTTCTGCACGAGCGCGCGGTACTCGGCGGGCCAGTGCGCGGGGATCTCGGTGATCGGCGTCGACCCGTGGCGCTTGAACCACTCGTCATTCGACTCACCAGCCTCGATCCGTCGGGCGAGCACGATCTCGAAGGCCCTCTCGCGGAAGGAGAGTTCAGGTACGGCGGAGACATCAGGCAGACGCAGGTCCTCAGAGTGGAGCTTGTAGAGGAAATAGACCTGCCAATCCAGCTCCTCCTGGAGCGCGATCATGCGGGAGCGGAGAGAGGCGTAGCGGGCCTCGCCCTCACGGAGCGCGGCGGCGGTGGGGACGGCCTCGGCCGCGAGGGCGGCAGGGGTTGTGGCGGAGAGTTGCTGAGCGAGAGAGTCAAGCTCGGTCGCGAGGGCAGTGGGGTACTCGGCGGGGATAGGGAACTCTTGGAGCTTGGTGCCGGTGAACTCGTAGAATTCTTCCCACGCATCGCCGCGGAGTCCTTCGTTGACTCCACCATTTCCCTTTCCGTGACTCACCATCTTGAGCCAGAACCCGGCCGTGGAGCTATTGAGCAACCCAAGCAGCCGCACATGCTCCTCTTCGGTTGCCCCATCACGCAGCTTGATCACCGGGGCGTGACGGTTGAAGAAATTTCCGCCCCTGTCGAGGACGAAATGGTTATGAGTGGCCACGCAAGCAAAGGCAATAGAGAGAGAACTGAGAAGCTTACTTTTCGTTAGACGTCCAAATTCGTACCATTGAAGGCCGGCCTCCACCTTACTCTTGCCACCAAAAAGGATTCCACTGCTGGCATCCTGTCGACATGGCCACATGTATCGGAATAGCTCTGGCTCGACATCCAATTCGACCGGAATGAGGTCGGCGAGATAGGGGAAAACGGTTACCGCGTCGTAGTTTTCTGACCAGTCGCGAAGTGTATCTCCTGTAATAAGCCCACGCGTGAAACGGACGGGGATCCGGTGGCGATCTGCGCTGGCCTGCGGCAGGAAAAATAGATCGTCGCTAAGTGTGAACCCCGCGATTCCGACAGAGTTGGACGATGCGTCAAGGGTGGACGCGCTACTGGCCTTCATGAATTCGACCAGTTCGAGTCCGCCATCGGTGAGGATCCATGGCTGCTTGCCGAAGTAGCGCTCTCGCCCCAAGTCGTCCACCGAAACCCACTGGCTGACAGATCCGGGCCGGTCGATCTGTTCCACGATCGCCTGCCACACCAGCCCGTCCTTTGCCACCGCCGGGGCCGCAGGCTCTCCCTGCACGCTCCGTACAGTCCGGATCGTCGCTTGCCGCTTCGATCCTTCTCTTTGCCTGCCCACGAGAATCACTGTCGGCGTCCCGTGGCCAGGGATGTACGCTCCCGACGTGTCGATCACCTCCGTCAGCTCGACCTTGTGCGCGAAGAACTCCTCGATGAGCTTGGTGCCGAATTCCCGCTTCATGAAGGAGTTCGCCGTGATCTGGCCGACCATGCCGCAGCCCGCGCCATCGGCTCCGCCCCGCTTGGCGAGCTCGAAGAACCGCTGGGCGAAGGGTACGGACAGCGCGTACTTCCCCGCGCACACGTCGTCGTACAGCTCCCGGTACAGCTTGTTCAGCTTCTTGTCCTTGACCGTGATGTACGGCGGGTTGCCGACCACCACGTGGTACCGCCCCTGCTGCAGGATGCCGGGGTACTCGTGCACGTCCTCCGTCGCGTACGAGAACTCGGCCAGCGGATCACTGAGCGCCCCCTCCTCCCCAAGCCCGAGCTGCACCTCCAGCTGCCGGTGCTTGATGAGGGAGTCGCCGACCGCGAGCTGGATCGGCCACTCGTACGCCTGCGCCTCCGCGAAGGTCCGAATGCCGCTCGCGGCCATCGCGGCGACCAGGAGCCGGAAGCGGGCCACTGCGACCGCGAACGGGTTGAGGTCCACCCCGTGCACCGATTCCAGCGCCGCCCGCACCCGCTCGTACGCGCCCACCTGGGGCCGCTGTTCGGCCCACATTCGCACCAGCCGCCGGAAGGCACCGAGGACGAAGTGCCCTGACCCGCAGGTCGGATCGATCATCTTCAGCTCTTCGAAGCCGAACTCGCGGACCGCCGGCGTCATCGTCCGATCGAGGATGAACTCCTCCACGAACTCCGGCGTCTGCAGCAGCGCGTACGTCTTGCGGGCGGCCTCGCTGAGGTCCTGGTACAGGTCGCCGAGGAACCGGGTGTCCCAGCCCTCCGTGCCGTCCTCGCTGAGCGGGTCGCGGAAGTCGTGCACGAGGACCGCATCCCCGAGGGGCCCGTCATCGCCACCCGAGTCCTGGATCCGCTGTTCCCGCCAGAACGCCAGCAGCGCGCCCGCCCCGTCGTGCGAGAGCGGGATCTGGAACAGCGGGTTGTGGTCGGGGTCGAACAGCAGTCGCCCGGCTTGCCCGGCGCCCAGCTCGGCGAAGGCGGCCTCCAACCACCCTCGGTAGGTCGGGTCGGCGTCCTTCTCCAGGTACTCCTCGTACCGCGCCTGGGCGATCTCCCGCCCGGCCACGTCGGGGGCGGTGATGTACGGCTCGGGGATCAGCCGGTTGTCCTCGCTGAACCGCACAAAAACCGTGCCGAGCACCCAGGCCACGGCGACCTGAGTGATCCGCTCCCCGAGCCACGCGTTCCAGGTCGCCGCGGTACGTCCCAGCTCCCGGGCCTGGTCGTACTCGCCCCGCAGCCGCGCCCCGACCTCGGGAACGGCCTTGACCTGCTGCTCAAGGTCGGTCTCCGCGGCCTTGACCTGCTTCTGCAGATCGGTGAGGAGGCTCTTGCGGTCGATCACGGACGGCTCCTGTAAGAAGTGAGAGGAAACAACAAGGATAGGAGCGGACTCAGAGGTCCTGCGCCAGATGCCTGCGCGCCACCCACGCGTCCGGCACGACGATCCATTCGTCGAACCCCGCTTGGTACGGCACGCTCTGTCCGGCCAGCCGCGGCGCCCGTGCCGGGTCGGATTGCGCGACGAGCAGCCACAGCGCTCTGCCGCCCTGGCGGGCCTCCTCCGCGAGCCGGCCGAGCAGGTCGAACGCGTCGTAGCGAGCGAGGACCGCGGTATCGGTGAGCAGCAGCGGACCGTCTCCCCGCCGAGCCGCAAGGCGCTCCCGAAGCTTCGGCTCGATGCGCCCCCACGCCTTGTCGGTACGGATGCGCAGTTGCTGGTGGGCCCGGGTGCCGATCTCCGCGGCGTCCGCCTTCAGCACGGTCTCCCAGGTCGGACGGGCCGCCTCGCCCACCACACCTCGTAGCTCGGCGACGAACAGTCCGGTCAACGACAGCGGCCGTGCCGCGTACGGCTCGCCGGCCAGCCGCCGTACCGCCGCTTCGGCCCGGCGCTGCGGCACGGTCAGCACCCGGAAGCCGTCCTGCCGCGCCGAGTGCGTGAGTCGCTGCTCGGCCTTGACGGCGGCGGCGACCGCGGTGTCTTCGTCGTACCGGGTCGGAACGGACGGTCTTGCCGCGGAGACGCCCCAGCTCGCCGCGGTCGGACCGGCGGTCGCGTCCCCGGCAGGGCGATCCGGGACCAGCCGCAGCACCCCGTCGTAGCGGGTGGCCAGCTTCAGTTCGAAGCCGGCCTGCTTCAGGTCGCGCACCAGGGCGCTGCCGGTGGGCAGCTCACGCGGGGCCAGCGGGTCGGTGCCCAGCTCGGGGAAGCGGGTCATGACCCGCTTGTGCAGGGCGTCCACCGTCAGGCCCGGCTGCCGGTCCTCCTCGACACCCGGCTGCTCCGCAACGACACCGGCCTGCGTGATGCGCAGCGCGCGCACCAGACTCAGGTCACGCGGGTAGATCTCCAGACGCGGGGTGAGCGCGGCCAGAGTGGAGGCGGCGACCGCGATCTCGGCGGTGCGCCGCTCGTCCCAGCCCAGGCTGCCGGGCGGTCGACGCACCGCACCCAGCTCCGTGAGGACCGTGCTCGCTGTCGGCAGCGACTCCAGCGCCGCCAGCTTGTCGGCCCGGGCGCCGAGATTCAGCGCGTACGCCTGCAGGGCGGGCAGCGTCGGAGTGTCGGGACCGTCGACGCCCTCTCGGACGTCCAGCGCGAACAGCCCGAGGACCGGCTCGGCGCCCTGCGGCGTCCGGGCGTGGAAGTAGCGGAAGAGCTGCGGGGACTCGTTGTCGTAACTCTCCCGCTCCACTACAGCGCGCAGAACCGACAGAGCAAGAGCACGCCGCTCGCGCCGCCCCGCGAGCTGGGTGCCCCGCCGGACGATCAGCGCGTCGGCGAGCTCGACGGCGGGCACCACCCGGCCGCGCTCAGCGAGCAGCTCCACCACCTGCTCGCGCAGCAGCCCCAGGGCCGCGTCTTTGAACCAGCGCTCGCGGGCCCTCTTCACGATCTGCGGGATACGTGCCGTGGTCAACCCCAGCGCCTCGGCCACGTCCCGCTGCCGGACCCAAGGCAGACCGTCTGGCAGCACGCCCGCCTCGTCCGGCAGACGCAGCAGCAAACGCACCGCCTCCCGCTCCGTGGCATTGGACCGGGCACTGCCACCGGACGGTTGGGGAACCAGGCGGGAGGCGAGCGCGTCCAGGCTCAGTCGGCCGAGCACCAGCGGGTCGCGCACGTCCCCGCTGACGGAAGCGATCATCTCAGCGGCTGCCTGCTCCAGCTCTGAGCGCTCCTGGCCGGCCGCCTTACGTGCTTCCGGGCTCAGCGGCGCGGGGGCCGCCTTGCCCAGGCGGGCGTTCCACTCCTTCTGCCGGCGCTGGATCTCCTCCCGGGTGCGCGACCCCATGCCCGGCGCGGTCAGGAACTTCCGAGCCGAGTACTCCAGGACGTCCCCGACGGTGTTCAGCCCCATCGCGAACAGCTGCGACTGCGCCGAGAGGGTTAGACCGGCGACCGACAGCGGCGTGTTCCGGTCGGCGCGCTCGGCCTGCTCGTCGCGGATCTGCTCGGCCTGGGCGTCGTCGTCCTCCCGTCCGATCCGGGGCCCCGCTGCCGCGACCCCGGCCGAGCCGGCCGCCACGCCGGACGAGTCCGCGGCGTGGTCCGCACCGCGCCCGGACTGCTCAGCGTGGCCGCCGCTCGGTGCCGTCGTGCGCTGCGCGTCCAGGAAGATCCGCTGCCAGGCTCGCTCCATCGGTCTCAGGTCCGGGAAGCGGTCCTTCACATCCCGTGCCAGCGCCTTACGGAAGAAGGCCACCAGGCCGTCCCGGATCGCCGGCTCGAAGGCGTCGGCCGCGAGCTGCGGGTACGGCCACTTCTCAGGGTCCGTCTGCCGGGCGGTGACCGAGCCGTCGCCCCAGCGGGGCAGCTCGTTCGACGCCATCTCGTGCAGCGTCACCGCCAGCGCGTACCGCTCGGCGTGTCCGTCGTACGAGCCCCGCGTGACGATCCCCATGAAGGGGTCGAGATACCCCTCGGTGCCCGCCTCGATCTCCTTGGCCGGATACCCGGCGAGCGAGAAGTCGATCAGCACCAGCTGCCGGGTGCCATTGGGGCGGATTCGGATCGCGATGTTGTCCGGCTTGAGGTCCCGGTGCCAGATCCCCTCGGCTTCCAGGTGCTCCACCGCACCGAACAGGTACTTCCCGTACGCCTCCAGCTGGTCCATACCGAGGCGACCGTTGTCCCGCAGCTGGCGCGCGACGGTGTCCTCGCGGCGGCGCGGCCCCTTGCCGGCGCCCCTGGCGCCTGCCTCCTGGTCCTTCGGTTCCCGGGTGTCGCCCACGTACTCCAGGACCAGGACCCGGCGGCCGGCCATCGTGAGCGGCTCCGGCTCGTACAGCGAGATGATGCTGGAATCCCGGTGGATACGGCGCAGGACCGCCGCCTCGCGCTCCAGGATCGCGTGCTTGGCCTCGCTCAGCGCGACCTTCAGCACCGCCACCGGCAGGGCCCCGCTCCGCCGTGGCTCGCCCTCCAGGTCCCGCACCAGGAACGCGCGCGACGTCGAGCCCGTACCGAGCCGGCGTACGACCTCCCAGCGGCCGGCCAGCAAATCCCCGGCTACCGCCTCCAGCGGATCCTTCTCCGGCTCCTGCCGGTCGCCGCCGGCAGCCGGACCACTGCCGCCCACCCCGCTTCCGTTCCCGCCCGCGCTCTTCTCCTCATCGGCTGTGGGCTCGTCGGCGAACACCTCTTCGACGTACTCCAGCATCTCGAGGAAGTCGTCGACCGTGGACAGCCGTCGGCTCGGCTCGTATGCCGTGGACGCCTCCACCAGATCGTCGATGTCCGGGTGGAGCCCGTCGACCAGTGCGCTGGGGCGCAGACTCCCGCCCGCCTCGAAGTGCGCCAGCACCTCGTTCTGGCTCGCGCCCGGGGCCTGCCCGGTGACCAGCAGATACGTGAGCACGCCCAGCCCATAGACGTCCAGACGCACCGGATCGGCCTTCGGGAGGTGCAGCTCAGGAGCCAGATAGGGATCGGCCTGCTCAGAGACGTGGGAACGGGACAGATGGCTGGGCGCGAAGGTCAGCGGCCGGCCGTTGCTGCCGCTGTGGCCGCTGGCGATCTGCCAGTCCGCGATCTGCAGCCACGGCCGCAGCCAGCGCTGCTCCTCGCCGAGCTCCCGCCCGCGCGGGCCGCGGTCGCGCGGCACGACGTGCACCACGTGCGCGGACAGCGTGCGGTGGTGAACTCGCCGGGAGTGCGCGGAGCGCACCGTCTCGGCGAGCTGGCGCACCAGGGCGAGGCGGGCCCCCAGGTCCAGCCGCTGCCCGTGCTCGACCAGGTAGTCGTCCAGGCGCAGCGTCTCGGGATGGTAGTCAAAGAGGATCGCCGGACCGGCAGGATGCCCCGACGGCAGATACGTCTTCAACTGCACCGCGCCCGGGTGCCGGAACCGGCTGAGCACCGTGGCTTCACGGGCGGCCGCCCGCTCGACCGAGCGGCGCTCGTCATCGGACGCACCCTGCTCGCTGAGGAAGACCCGCACCCGCGCCAAATCGTGCAGCTGGGAGTGGCGGCCCTGGTAGTCGGCCCAGGTGGGCCCCGAGTCGAAGGCTTTGGCGTCGAGGAGGTAGCCGCCGACCTCGTGCTGCCGGCGGATGGGTGCGATGCGCAGTCTCTTCAGGGCGGCGCCGACCTGGCGGGAGGTCTCGGCCGTGATCCGGTGCCGGGCGTCGGACGGCGGCTCGGCCAGCATCTCGACCAGCTGCTTGACCGTGAACACGCCGTTCATATCGGCGGCCGGAAGATTCACCTGCAGCTTGTCGTCGGTGAAGCAGACCGCCTCACCGACCCAGATCCTCGTGCGGGCCCCGGGACCACGGGAACCGCCATTGATCAGCCCCGACAGCTCCTTGGCCTTGCGGTTGGCCAGATGCAGCGGATTCCCGTGCCGACGCATGGTCCCGCCAGGCGTGGTCTGCACCCAGTCATTGCCGCCGCCGTGCACCGAGCCGTGCCAGTCCTTCAGCTCGATCAGGAACACCCCGGCCGGTGCCGTCACCAGGAGATCGATCTCGCGTACGTGACCGCTGGCCGCCGTGAACGTGAAGTTCGACCAGGCGCGCCATGGCTCCTCGTCGGGCAGACGCCGACGGATCGCTTCGAGACCGCGGCGCTCGTGCTCGTACTCGGACTCGGTGACCGTCGTCCACCGGCCTCCTCGCATGCCGCCCCCGTCTGTCTACTTGTTCACGTACAGCAAGGAATCCTAAAGGGCGGCCCTGACAGTAAACGGAGGGTCGGTCACTACGGCAGAGGGCACGCGGGACCGGACGGGAGCGGCGGGACCGCGCGCCCCCGTGCCGGATGTGGCGCTGGCGCGGTTGATCCGGCACCGGTTGCGGTGCGACGCCGGCTACGTGGCGGCGGCGCGCGCACGTGGACAGGGGCTGGATCCGGCCGATGTGGAGTACGGCGAACAGCGGTGGGAGCCGTTCCGGAGGCTCCGTCGCTGACCGCGGCGACCCGGCGCCGCAGTGCCCCCGAGCGGGAGGGCTGGGGGTACTGCGGCGAAGTCGTCGTCGCCCACACGTCCGCCGGGCCGGGGAGGGACAGCCCCTGCCCCGACCTCGACGGAGCGTGCGGCGTGGTTTCCCGCGCCCGGGTCTGGTGGCCTACCCGTCGAGGTACGCCGACAGCCGGGCCACCAGCTGGGCGGCGCCGCGCAGGTCGCGCGCGGCGGCCAGCAGGTCGCCGGCCAGCACCCGCTCGGCAGCGTCCTCCTCCTCGCGGACGATGGTTCCCCGGCAGGCCACGGGGGCGGCGCCGGCCGTGCGAAGGTGGCCGACCGCGTCGGGCTGGTACGCCCCCTTCTCAGGCGCCCGGGCCTCGAAGAACCGCACCGCGCTGAGCTGGGTCTCGCCGCCGCCCGCGTTGCGAGTGATGACCAGGCGGTACCGGGAGAAGGGGGTAGGGCTCGCGCAGGCGAAGTCGCGCCGCTGGAACCGGCGGTCGAACCACTCGTTCTCGCGCCGGTCCAGTACCGTCCAGCCGGTGCCGTCCTCGGAGCCGAGCAGCGTCCAGTCGCGTGGGTCGCGGTCGGGGAAGTCGTTTGCGGTGACGAGGGCGTAGCCCCCGAGGGTGACCGGCGTGCGGAACACGAAGTCCAGCTCGGCCTCGCAGTCGAACGCGAGCCACTTCGAGCGGTCGTCCCGGACGAGGTTGGCCACGATCTCCCCGGCGGCCTCGTGCTCCTCGCTGGCGTCCACGGACGCCACTTTGGCGGTGATCTCGTCGGCGTCGTCCTGGGCACCGGGGGCCGTGGCGGCCACCGCGCGCAGCGCCAGGGAGCCAACGTTGTCCGCGCGGTCCCGCCAGGTCACCCGTTCCGGGGCGGCCCCACCATCCTGGAGCAGGAAGAACAGTTCGCCCGCGGCCCACCACGTGCTTCCGTCCTCGGTCTCCATCGTCCAGCGCGACGGGCGGGTCCCGTCCGCGCGGCCGGCGCGGTCGCCGCGCTCGGAGAGCGCGCCCCGGATCTGGGTGACCGAGCCGTCTGCGGCCCGGTGGTGGCCGACGAAGCCCGACATGTCGGCGGTGAGGGCGATGCTGGTCTCGGCCCCGTCAGCGGCCCGCCATGACAGCTCGGCGGGTACGGCCCCGGTGCCGGCGTCGATGTGGACGAGGAGCGGCGGCGCGGACCGCCACCGCCCGTCGCCGCCCCGGTGCTCGGTGGTGTAGCCGAAGACCGACCGGGCGGCGTCGGCCGACGTGGCGCGGGCGCGCTCGGCGCGGTCCGGGTCGCCGGCCGGGTCGATGGTGACGGAGGTCAGCCGCAGCAGCCGGTCCGCGTCCTCGGGCCGGCGGATCTCCAGGACGTTGGCCCCCGGCCGGAGCAGGTCGGCGGGGACGGTCAGGTGGGCGGCCACGTCCGCGCCGTCGGCTGCCGCCTCGGGTCCGGCGATGGTCAGGCCGCCGGCCACCTCCGCGTCGTTGACGAGGACGTCCACGGGCCCCGCGGGGCCGAGCACGGAGATCCGCACCAGCAGGTCGCCCGGGTCGGCCGCGTCCTCCTTCTCGTCGCGGCGGAACTCGACCCTGACGTACCCGCCGGGTGCCACGGCGACGTGCGAGGGGGTGACGCCGCACCGGTGGTGGCGGACGACGCAGTTCGAAAGCCGGGCCGGCCGGGTGGTGAGGTCGGCGAACGTGGGATCCATGCCTGGTCCTGTCGTTGATCGGGGGTGGGGGTACCGCGTACCGGCGCCGCGCGGCCGGCGACCGCGCCGGGCCGGTGTCGGGCACCAGTGTGGGGGTGCCCGGGGACATTCGGCGCCGGGGCCGGGTCGCCGCTCCCGGGCCCGGTCCGCGCGGTGACCAGCGTGTGCCCGGCCGAAGCGCCGCGACGGGCGCGTCCACACCCGGGTGAGCGTGATCAGCGCCATACCAACCACCGGGCCGCTCCGCCCGGACGCGTGCTCCCCGCACCGCTCCCCGCCGCGTTCGACGGGCACGCCCGGAGCAGCGGATACGTGGCCGTGTCCCTAACCGGCCGGGCTCGGCACCGCCGCAGACAGCTGCGCACGGAAGGCGCGGGCCAGGTCCATCAGTTCGTCGAGTTCATCACGGGCGCGCCTGAGTTCGGCGATCTGCGCGGAGAGCCGGTCGCGTTCCGCCGCCATCCGCGCCAGCGCGGCGTCGGAGTGCGCCTCGCTCGGGGCGTCGGCGCACGGCAGAAGTTCGGCGATGGCGCGGCTGGAGAGACCCGCGGCGTAGAGCCGCTGCAGGAACCTGACCCGATCGACGTCGCTCTCCAGGTAGTGACGCTGCCCGCTCCGGCTGCGGGTGCTGCGCAGCAGGCCCTGCTCCTCGTAGTAACGCAGCGACCGGACACTGACTCCGGTCCGCGACGCGAGCTCTCCGATCCGCACGCCGTCTCTCCCAGGGTGATCCGCGGCATAGAACTTGCCTCTGACGTCAATGTCAGGTTCTAGCGTAACGGCGTGCTCGGGATTCCGAGTACGCGATTCAGTGAGGACTTTCGACATGACGCATTTGCTCACCGGCTACCGGCTCGGCGATCTGGCGCTCCCCAACCGGGTGGTGATGGCTCCGATGACGCGGGTCCGGGCCACCTCGGACGGCCGGGCGACGCCCTCGATGGCCGCCTACTACGCCCAGCGTGCCACGGCCGGGCTGATCGTTTCCGAGGGGGTGCAGCCGAGCCTGGCCGGGCAGTCCAATCCGGGGACGCCGGGGCTGTACACCGACGAGCATGTCGCCTCGTGGCGGCCGGTGACCGAGGCCGTGCACATCAACGGTGGACGGATCTTCGCCCAGCTCATGCACGGTGGCCGGGTGTCGCACCCCGACACGACCGGTATGCGGCCGGTCGGCCCGTCGGCGGTCCCCGCGGTCGGCGACGTGTTCACCCCGACGGGCCGGCGGCCCGCGCCGCGGCCGCGTGCCCTGGAGACGGAGGAGGTTCCCGAGCACGCCCGGCAGTACGCCGACGCCGCGCGCCGTGCGGTCGACGCCGGGTTCGACGGCGTCGAACTGCACGGCGCCAACGGCTATCTGATCGCACAGTTCCTGTCGTCGAACGCCAATCTGCGCACGGACCGCTACGGCGACTCGGTGACCAACCGGATCCGGTTCGCCGTCGAGGCGACCGCCGCGACCGTCGACGCCGTGGGTGCCGCCCGGACCGGCATCCGGCTGTCCCCCGGCGCGAACTTCTGGGGCGTCGAGGAGCGCGATGTCGCCGAACTCTACGGCGCGTTGCTGCCGGAGCTGGCCCGTCTCGGCCTGGCCTACGTCCACCTGGAAGCCACCACCGACGAAGAGGTCCTGCTCGGCCTGCGCCGCGCGTGGCCCGGCGCCCTCATCATGAACCCGACGGTTCCGATGGGCGCGAAGTCGACCGACCGCGACGCCGCCGACCACTGGCTCGGCCTGGGCGCCGACCTCATCGGTTTCGGCCGGGCCTTCATCTCCAACCCCGACCTGGTCGAGCGGCTGCGCACCGGCGCGCCCATCGCACCGTACGACGAGGCGACCTACTACCAGGGCGGAGACGCCGGTTACCTGACCTACCCGACCTACCAGTACACCGCGTGACGGTGGTCCACGGCGTTCGGCCCGGGTCCCGCCGTTGCGGGTCCGGGCCGAACGCGGCCGTAACCCGCGATGGCCCCGGCCGTCATCTCCGCTCGCCGGTGAGGATGGCGACGAGGTCGGCCGCCGTGGGCGAGCGGTCGAGCAGCGCCCCGACGTGCTCCTTGGTGCCGCGCAGCGGCTCCAGGGTGGGCACCCGCTGCAGGGAGTCGCGGTTGGGCAGGTCGAAGATCACCGAATCCCACGACGCGGCGGCGACCGAGTCGGCGTACTTGGCCAGGCAGCGCCCCCGGAAGTAGGCGCGCGTGTCGTGCGGCGGCTCGGTGATGGCGCGGCGCACCTCGGCGTCCTCCAGCAGCCGGCGCATCCGGCCGCGCGCCACGAGGCGGTTGTACAGGCCCTTCTCGGGGCGGACATCGGAGTACTGGAGGTCGACCAGCTCCAGCCGGTGGTGGCCCCAGTCGATGCCGTCGCGGGCGCGGTAGCCCTCCAGGAGCTTGAGCTTGGCCACCCAGTCCAGCTCGTCGGCCAGTTGCATGGGGTCGTCGGCCAGCCGGTTCAGGGTCGACTCCCAGCGGTCCAGCACGTCGGCGGTGTCGGGGTCGACGTCGGCCCCGTACCGGTCCTCGACGTACTTGCGCGCCTGGTCCAGGTACTCCCGCTGGATCTCCAGGGCGGTCATGCGGCGGCCGTCGCGCAGCCGTGCCGTGTGCGTCAGGGTGGGGTCGTGCGAGATCGCCCGCAGATCGGCGACCGGCGTCTCCAGCGACAGGTCGACGCTGATGAACCCGTCCTCGATCATGGCCAGCACGATGGCGGTGCTGCCCAGCTTGAGGTAGGTGGAGATCTCGCTCATGTTGGCGTCGCCGATGATGACGTGCAGGCGCCGGTACTTGTCGGGATCGGCGTGCGGCTCGTCCCGGGTGTTGATGATCGGGCGCTTCAGCGTGGTCTCCAGCCCGACCTCGACCTCGAAGAAGTCGGCGCGCTGGCTGATCTGGAACCCGTTGTCGCGCCCGTCCGAGCCGATGCCCACCCGGCCGGCGCCGCAGACCACCTGGCGGGAGACGAAGAACGGGATGAGGTGCCGGACGATGTCGGCGAACGGCGTCGAGCGGCGCATGAGGTAGTTCTCGTGGCAGCCGTAGGACGCGCCCTTGTTGTCGGTGTTGTTCTTGTACAGCTGGATCGGGTCCACGCCGGGGATCATCGCCGCGCGTCGCGCGGCGTCGGCCATGACGAGTTCGCCGGCCTTGTCCCAGATCACGGCGTCGCGGGGGTTGGTGACCTCGGGGGCGGAGTACTCGGGGTGCGCGTGGTCGACGTACAGGCGGGCCCCGTTGGTGAGGATGACGTTGGCGAGTCCCAGGTCCTCGTCGGTGAGCTGGGAGGGGTCGGCGACCTCGCGCGCGAGGTCGAACCCGCGCGCGTCACGCAGCGGGTTCTCCTCCTCGAAGTCCCACCGCGCCTTGCGGGCCCGGGCCGCCGAGGCCGCAAGATAGGCGTTGACCACCTGTGTGGAGGTCACCATCGCGTTGGCACCGGGGTTACCGGGCACGGAGATGCCGTACTCGGTCTCGATGCCCATAATCCGCCGCACACTCATGCCTTGAGGTTATCCACCGGCGGCGTCCCTTGAACGCAGCTCGGCGAATTGTGGCCCAAGAGCCGTCGTTTCCGGGCGTTTCGATGACCTGCCGCCGATGATCCGGCGGACTGGCGGCACACCCGGCCGAGCACGCGAACGGGCCACGCCGGAACTCCGGCGTGGCCCGTTCGGCCGTGCCGCCACCCGCCGGCCGGTGCCAGCCACCGCGTCGGCGGACCCAGCGCCCCGCCCGCTCCCGCCCGGGGCCGGGACGCGGACGCCGGGGGCCGGCACCTACCGGCCGGCCAGTGCCAGGGACTCGTCGACGGCGTGCGGCAGCTTCTCCTGGAGGAACCGGGCCATGTCCTCCTCCTGCCGCAGGATCGCGGTGAGCCGACGGGCGATGTCGGTCTCCCCGACCTGCTCGGCCGCCTCGATGAGGGCCCGGTAGGAGGCGATCTCGAAATGCTCGGCAGCGTAGTCGGCGATGGCGTTCTTGACCATCGTGTCCCGCGCCGGCCGGTTGATCATGCCCTGCATGGCGCCGAACATGTTCGCGAACACGGACTTGGTGCCGGAGACGCTTCCACCGAGCGACTCGATACACCCGCGCACGGTCTCGGCCTGCTGACGGGTCTCGTCGATGTGCCGCCGGATGCGCGCGTGGACGTCGGGCTCCCCCTCGGCGTCCTTGGCATGTCGTTCCAGCGTCTCCTCCAGTGCCTGCTCCATGGCGTAGGCGTCGTTGAGCCAGGTGATGAGTCGGTCACGGCTGCTCATGGGGCACCTCTCCCCTGTTGTCGGTCCGGTGCGCCGGGCGCCCGTCCACGCCCGATGCGGGCCCGCTACCCCCGCCGCGGCGGGCAAACACGCGAAGGCCGCCGCTGCCGGGCGGAGCGGCGGCCTCGCCTGGGCACTGCCACGCATATCGCGCACCGTCACCGGTCGATTCGGCGGCCGACTCGGCGAGCACTGCGGCGAGGTGGGACAGGCGCCCGCTGGCGGGTACGCCGTGATCATGGACGATGACGAGTTCGTCAGCGACGCCCAGGCCGCCGATGACGAGGCGTGGTGGCGGAACTTCTGGGCGGCGATCCCGCCGGAGAAGCGGGCCGAGATCGTCGCGGAGGAGCTGAGCTCGGACCTCGTGTGGCCGCGTTACGCCCGCATGCTGATGGAGGAGTAGCCGGACCGCGCCGGCCCGGTGACCGCCGGTGGTGTGCCGGCACCACGGCCAGACCGGCCGCTGCCCGGCCACGCTCGCCGGGCCGCCCCCGTGCGGCCATCTTGCACACGGCGCGGCCGGGGGCGGTCCGGCGCCGTCCGGCTATGAGGCGAGGTAGTCCAGGGCGAACCCCACGAAGAAGAGCGGCACGGCGATGGCCCGCCACCACCGCTCGAAGCGGGGCCGGGCGAGGAGCCGCCCGAAATGGACGACGGCCCGCGGTCCGTACCGCTCCGCCAGCACGCCCGCGCAGATGACAGCCGCGGTCATGGCGATACCCAGCCCATAGAACACGACCACCATCCACTGGCCCATCCAGGCGAATCGCTCGAAGAACGCCTCGCCGATGGGAACGGCGGCCGTGTTCGCGACCACGCCGAGAATGAGCGCGCCGCCGCCGCACACCCACGTGAACCACATGGACGTGCTGGAACGCGCACGTGCCTGGACGGCCTCCCCCCACTCGACGAGCCGCTGCGGCCCGATCAGATCGAGCACGATCGTGGTCCCGGCGAGGAAGGCTGCGAGCTTTCCCGCTCGCCCCAGCCACAGCACCGGTACCCCGTGCAGGCTGTGGCCGGAGATCTGCTGCCCGGACCACCACAGGATCAGGGCTTCGGAAATGGTGAGGTCCACGTCCCGAACGTAGACGTCGGCCCACACGCGTGCGTGGCCGCTCCCGGCCAGCCCGTCGCGCGGCACGCCACGACCGGTGCCGGCTCGGCCGTGTCGGCGCCGGCGGTCGGCGGGCGGCCACGCGGATCCGGGACCGGCTCGTCGTTCAGGGGCCGTTCGCGCTGGTCTCACGGCCATTTGCGGCGCGGACCGTTTTGCCGGCCGGACGGCGGGCTAGCAGAAGGGCGCCCCTCTCCTGAGCACGGAACGCGCCAACGGTAAGCGAAAGGAGGTCGACCATGCGCGCATCCGTGAAGTGCGCCGCGATCACCATCGTGGCCTTCGCGCTGTTCGGATTCGGCGCGGGGCAAGCACCGTCGGACCTGCGCATGTGCCTGCACCAGAACGCGTGCCTCCTCCTCTGTCTGGGGCAACAGCGGATACCGCCGACCGGGCCGGGGCGATCTCCGCTTCCCGGGCGACGGACCCGGCGAGCATCGCCCGGATAAGACGCGTTCCGCCCCATGGCGGCCTGGCGGAGGGACGCGGGCGGTTCCGTCGATGTTCACCTGTCGAGAGCCCGCTGGGCATGCTCGTCACCGTTCTCCGCCTCCGTGGTCGAGCACGTCCATGGGGAAGTCCGAGGACCGCCCGGTAGGTTCTGCCGAGGCCACCGGAGGTTCGTCGGAATCGGCGCGGGTTCGCGCGGCGATCACCACCAGGCCGATGGTCAGGAGCGCCGCGATGCCGATGCTCGTGGCGAACGCATGTCCCGGTTGCTGGGTGTGCGCCTGCGCGATCGCGTAGCTTCCAATGCCGACGGTGGCGCCGAGACCATAGCCGATCTCCAGCGCGGTGGTGATGAGTCCGGAGGCGGAGGCGGTCGATGTCGCGGGCACGCGGCTGGTGGCGAGGGTGTTGAGCGACGGGGCGGTACATCCCATGGCCGCCCCGATGAGGACGAGGAGAGGCAGGAGCACCACCGTGGGTACGTGCGGCGCCAGAAGTAGGACGGCCGCCAGCGCCGTATACGAGGTCAGCAATGCGGTTGCACCGATGATCAGCAGCGGCCGGGGTTGCAGCGGCGCGAAGCGCGGCAGGGCGGTGGAAACCAGCGCGAAGGTACCGGCGAGCGCGACGAAGTACAGCCCGGCCGTGGCCGCGGTGTGGCCCTTGGCGCCAATGAGGTGGATGGGCAACAGACTGAAGAGGATGGCGTTGCCCGCGTAGTACGCCACGGATGCCACGAGCAGTCCTCGGAAGCCCGCCCGGTAGAGCAATGCGGTATCGACGAGAGGCTCGCGCCCTTGCCTCCGAGCGCGCCGGAGCGCCGCGCGGCCGAGCGCGAAGCCCAGCGCGGCGAGTGCTGTGGCGACCAGGGCGAGACCGGGAGCGTGTTGCGCGAACGATATGGCCGAAGTGAGGGCGAGCAGGCAGAACGTGACCGCTGCCAGCCCCGCCCAATCGATTCCCATGCCGCG
This sequence comes from Marinactinospora rubrisoli, assembly GCF_042664915.1. Lineage (NCBI taxonomy): Bacteria > Bacillati > Actinomycetota > Actinomycetes > Streptosporangiales > Nocardiopsidaceae > Marinactinospora > Marinactinospora rubrisoli. The sequence goes on from NZ_JBHTBH010000002.1 coordinate 335,453, forward strand.
TTGACCGCTGGAACGGGGAAGTGTCGCGGCGGCGAGCGCCACGATGATCGCCATCACCGGGATGTTGATCCAGAAGATCGACCGCCAGCCGAGACCGAGCAGGTTCATATCGATCAGCGCACCACCGAGGACCTGTGATCCCGCGGCCGCGATGCCGCTGACCGCTGAGAAAGCCGCGAATGCGCGGAGGCGGCCGCGCCCGGTGAAGTGGTTTTGGATGAAGGTGAACACCTGAGGCATCAGCAGCGCCGGGCCGATTCCCTGGAGCAGCCGGCCGATGACGAGAATCTCGGCGCTGGGGGCGATCGCGCACACGATCGAGGCCAGGCAGAAGAGCAGGCAACCGACGAGGAACACCTGCGTGTGCCCGAATCGGTCACCGAGACGCGCGCCGCCCAGGAGGAGCGCCCCATAGCTGACGTTGTAGAGCGCAAGCGCGAGTTGAATATGGACCGTGTCGGCAGCGAGGTCGGCTCGTATCGCCGGAGTCGCGATCGTCGCCATGAACACATCGGCCAGCACCATGAAGACGGCACCGAGCATCACTGACAGGGCGAATCCGGGAGTCCTCGCCTGCGCGCGCGCTCTGGTCGCGTCCGAGCTTTGTTCCATGACACTCAACTCTCGACCCGCCGATACCCTCGATAAAGAGCCATCTTCTACACGACTCACGAGGATGACTGCATAATGAGAGTCGACGCAGCGGAGATCGAGTGCTTCCTGGCCGTGGCCCGGGAACTGCACTTCGCTCGTGCAGCCGAACGTCTGGGCCTTTCTCCCTCGCGCGCGAGCCAACTCGTCGCCGCACTCGAACGCCGACTGGGAGTTCGGCTCTTCGAGCGCACCACGAGGCTGGTGCGGCTGACCGCCGAGGGCCGGTTGCTGGCGGACTCCGTCGGGCCGGCGTTCGACACGATCCTGGCCGCGCTGGAACGCACCAGACGCCGCGGCGCCCTGCGCCCAGGCACACTCGTGGTCGGTCAGCAGGGCCTCGCCGCAGGCGACCTGACGACCGCGATACTCACCGAGTTCACCTCGATGATGCCCGACTGGCGGGTGCGCGTGGTCGAACTGAACTTCGCCAACCAGTTCGATGTGCTCCGCGATGGCGATGTCGACGTCGCACTCGCGCGATTGCCCGTGCACGAGGACGACATCGTGGTCGGCCCCATCGTCCTCCGGGAACCACGCGCGCTGGCGGTGCCCGTCGATCACCGCCTCGCCGGCCGTACGGAGGTCAGCATCGAGGAGATCGCGGACGACTTCGTCTTCGATCTCCCCCGCAACGCACCCGAGTACTGGCGCGACTTCCACGTCCCCCGTGTCACTCCCGCCGGCAGCCCCCTACAGCGCCGGGAAGCGGTCTCGAACCCGCTGGAACTGCTCACACTTATCGGTGCCGGCCGTGGCGTCAGCCCCGTGGTCGCCAGCATGAGCGACTACTACCCACGCCCCGACGTCCGCTACATCCCGATCACCGACATGGCGCCATCGGAAGTAGCGGTGACCTGGCTCCGGGACCGCGCCACCCCACAAGCGCTGGCCTTCGCCAGCGCGGCAGCGGTCATCGCGGGTTGATCCCTGCGTCCACGGTCGGGGGCCCTGCTCCGGCGCTTCCTCCGCGGCTGACCGGCGGCCGAGTGGACGCATCGACAAATGATCGTGCACGCACGGCCAACGACTTTCGGTGCCGCGTCTGGCATGTTCGTCACCGGCCCACATTCGGTGTCGGCGCCGGTGGCGCCCTGCCCGAAGTAGACGCGGGAACGAAGGATCAGGAAGGTTGCCTCTGTCCGCGCATAAGAAAAGACGCGCGGAGTCAAGGACGCGGCCCGTCTGGCCGGGTCTGGTCAAGAAGACGGTGCTCGGGAGTTGACGGGGTTTCGCCGCTGGGGGCGCCGGTAGTGGGCGTCGCGGCAAGCAATCCGCGATCCCGGAAGGGAGCACAGCCATGAAACGCGTTCTCACTGCTCTGGCGGCCGGTGCCGCGCTCGCCCTGTCGCTGGCCGGTCCAGCGGCGGCGGTCGACTTCGAAGAGGAGGTCGAAGAGGAGCAGGAGGAGTCGGCGGAGCAGCAGGCCCAAGAAGAGATGCAGCCGTTCTCCGTGTACTAGCGCCGACGGTTTCACCGCTGTGGCCCTGTCCTCCGCGGCGGGGCCACAGTGTGCACGATGGGTCGCCGTGCCCGCGTTGAACAGCAGACCCGCCACGGGCGCGTTCCGCCGTCCCGGCAGGGTGACCGTCACATCCCGTACCTCAGTCGTCGGCCGGGCTGCCGGCTCGTCCACGCATGCGGCGAGGCCGGCGACGGCCTGCTCAGTGCGCTGGACCGCGCCCTTGAGGCTGGAGCGGTGCCGCGCCCCCTGGTAGGTGGATACGACGAAGGAGCCCCGCTCCGGGCAGGCGAATCCGGGGCGGGGCGTTCTCGTGTCCTTCCCGGCACCTGATCGGGTCGCGGCCTATTTGCCGTCACCCTGCCATCACACCGACCAGAAGCAACACGAACGAACGGGGCCCCACCGGAACTCCGGTGGGGCCCCGCTGGCGCTGTCGCTACAGGTACTGCCCGGTGTTGGCCACCGTGTCGATGGACCGGCCGGAGTCGGCGCCCTTCTTGCCGGACACCAGGGTGCGGATGTAGACGATCCGCTCGCCCTTCTTGCCGGAGATCCGGGCCCAGTCGTCGGGGTTGGTGGTGTTGGGCAGGTCCTCGTTCTCGCTGAACTCGTCGACGCAGGCCTGGAGCAGGTGGGAGACGCGGATGCCCTTGGTGTTGGTGTCGATGAAGTCCTTGATCGCCATCTTCTTGGCGCGGTCGACGATGTTCTGGATCATGGCGCCGGAGTTGAAGTCCTTGAAGTACAGGACTTCCTTGTCACCGTTGGCGTAGGTGACCTCAAGGAACCGGTTCTCCTCGGTCTCGCTGTACATCCGCTCGACGACCCGCTGGATCATGCCCTCGACCGTGGCGGACGGCGAGTCGCCGTGTTCGGCCAGGTCGTCGGAGTGCAGCGGCAGGTCGTCGGTGATGTACTTCGAGAAGATGTCGCGCGCCGCCTCGGCGTCGGGGCGCTCGATCTTGATCTTGACGTCGAGGCGGCCGGGGCGCAGGATCGCGGGGTCGATCATGTCCTCGCGGTTGGAGGCGCCGATGACGATGACGTTCTCCAGGCCCTCGACGCCGTCGATCTCGCTGAGGAGCTGCGGCACGATGGTGTTCTCGACGTCGCTGGAGACGCCGGAGCCGCGGGTGCGGAAGATGGAGTCCATCTCGTCGAAGAAGACGATGACCGGGGTACCCTCGCTCGCCTTCTCGCGGGCGCGCTGGAAGACCAGCCGGATGTGCCGCTCGGTCTCGCCGACGTACTTGTTGAGCAGCTCCGGACCCTTGATGTTCAGGAAGAAGCTCTTGCCGACGTCGCGGCCGGTCTTCTGCGCGACCTGCTTGGCCAGCGAGTTGGCGACCGCCTTGGCGATCAGCGTCTTGCCGCAGCCGGGCGGGCCGTACAGCAGGACGCCCTTGGGCGGGCGGAGCCGGTGCTCGTAGAAGAGTTCCTTGTGCAGGTAGGGCAGTTCCACGGCGTCGCGGATCATCTCGATCTGACCACTGAGCCCGCCGATGTCGGTGTAGGAGATGTCGGGCACCTCCTCAAGGATGAGCTCCTCGACCTCCGACTTGGGGATGCGCTCGTAGACGTAGCCGGAACGCGCCTCCAGCAGCAGGGAGTCGCCGGGGCGGACGGGCTGGTCGCGCAGCGGCTCGGCGAGCCGGACGATCTTCTCCTCGTCGTGGTTGGAGATGACCAGCGCGCGGTCGCCGCCGTCAAGGATCTCCTTGAGCATGACGACCTCGCCGACCGTCTCGAAGGCCAGCGCCTCGACGACGTTGAACGCCTCGTTGAGCATGACCTCCTGGCCGGGGCGCAGCTCGTCGATGTCGACCGACGGGCTGACGTTCACCCGCATCTTGCGGCCGTTGGTGAAGATCTCGATGGTGTCATCCTCGCGGGCGCCGAGGAACACGCCGAAGCCGGACGGCGGCTGGGCCAGCCGGTCGACCTCCTCCTTGAGCGCCACGATCTGGTCGCGCGCCTCCTTCAGCGTCGCGACCAGACGCTCGTTCTGTCCGTTGACGGCGGCCAGGTTGGCCTGGGCTTCGCGGAGACGGTCTTCGAGCAGCCGCACGTGGCGGGGGGAATCGGCGAGCTTGCGCCGGACTACGCTGAGTTCCTTTTCCAAATAGGAGACCTGAGCCGTGAGGTCTGCGACTTCACGGTCGCGCTCCGCCTGACGCTCGTCGTCGCGATCGGCCACGTCCGCCACCTCCCTAGAAGAGGACGACTACTCGAAACCCTACCTACCCATGGACTATTCCTAACCTGTCCCCGCCGCTCAGTGTCGAACCACTCACTTTTCGATCTTGTGGACGCCTAGCTCAGCCTGATAGTGGGCTACGTCACGCAAGCAGAACGTAACCCCGGCGCCTAGGGACGGTCATCCGGTTCGACCCGAACACCCGGTTCCGGGCCGTCCGTAGTGGCTGGACGGTCCGCGCCGCGCTCCGCCCGCGACTTCTCCCATTCCTCACCATATGCACCCTTTGCGGGCCGACGGCGCCGCTCGGGGGCGACCGTCCCCTCGGCGAGCCGGCGCGCCGTCACCAGGAACCCGGTGTGCCCGATCATGCGGTGGTCCGGGCGCACCGCGAGCCCTTCGACGTGCCAGGTGCGCACCAGCGTCTCCCAGGTGGCGGGCTCGTAGAAGCCGCCGTGCTCCCGCAGCGCCTCCACGACGCGGGAGACCTGCGTGGTCGTCGCGACGTAGGCGCAGATGAGACCGCCGGGGATGAGCGCGCCCGCCACGGCGTCCAGGCACTCCCACGGCGCGAGCATGTCGAGGATGACGCGGTCGACGTCGGTGTCGTCGATGCTCTCCGCGAGGTCCCCGACGGTCAGCCGCCAGGCCGGATGCGGCCGGCCGAAGTACCGCTCCACGTTGGCCCGGGCGATGTCGGCGAAGTCCGCGCGGCGCTCGTAGGAGGAGACCAGCCCCTGCTCGCCGACCGCGCGCAGCAGCCAGCAGGACAGCGACCCCGAGCCGGCGCCCGCCTCGATCACCCGCGCGCCGGGGAAGATGTCCGCCTGCGCGACGATCTGCGCCGCGTCCTTGGGGTAGACGATGGTGGCGCCGCGCTTCATCGACAGCGTGAAGTCCGAGAGCAGCGGACGCAGCGCCACGTAGGCGGTGCCCGAGGTGGCGCGCACCACGCTCCCCTCGGGGGTGCCGATCAGGTCGTCGTGGTCCAGGCGCCCCCGGTGGGTGTGGAACGCCGTGCCGGCGCGCAGGGTGATGGTGTGCATGCGTCCCTTGGGGTCGGTCAGCTGCACGATGTCGCCGTCCTGGAAGGGTCCGCGGCGGCCGTGGATGCCGGTCACTGGTTCTCGTCTCTCCCGCACTGGTGTCCGTCCGAAGCAGTCGCCCAGCGTATCGGCCGTGATCAGCACCGGCGTAATCGAGGCGATCTCGGGCGGGCGGCGGTCAGGGGGTGGCCTGGCTAACACCGTCGGGCGGAATGCGGGTTGAATAGGGGGAACGAGGTTGCGGGGGGACAGAGTCACGGCACCGCGGCGGGGAGCCCCCGCCCGGGTCCGCGGTGGGCCGGACCGCCTCCCTAGTGCAGAAAGGCAAGCACTCGATGGTGAACAACGCGCCGAAGGTCGGACTCGGCATCGACATCGGCGGCAGCGGTATCAAGGGCGCACCCGTGAACCTGGAGACGGGTGAGTTCGTGGTGGATCGTGTAAAGATCGCCACCCCCCAGCCGTCGACGCCGCAGGCCGTGGCCAAGGTCGTCGCGGAGATCGCCGGAGCCTTCCCCGAACACGTCGATCCGGGCTGCCCGCTGGGCGTGACCTTCCCCGCGGTCATCCAGCACGGTGTCGCGCGCAGCGCCGCCAACGTCGACAAGTCGTGGATCGGCACCGACGTCGAGCGCCTGCTGTCCCACGAGACCGGCCGGCGGGTGAACGTGGTGAACGACGCCGACGCCGCCGCGATCGGCGAACACCGCTACGGCGCAGCCGCCAACACCCCGGGCGTCGTGCTGATGACGACGCTGGGAACCGGCATCGGCACCGCGCTGCTGCTGGACGGCAGGCTGGTGCCCAACACCGAGCTGGGCCACCTGGAGATCGACGGGCACGACGCGGAGACCCGCGCCGCCTCCAGCGTCAAGGACCGCGAGGACCTGTCCTACCAGGAGTGGGCGGAGGACCGGCTGCAGCGCTACTACTCGGTGATCGAGGAACTGCTGTGGCCGGACCTGATCGTGGTCGGCGGCGGGGTGAGCCGCAAGGCCGACAAGTTCCTGCCCTACCTGCACCTGCACGCGCCGATCGTGCCGGCCAAGCTGCGCAACACGGCGGGCATCGTGGGAGCGGCCGTGCTCGCCGTGGAGCGCTTCGGCGCGGAAACGGCGAGCGCTGGGTGAGCCTCGGCCGAGGCCACGGCGGGCCGGGACGCCCCCTCCGCGTCCCGGCCCGCCGGCCGTGCGGCCGCGCCGTCCTCGCCGGCCGCACGTGACAGTGGGCGGCCGCCGCGGGGTTCGCGGCACCGCCGTCGGTGCCCCGTCCCCGCGGCTCAGCGCCGCCCCGCGGGCGCCCTTCCCCGTTCCCGGTGCCCGGCCCCTGCCGCAGCCGCCGGGGTCACCGGAGCGCCCGGCGGTGCGCGGTGCCCGCGCGCACGGCGCCGGCTCCATGGCCACGTCCGGCCACGGCGGCGCTGCTCGCTCCGGGTATTTCTCCAGTCATCAGACCTCCCTCTCGGTCAGGTTTTTCCGAGAATGGGGGACTTTGGTCCCTTGACAGCCCTTGAACTCTGCCCGATTCGCGCACGTTTCAGAGACCGTTATGCGCACGCCGCATAGCGCCACTTCTGTCGGTCATAGCCGAGAATGCCAGGTAGCGCCCCTAATCTAGGCTCATGCCCCAACGCGACGGCGCACTTTCACCGGAGTTTTGGACCCGCCCCGCGATGGCCGCCGCGCTCGCCACATGTGACATGGCGGCGATCGTCGAGGCGGTCCGGTCGGCACGCGGCTGGTCCCAGGCCGGGCTCGCCCGCAACCTGGGCTACTCCCAGAGCTGGGTCTCGCGCGTGGTCAACGGGCAGCAGTCACTGACCCTCGACCAGGTGCGCGAGATCGCCCGGCGCCTGGACATCCCCGTGCACCGGCTCCGGTTCGCGGGCGGATTCCCCGCCCGCGAACCGCACGCGCCGGCGCGTCCCGCCGCGGTGCCAGCGACGGGCGGCGGGAAGGGGGATCCCACGCGACGCAGGGAGTTCGGCAAGGTCCTCGCGGTGGCCTCGCTGCCGCTGCCGATGGCTCCGGTGTCCAGCGACGTGGACGAGAACACGGCACCGACCTTGCGCGCCATCACCGGGGGGCAGCGCCGGCTGGACGCCTCCTCCCCCGCCCGCGACCTCATCTCCTCGGCGGTGGCGCACCTCGAACTTTCCGGACGGACCCTGGGGCGGGCCCGGCGCACCCCCTTCGCCGCCGACATCGCGGCGGCGGCCAGCGAGGCCGCCGGCTTCGCCGCGTGGCTGCACGCCGACATGGGGGACGTGGGTTCGGCGCGGTCCCACTACCGCGCCGCGGTGGAACGCGCCCGTCAGGCCGGGCACGAGTTGCTCGGGGTGTACATGCTGGGCAGCCTGGCGGCGTTCGAGATCGACGCCGACGAACCCGAACTCGGGCTGGCGCTCGCGGGCGAGGCCGCCCGCCGGCTCGGGGATGACGCCCACCCCACGGCCCGGGCCTGGCTGGCGTGCGTACGCGCCACCGGGCACGCCGCGATCGGCGACGGACCGGCCGCGCACCGGGAACTGGGCTCGGCCGACCGCGCGGTGGCGCACACGGCGAACCGCGAGCCGCCGTGGCCCTGGGTCTTCCCTTTCGACGAGACCAAGCTCGCGGGGTACCGGGCCCTCGTCGCGGTCCGCCTGCGCCGCCCGGGCGACGCGCTGGCCGCCTTCGGCGAGGCGGCCCGCGTCCCGGCGGGGGCCAAACAGCGGGCCGTGCTGCTGGTCGACCTCGCCGACGCGCACGCCGACGCCGGGGACGTCGACGAGGCGTGCCGGCTGGCCTCGGAGGCGCTGCGCATCGGCGCGGCCTTCCAGTCCGACCGCGTCATCAGCCGCGTGCGCCGATTCCGGCGGCGCTACCGCGGCCCGCGGGCGCGCTGCGTGAGCACGCTGGACGAGCAGATCAACTCGGTGCTCGCCGGGCCGCTACGGCTCTGACGGGCCCTGTACTGGGTAGAGAGATATCCACCTCGACGGACAGAGCGGTCAAGCCGGACGGCGGCCGGAGCGCCCGGTCCCGAGCGAACGAGGAGTCGGCATGGTGCGGCGTATCGCGATCACCGGACACCGGGGGCTGTCCCCCGACGTGGAGCGGAAGGTGGCGCACCTGCTGCGCGCGCACCTCGCCGCCGCCGGGCCAGGAATCGTCGGCCTGTCCTGCCTCGCGGACGGCGCCGACACGCTCTTCGCGCACGCCGTCCTGAACCTCGGCGGCACCCTGGAGGCCATCGTCCCGGCGGAGGAGTACCGCGCCGGACTACCGGCCTCCCATCACGTGACCTACGACGATCTCCTGGGCCGGGCCGCCCTCGTGCACCACCTGCCGTTCCTCATCTCGGCGCCGGAGGCGCACCTGGCCGCCGGCGAGTACATGGTTCGGCACTGCGACGAACTGACCGCCGTCTGGGACGGTGCGCCCGCCCGCGGGCCCGGCGGCACCGCCGACGTGGTGGCCTACGCCCGGCGGGAGGGCCGCCCGGTGACGGTGCTGTGGCCGGACGGCGCCCGGCGTTAGGCGCCGGAGGCCCCCACCGGCCCGGAGCCGGTCGTCCGGTCCCGGCCGCGCAGGCGGTCCGTCCGCTCCCGGCCACGGACGGCGATGGTGATCGGCCACGGATGGACCGGCAGCGGCGGCGGAGGAACAGCCGACCGCGGCGCCGCCGGTGTTCCGGTAGGACGGGGTGGGCGTTCACCGCATCTCCGGCCGCGCCAGCGACGTCCTCGGCCTCGGCTACCCCCGCACTCGGTCACGGTGCACTGCACCGTGCCGCTTCCGCGATTCGGGGGCATGCTCCGGCTCACCGACGGCACCACCGGGGTCACCGGGTACTCCCTGGCCGACCTGGTGCACTTCACGGACGGCTGCTCCACCCCGGGCCGCTAGCGGCGACGCGCCATCGGCTCGCCCCGATCACGCTTCGGCGAAGGCGGCGTTGACGTCGGCGGCGCGCAGCACGCCGTAGATGGAGCCGTCGGCCTCCACCAGCAGGTACTCCGGCACCGGATAGCGGCGGAGCGCGTCCAGCAGCTCCTCGCCGGACAGGTCCGCGGGGATCATGATGTCGGGGGTGATGGCGCGCGCCACGCTGGACACCGGAACCCAGGGGCGGCGCGGCTCCGGCACCGCCGAGGCCGCGGAGTCGCTGACGATCGAGGTGGGCGTGCCGGCCGCGTCCACCACGACGATGGCGCCCGCCTGGCCCTCGGCCATCCGGCGCTGGGCTTCGGCGAGCGAGGTGTCCGACGGCACCGCCACCGGCCGCCGGGCCAGCACCCGGCCGCGCAGCCGCGGCAGCCGCTCGCGGAACCGGGACGCCCGCAGCGAGGAACCGGCCCCCATCCAGATGAACGAGCCGAGCAGAACGGCCCACAGCACGGCGAACAGGCTGAGCGAGGTCGCGCCGAGCCACGCCGAGGCGAACGGCAGCGCGATAACGAGCACGGCGAGGCCGCGCCCCACCCAGGCGGCGACCAGGGTGCCGACACCGGGCCGGCGGGTGAGCGCCCAGACCAGCGCGCGCAGCAGCCGTCCGCCGTCGAGCGGCAGGCCGGGCAGCAGGTTGAACACGCCGACCAGCAGGTTGGCCACCCACAGTTGCCAGACGAGCACCCCGGCGATGCTGGCCGGTTCCACGAACTGGTATCCGGCGAAGCCGACGGCGGCCAGCACGAGCGACAGCAGCGGGCCGGCGAAGGCGACCCAGAACTCCCGGCCGGGGGTGGGGGCCTCGCGCTCGATCTCCGAGACCCCGCCGAGCATGTACAGCGTGATGCGGCGGACCGGCAGCCCGTACAGCCGCGCCACCACCGAGTGCGCCAGCTCGTGCACGAGCACCGACGCGTACAGCAGCACCGCGAAGACGAACGCGACGAGGTAGGAGAGCGGACCCAGCGCCAGCGCGCCCTCGACCACGGGCTCGTAGAGCACCGTGATGACCGCCGCGATGAGCAGCCAGGACGGGGAGACGTACACGGGGATCCCGAAGGGCCGCCCCATCAGGAGTCCGGACCGCCGCCCAGGCCGCGTCGAGGAGGTTCCGCTGTCGTGTTGGCTCACACCCGTCAGGCTACGTGGTCACGGACGGCGACCGGACCCGCCGTGCCGCTGGACGGCGCGGGGCTGTGGACGGCGCGATCTCCGCGCCGGACGGCGCGCGTAGGCTGTGGGGCCATGGACTCCCCGCTCCCCCTCGCCCGGGCGCTGTCACCGTCGCGGGCCAGCGACTTCCTCCAGTGCCCGTTGCTCTTCCGGTTCCGTGTCATCGACCGGCTGCCGGAACGCCCGAGTGCGGCCGCCGTCCGCGGCACCCTGGTGCACGCGGTGCTGGAGCGGCTGTTCGAGCTTCCCGCCGAGACCCGGACGGTGCGCTCGGCGCTGGCCCTGCTGGAGCCGCAGTGGCGGCGGCTGCGCGATGACCGCCCCGAGGTGGCCGGGCTGTTCGCCGACGAGGCCGAGGAGACCGGCTGGCTGGAGGCCGCCCGCGCGCTCATCCGGCGCTACTTCGAGATGGAGCGCCCGGCCCTGCTGGAACCGCGCGACCGGGAATTGCGGCTGGAGGTGACTCTGCGGTCCGGGCTGCGGCTGCGCGGCTACGTCGACCGGCTGGACGTCGCCCCCACCGGCCAGATCCGGGTCGTCGACTACAAGACCGGGAAGACGCCCGCCCCGCGGTTCGAGGACAAGGCGCGGTTCCAGATCTTCTGCTACGCCGTCATGATCTGGCGGGAGATGGGCGAGATCCCCACCCGCCTGCAGCTGATGTACCTGGGCGACGGCGGGGTGCGCTGGTACGAGCCCACCGAGCAGGAGCTGCTGGCCGCCGAGGCCGAGATCGACGCCATCTGGCGCGCCATCGAGGACACCGCCCGCTCCGGCGAGTGGCTGCCGCGGCGGAGCAGGCTGTGCGACTGGTGCGACCACCGCACGGTCTGCCCGGAGTTCGGCGGCACTCCCCCGCCGCTGCCGGCCGCGGCCGGGTGACGGGCGGGACGGCGGAGGGCACCCTCCGCCGTCGCGGGCGGGCGGTCATCCCGGCGAAGGAGAGGGGATCACCCCTGAGGAGGGCACGCGGGCGCCGGAACCGGCTCTAGCGTGGTGACGTGACGGATTCTGGACGCGGCTCGCGCACGGCCGGGCGTTGGACCGCCCGGATGCGGGCCGTGGCCACCCGCGCCGTGCTGACCGACGCGCTGATCGTCGTGGCGGTGGCCGGGATCAACGCCGCCATGATCTCGGGCCGGATCCACGGTCCCGAGTCGGAGTGGCCGTGGGGGGACGACCTGGCCGGGCAGCTCGCCGGGATCGGGCTGTCCCTGCTGCTGTTCGCCCGCCGCCGCTTTCCCACCACCGTGTTCGTGCTGCTCTCGCTGTGCGGACTGGCCGCGGATCACGCCGGGGTGTTCGTCCAGCCCGTGGCGTCGCTGGGTGCCGTGGCGGCCGTCCACGCCGCCGGCCGGCATCTCCCGCTCCGCCGCTCCCTGGTGGGCCTGGGGTGCGGCACCGTCGTCAACATCGCGGTCTCCCTGGCCTCACCGTTCTTCGAGATCCAGATGACCGTGTGGAACATCGCGTTCTACCTGAGCTGGATCTTCGGTGGCTGGTGGCTCGGCCGGCTCGCCCGGCTACGGGCGGCGCATCTGGCGGAGCTGCAGGCCCGGGCCGCCCGCCTGGAGCACGCCCGCGACGCGCACGCCCGCGCGGTGCTCGCGGAGGAGCGGTCCCGGATCGCCCGGGAACTGCACGACGTCGTGGCACACCACGTGAGCGTGATGACCGTGCAGGCCACGGCCGGCCGCCGGGTCATCGACCGGTCGCCGGAGCGGGCGCGGCAGGCGCTGGAGGACATCGAGGAGACCGGCCGGCAGGCGATGTCGGAGATGCGGCGGATCGTGGGCGTGCTCCGCACGTCGGGTTCCGGTGCCACCGGCCGCGGCCCGCAGCCCGGGCTGGCCGACCTCCCGGACCTGCTGGGCCAGGTGCGGGAGACCGGGGTGTCGGTCACGCTGCACACTCAGGGCGCGGCGCGCCCGCTGCCGCCCGGCCTCGAACTGACGGTGTACCGGGTGGTGCAGGAGTCGCTGACCAATGTCCTCAAGCACGCGGGGCCGGACGCGACCGCGGCGATCACCCTGCGCTTCGAGCCGGGCGCGGTGTCGGTAGGTGTCGAGGACGACGGGGCGGGTCCGGCCGCCACCGATCGCGGCGGCGACGAGCCGGGACACGGCCTGCTCGGCATGCGGGAGCGGGTGTCGCTCTTCGGCGGCGACCTGGAGGTCGGACCGCGACCCGGCGGAGGTTTCGCGGTACACGCCCGGATCCCGGAGAACAGGTCGGGCGGTCCCGACCGGTCCGCGGTGTCGGCGGTCGGTGCGGACGCCGTGGCGGGGCGCCCGGCTCACGGACGCGGCCCGGAGGACGAGCGGGCCTGACGCCGCCGCTCCGCGGTTCGCCGCATCCGCCGTGATCGGCCACAATTGCGGCATGTCCATCCGCGTCCTGCTGGTCGACGACCAGCCACTGCTGCGCACCGGCTTCCGGCTCATCCTGGAGTCCGAACCGGAGGTCTCGGTCGTGGGCGAGGCGGCCAACGGCCACGACGCCGTCGCCGCCACCAGACGGCTGCTCCCGGACGTGGTGCTCATGGACATCCGGATGCCGGGCAAGGACGGCATCGACGCCACCCGCGAGATCCTCTCCTGGGCCAGGTCCGCCGGTCAGCAGGTCCGGGTGCTGGTCCTCACCACCTTCGACCTGGACGAGTACGTTGTGGAGGCCCTGCGGGCCGGAGCGTCCGGCTTCCTCCTCAAGGACGTGCCACCGGACGACCTGGTGGCGGCGATCCGGGTCGTGGCCGACGGCGCGGCGATCGTGGCGCCGGCGGTGACCCGGCGGCTGCTCGACCGGTTCGCCGACAAGCTGCCCAGCACCCGCGAGGCACCGCCGCCGCGGCTGCACCACCTCACCGATCGCGAACGCGAGGTGCTCCGGCTCCTGGGGCGCGGACTGTCCAACGCCGAGATCGCCCGCGAGCTGGTGGTGAGCGAGACCACGGTCAAGACCCACGTGGGCAACGTCCTCACCAAGCTCGGGCTGCGCGACCGGGTGCAGGCGGTGGTCTACGCCTACGAGACCGGGGTCATCCGGCCGGGCGAGGGTGACTGAACCGACCGCGACGAAAGCCGGTCTCCCGGCTCGTTCCGGTGAGTGAGACGGGATGGTTCCGCCGGTCGAGGTCCGCGCCACCGGCGGCCCGCTACCTTCGTGCCGTCCGAAGTACCTCCTGCCCCTGAGGAACGTCGTGCCCGCCCTGCCCACCCTGCTCACGTTCGGCGACCGGCTGCACGCCCGCGCCAGGCGCGTCCCCGCCCTGCACCGGTTCACATGGGGGGTGCGTGCCCTGCTGGCGGTGGGGTTCGCCCTCCCCGGGTGGGTCAAGTTGCGGGGCGAGATGTTCGGCAACCTGCCCGATCACGGACCGACCGCGGAGTTCCTGCACGCGTTCGACCGCGTCGGCCATCTCGCCGAGTTCGTCGGCGTGTGCCAGATCACGGCGGCGATCCTGCTGCTCGTTCCGCGTACCGCGCTGCTGGGCGCGCTGATCTATCTGCCCGTCATCGCCGGCATCACGGTGATCACGCTCACCACCGAGTTCAGTCGGTCTTTCACCGGGCTGATCACCACGCTGATGCTGCTGGGCTGCGGCTACCTGATCTGCTGGGACTGGCACCGAATCAAATCCGTGCTCGACCCCGGCCTGGACGACCCACCGGTCCCTGACGAGCATCACCCCACACAGGAGGGACGATGACCTCGACTCCGCCGATCCTCGTCTATGACGGCGACTGCGGCTTCTGCACCCGAAGTGTGCGGCTCGCGGCACGACTGCCCGCCGGCCTCTCCTATCGCCCATGGCAGGCCACCGACCTGGCCGCCCTGGGAATCACCGAGGACCGCGCCCGCCGTGAGGTGATTCTGGTCGACGCGAAGCACCGCGTATACGGCGGTGCCGCGGCCGTCGCCGCGCTCCTGCGGCACTGCCGTGGCGCCTGGCCGGTGCTGGGCCTGCTGCTCGCCGCTCCCGGGGTGCGCGCGGTCGCCGCCCGGCTGTACCGCCGCATCGCCGACAACCGGTACCGGCTGCCCGGCGCCACGCCCGCCTGCCGGCTTCCGCCGGAACGCCGGCCCGGCTGACCGACCGTCTACAGTGTCCTCTGTGGGGTCCATCCACCCCGGCTGACCTGCCGCGGCCCATGGTCCGCCGCCAGGCTCACCGGCCGGGCGAACGCCCGCGCCCGACGTCGCACGACCACCGCCGAGAAGAGCATTTGGAGGCAGGCACGCCGGGAATCCACCCGACGGTCCCCGGTCCGGGGCTGCGCGGCGGCCCCGGACATCGGCCGCGGGTCACCGCCGCGCGGGGACCCGCGTCTTCCCGGCTGCGACGATGGCCCGGTGATGCAGTTCACCGGCCGCGCTTCGGGCGCTCCGCCAACCGCCACCACGACGCACGCGTCTCACCGTGTGGTCCCGGCCCCGTCCGGGGATGGACCCGGGCGGTGGGACCGCCCACCTGATCCCATGACCCTACCGCCGGGCGCGTCGTCGTCGCCCGTCCGAGCCGCGAGACTCTCGCGAGGAGGTATCGAAGACCGCCGATGGCGCAGCGACCGCAGCGGCCCGCCCCGCTGAACGACACCAACCTGCTGAGTCGCCTCCGGGACTGGCGCGCCGCCCGGGAGACCGAACTGGGCCCCGACGGGCTCGACGACGACGCCGTCGGGCTGCCCGACCCCCGGGCCATCGACCTGGTGCTCCGCGTCGGCGAGCTCCTGCTGGCCAGTGGTGAGGCCACCGAGATCGTCAGTGAGGCGATGCTCAGCCTCTCCGTGGCCTTCGAGCTGCCGCGCAGTGAGGTGTCGGTCACGTTCACGGCCCTCACCCTCTCCTGCCATCCCGGGGGCGACCATCCGCCCATCACCGGCGAGCGCGTGGTGCGGCGCCGCACGCTCGACTACTTCCGGGTGAACGAGCTGCACACGCTGGTGCAGGGCGCCGCCCTCGGGCAGGTGGAGCTGGAGGGCGCGATCGCGCGGCTGCGCATGATCAAGCGCGCCCGGCCGCCGTACCCGCGATGGCTGCTGGTGACGGCGTTCGGGCTGATCGCGTTCAGCGCCAGTCTCATGGTGGGCGGCCAGTTCATCGTCGCCGCGGCCGCCTTCGCCGCCACCGTGCTGGGCGACCGGATATCGGTGTTCCTGGCCAAGCGCGGGGTCGCGGAGTTCTACCAGATGACCGCGGCGGCGGTACTCGCCTCCAGCATGGGCGTGGCGCTGCTGTGGGCGAGCTCGGAGCTGCACCTGGGCCTGCAGGCCGGAGCGGTCATCACCGGTAACATCATGGCGCTGCTGCCCGGCCGGCCACTGGTGTCCAGCCTGCAGGACGGGATCAGCGGCAGCTACGTGTCGGCGTCGGCGCGGCTGCTGGAGGTGTTCTTCACCCTCGGCGCGATCGTGTCCGGGGTCGGGGCGGTCGCGTACACGGCGGTGCGTCTCGGCGTCGACATGAAGCTCGACGACCTCCCCTCGGCCGGCACCTCGCTGGAGCTGCCGGTGCTGCTCAGCGCCGCGGGGATCGCGGTGGCCTTCGCGATCTCGCTCACCGTCCCGCCGCGCATGCTGCCCGCCATCGGGGCGATGGGCATCCTCATCTGGGTCGTTTATGCGACCCTGGCCAGCACCGCGACACTGAACGTGCCGCCGGTCGTGGGAACCGCGGCGGGCGCGGTGGTGATCGGGGTCATCGCGCACTGGCTGGCACGCCGTACCCAGCGTCCGGTGCTGCCCTACATCATTCCCGCCATCGCCCCGCTGCTGCCCGGCAGCATCCTCTACCGCGGCCTGCTGGAGATCAGCCTGGGGGACCCGGTGGCGGGTCTGCTGAGCGTGTCGGAGGCGGTCGCGGTGGGGCTGGCGCTGGGCGCCGGCGCCAACCTGGGCGGCGAATTGGTGCGCGCCTTCCAGCGCGGCGGTCTGGCCGGCGCCGGCCGGCGCAGCCGCCCTGCCGCCCGGCGCACTCGCGGCGGGTACTGACCGGCGGCCGGGCGGTGAACGCCGCCCGGCCCGTTTCCGCTCCGCACGAGGGAACGCCCCCGTCCCCGCCCGGGATGCGGCGGCCGCTCCGGCGCCGCCGGACCGGTGCGGCGGCGCCACGGGCGGGATCGGGACCGGCCGGGGATCAGACCCCGGCGTTCTCCCCGGCGTCCTTGCGCAGCCGGGAGCGCTCGGCACGCAGGCGGCGGGCCTCGTCGGGGTCGAGGACCGGTGCCGCCGCCAGGAGCTGCTGGGTGTAGGCGTGCTCGGGACGCTCGTAGACGGAGTCGCCGTCGCTCATCTCCACGATGCGGCCCTTGCGCATCACCGCCACTCGGTCGCTGACCTGCCGGACGACGGCGAGGTCGTGGGCGACGAAGATGAGCGTGAGGTCGAAGTCGTCCTGCAGTTCGGCGAGCAGCCGCAGGACCTGGTCCTGGGTGGAGACGTCCAGCGCGGAGACCGGCTCGTCGCAGATGACCAGTTTGGGGCGCAGGATGAGCGCGCGGGCGATGGCGATGCGCTGCCGCTGACCGCCGGAGAACGCGTGCGGGAACCGGTTGTAGTGCTCCGGCTCCAGGCCCACGCGCTCCAGCAGCTCCTGGACCCGCCGGCGAATCGCCTTGGTGTCGCGCTCGCCCTGGACCCGCAGCGCGGTTCCGATGCTGTCGCCGATGGTGATCCGCGGGTTCAGCGACGAGTAGGGGTTCTGGAAGATCATCTGCATGTCGCGCCGCAGCGGGCGCAGCTGCCGGTCGGGCAGCCGGGTGATGTCGCGCCCCTCGAAGACGACGCGGCCCTCGGTCGGCTGCAGCAGCCGCATGATCATCCGGGACAGCGTGCTCTTGCCGGAACCCGACTCGCCCACGATGCCGAGCGTCTCGCCCCGGTGCAGCTCGAACGAGACGTCGTCGACCGCGTAGAAGTCGCTGGCGGCGCCGAACATCCCGCCGCGCACCCGGAAGCGCTGGCGGACGTTCTCGACCTTGAGCAGCGGCTCGCCGGTCCCGGCCGGCGCGGGCGCCGGCCGCGCGGGGGCGGGGGCCGGCTCGGCGGCCTTCTCCTTCCCGGCCTCGGCGCGCTCCGCCCGGATCTGCGCGCGCCGCTGGGCGCGGGAGACCTCCACCCGCGGCACGGCGGCGAGCAGCGCCTGGGTGTAGGGGTGCTCGGGCTCGGCCAGCACCTGCCGGACGTCGCCGTGCTCGACGGCCCGCCCCTTCTGCATCACCAGGACCTCGTCCACCGATCCGGCGACGACCGCGAGGTCGTGACTGACCAGGATGAGCGACATCCCCAGGTCGCGGCGCAGATCGTCGAGCAGGTCGAGGATCTGCGCCTGGACGGTGACGTCGAGCGCGGTCGTGGGCTCGTCGGCGAGCAGCACCCGCGGCTCGCACACCAGGCCCATGGCGATGAGCACGCGCTGGCGCATGCCGCCGGAGAACTCGTGCGGGTAGGAGTGGACGCGGCGCGCCGCGTCCGGGATGCCGACCCGCTCCAGCGCTTCGACGGCGCGGCGGCGCGCCTCGGCCGTGCTCGCGCCCGGGTGGTGCGTCCGGTACGCCTCGATGATCTGGTTGCCGATGGTGTACTGCGGATGCAGCGACGACATCGGGTCCTGGAACACCATGGCGATGTCGTTGCCGCGCAGCGCCCGGATCTCCTGATCGGTGGCGGTGACCACGTTGGTGCCCGCCACCAGGAGTTCACCGCTGATCCGCGCGCGCGTGCCGCGGTGCAGGCCCATCAGGGCCAGCGACGTGGCGCTCTTGCCGGACCCGGACTCGCCGACGATGCCCAGCGCGCCGCCGGCCGGCACGTCGAACGACAGCCCGTCGACCGCGTGGACGTCGCCGTCCATGGTCGGGAAGGTGATCTTCAGGTCACGGACGCTGACGACCGCCTCGGCGGTGTCGGGCCGCTGTCCGGTTCCTGGTGTGGTCATTGCCGTTTCCTTCTGCTCGGCCGCCTCCGGGACGGCCGGAGACTGCGGTGGGGTCGTGGTGGGTGGGGCCCGCCGACGGCTGCCGGCGACCGTGCGCTACCCCGCGACGCGGACCCGCGGGTCCACCCAGGCGTAGAGCAGATCGACGATGAGGTTGCAGACGACCACGAAGAACGCCCCGAACAGGGTGACGCCCAGGATGACGGGCAGGTCGCTCTGCACGATGGCCTGGACCGCGTAGCGCCCGATGCCGTTGAGCGAGTACACCTGCTCGGTCAGCACCGCGCCGCCGAGCACCAGCCCCAGGTCGAGGCCGAAGATGGTGAGGATCGGGGTCAGGGTGGGGCGGAGCCCGTGCTTGAACACCACGGTGCGCTCCCGCAGGCCCTTGGCCCGCGCGGTGCGGATGTAGTCCTCGCCCATGGTCTCCAGCATGCCCGCCCGGGTCTGGCGCGCGTACATCGCCGCGTGCAGGAAGGCCAGCGTGAACCACGGCAGGATCAGGCCGGTCGCCCACGCGATCGGGTTCTGCAGGAACGGCGTGTAGCCGGGCGTCGGGAAGATGCCCCAGGCGTGCACGAGGAAGGCGAGGGCGAGCAGACCGGTGAAGAACACCGGCAGCGAGACGCCCGCCAGGGCCACGCCCATGGCGACGCGGTCGAAGAGGCTGCCCTTCTTGATGGCGGAGATCATGCCGACCGTGACGCCGCCGACCAGCCACACCACGGCCGCCCCGATCCCCAGCGAGAAGGTGATCGGCAGCCGGCGCACGATCTCGGGGAAGACCTCCTGGTAGTTCTGGAAGGAGTAGCCGAAGCAGGGGGCGGAGCATTCCACGACGTTCGGGCCGAACTGGTACGTGGCGCCGACGAAGATGCCCCGGAGGAACTCCCAGAACTGCAGGGCGATGGGCTGGTCCAGGCCGAGCCGATCGATGGTGGCCTGGATGGCCTCGGGCGTGGGGGCCTTGCCCACGTACATGGTGGCGAGCTGTTCGGTCGTCTGCCCGGCCAGCCGCGGTACCACGTAGAAGATCGCGAACGTCACCAGCGTGACGATGGCGAGCAGCAGGGCACCGGCCCCGAGACGACGGAGGATGTATGCGATCAACGTGGCCGGCCGCGGCGGGCCGGCCGGGCCGTTGCCGGCCCGGCCGCCCCCGCGGACTTCACCTGCCTTCTCACTGCTCGAAGGGACGGGTCTGCTACTCGTTCGTGGTGCCGAGGGCCATGTAGTCGTACATGGCCCAGCCGGCGTGGAAGTACACGTTGGTGACGTTCTGCGGCCGGTACAGCACGGAC
The DNA here is from genome assembly GCF_042664915.1 of Marinactinospora rubrisoli. NCBI lineage: Bacteria > Bacillati > Actinomycetota > Actinomycetes > Streptosporangiales > Nocardiopsidaceae > Marinactinospora > Marinactinospora rubrisoli. The sequence continues at coordinate 355,153 of NZ_JBHTBH010000002.1, forward strand.
TTCTCGAACACCGCCGGCAGGATCGCGGCGTTCTCCATGACCAGGCGGTCGATCTCGCCGTAGATCCGGGCCTGCTCCTCGGGGTCCTCGGTGCGGACGACCTCGTCGAACAGCTCGTTGACCTCGCGGTCGTCCAGCTCCGACAGGTTGGAGTTGCCGGCGTCGCGGATGTTGTCACCGTCCACGATGGAGCTCATGAAGCCGTAGCCGGTGGGCCAGTCGGGGATCCACCCGTAGATCATCAGGCCGAGGTCGTTGTCGTGCACGAAGGACGGCGAGCCGGCCTGGGTGTTGGTGTAGGTGTCCGACGGGTACTGCTTGATCTCGGCCTCGATGCCCACCCGGGCGAGGCTCTCCTGCAGCGACTCCGCGGCGTTGACCTCGGTCGGGCGGTCCGAGCGGACTCCGATGTTGGTGCTGAAGCCGTCGCCCTCGCCGCACTCCTCCAGCTTCTCGCGGGCGGCGTCGAGGTCGCCGGTGCGGCCCTCGGACGGGTACAGGTCGATCTCCGGGTCGGAGCCGTTGATGGCCGGCGGGATGATCTGGGTCGGGATCGATCCGCCGACCTCGCCGCCCCAGGCGCGCTGCAGGCCCTCCTGGCTCGCGGCGAACATGACCGCCTGGCGGCAGGCGACGTCGTCCAGCGGCTCGACCACGGTGTTGATGGCGACGTAGCGGAGCGCGCCGGTCTCGGGGTTGTCGATGTTGGCGCGGCGGGCCTCGTCGGTGACGACCTGGCCCTTCATCGCCGGGCCAAGGCCGGTGCCGGCGAGGTCGACGTCGAGCTGGCCGTTGACGAGCCGCTGGTCGATCTCGTTCTGCTCGATGCCCTCCTCGACCGTGATCCGGTCCGGCAGCGCGTCGCGGATCGGGTCGGTCTCGGGGTCCCACTCCTCGTTGCGCACCAGCGTGACGCCGTTGCCGGGGGCGTAGTCGTTCTCGAACCGGTAGGGGCCGGAGGACACGACCCGCTCCTGGTACTGCTCGCCGCGGTCGGCGTCGGCCGGGACCGGGGCGGTCTGCGGCTGCAGCAGGACGTAGTTGAGGTCGGCGAACGGCTCCTTGAGGTGGAAGACGAGGGTGCGCTCGTCCGGCGTCTCGATGCCGTCGAAGCCGGCCAGCGGATCGGCCTCGTTGGCGTAGGGCCCCTCGTAGTCCTCGCTGTCGGCCAGCAGCGCCGAGAAGTACTTCGGCCCGTTGGGCAGCGCCTGCTCGCCGAAGTTGCTGCGCGCGATGGCGTACTTGATGTCCTCGGCGACGATGGGCGAGCCGTCCTCGTACCGCAGTCCCTCGCGCAGCCGGACGGTCCAGGTCAGGCCGTCGTCGCTGACCTCGGGCATGTCCTCGGCGAGGTCGGGCACCGGCTCGGTGGAGTTCGCGCCGGGCTCGGGGCTGTAGGTGTAGAGGGTGCGGGCGTAGTAGCGGCTGAAGTTCCAGACGTAGCCGTAGTAGGTGTTGCCCGGGTCCAGCGACTCGATGTCGGAGGACATGGCGTAGCGCAGCGTGCCGCCGGCCTGGTCGGAGGCGTTGACGACCTCGGTGGCCCCCTGGTTGTAGCTGCCGGTGGCCTCGCCGCCACCGCCGCCGCCACCGCCGCAGGCGCTCAGCAGCAGGGTCGCCGCGGCGCCGGCGGCGAGTGCGCCGAGCGCCGGTTTCCTCAGTGTCCTCTGGGTCCTCACGTTGGTTCCTCGCCTTTCTCGCAGGCTGCGGGATGGGATCGGGTGCTGGGGAAGCCCGTACAGGGCCGGCGCGTGGGTGCGCCGTTCGTCCGCGTCGCGCTCCGGCTCAGTCGGTCGAGCGGGGATCGAAGGCGTCGCGGAGGCCGTCACCGAGCAGGTTGAACGCCAGCACGGTGATGAAGATGGCCAGTCCCGGAATGATCACGAAGTGCGGGGACGTCGTGTAGTACTGCAGCGAGTTGGACAGCATGCCGCCCCAGCTGGGGGTCGGCGGGTTGATGCCCACGCCGAGGAAGGAGAGCGACGCCTCGAAGATGATGTTCGTCGGGATGAGCAGCGTCGAGTAGACGAGGATGGGCGTCACCAGGTTGGGCAGCAGCTCGCGGAACAGGATGTAACCGTTGCTCGCTCCCAGGCTGCGGGCGGCCTCGACGAACTCCCGCTCCTTGAGTGTGAGCGTCTGGCCGCGCACGATGCGCCCGATGTAGGGCCAGTTGAAGAACCCGATGATGAAGATGATGACGGCCACGCGCAGGCCGTTGCCCTGCAGCCCGAAGGCGCCGTCGGGGATCACGCCGGCCAGCGCGATGGCGAAGAGCAGCAGCGGGAAGGCCAGGAAGATGTCCATGGCGCGGCTGATGACGGCGTCGATCCAGCCGCCGAAGTAGCCGGCGATGACGCCGAGGAGGGTGCCGATGACCACGCACAGGATCGTGGCGCCGAACGCGACCAGCAGCGAGATCTGCGCGCCGTAGACGATCCGGCTGAACAGGTCTCGTCCGTTGACCGGCTCCAGGCCGAGCAGGTGGTCGGCGCTGATCCCGCCGAGCGGGTCGAGTCCGCCCATGGGGTCGCTGGGGTCGCGCAGCACGCCGCCGGTCAGGGGGTCGATCAGGCTCTGGTGGAACTCGTTGGGCGGGTAGCCGAACCACCGGGTGAGCAGCGGCGCGAGCAGCGCGACGAGGATGAGGAACGCGACGACGATGCCGCCGCCGAGCGCCACCTTGTCACGGCGGAACCGCTGCCACGCGATCTGGCGCAGGGACCGGTTCGCCGTGTTGCGAACGCCGTGGGTGATCGCCTCTGGTCCGGCCTGGTCGGCCGAGTTCGGTGCGTCCAAAGGCGCGGTCATGGCACCACTTCTCCCCCACTACTCCGCTTGTGGCTGCGGTGTCGAGCTCCGGTGGATGTTCCGGGCGGCGGCACGGTCCGTGGTTCCGGGCGGGGCGGCCGGGGTGCGGCGGCCGTCACCGACAGTGAGTGGGTGACCCACCGCCGGGGGCGTGCGACCGTGTACGGCTCGGATTCCCGAGTGGATCCAGATGGACACTGCCGGTACACGCCGGTCATTCGACGTGCACGGCGATCAATGTACGCGCCAGTACCTTGCAGAACGTCCAATTTGTCTGCTTGTAGCCGAATCGTGATTCGAGCCTCATGTTTCCGTCACTTCTCGTAACATGGCGGCCGATAGTGTCGCGCCACCGAGTGTGCCGGAGAACCCGCCCCGCACCACAGAGGCGCGCCTCGGCCACGGTGATCCCTCCCCAGAAGAGCGCCCGCACAACCGTCACACGGGTGCGCGCCGCACACCGGGACACAGCGGAAACCCGCCGGAAACCGGCGGGTCTCAGCTGGTCGCGAGGGTTCTGCGGCGGGGCGCCGGGCCGGTTCCGGTCAGCCGATGCCGCGGCGGCGGAGCAGCTCCTCGATGTCGCTGAAGTCGTCGTCCGCGGAGTCCGCGCGCTTGCCGCCCGCGGCCGAGGCGCCGGCCGCCGGACCCGTGCCCGCGCCGCTCACCGCCGGCCGCCCGCCCGAACCCGTGGCGGGGGCCTTCGCGCCGCCGTCGGCCGCCCGGCGCCCGCGGGTGCCCACGCCCCGGGCCCGCATGACGCCCGAGACGACCCACAGCACCACGGCGAGCCCGGCCACCACGACTCCGGCCCACACCACGGGGTTGAACACCAGGCCGGCGAAGAACCCGGCGAGGTCGCTGACCAGCCGCCACAGGATGGTCATCAGGCCCATGAGCCCGGCGGCGAGCGGCAGCAGCGACCACGCCACACCGCGCAGCCCGGCCGCCGCACCGCGGCGGCGCCACACCACCCAGGAGACCAGCAGCCCCACGATGGTGAGGGCCGCCCCGAGCATCGGACCTTCGAACGGGATCTGCGTCGGCATACCACCAGTCTCGCACTTCAGGACCCGTCGCGACATCGGGTGAGTCCCCTAGGTAAACGGGGGACGTCGGCTACGCCGATCGGCCGGGATTCGCCTGGTTCGGACCGTTCCGCTCCTGCGCGCGGAAGGCCCGGCTCGACTCGGCGTTCCTTCGGGCGTTCGGATCGACGTCGGCGCCCGCGTGCCGGGTGAACTCCCGCAGGGGAAAGTCCATCGAGACGACCTCCCGCCCCGACGCGGGATAGGTGACGACCGTGGGTTCGTCTCCCAGATCGTCGGCCCCCCTGGAACCTCGCGCCTTCTCGGTCGCCATGCTCGTCACCGTCCTCATCGTCGTGAACCCGCGCGTGCCCCGGAGAGGGCCAACGCGTCATTGGGCCGGGTTCCGCCCGGGGCAGTCCGCCCACTCGTCGCAACCGCGAGAAACGCGGACACCCCGGCAAGCGCCGGGACGTCCCGGTGGGCCGCCCCGGCGTTCGGCAAGGGATCAGGAGCCGGTCTCCGTGGTGCCCAGCACCGCGTAGTCGAACATCTTCCAGCTCGGGTTGAAGAACGCGTTCGTCAGGTTGTCCGGCCGGTACAGCACCGACTTGTGGAACACCATCGGGACGATGACGGCGCGGTCCATCACCAGCTCGTCGATCTGGGCGTAGATCTCCGCCTGCTCGTCAGGGTCCTCCACCGTGATGACCTCGTCGAACAGCTCGTTGATCTCGGGGTCGTCCAGCTCCGACAGGTTGGAGTTGCCGGCGTCCTTGATCGCGTCACCGTCGAGGATCTGGCTCATGTAGCCGTAGCCGGTGGGCCAGTCGGGCATCCAGCCGTAGATCATCAGGCCCAGCTCGTTGTCGTGCACGAACGACGGCGAGCCGGCCTGGGTGTTGGTGTAGGTGTCCGACGGGTACTGCTGGATGCTGACCTCGATGTCGGCGCGGGCCAGCGACTCCTGGATCGCCTCGGCGGCGGCCACCTCGGCCGGCCGGTCCGAGCGCACGCCGAGGTTGGCGGAGATCCCGCCGTCCTCGCCGCACTCCGCCAGCTTCTCGCGGGCGGCGTCGGCGTCGCCGGCGTGGCCCTCGGAGGGGTAGGGGTCGAGGTCGGGGTTCGCGCCCGCGATCACCGGGGGCAGCACCTGGGTGGCGATGGTGCCGCCGACCTCGCCGCCCCAGGCACGCTGCACCGCCTCGCGGTTGACCGCGTACTGGATGGCCTGCCGGCACGCCTGGTCGTCGAACGGCTCGACCTGGGTGTTGACCGCGAGGAAGTAGTGCGCGCCGTTCTCGGGGTTGTCGAGGTTGGCCCGCGCCGCATCGTCGGTGACGACCTGGCCCTTCATCGCCGGGCCCAGCCCGGTGCCGCCGAGGTCGACGTCGAGCTGGCCGTTGGCCAGCCGCTGGTCGATCTCGTTCTGCTCGATGCCCTCCTCGACCGTGATCCGGTCCGGCAGCGCGGTGCGCACCGGGTCGGTCTCGGCGTCCCACTCCTCGTTGCGCACCAGGGTCAGGCCGTTGCCCGGCCGCCAGTCGTCCTCGAACCGGTAGGGGCCGGAGGACACGACGCGCGCCTGGTACTGCTCACCGGTGTCCGCCTCGGGCGGCACCGGCGCGCTCTGCGGCGGCACCATCACGTAGGTGAAGTCGTAGAACGGTTCCTTGAGGTGGAAGACCAGGGTGTGGTCGTCCGGGGTCTCGATGCCGCCGAAGCCCTCGAACGGGTCGTCGGGGTCGGCGTAGGGCCCCTCGTAGTCCTCGCTGTCGGCCAGCAGCTGCTGGTAGTACTTGGGGCCGTTCGGCAGTGCCTGGTCGCCGAAGTTGCTGCGCGCGATCGCGTAGCGGATGTCCTCGGCGACGATCTCCGAGCCGTCCTCGTAGCGCAGCCCCTCCTTCAGGCGCACCGTCCAGGTGAGACCGTCCTCGCTCACCTCGGGCAGCTCCTCGGCGAGGTCGGGGACGACCTCGCGGCCGGCCTCGCCCGGCGCCGCGGTGTAGGTGTAGAGGGTGCGGGCGTAGAAGCGGCTGAAGTTCCAGACGTAGCCGTAATAGGTGTTGCCCGGGTCGGTGCTCTCGATGTCGGCGCTGATCGCGAAGCGCAGGGTGCCGCCGGTCTGGTCGGAGGGGTTGACGACCTCCGTGAGTCCCTGGTTGTAGCTGCCGGTGGCCTCGCCGCCACCGCCGCCGTCGCCGCCGCAGGCGCTCAGCAGCAGCGCCGCGGCGGCCCCTGTCGCGGCCATCGTCAGTACCCGTTGACGCACTGGCTGTCCCTTCTCGTGGGGGATCGGGGTGTGGATGGGCACCCAGGATCACAACGACGCCGGCGCGCGATCCCCGCTCGTGACCTGCGGCGACCGCGCCGGAGGGCGGGGGCGCGACGGGATACGGGCTGGTGACGGAAGCGACCGACGTTGCTGGCACCCTAATGCAGAAAGCCACGCTTTTCGGGGTGTGGCCGAATTGTGGCTAAAAACCGATAAACCCGAAATTCTGGACATGGCGGCGCCGCCCTGCTCAGGAGCGGTCCGGCGGCGGGGACCGGCGGCGCCTCCTCCGCCGGTCCCGGTTCCGCGCCGGCCCGGGTCCTCCGGCGGCCGGGTCTCAGCCCGCGCCGTGCGCCACCGCGGTGGCGCGCAGCCACTCCACGTCCAGGCCGACCAGCGAGTCGACCACCACCCGCCGCTCCGCCGGCCCGATCGGCAGCAGGTGCGGAACGGCCACCGTGACGCACCCGGCCGCCTGCGCCGAGGCGACGCCGGTGGGCGAGTCCTCCAGGGCGACGCACCCGGCCGGGTCGACGCCGAGCAGCCGGGCGGCGGTCAGGTAGGGCTCCGGATGCGGCTTGTTGTGCGCGACCTCGTCGCCGGCGACGGTCACGTCGAAGTGCTCGGCGCCGATCGCGGTAATGGAGACCTCCAGCAGCGGCCGGTGCGTGGAGGTCACCAGCGCCGTGGGCAGCCCGGAACGGCGCACCTCCGTGAGCAGTTCCTTGGCGCCCGGACGCGGCTCCGGCCCGGCGGCGAGCCGCCGCCGCATCACCGTGGCGAGCATCCGCATGACCTCCGGCACCGGCACGTCCGTCCGGGTGACCCGCACCAGGTACTCGGCGGCCGCGCGCGCCGAACCGCCGACGTTGGCGTCGCGGTCGGCCGCCGTCCACCGGCCGCCGAGGGACTCCGCCACCTCGGCCTCGGTGGCCATCCACATGTCCTCGGTGTCGATGAGCGTGCCGTCGAGATCGAACAGCACCGCCTGCGGGCCGCGGGGCGCCGCGGCCGTGGAGCCACCGGTTGCGGTCATGCGTTGAAGTATTTCGCCTCCGGGTGATGGATGATGATCGCGTCGGTGGCCTGTTCGGGAACGAGTTGGAACTCTTCGGACAACGTGACGCCGACGCGCTCGGGAGCCAGCAGGTCCACGATCTTGGCGCGGTCCTCCAGGTTCGGGCAGGCACCGTAGCCGAGCGAGAAACGCGCTCCCCGGTAACCGAGCTTGAAGAACGCGTCGAGGTCCGCGGGGTCCTCTCCGGCGAAGCCCAGCTCCGCCCGGACCCGGGTGTGCCAGTACTCGGCCAGCGCCTCGGTGAGCTGGACCGACAGGCCGTGCAGCTCCAGGTAGTCGCGGTAGGCGTTGCGCTCGAACAGCTCCTGGGTCGCGCGGCTGATCGCGCCGCCGACCGTCACCACCTGCAGGCCCACGACGTCGAGCTCCCCCGACTCCTTCGGGCGGAAGAAGTCGGCCAGGCACAGGTGCCGGTCGCGGCGCTGCCGCGGGAAGGTGAACCGGGTGCGCTCCGCGCCCCGCTCGTCCAGGACGACGAGGTCGTCGCCATCGCTGTAGCACGGGAAGTAGCCGTACACCACGGCCGCCTCCAGCAGGCCGTCGGTCTGGATGCGGTCCAGCCACATCCGCAGCCGCGGCCGCCCCTCGGTCTCGACCAGCTCCTCGTAGCCGGGGCCACCGCCGCGCGACGCCTTCAGGCCCCACTGCCCCATGAACGTGGCGCGCTCGTCGAGGAAGGCGGCGTAGTCGGCGAGCGGGATGCCCTTGCTGATCCGGTCGCCCCAGAACGGCGGGACCGGCACCGGGTTGTCGACGGCGACGTCGCTGCGCGCCGGCATGTCCTCCGGCTCGGTGACGGTCAGCTTCGCCCCCGTGCGCACCCGGCGCTGCCGCAGCGGCGGAAGCTCGGCGCCCTCGACGCCGCGCTTGACCGCCATGAACGCGTCCATCAGCCGCAGCCCCTCGAAGGCGTCGCGCGCATAGCGCACCTGACCGTCGAACACCTCGGCGAGGTCCTGCTCCACGTAAGAGCGGGTGAGCGCCGCGCCGCCGAGCAGCACCGGGTAGCGGCCGGCGATCCCCCGGGAGTTCATCTCCTGGAGGTTCTCCTTCATCACCACCGTGGACTTGACCAGCAGGCCGGACATCCCGATGACGTCGGCGTGCCGCTCCTCCGCCGCCTCCAGGATCGCCGTCACCGGCTGCTTGATCCCGAGGTTGACGACCTCGTAGCCGTTGTTGGACAGGATGATGTCGACCAGGTTCTTGCCGATGTCGTGCACGTCGCCCTTGACGGTGGCGAGCACGATGCGGCCCTTGCCCTCGTCGTCGCTCTTCTCCATGTGCGGTTCGAGGTGCGCGACGGCGGACTTCATGACCTCGGCGGACTTCAGCACGAACGGCAACTGCATCTCGCCGGAGCCGAACAGGTCGCCGACGACCTTCATCCCGGCCAGCAGGGTGTCGTTGACGATCTCCAGGGCCGGGCGCTCGGTCAGCGCCTCGTCCAGATCGGCCTCCAGGCCCACGCGCTCACCGTCGATGATGCGGCGCTCCAGCCGCTCCCACAGCGGCAGCGCGGCCAGTTCCTCGGCGCGGCTCGCCTTCAGCTGCTGGGCGTCCACGCCCTCGAACAGTTCGAGGAACCGCTTCAGCGGGTCGTACTCGCCGTCCCGCCGGTCGTACACCATGTCGAGGGCGACCCGGCGCTGCTCCTCCGGGATGCGGGTCATCGGCAGGATCTTGGACGCGTGCACGATCGCGGAGTCCAGCCCGGCCTCCACGCACTCGTGCAGGAAGACGGAGTTCAGCACGATGCGGGCGGCGGGGTTGAGCCCGAAGGAGACGTTGGAGACGCCGAGGGTGGTCTGTACGTCCGGGTACCGGCTCTTCAGGCCGCGGATGGCCTCGATGGTCTCCAGGGCGTCGCGCCGTGACTCCTCCAGCCCGGTGCCGATGGTGAAGGTCAGGCAGTCGACGATGATGTCCTCGACGCGCATGTCCCACCGGTCGACCAGCGCCTCGATGGTGCGGGTGGCGATGGCGATCTTGCGCTCCGCGGTGCGGGCCTGGCCCTCCTCGTCGATGGCCATGACGACGACCGCGGCGCCGTGCTCCTTGACCAGCGGCATGATCCGGTTGAACCGCGAGTCGGGGCCGTCGCCGTCCTCGAAGTTCACGGAGTTGATGACGGCCCGGCCGCCGACCGCCTCCAGGCCGGCCCGCAGCACGTCGGGCTCGGTGGAGTCCAGCACCAGGGGCAGGGTGGAGGCGGTGGCCAGCCGCGAGGCGAGTTCGGTCATGTCGCGGGTGCCGTCGCGGCCGACGTAGTCGACGCACAGGTCGAGCAGGTGCGCGCCGTCGCGGATCTGGTCCCGGGCGATCTCCACGCAGTCGTCGTAGCGTTCCTCGATCATCGCCTCGCGGAACGCCTTGGACCCGTTGGCGTTGGTGCGCTCGCCGATGGCCAGGTAGCTGGCGTCCTGGCGGAACGGCACGCTCTGGTACAGCGAGGCGGCGGCGGCCTCGCCGCGCGGCCGCCGGTCACGGACGCCGCGTCCGGCGACCCGCTCCACGACCTGGCGCAGATGCTCGGGCGTGGTGCCACAGCAGCCGCCGGCCAGCGAGATGCCGAACTCGGTGGTGAAGGAGTCGTGCGCGTCGGCGAGCTCGCCCGGGCTGAGCGGGTAGACCGCGCCGTCGGCGCCCAGCTCGGGCAGGCCCGCGTTGGGCATGCAGGAGATGGGCACCCGCGCGTGCTGCGACAGGTAGCGCAGGTGCTCGCTCATCTCGGCCGGGCCGGTGGCGCAGTTCAGGCCGATCATGTCGATGCCGAGCGGCTCCAGGGCGGTCAGCGCCGCGCCGATCTCGGAGCCGAGCAGCATGGTGCCGGTCGTCTCGATGGTCACCTGGGCGATCACCGGAACGTCCACGCCGGCGGCCTCGCGGGCGCGCCGGGCGGCGATGACGGCCGCCTTGGTCTGCAGCAGGTCCTGGCAGGTCTCGATGAGGATCGCGTCGGCACCACCGGCGATCAGGCCCTCCGCGCAGCGCTGGTAGTAGTCGCGCAGCGTGGCGAACGGCGCGTGCCCGAGGGTGGGGAGCTTGGTGCCGGGGCCGACCGAACCGAGCACGTAGCGGGGGTGGCCGGCGGTGCTGTACTCGTCGGCCGCCTCCCGGGCCAGCCGGGCGCCCGCCTCGGCGAGCTCGTGGGTGCGCTCGGGGATCCCGTACTCCCCGAGCGCGCTGAAGTTGGCGCCGAAGGTGTTGGTCTCGACACAGTCGACCCCGACGTCGAGGAAGGCGGCGTGCGTCGCGCGCACGACGTCGGGCCGGGTCACGTTGAGGATCTCGTTACAGCCCTCGTGCCCTTCGAAGTCGTCCAGGCCGAGGTCGTGGGCCTGGAGCATCGTGCCCATGGCGCCGTCGGCGACGATGACGCGCTGGGCTAGGGCTTCCCGGAAGGAGAGTCGAGAACTCATGACCCTTAACTGTAGTAATGGCACACCGGTGCCTTGCTCAAGGACCGGTAGCAACGCGGGACGGGAGCGGGCGCCGCCGTGCGGCGGTGAACACCGTATCCCCGCGCACGGCGCCGGCGCCGAACAGCGCGACCGCGGGGCGGTGAACGCCACATGAACGGTGCGGACCCGGCCGCACGCCGGCGATAGGCCGGACGGCGCCGCCGCGCGGGGCCTGGGACCGGAGGTCCCGGACGTGGGCGGAACAACCGGACGGGCCGGGGTGTTGCATCGTTCGTGACACGCTCCGGCAGCGCCCCCACCAGTCATGGCAGTGGAGTGCCCGACACTTGGGCATCGCCCCCTGCACCGCGCAGTGCGGACGGCATAGGGTGGTGCCAGTCCGGCCGAGCCCGGTTCGGTCCCGGCGGCGGCGGATCCCAACGGATCCCGACAAGTATCTGTCGCCCCGGGCCCCGAACGTGGTAGGGCTGGAGTTCGCGTCAGTTGTTGGTGATGTCGACCGGATGGCCGCGGCGCCGGAGTCCGGAATGTGAGGAGGCGGCCTGTGCGAGAGCTCGACAGCGTTCCGGAGCTGGTCGAGCCCGTCATGGTGGCCGCGTTCGAGGGCTGGAATGACGCTGGCGAGGCGGCCAGTTCGGTCATCGAACACCTGGCCACGGTCTGGGACACCGACGAACTGCTGGCGCTGGAACCCGACGACTACTACGACTTCCAGGTGTCGCGCCCGCGCGTGGAGATGGTGGACGGCGAGAACCGCGGTATCACCTGGCCCACCACGCGGGTGTCCGTGGCGCGCCCGCCGGGCGCCCGTGGCGACGTCGTCCTGGTGCGCGGCACCGAGCCGAACATGCGGTGGCGCGGTTTCTGCGCCGACCTGCTGGCCGTGGCCCGCGAACTCGGCGTGCGCAGGGTGATCCTGCTGGGTGCGCTGCTGGCCGACTCCCCGCACACCCGTCCGGTGCCGGTCGCCAGCGTGGTGTCGCCGCCCGAACTGCGCCGCACGCTCGGCCTGGAGCCGACCAACTACGAGGGGCCCACCGGCATCGTCGGCGTGCTGCAGGACGTGTTCGGCGCGGCCGGCCTGGAGACCATCTCGCTGTGGGCGGCCGTTCCGCACTACGTGGCGCAGCCGCCGTGCCCCAAGGGCACGCTGTCGCTGCTGCGCCGGGTGGAGGACATCCTCGACCTGACGATCCCGTTCGGCGACCTGCCCGAGGAGGCCCGCGCCTGGGAGCGCGGGGTGGACGAACTCGCCTCGGAGGACTCCGACATCGCCAGCTACGTCCGTAGTCTGGAGGAGGCCAAGGACGCCACCGAACTCCCGGAGGCGAGCGGCGAGGCCATCGCCCGCGAGTTCGAGCGGTACCTGAAGCGGCGCGGGCACGGTTAGCGGGCCGCCGGTCCCCGGTCGGCCGGTACCGGCCGCACCCGGGCGCGTGGCCCCGGCGCCCGTCCCACGCGGGCCGGCCACCGCGCCGTCCCCCGTGTGCGGGCCGATGCGGGTGGAGCGGGCACCCGTCACCTGAATCACGGACGCACGGGCCGGGGCCTGCGCCGCGACCGGCGGCGTCGGCCGGCCCACCGATCACACCGTGATGCCGCGCCACTCTCCCGTGGCCAGGACCACCGCCCAGGCGGCGGCGATGCGGGCGAGCCCACGGCGGACCTCGTCGACGACCGCGGGCTGCAACGGCGACGGCGCGGAGTCGCCGGGCGCGAGGCGGACCGTCATGCGCAGACCGTCGAGCACCCGCTGGCCGCGCGCCAGGACGTCGGGGTCGGCGGTGGCCCCCGCGGCGGAGGCGAGTTGGGCGCGTACGGCGTCGCGCAACGCGACCGCCTCGTCGAAGTCGGCCAGGGTGATCGGGATCGCCCCTTCGGTGACGAGCCGGTGCTCGCGAAGGAAGCGGGCGAGGTCGGCACGGTCGCCGAGCGTGTCTCCGGTGCGCGCGAAGGCGTGGATCAACGCGGCCGCGCCGCTCTGAGTCGTGGGGGTTGTCATGCCCCTATCTCACCACGCTCCGCGGCGCCGCATGACACTTCGTGGTGGCCGGCCCCGGCGCGGCGCGCCGGGGCCGGGCGCGTCACGGACGGCCGAGGTCGACGCCCAGCAGGGTGTCCACGAGGTCGCGCATGAGCGCGGGCGCGGCGGCGTCTCCGGCTCCTTCGGGCCCGGCGAGCGCCCGGGCCGCCCAGTCGTCCACGGCCGCCAGCGCGGCCGGGCTGTCCAGATCGGCGGCGAGCGCGCCGCGTACGCGCTCCAGCAGCGGCATGGCGTCGGGACCGGCGGGCAGCGCCGCCGCGGCCCGCCAGCGGGCCAGCCGCTCGCTCGCGGCGGGCAGTTCGCCGGCGGTCCAGTCCCAGGCGGTGCGGTAGTGGTGGTCCAGCAGCGCGAGGCGGATCGCCATCGGGTCGGCGCCCTCGGCGCGCAGCCCGGAGACGAAGACCAGGTTGCCGAGCGACTTCGACATCTTCTCGCCGTCGAGGCCGACCATGGCGACGTGCGCGTAGCCGAGCGCCTGGGGCCCGTCGGTGCCGCTGGCGCAGCGCGCCTCGCACGCCCCCATCTCGTGGTGCGGGAAGACGAGGTCGTCCCCGCCGCCGTTGAGGTCGAACCCCATGCCGAGCTCGCGCAGCGAGATGGCGCTGCACTCGACGTGCCAGCCGGGGCGGCCGCGCCCGAGCGAGCTGTCCCAGGCGGGCTCTCCCGGCCGCTCGGCCCGCCACAGCAGCCAGTCCAGGGGGTCCTTCTTGCCCGGCCGCTGGGGGTCGCCGCCGCGCTCACCGAAGAGCCGCAGCATCTCCTCGCGGTCCAGCCCGCTCACCGAGCCGAATCCGGGCGCGTCGGCGGCGGAGAAGTACACGTCGCCGTCCAGGTCGTAGCAGGAGCCGCGCGCCCGGATGCGCTCGATGAACTCCACGATCAGGTCGATGGACTCCACGACGCCCACGTAGGCGCGCGGCGGGAGGACCCGCAGCGCCGTCATGTCGTCGCGGAACACCTGGATCTCGCGCTCGGCGAGCTCGCGCCAGTCGACGCGGTCGCGGGCGGCGCGCTCCAGCAGCGGGTCGTCGATGTCGGTGGTGTTCTGCACGTAGTCGACCTGGTGGCCGGCGTCCCGCCAGACCCGGTTGACCAGGTCGAACGCCAGGTAGGTGAAGGCGTGCCCGAGGTGGGCGGCGTCGTAGGGGGTGATGCCGCAGACGTACATCCGCGCGGTCGGCCCGGGCGACGTGGGGCGCAGGGTTCCGGAGACGGTGTCGTGGAGGCGGAGCCGCTGCCCGTTTCCGGGCAGGCGGACGATGTCGGGCGCAGGCCAAGAACGCATACCTCAGAGCCTATCCGCCGGGCCTCGCCGCTCCCCCGCGCCCCGGGGCGTGACCAGGCAGGTCCGCGCCCGGCCGGCGGCCCTGGGCGCTCACGGAGCGCCGCGGCCGGCCGGCCGGGTGATCATGCGCACGCTGAACAGCACGGCCACCCCGCAGAGCACCGCGAGGGCGTGGTTCCCCGACCGCCAGTGCAGCGGCACGGCGGCGAGCGCGACCACGTACAGCAGCCAGTACGACGCCGCCGCCCAGTTTCCGGGGCCGCGGGCGCGCCCGCCGGCCGCCGCCTCGGCCGCCGCGTCCCGGCCGGCGCGGCGGGATCGCCATCGTCGTCGCAGCGGCACGCCCAACTCGCCCCTCTTCCGTCTCCTGCGGCACTTAGGTGGACGGTCCACCCGGCAGCATCCGCCGTCCCTGTTCCGGTCGCTCCATAGACGTTCTCCATGCTCACCGGGTTTACCTGGCGCCGCGCCACCGGCCGGGCGGGCCGGTGCGGAAGGCCCACCGTGGCGCGGTGGTGCCGGCCCCCGGACGACGCGGGCGCCCGCCCCACCGCGCGCGGCGCGCGGTTTCTCATAGGCTCGTGCTGCGCGCCGAATTCCCTCGTGACCTCTTGGGGGCGTCCCGCCCACCCGCCGGACGGTGGACGACCGGGGCCGCGGCGACCCGCTGGACCGCCCGACGACACAGGAGACGGAGAGCCCCGATGGCCCAGGAGCGCGGAGAGGGATCACGCGGCACGCTCACCGCGGACGTGCGCGGCCTGACCGCCGAGGAGGTGGCCGAGCGCGTCGCCGCCGGCCGCACGAACGACGTTCCGGTCCGGGCCGCCCGCACGGTCGGCCAGATCGTCCGCGCCAACCTCTTCACCCGCATCAACGCGATGATCGCCGTGCTGTTCGGGATCATCGCCGTCATCGGCCCCCTTCAGGACGGCCTGTTCGCGCTGGTCATCGTGTTCAACACGCTGATCGGCATCGTGCAGGAGCTGCGCGCCAAGCGCACGCTGGACCGGCTCGCGATCGTCAACGCCGCGCGCCCGCGCGTGGTGCGCGACGGCACGGTGGCCCCGATCGCCACCCAGGAGGTGGTGCTGGACGACGTCCTGGAGTTCGCCCAGGGCGACCAGGCGGTGGTGGACGGCGTGGTGATCGACTCGTCCGGGCTGGAGGTGGACGAGTCGCTGCTCACCGGAGAGGCCGACCCGGTGGTGAAGCGGCCGGGCGACCGCATCATGTCCGGCAGCTTCGCGGTGGCCGGCAGCGGCCGGTTCCGCGCCACGCGCGTGGGGCGGGAGGCGTACGCGGCGCGGCTCGCGGAGGAGGCGAGCCGCTTCACCCTGGTCGACTCCGAACTCCGCTCCGGGATGAACCGCGTCCTGCGGTTCATCACCTGGATGCTGTTCCCGACGGGCGCGCTGCTCATCTACAGCCAGCTCTACCTCGGCGGGCACGTCACCGACTCGGTGTCCCTGGGCGGCAACGTCTCGGGACCGCTCGCCGACGCGCTGCGCGGCACGGTGGCCGCCCTGGTGTCGATGGTGCCCGAGGGGCTGGTGCTGCTCATCAGCATCGCCTACGCGGTCGGCGTCGTGCGGCTGGGCCGGCGCGGCTGCCTCGTGCAGGAGCTGCCGGCGATCGAGGGGCTGGCCCGGGTGGACGTGGTGTGCACCGACAAGACCGGCACGCTCACGGAGAACGGCATGCGGGTGGCCGAGGTGCGCGAGCTGCCGCGTGCCGGAGGGCGGCGCGGCCCGGTGGGCGCCGGCCGTGAGCCCGCGGCGGCCGAAGTGCTGGCGGCGCTGGCCGCCGCCGATCCGCGGCCGAACGCGAGCATGGCGGCGATCGGCGAGCGGTTCCCCGAACCACCGTCCTGGCCGGTCACGGCGGTCGCACCGTTCTCCTCCGCCCGCAAGTGGAGCGGAGCCGGTTTCGCGACGCCGGACGGGCCGGTGTACTGGGTGCTGGGCGCGCCCGACGTGCTGGGCGGCCCGGGCGACCCCGTGACCGCCGAGGCCACGCGGATCGGCGAGCGCGGCCTGCGCGTGCTGCTGCTCGGCCGCGCGGCCGGTCCGCTGACCGGTCCGGACGCCCCCCAAGAGCCGGGTGCTGTCGAGCCGGTGGCGCTGGTGGTGCTCGACCAGCGTGTCCGCGCCGACGCCGCGGACACGCTGCGCTACTTCGCCGGTCAGGACGTCGAGGTGAAGGTAGTCTCCGGCGACAACGCCGCCTCGGTGGGCGCCGTGGCCCGCGACCTCGGCCTGCCAGAGGCGCACGCCCCCGTGGACGCCCGCGACCTGCCGGACGCCCCCGACGCGCTCGCCGACCGGGTGCGGCGGGCCACCGTGTTCGGCCGGGTCTCCCCCGAGCGCAAACGCGAGATGGTCCGCGGGCTGCGCTCGCGCGGGCACACGGTCGCGATGACCGGCGACGGCGTGAACGACGTCCTGGCGCTGAAGGAGGCCGATATCGGCGTCGCCATGGGCTCGGGCAGCCCGGCGGCGCGCGCGGTGGCCCAGATCGTGCTGCTGGACAACCGGTTCGCCACCCTGCCGCACGTGGTCGCGGAAGGCCGCCGGGTGATCGGCAACATCGAGCGGGTCGCCAACCTGTTCCTCACCAAGACCGTGTACTCGATGACGATGGTCACCATCGTCGGGCTGCTCGGGGTCGCCTACCCCTTCTTCCCCCGGCACGCCACCCTGATCAACGCGCTCACCTTCGGCATCCCCTCGTTCTTCCTGGCACTGGCGCCCAACGGCGAGCGGGCCCGGCCGGGGTTCGTCCGGCGGACGCTGCGGCTCGCGATCCCGGCCGGCATCATCAGCGGGCTGGCGGCCGTGACGAGCTACCTGCTGGCCCTGGACGGCGCGGCCGCTCCGGACCTGGTCGACCGGACGGCTCCCGTCATCACGCTGTGCGCGACGACGCTGTGGGTGCTGCTGCTGGTCGCCCGCCCCTACGTGTGGTGGAAGGTGGTCCTGGTCGCCGGCATGGCGGGCACCCTGCTGACCGTCCTGCTCACCCCGGCCGGCCGCTCGTTCTTCGCCCTGGACGTCAGCGACCCGGCCACGGTGACCACCGCGCTGGTGGTGGCGGCGGGTGCCGCCGTGCTCATCACCGTGGTACGGGCCGTGGAGGACAGGTGGTCCCGGCGGGCGGTGCGGCGACCCGCCCGCCCCGGCCGGGGAGCGCGGGACGGGCGGAGGATCCGCGACGCTCAGAACCCGCCGGCGACCCCCACCGAGGAGTGGACCTCGGGGTAGCCGCTGCGCAGCAGGAGCTGCAGCATCACGATCGGTGCGACGAACTTGGCCACGAACACGGCCAGGAGCACCAGCGCTCAGATCGGCGGCCACGGCAGTGCCGGCCAGTCCGGGGAGGGAAAGGGGTGCACGCCGTGCGTGCGGAGCAGCTCCACACGGCGGCGGGTGGCGTAACGCTCGGGAGCGGTGAGGTGGCGGGCCAGGGTCCGGGAGAGTTCGCTGTCCGGGCGGGCCAGCTGGTCGAGCAGCGCGTCCAGGCGGGTGACGGCATCGGACGGCAGCGGCTCGCCCTGCCACTGCCACAGCACCGTGCGCAGCTTGTACTCCTCGCCGAACGAGACGCCGTGGTCGCAGCCGTAGACGTGCCCGCCGACGACCGGCAGCAGGTGGCCGATCTTGCGGTCGGAGTTGTTGATGATCGCGTCGAAGACCGCCATGCGCCGCAGGCCGGCGTGCTCCCGTTCCCGGGACAGCGCGACCAGGTCCACGGTGGGGTCGCCGTCGATCCAGAGCTGGCACATGCCCTCGCCGAACGGGCCGTCGCGGTGCACCGTCGGCGGGACGACGTCCCAGCCCAGGGCGTCGGAGACCGCGAAGGCCGCGACCTCCCGGCCGGCCAGCGTGCCGTCCGGGAAGTCCCACAGCGGGCGCTCGCCCGCGACCGGCTTGTACACGCACGCGGCGCTGTCGGCCCCGGTCTCCACCGTGCAGTACAACGTGGCGTTCGACGCGTCCGCCAGCCGCCCGACGACCGTGAGTTCTCCGGTGCGCAGCAGCTCCAGGGCGTCGGTCACGGTGCGACCGTCGAACGACGCGGTCATCACACCCCCTCGCATCCGCCGGCGGCCGGACGCCGGCCGCCGCGGTGACTCCCTGTCCATGGTGGCCCATGCCGCCCGGGCCGCCATCCCCGCGGCGTGGCCGACCCGGGACAGTCTGTCCGTTCCCCGCCGGGCTGTACAGGGCGGGCCGCCGCCCCCGGCGGCCGGACGTCAGAAAACGTGCGGTTTGTAGCCGTTCTGGCGCGGGCACACGTGACCGCCCGGGTCCAGGGGCTGCCCGCACAGCGGACAGTTCGGGCGGCCGGCGGCGACCACGCGCATGGCGCGGTTGGCGAAGGCGCGGGCGGCGCCCGGCGTGAGATGCACGCGCAGCACGTCGCGGGTGGCGGGCGCCTCCTCGGCGAAGACCTCGATCTCCTCCTCCTGCGGCTCCTCCTCGCCGCCCGGCTCCTCCACCTGCTGGGCCTCGATGATGACCCGGGCGGCCTCGGCGTCCCAGGCGAGCGCCAGGGTCCCGACCCGGAAGTCCTCCTCGATCGGCTGCTCCAGCGGCGCGTCATCGACGGCGTCGGACGTGATCACGTCGCCCGCCAGCTCTCCGAAGCGCTGCCGGACTTCGTCGAGCAGCTCCTCGACCCGTTCGGCGAGCGCGGCGACCTGGGCCTTCTCCAGGACGACGCTGGTGATCCGGCCGCCGCCGGAGGCCTGCAGGAAGAAGGTGCGCTCCCCCGGCTGGCCGACGGTGCCGGCCACGAACCGCTCGGGAGGATCGTATTGGAACACGGGCATGGCTAGCACCCTAGAGGATCAAGGAACAACGTGCGATTCACCGGCGGGAACGGCCCCCGCTCCCCCGCCGACGACGGCGTCACCGGAGGTCTCGGCCGAGGGCGCGAGGCCGTCGATCGAGCCGCCGACGTCGTTGCTGCGCAGCACGAAGGGCCGCGTTTCGGTGTAGCGGATGGCGGTCACCGAACACGGGTCGGCGGTCACGCGCTGGAACTGGTCCAGGTGCAGCCCGAGGGCGTCGGCGACGATCGCCTTGATCACGTCGCCGTGGCTGCACACGAGGTAGACGGGCTGCGCGTGGCCGGCGAGCAGCCGGGTGTTCCAGTCGCGGACCGCGCCGACCGCCCGGTGCGCGGTCTCGGCCAGGCCCTCACCGCCGGGGAAGCGCGCGGCGCTGGGGTGCTGCTGCACCACGCGCCACATCGGCTCCTCGGCGAGTTCCTTGAGCGTGCGGCCGGTCCACTCACCGTAGTCGCACTCGCTGAAGCGGTCGTCGATGACCGGGGCGGGCGCGTCGGGGTTCGCCCCGGCGATGGCCTCGGCGGTCTCCCGGCACCGTTCGAGCGGGCTGGTGACGATGGCGGCGAGGTCGAGGGGGGCCAGCCGCCTGGCGACCGCGGCGGCCTGTGCCCGGCCGCGGTCGTCCAGGTGCACGCCGGGCGTCCGGCCGGCCAGCGAGCCACCGGTGAGCGGGGTGAGCCCGTGCCGGACCAGGAGGAGGGTGACGGTGCCGCTCATCGTTTCCTGCCTTTGTGGACGAGACCGTTCCAGAGGTACGAGTGGTCTCCGTTCCGCTCCAGACGCACGCGGAACTCCTCGATCCTGGCTCGCGTGGGCAACGCCAGGAGCGGCATGGCCACCAGGCTGATGGCCGCGCCGAGCAGGACGGGCGCGAGGCTGGGTTCGAACGCGAACGAGGAGATCATGCCGAAGAGGGTGGCGACCTGGCACAAGGCGAGCCGGACCATCGTGGCCGACTCGAACCGCGCCACGGCCTTGCGGGCCGTGCCCTGCGGCGTACGGGCCGGCTCGATCGGGGCGACTCGCGGCAGCCACACCGCCGCCGTGACGGCGAGCAGCCCCGCGACCGCCGGCACCGCCAGTCCGGCCGGGCTCCAGTCGAAGACCGGGCCGTGCACGGCGCCGAGGACCGCGACGAGGAAGAGCACACTGAACAGCATCGACAGGCTGATGCCGCGCAGCGTCCCGAGCGGGCGGCCGTTACCGAGTTCGCGCAGGAAGCCGGGGTCCGCTTCTGGACCGAGCGGAACACCGGAGGGCGGCTGCGCCGCGTGGGTGTCCATGGTGGCTCACCCTACAAGCGCGCGCCGCCGCCCTCCAGCGTTCGCGGTTCCGGCTACTGGCCGGGGATGGCCTGCCCGGTACCCGGCTCGCCGACGCCCTGCTGGGCGGGGTCCTGTTCGGCCGTGGCGGGCTGGAGCGGCTGCCCGGTGGCGGGGTCGAGGTACTGCCCCGTGACGGGGTCCTGTTCCAGCGGCAGCCCGGTGGCGGGGTCCAGGTACTGGCCGGTGTTCGGATCCTGCTGCAGCGGCAGGCCGGTCGCCGGATCGACCGGCTGGCCGGTGACCGGGTCCACGGCGATGGCCGGCGACGGGCTCGGCGAGGGCTCCGGGCTGGGCTCGGCCGACGGCGTGGGCTCGGGCTCCTCCTGCTGCGAGCTGGACACCTCGCTGGACTGCTCGATCTGGGCGCCGGACTCCGGCTGCAGCACGCCGAAGCTCACCAGGGCGAGGATCACGATGCCGAGCGCGACGCGGTAGTACACGAACGGCATGAAGCTGTTAGTGGAGATGAAGCGCATGAACCAGGCGATGACGGCATATCCCACGGCGAAGGCCACGAGCGTCCCGACCAGGGTGGCGCCCCAGCCCGCGTACTCGTTGCCGCCGATGTCCTTGAGCTTGTAGACGCCGGAGGCGAAGACCGCGGGCATGGCCAGCAGGAAGGCGTAACGGGCCGCCGCCTCGCGCTTGAAGCCGAGCAGCATGCCGCCGGTGACGGTGGCGCCGGAGCGGGACACGCCGGGGATGAGCGCGAGCATCTGGAAGAGGCCGTAGATGAGGCCGCGCTGCGTGTTGAGGTCGGTCAGTTCCCGGTGCTTGCGCGTCGCGCGGTCCACGATGCCCAGCAGCACGCCGAAGACGATCAGGGTGAGGGCGATCAGCCGCAGGTCACGGAACGGTTCGGCGATCTGCTCCTCGAAGAGCAGGCCGGCCACGCCGATGGGGATGCTGCCCACGATGATGTACCAGCCGAGCCGGGCGTCGGTCTGCCGGCGCAGCTCCTTTTTCACCAGGGAGCGGCACCAGGTGCTGATGATGTTCCAGACGTCCTTGCGGAAGTAGATGAGGACGGCCAGCTCGGTGCCGATCTGGCTGACGGCGGTGAACGCGGCGCCGGGGTCCGGCCAGCCGGAGAAGGCGGCGACGATCCGGAGATGGCCGCTGGAGGAGATCGGCAGAAACTCGGTCAGTCCCTGGACAAGTCCAAGGATGATGGCCTCGAAGATGGACACGGCGGAATCGGCTCCTGGTCGGGTTCCGTATCGACGTACGCGGGCGGACGCGCGAGGGCGGGCGGGCACCGCACACTCCGGGGCCGGAGCGGGGCGCACGGGGGTGGCCGCGGCCGGCCGGGGGTCTGCGCCGTCGGCGAACCGCCGCCGGGCGCCACGGCCGAGCCGGCTCCCGCACGGATTCTCCCCCACGGCCACGGGTGCCCGAAGCCTACTGCCCGCTCGCGCCACCCGGCAGCCGCACCCGTGTTTCCCGCTCCACGTGGACGGGGGGCGCCCGCCGTTCGTCGCCGTCGTGTTCACGCGGCGGCCGCCCGGCGGTCACCGGCGATTCCCACCTCGTCCCCGCCGTCCCGGCACCGCGAGACGGTACTCTCCGCGCCATGGAACAGCGACAGCTGGGTGGGTCGGGTCTGTGGGTGTCCCGCACGGCCCTGGGCACCATGACCTGGGGCAAGGACATCGAGGAAGAGGAGGCCGCGGACCAGCTCGCGGCGTTCGTGGACGCCGGCGGCACGCTCCTCGACACGGCGGACATCTACACGGGCGGACACAGCGAGCGCATCGTCGGGCGGCTGCTGCGGAGCGTCGTCCGCCGCGATGATGTGATCATCGCCACCAAGGTCGGCCACACTCCGGAGGGACACCGGCGCGGTGACACCTCGCGCCGGCACCTCCTGGCCTCGCTGGACGCGTCCCTGCGGCGGATGCAGGTCGACCACATCGACCTGTGGCAGCTGCACCTGTACGACCCCGACACCCCGGCCGAGGAGACGCTCGCCGCGCTGGACACGGCGGTGTCGTCCGGACGGGTGCGCTACGTGGGGGTGGGCGACTTCGCGGGCTGGCAGCTGGCGAAGTACGCGACCTGGCAGCGGGCCGGAGTGTCGCTCGGGCGGGTGCCCATCGTCTCGGTGGGCCGCGAGTACTCACTGCTGAACCGGCACGTGGAACGCGAGCTGCTTCCGGCCGCGGCCGACTGCGGTGCCGGTCTGCTCGCCTGGTCGCCGCTGGGCCGGGGCGTGCTGACCGGCAAGTACCGCAACGGCGTGCCCGGCGACTCCCGCGGGGCGCTGCCGCACATGGCCTCCTACGTGGAGCCGTACTTCGACGAGCGCAGCCGCCGTGTGGTGGAGTCGGTGTGCACGGCCGCGGAGGGCCTGGGGGTGTCCCCGCTGGCGGTGGCGTTCAGCTGGGTGCGCGACCAGCCGCACGTCGCGGCGGCCACGGTCGGTCCCCGCACCTCCGCGCAGCTCGGCGAGATCCTGGCGACCGAGGGCGTCGTGCTGCCCCGGGAGATCCGGGACGCGCTGACCGACGCGTCGGCGCCGACGGCGCGCTAGGGCCTGTTCGCCGCCGCCGGCGCGGGACGGTCTCGGTCGGCTCGGGGGACGCCCGGTGCCCGGGCCGCCATAGCGCGGCATCTCCCCCGGCCATCGGCACGCCCGCGCGGGGTCGCGCTCGCGTGGTTTCCCCAGGCCCGCGGAGAGTGCGGGCGGCCGCCGGATGATCCTCGCTAAGCTCACCCACGGGCGGGGCGCGCCGGCACGCCGCCGCCCCCATGTGCCACCGAGCAGGCCGGCTCCGGAGAGGTCCTCTCGTGTCTGAAGCGTCGCCGTCCCCGTCCTCCGCCCCCGGGGCGCAGCCGGAAGGTGACGCCGGGCCCGCCGGCCGGCTGCGCGCCGTGCTCGCGCGGATGGGCGCCCCGGAACGGCTCGTGGAGCCGCTGCTCGCCGCGCTGGGTCCGCGCGCGGCCGAAGAACTCGCCGACGATCCCTGGCGGCTGCTCACGCTTCCGGGCGCCACCCTCCAGCAGGCCGATCACTGCGCGCGGCGGTTGCTCGGCGACGCCGCTTCGCCCGGCGACCCGCGGCGGGGCCGGGCGGTGGTGGGGCACCTGCTGCGCCGCGCCGCGCGTGACGGCCACACCGCCATCGAGGAGACGCGGCTCGCCGGGGTGCTGCGTTCCATGGGCGTGCGCTCGCCCGAGGACGCCATGACGGCCGCGCTGGACGACGGCGACGTGCTCGCCTTCGAGGTGTTCCCCGACTCCGGGGCGGAGGACTTCACCGGCGACGAGGCGCCCGAGATGCCGGAACCGGACCGCCACTACGGGCTGGCCCGGGTCGGGCTGGCCGAGCAGGACCTCGGCGAGGGGCTGGTCCGGCTGCTCGCCACCAGCGAGCCGATCATGGACTCCGCGACGGCGCGCGAGACCGTGGAGGCGCTCGGCGCACGCCTGGGGGTGGAGATCGCGCCGGAGACCGCCGCCGCGCTCGTGACGCTGGCGCTGCGCGGGGTCTGCGTGCTCACGCACGGCCCGGCGGCCACGGCCGCGGTCGGCCAGGTGGTCGCCGGGGCCGCGGCGATCGCGGCGGACAGCGAGGTCGGTGTCGCGGTGACCGCCCCCACGGCGCGGGCCGCCGAGGCGGTCCGCGCGATGGTGCCCGGCGACGGCGTGCCGGTGCGGTCGCTGGCACGGCTGCTGGAGACGGGCGCGGGCGGCGGGCACGGACGCGGCGCGGAGCGGCCGATCGAGGCGGGCCTGGTGGTGGTCGTCGGCGCCATGGCGCTGGACGTCGAGCAGGCGGCGGCGCTGGTGGACGCCTGCGCCGACGGCACCCACCTCGTGCTGCTCGCCGACCCGGCTCTGGCGCCGTCGGCGCTGCCCGGGCAGGTGGCCGCGGACCTGGCCGCCTCGGGCACCGCGGCGGTGGCCGCGCTCCCGGACGACCCCGATCCCGGCCCGGTCGCGCGGCTGGCCGCCGCGGTGGCCGGCGGCGAACTGGCCCAGGTGGCCGCTCCCGGCCGCGAGGTCGTGGTGGTCCCGGCGGAATCGGCGGGCGAGGCGGTCCACCGCGCGGTCCAGCTGATCGCCGACTCCATTCCGCGCGCGCTGGGCATCGCCGCCGACGAGGTGCAGATCGTCACCGCCACCCGCGGCGGCGAGGCGGGAGCCGACGCGCTGAACGCCGCATGCAAGGCGCGGCTCAACCCCGGTCCGGGCGCGTGGCACGGCTTCGATCCGGGCGACCGCGTCCTGTTCGCCACCGTCGGCCCCGGCCACCTGGCGGGCGAGGCCGGCCGGCTCCAGGAGACGGGCGAGGACGGCGCGGTGGTGGAGCTGGCCGACGGAACGACGGTGCCGGTACCCGCGCCGGGCACCCTCCGGCACGGCTGGGCGATGACGATCGCCGCGGCCAACGGAACCACCTGGCCGGCCGTGGTGGCGGTGCTTCCCCCCGAGGTGCGCTGGTCGCGGCCGCAGGTCTACACGGCGGTGACCCGCGCCGAGCGCCACCTGTCGATCGTGCACGCGGCCGGACCCGCGCTGGCGCAGGGAGTCCGGGAGGTCGCCACCGTCACGCGGTACACCCGGCTGGTGGACGTGCTGCGGGAGGGGTGACGGCTCGACTTCATGTCATTGCTGTGCCATTATAAATCCGTGCGCGGCAGTAGCCGCGTAAAGTGAACCCGGCAGCCTTCCGGACGGTTGGTGAGCCGGGTTTCGCGTTGGATATCGGACTTTATTCGGCTGCGATTCGGTCAGCGACCGGCAGCGTCCAATTGCTGAACGCGCTGAAATGAGATTCCCAGGAGCCAGGCGGCGTCCCGCACGGACACTCCAGCATGACGAAGGCTGATGACCACGGCCGACTGGACTCGTTCGTAATCGGCGCGTGCAGCCTCCAAACGATCGCGCATTTCCGCAAATCGGTCCATAGCCTCGGTGTTATCGCTGCCGATAGCCTCGCCCCAGTGCCAAACAATGCCGAACGAGTCCGGATCCGTATCGGTCAGACAAGAGATGACGTCTCGCACCTCCACGTCGAGCTTGGCCAGAGTTCGAGTCGCGGTCGCGCCGCCCCGCAACCCTTCAACGATGGCAACCCATTGCCGGTCCTCGCGTATGACCTTCACGTCATAGGTCATCACTTGTCGAGCCACCCCGTTCCGAAGATCGGTTCCAGAGCCTCATCAATTGCCCGATACGTCTATCAATTTAAGCGAGCAACCGGCTAATCGGCTGAACGAAACGGAAATCCGTATCCCCGCCGGTCACGGCACTAAACCCGGTCCAGGAACCCCCCGTCCACGACCAGGTTCGCCCCCGTGATGAAGCTCGCCGCCGGGCTGGCGAGGAAGACCACCGCGCGCGCCACCTCCTCCGGCCGGCCGAGGCGGCCGGAGGGGATACGGGACCGGATGGCCTGGTAGAAGTCCGGCTGCCGCTCCCGGCGGCGGGCCCAGCCGCCGCCCTCGAACTCGATGGGGCCCGGCGACACCGTGTTGACCCGGATGCCCTTCTCCGGCAGCGTGCGCGCGAGCGCGGCCACGTGGTGGTTCACGGCCGCCTTGATCGCGCCGTAGGCGCCCGGGCCGGACGGCGCGGTGACGTGCAGGGCGGAGGTGGTGGAGATCGCCACGATCGCACCGCCGCGGGAGGAGGCCGCCAGGTGCGGCTCGGCCTGTTCGGTCAGCCGGACCAGCGGCAGCAGGTCCGTGGCGAAGTTGCGCTCCCACTGGTCCGGCGTGGTGCTGCTGCCGCCGGAGACATTGGAGACCACCACGTCCAGCCCGCCCAGTTCGCGCGCGGCACGGTCGACGAAACCGCGCAGCCCGGCTTCGTCGGCGACGTCCACCGGTTCGGCCAGCACCCGGCGTCCGGTGGCCCGCAGCTCCTCGGCGGCGCGTTCCAGCGGTTCGGCGGTGCGCGCACAGACGGCGAGGTCCGCCCCCTCCTCGGCGAAGGTCTGCGCGATCGCCCGGCCGATGCCGCGGCTCGCCCCGGTGACGATGACCCTGGCTCCGTCGAGTCCGAGGTCCATGTGCGGTCCCTGCCTCTCTCTGTTCACAGTCAAAGCCCGGCGGCGCGGCGCCGGGCGAGCAAAGGGCGCCCACGTCGTCACGACGGGGCGCCCAAGGGCCGGCTCCGGGTCAGGCGCCCATTGCGTGGAAGCCGCCGTCGACGTGCACGAGCTCCCCCGTGGTGGCCGGGAACCAGTCGGAGAGCAGCGCCACGACGGCGCGCGCCGCCGGCTCGGGGTCGCTCATGTCCCAGCCGAGCGGCGCCCGCTGCGGCCACTCCTTGGCCAGCTCGCCGAAGCCGGGGATGCTGCGCGCGGCCATCGTGCTCAGCGGCCCGGCGGAGACCAGGTTCACCCGGACCCGCTGCTCGCCCAGGTAGCGGGCGAGGTAGCGGGAGGTCGCCTCCAGGCCGGCCTTGGCGACGCCCATCCAGTCGTAGACCGGGTAGGCGACGGTGGCGTCGAAGTCCATGGCCACGACCGAGCCGCCGTCCTTCATGAGCGGCAGCACAGCCATGGTGAGGGCCTTGAGCGAGTAGGCCGAGGTGTGCATGGCGGTGGCGACGTCCTCCCACTTGGTGTTGAGGAAGTTGCCGCCGAGCGCGTCCTGCGGGGTGAACCCGATCGAGTGCACGATGCCGTCGATGCCGTCGACGTGCTCACGGATCCGGTCGGCCAGGCTGTCCAGGTGCCCGGTGTCGGTCACGTCCAGCTCCAGCACCGGCGGCGCCTCCGGCAGCCGCTTGGCGATCCGCTCGACCAGGCTGAGCCGGCCGTAGCCGGTGAGCACGACCGTGGCGCCCTGCTCCTGGCAGAGCCGGGCGACGTGGTAGGCGATCGAGCTGTCGGTGATCACCCCGGTGACGAGGATGCGCTTGCCGTCGAGAATTCCCATGGAGTCTTTCGTCCTTGTTGCTAGAGGAGTGGCCGGTGCCGGAGCTGCCCGCGATGGGGAGCGCGGTGACTAGTGCCCCATGCCCAGTCCGCCGTCGACGGGGATCACCGCGCCGGTGATGTAGGCGGCGGAGTCGCTGGCGAGGAAGCCGACCGTCTTGGCGATCTCGTCCACCGAGCCGTACCGGCCCAGCGGCACGTTCTTCTTGATCTCGGCCTGCCGCTCCTCCGGCAGCACCGCCGTCATGTCGGTCTCGATGAAGCCGGGGGCGACCACGTTGACGGTGATGTTGCGGGAGCCGAGCTCCCGGGCGAGCGAACGAGCGAAGCCGACCAGGCCGGCCTTGGAGGCGGCGTAGTTGGCCTGGCCGCCGGAGCCGAGCAGGCCGACCACCGAGGAGATGAGGATGATGCGGCCGTTGCGCTTGCGCATCATGCCGCGCACCGCGCGCTTGGCCACCCGGAAGGAGCCGGTGAGGTTGGTGTCGAGGACGGAGGTGAAGTCGTCCTCGCTCATCAGGGCGAGCAGCTGGTCCTTGGTGATGCCGGCGTTGGCGACCAGCACCTCGACGGGGCCGTGCTCCTCCTCGACCTGCTTGAAGGCGACGTCGACCTGGGCGGAGTCGGTGATGTCGCAGTGCACGCCGAGCAGCCCCTCCGGCGGCTCCCCGGACCGGTACGTGACGGCGACGGCGTCGCCGCCCCGCTGGAGTTCACGGGCGATGGCCAGACCGATCCCCCGGCTGCCGCCGGTGACCAGTGCCGAGCGGGACATAAGGGCACCTCCGAAGTCGCTGCGGCGCAGCGAAGATCATGTGGACCATGTGGACCGCTCAGCAGGGTATCGAGCTACCAGCGGGTACCTCGAACCGAGGCGGTGCCCGGCGCGGCCGGCGGCACGTCGCGGCCACGGCTGACGGCGGTTTTGCGGCCGCTTTGCCATGCCGTCGCCGGGCGGCGGGGACACCAGGGCGCGCGGACCGGACACACCGGTGCCCGCGCACAACGTCCCGACGGCCGGACCCGTCCCACCGGGAGGCAGCCGTGTCAGCGCACAGCCGAGTCGCATCACCGAGCCGCGCGGGCCGGAACCACCGGCCGGGCGCGGATGGCACAGTGCACACCTCGGCCCGCGGGCTGGAGGTCATCCGCGACCCGCTCCTCAACAAGGGCAGCGCGTTCACCGCCGAGGAGCGCGCCGAGCTGGATCTGGCGGGGCTGCTGCCGCCGGCGGTCACCAGCCTCGACGTGCAGGCGGGCCGCGCCTACGAGCAGTACCTTCAGCAGCCCGGCGACCTGCTCCGCAATGTCTATCTGACCGGGCTGCGGGACCGCAACGAGGTGCTCTTCCACCGCCTGCTGGCCGATCACCTGCCCGAGATGCTGCCGGTGGTCTACGACCCCACCATCGGCGAGGCGATCAAGCGGTACAGCCACGAGTACCGGCGGCCGCGCGGGCTCTACCTGTCGGTCGACGATCCGGAGGGCGTGGAACCGGCGTTCCGGCATCTCGGGCCGGGCGCCGACGATGTGGACCTGGTGGTGGCGTCCGATGGCGAGATGATCCTCGGCATCGGCGATTGGGGGGTCGGCGGCGGCAGCGACATCGCGGTGGGCAAACTCGCCGTCTACACCGCGGCGGCCGGGATCGACCCCGCCCGGGTGATCCCCGTCGCACTGGACGTGGGAACGGACAACCGCGACCTGCTCGACGACCCGCGCTATCTCGGTCTGCGGCACCCGCGGGTCCGGGGCCGGCGCTATGACGACTTCGTCGACCGCTTCGTCGCGACGGTGAGCGGTAGGTTCCCCCACGCCGTGCTGCACTGGGAGGACTTCGGGCCGTCGAACGGCCGGCGCCTCCTGGAGCGCTACGCCGATCGGCTCCCGACCTTCAACGACGATCTCCAGGGCACCGGCGCGATCGTGCTCGCGGCCGTGCTGAGCGCCGTCCGGATCTCGGGCACGCCACTGCGCGAACAGCGCGTCGTCGTCTTCGGCGCCGGCACGGCCGGGGTCGGGATCGCCGACCAGCTCCGGGACGCGATGGTCCGCGATGGTCTGGACCGCGCGGCCGCGACCCGCCGGATCTGGGCGGTCGACCGGCAGGGACTGCTGAGCGACGACATGCCGGACCTGCGGGACTATCAGGAGTGCTATGCCCGGCCGGCGTCGGAGGTGCGCGAGGAGTTCGGGGACGGCGCCGCCGAGGGCGTCGGTCTCGCCGGGGTCGTCGCCCGGGTGCGCCCGACGGTCCTCGTCGGCACCTCCACCGCCACCGGCGCGTTCACCGAGGAGATCGTGCGGGAGATGGCGTCGCACGTCGACCGGCCGGTGATCCTGCCGCTCTCCAACCCGACGGAGCGCATCGAGGCGATGCCGGCCGATCTGGTGCGCTGGACCGGCGGGCGTGCCCTGGTCGCCGCCGGTATCCCGGTGGACCCGGTCGAGCACGGCGGCGTCACCTACACGATCGGCCAGGCGAACAACGCCCTGCTGTACCCGGGCCTCGGCCTGGGCGCGGTGGTGGCCCGCGCGCGGCGGATCGACGCCGCCATGCTGCGCGCCGCCGCCGAGGCGGTCGCGGGTCTGACGGACGTGGGCCGTCCCGGCGCCGCGCTACTGCCGGCGGTCCGGGATCTGCGCGCGACGTCCGCGGCGGTGGCCGCCCGGGTCGCCGAGCGGGCCGTCCGGGAGGGTGTGGCGCGGGCCGGCCTCGGCGACCCGGCCCGCCGGGTGCGCGAGGCGATGTGGGAGCCGGAGTATCCCCGGGTGCGGGCGGTCTGACGGAACCCGTGGTCTCCTCCATCGCCGGTGTGGCGGTCCGCGGTCCGCTGCGCCGGACTCGTGCCGTCGTGTCGGGCGCGGGGTGCGGAAGGGCGCGGTGGATCGGTGGAGATCGCGGAGCTCGTCCTGGAGTACGTCCGTGTACTGGTGTGGCCGGTGGTCGTGCTGGTGCTCGCCTTCCTGCTCCGGGACCGGTTGCGGGAACTCCTGACTCGCCTGACGTCCGCGGAGGCGCTGGGAGCGCGCGCGGAGTTCGCGGTGAGCGCGGCCCTGGCGGACGAGGCGATCGAGGGGCTGGCGCGGGCGGAGGCCGACGAGACGGATCTGTGGGACCTGATCGACGCGGTCTCCGGAGATGACGCCGGGGCGGCCGGCACCGGCACCGCGACGGCGCTGGGCGGGCCGAAGCCGGAGCCGGTCCGGCGGCGCCGGACGCCACCGCCGCCGGTTCCGGTTCCGCCTCCGCCCTTCGTGGCCGCTCCACCCAGCCGGGAGGCGCCCGGCGCGGACGGCGGGGGCGATGGCCCGGCCGCCGCACCACCGGACGGGGAGCCGGTCGGTGCCGGCCCGGTCCCGCCGCCTCCCCGGCCGGTTCCGGAGGCCCGGTGGACGCGGTCCCGGGTCACCGCGGCGCTGAACGTCCTCGACAAGACGGACGCCGAGTTGCGGCGGATCGCGGCGACAGGGACGGACGACCCCACCCGGAGGATTCTGGCCGCATGCGGGGTCCTGGAGGGCGGAGCGGCGTTGATCACCGACGCACTGGTGGGGAGCCGTTTCGCTTTCGCGTCCGCGGAAACCGAGCCGCTCACCGAAACGGCGAAACTGCTGGCCCTGCTCCCCGGACCGTCGGCGGCGCACCGCGGTGCGCTGAGTGAGTTCCGCCGTCAGCTCGCTCGGCAGGCGGCGACGGCTCTGACCGGTTCCTTCACGCCGAGCGTGTCCGACGCCGCCTCCTTCGTCCGGCGGCTGCGGCAGCTCCTCGGCTACGTGCGTTCCGAAATCCCGTCGTTCGGGTCCCCCGGAAGCGACGTCGGCCGGTCACCCGGCTCATCCGCGGCCCCACCGGCGGCGCCGGGCGGTGGTGCCGTACCGCCGGGCGCCGAAGGCCCGAGGGCGGGCGACACACGACCCAGTGTCGCCCGCCCTCGGTTGCGGCGTCGTCGCGGTGGGAGCCGCCTGCGGCGATGACCTCCCCTTGTCAGCTCTCCCCGGACCGTTCCGGACGGCTCGGCGGATGGGTGGTCGCGCAGTCGCCGAAGCCCGATTCACGGAGGGTCCGCCTCGCCGTCACCTCTCCAACCGCACTCGCCGACCGACCGTTCGGTATTGCGGAACGGCCGTAGCGCAATATACCGCAGCGGATCAGCAACAAAAAGGCATTCGCCGAAAGTACCTATCAATCGGTCGGTATCGACCGGTCGCCCGCCCGGCCGGCGGCACCGAGCGCGGGACCGTGCACGGACGGTGAGCGTGGAGGAGCCCCCGCACCGCCCCCAGGGGATCGCCGGGCGGTGCGGGGGCGCGTGGTCACGGCGCCTGCTCGACGGTGAGGGTCTCGTCGGGGCAGCCGGCCGCGAGGGAGGTCAGCGCCTCGCGCTCACGGGTGTCGACGGTGAGCCCCCAGCGCAGCTTGACGGCCGTCCACTCGGTGACGTAGCGGCAGTGCGCGTCGGACAGCGCCGGCAGCCACTCGGCCGGGTCCTTGTCGGCCTTGGACCTGTTCTGCCGCGCGGTCACCGCGACGAGCGCGCGGGCGTCGCCGAGGTCGTTCGCGTAACGCATCCGGCGCTCGGCCCGCCACTCCGACGCGCCGCTGTCCCACGCCTCGGCCAGTGGCACGACGTGGTCGATGTCCAGCCCGGACGCGTTGCCGACGCGCTGGCCGTCGTAGTAGGAGTCCCACTCGCCGCCGGAGATCCGGCAGCCGTCACCGACGTCCGGGGGCGTGACGGCCTCCTCGACCAGCACCTCCGCGCGGGTGTTGCAGCCGTCGCCGTCCTCGTCCACCCAGTGCCGGAACGCCGAGCGGGAGTAACCGGTGCGGTCCTCGTCGGCGACCGGAAGATCCGCCACCGCCTGCCGCAGCGGGACGGAGACGGTCGCGGCCGTCTCCCCGGGCACGGCCTCCGCTTGCGCCGGCGCCGCCAGCAGCGCGCCCCAGGCCACCATCGCTCCGAGCCCCGCGATCAGACGCACGCCACGGGCCGGTCCGCTCTTCCGTCCCACGGTCGGCTTGACCGTTGTCGACTTCATGCCACTCCAGGCACTCGCAGTTATGAAACGTGACGGTTCGTGTCCTGACATGGCCGACGGCAAACGCGACCGAAATCCGAAACGGCGGCCGGGGGCACCCCGAAACGCGCCGGGCGCACGGCGGGCATTGCGCAGCGAATCGACATTTCGCTGACCTCGCCACAGAATGCACCGGCACAAATCCGGAACTGCCGGATTCCAACCGACGTCGCAATTTCCCGGGGATACGGTCGGCGCCCGGCGACGGCGTTGCGGGAAAGCGGTATTCCGCCGCACGGATACCGGCGGCGTGGACGGCCGGCGTCGCCCCTGGCCGGCACCGCGCCCGTGGGCGAGCGCCACACGGCCGGGCCACCGGCCGTGTGGCGCTCGCCCATATGAACGAGGTCACATCGCGGCTATGTTCGGCGCACTCCGTACCGCTCGCTTCCCGGAGGCCGCACATGTCCTCGTGCACGGAACGAATCCCGCCCCGCCCACCCGCCCGCGCCCGAGCCCTGCTCGGCATGATCCTGCTGCTGCTCGTGTCCGCGACGGCGCTCGCACCGCCGGCGCGTGCCGCGGCGCTCACCGAGGTCACCGGCTTCGGCGACAACCCCGGCGGACTGGCCATGTACGCCTACGTGCCCGCATCCGCGGAGGCCGGCGCCCCGCTGGTGGTCCTGCTGCACGGGTGCACCCAGAACGCCGCCGCCTACCACGCCGGCTCGGGCTGGCAGAAGTACGCCGATTCCGCCGGGATCGTCCTCGTCTACGCCGAACAGCGCACCACCAACAACATCTCGCGCTGCTTCAACTGGTTCCAGCCCGGCGACGTCGCGCGGGACCGCGGAGAGGCACGGTCCATCCGGCAGATGGTGGCCCACGCGCACGCCGCGTTCGGTGCCGATCCGGACCGGACCTACGTCTCGGGGCTCTCCGCCGGGGGCGCCATGGCCGCGGAGATGCTGTCGGCCTATCCGGAGACGTTCGCCGGCGGCGCCGTCATCGCCGGCCTGCCCGCCGGTTGCGCCACCGACCTGCTGTCCGCTCTCGGCTGCCAGAATCCGGGCAGGGACCGCACTCCGGCGCAGTGGGGCGACGCGGTCCGGGCCAAGAACCCCGGTTACACGGGTCCGTGGCCGCGCGTGGCGATCTGGCACGGAACCGCCGACACCACCGTGGTGCCCGCCAACGCACGGGAGTCGCGCGACCAGTGGACCGACGTCTGGGGGATCGGCCAGACGCCCACCACGACGACCCGGTTGCCCGGCGGCACCACCCTGGAGGAGTACGCGGCGCCTGCCGGCGGCACCGCCGTCGCCGGTTACCTCGTGGAGGGCATGGGACACGGCACGCCCGTCGACCCCGGTCCGGGCGCCGAGGAGTGCGGCACGGCCGCCGCCCACTTCCTGGACACCATCTGCTCCAGTTACCACACCGCACGGTTCTGGGGGATCGTCGGCTGACCGGCCGGGCCGCGCCGATCAGGCGGCCGGCCGCGCCGCGCGCAGGGCGTCGAGTAACTGGTCGGCGTAGACGGAGCCGACGTCGGAGACCGAGCGCCCGTCGGCCGGACGGTACCACGTGCTCAGGTGGTGGACCGAGCCGAGGAAGAAGTCCACGACGATGTCGGCGGGCACCTGCGTGGTGAAAGCGCCGGAGCGCTGCCCCTCGGCGATCAGGGCGCGGAACAGCACCCGGTAGCGGTGGCGGGCCGCGCGCACGGCGCGGCACCGTTCGGCGACGGCCGGGCGGTACGCGCGGAAGACCACGGTGGTGTCGTCCGGCTCGGAGACGGCCGCCGCCACGGCGTCGGCCGCGGCCGCCCGCACCCGCTCCACGACCGGGACCGGACGGGCGGCGATGCGTTCGAGGCGGTCGGCGTCCCGGCGCGCGGCCCGGGCGCAGACGGCGTCGAGAAGCGCGGCCTTGCCGGCGTAGTGGCGGTGCAACAGCCGTTCGGTCACGTGGGCGGCGTCGGCGACGTCGCGCAGCGAGGTGCGGTCGATCCCGCGCTCGGCGAACAGCCGGGTGGCGACGGCCAGCAACCGGCGCCGCACAGCCGCATCCTGTTCCGGGAACGGACGGGAGGCACGGTCGGCGGCCGGGAGGGTGGCGA
Source organism: Marinactinospora rubrisoli (assembly GCF_042664915.1). Taxonomy (NCBI): domain Bacteria; kingdom Bacillati; phylum Actinomycetota; class Actinomycetes; order Streptosporangiales; family Nocardiopsidaceae; genus Marinactinospora; species Marinactinospora rubrisoli. The sequence continues at coordinate 389,315 of NZ_JBHTBH010000002.1, forward strand.
CCGCCGTCTCCGGCACGCCACGGGTTCGGACAGCCACGGGGAAGCCTTTCTGCGGCGGCGAAACCTGTGGTGATAGGTCCTTTGCGGCCCCGGCGAGCGGAACCATCTTCACCTTAGACGCACGGACGGTCGCTCAAGGTCCGCTCGCCCGCGATTCACAGGGGGTTTACACCGCGGTCACACGGCGACGCCGAACCCCGTGGGGAATCGGCACGGCAGGGCCGGGATGCCGTCCCGGCGACCGCGCGCTCGCGGCGGGTCGCCGGGGACACGACCGCCCTCCTGGCCTGTCGCGCGACCGCCGCGCCGCCCTGACCGGCACGGAGCCCACCGGTGGCATGGTCCGCCCCGCATCGGCACCGGCCCGGGCGGTTCCGTTGACGCCGCGGTGCCGGTCCTCGAACGTTCCGGCCGCGTCCGCTCCGTCCCGGCGGGAGGCCGCCGGGCGTCGTAGTGTCGAAGGGGAGGGTCGACGTCCATCCGCCTTTCGGGCGGGGGCCGGCTCCCGCCGAAGACGACGACGCGCAAGGAGAGTCTCGTGTCGGCTGGCATCGCTACCACCGGGCAGCGCCGCTCGGCAGGGTCGGGCGGTGCGGGCGCGCCGCCGCCCGTGGCCGGATCCGGTGCCGCTCCGGCCGTTCGGTCCGGCGGCGTCCGGCGGGGAGGGCGGCCGGCGTGAGCGGCCGTGGTGGTTTCCGCCGAACCGGGGACGCGCCCGAGGCCGGGGCGATCGCCTGGGGGACGCCGGCCGCACGGTGGCTGCTGACCGCGACCGTGCTCGGGTCCGGGATGGCGTTCCTCGACTCGACGGTGGTGAACGTGGCGCTGCCCGCCATCGGTGCCGAGCTCGGCACCGGCGTGGCCGGGTTGCAGTGGATCTCCAACAGCTACCTGCTCACGCTGTCCGCGCTGATCCTGCTGAGCGGCGCGCTCGGCGACCGGTTCGGCCGGGTCCGGGTGTTCGCGGTGGGGGTGGCGTGGTTCGCGCTGGCCTCCCTGCTGTGCGTGGCGGCCACCAGCACCGAGGCGCTGATCGCCGGCCGGATCGCCCAGGGCGTCGGCGGGGCGCTGCTGACTCCGGGCAGCCTGGCGATCCTGCAGACCGGGTTCCGCAAGGAGGACCGCGGCCGGGCCATCGGCGCGTGGTCCGGGCTGACCGGGGTCGCGTCGGCCGTGGGCCCGTTCGTCGGAGGGTGGCTGGTGGACGCCGGATCGTGGCGGCTGATCTTCCTGCTGAACCTGCCGCTCGCCGCCGCGGTGCTGCTGATCGCCTGGCGGCTGCCGGAGTCCCGGGATCCGGCGGCGCACGCCCGGCTCGACTACGCCGGGGCCGGGGCCGCCGTCATCGGGCTGGCCGGGGTGACCTACGCGCTGATCGCGGCGGGCGAGCAGCCCTTCCACCCGGTGCGGGTGCTGGCCAGCGGCGCTCTGGGACTGGCCGCTCTGGCGGTCTTCCTCCTGGTCGAGCGGCGCGGCGACCACCCGATGCTGCCGCTGAGCGTGTTCCGCTCGGTACGGTTCAGCGCGGTGAACGTGATGACGGTGCTGCTGTACGGGGCGCTGGGGCCGCTGTTCTTCCTGCTGGTGATCTTCCTGCAGGAGGCCATGGACTATTCCGCCCTGGCGGCGGGCGCGGCGGCGCTGCCGATCACGCTCCTCATGCTGGCCCTGTCCGGCCGTTCCGGGCGGCTGGCCGAACGGATCGGCCCGTGGACGCAGCTCACCCTGGGGCCGCTCGTCGTCGCGGCCGGCCTGGTCCTGCTGGCCCTGGACAATGGCCGCAGCGGTTACCTGACCGGGGTGCTGCCCGGCGTGCTCGTGGTGGGTGCGGGACTGGCTGCGACGGTGGCGCCGCTCACCGCGACCGTCCTGGCGTCCGCCCCGCTGCGGCACGCTGGCGTGGCGTCGGGCGTGAACAACGCGGTGGCCCGCGGCGCACAGCTCATCGGGGTGGCGGCCGTCCCGGTACTGGCGGGCGTGACCGGACCGCGTGGGGTCGCGGGCGGCTTCGCCCCGGCCATGCTCATCCTCGCCGCGCTCAGCGCGGCGGCCGGGCTGCTCGCCCTCGTCCTGCTCGGCCGCGAGCGGCGCGCGGCCGCGGTCCCGGCGGAGACCCGGCGGGCGCTGTTCTGCGGCGCGGAATCGCCGCCGCTGCGGACTCCTCCGCCGCGGGCGGAACCGGGCTCCGGCGACGGCTGACCCGCCGCCTCGCCCCTCCCGCCCGGCCGTCCGGCGCGGGCCGGCGTAGTCGGTGTCGGCGTCGAACTCGCCGACGATGATCAGTGGCTCGGAGTAGCCGTCGCGCTCCAGCTCCACTTGGGGCTCGGGACGGTCGAGGGTGCTGAACCCCGCGCATCAGCGTCCGACAGCCCCGGCCCGTCCGGTACCGGACCCGGTACGCAGGGCAAAGCCCCGATCACCCGGCCACGGGCCGCACCTCCCTACGCCCACGTGCCGGGGCCCAACGCCGCGATCGGTGGCGAACCGTTCGGCTCCGGGCCCCACGAGGAACGCGGGCGGGCGTCCGGGGCCGTCCCTGCCCGCGACCGCGGGCGGAAACCGGCGCCGGCGCGCATGCCGGTCACGTTCCCGTGTGCCGGAGCCGGTCCGGGCGGGGCATTCGACGACCGGGACACCAGAACGTGACGCACGCCACAAGGCGATCGCGGCGCCGTCCGGAACCATCGCGGACCACCGTCCGACTTGCTGTCCGGAACCGGTCATACCGGTCGGCTCCATGACGAACGGGTGGAACGGAGGGCGACGGATGGTGGCCACACGCGGGCCCGGGCGGTCCGGGACGGCGGTGCGGGCCGCGGCTCTGGCGGGGCTGGTGCTGCTGGCCGGATGCGCCGGCGGCGGCGAGGAAACCGCACAGGAGCGGCCCGACTTCTTCCTGGAGGTCCCGGACGGCGCCATGCGCGCCCCGGCGCAGGAGTTCCGCACGGTCGAGGGCGAGGAGTGGAGCTTCCGCGGGGTCGCGGACGACCGGCTGACCCTGTTGTTCTTCGGCTACACCAGTTGCCCCGACGTCTGCCCGACCACCATGGCCGACGTGGCACAGGCGATGGCCGGCATCGGCGCCGACGCCGAGCGGATCGATGTCGTCATGGTCAGCACCGATCCCGAGCGTGACACCGACGAGCACTTCCGGGCGTGGCTGGACGGCTTCGACCCCGACTTCGAAGGCGTGCGCGGGCCGATCGACCAGGTCGTGCGGGCCGCCGAGGAATACGGTATCCCGATCGACGCGCCCGTGGTCACCGACGGGGAGTACCTTGTCACGCACGGCGGGCGCCTGGCCGTGCTCCGGCCCGGCGGCGACCCGATCGGGTTCTTCGACGAAGGGACGGCCGCGGACGAGCTGAGCCTGCTACTGCCCGAACTCGTCGAGGACACGCTGTGAACTCGCCGCCCGTGAACGAGAGGAGAGATCCCCCGGGCGCACGCCCGCCCGGCCGCCTCCGGGACGGCCGGGACCCCCGCGACCGACACCGACCGGGACGGGTACCGGCCCGCCCCGCCCGAAAGCGATCGGAGGTTGCTGTGCTGGCCCTGTTCCCGCTCTGCGCACCCCACCCCCACTCCCCTTCCGGTGAACGGCGTACCGGCCCGGCGGATCCACGATCCCGGATCCGTGCGCTGCTGGGCGCCTGCGCCGTACTGCCGCTGCTCGCGCTGCCCGGCTGCGCGGGCGCCCCGGAGTCCGCCCCCACCCCCACACCCGCCCAGGAGCCGGAGACGGGATCGGCCGCCTCCGGTGAGGTCCGCGTGGACGGCGCCTGGATCCCCGAACCGGCGACGCCGGACTCCACCACGGCCTACTTCACCGTCACGAACGCGGCCGAGGCCGACGACGCCCTGGTCGCCGTGGAGAGCCCGGTCTCGGGCGAGGTCGAGCTGGGATCCACCACGGAGACCCCCAGCGGCGCCTCGCAGATGGGCGTGGTCGAGGAGATCCCCGTCCCCGGTGGCGGCTCGACCGAGCTGCGGTCCGGTGGCTTCCACCTCATGGTGAACGACCTCTCCGAGCCGCTCGCCGCCGGGGACGCCGTCACGTTGACGCTCACCTTCGAGAGCGGCAGCGTCCTCGACGTCGAGGCCCCCGTCCTGGAGCGTTCGGCCGGTCCCTCGTCGGAGGACGGCGGCGCCGAAGACCACTCCGGCCACTGAGCACCCGCAGTGGCGGGAGCCGGGCCGCAGGACGGACCACCATGACACGACACGACGCGCCGGCCCCGATGTCCCGGCGCGGCCTTCTCGCGACCGCCGGGGCGGCCGGACTGACCGGCCTCGGCTCCGGGCTCGGGGCCGGCGAGATCCTGCGCCCGCTGGTGGGTGGGGACACGGCCGGCCGCGCCGCCACCGAGCGGCTGGCCATGGCCTCGGGGACGGCCGCGACCGGATCGCGGCTGCAGCCGGGCGTCGCCGGAGCCGCTCCGGCGTTCGTCCACGTCATCGCGCTCGACCTCGTGGCGCCGGCGCGCGAGGCCGCCGAGCCCGCCCGCGCGGCCGCGGCCGCCGTGCTGCGGACCTGGTCCACCGAGGCGGACCGGCTGATGGCGGACGGACCCGCCGCGGCGGTGGCCGGCGCCGCATCCGCCGGTCTGCTGCCCGCCTCGCTGGCGGTCACCGTCGGGCTGGGCGGCGCGCTGCTGGACGCCATCGGGCGCGCCGCGCGCCGCCCGGAGCAGCTGGCCGATCTGCCCGCCTTCGCCACCGACGAGTTGCGCGAAGAGTGGTGCGGCGGCGATCTGCTGCTCCAGGTCGGCGCGGAGGATCCCATGGTCCTCGCGGCGGCCGTGCAGCACCTGGTGTCCGCCGTGACGGCGCACACCCGGATCCGCTGGTCGCTGCGCGGCTTCCAGCGCACGGCCGCGGCGGCACGGGACCCGGCGGCCACGCCCCGGAATCTGATGGGCCAGCTCGACGGCACCGGCAACCCGCCCCGCGACGAGGCGCTGTTCGCCGCCACGGTCCGGGCGCGCCCAGCCGATGGCCCGGCCGGATGGATGGCGGGCGGCAGCTACCTCGTGGTGCGGCGGATCCGGATGCTGCTCGACGACTGGTACGCGCTGGACGCCGGGCACCGCGAGCGGGTCGTCGGCCGGCACCTCGACACCGGAGCGCCGCTGGGCGGGCGCGGCGAGGGCGACGACGTTCCGCTGCACGCCCGCGACTCCGCCGGCCGGCCGCGGATCCCCGCCGACGCCCACGTGCGGCTGGCCAGCCCGGAGAGCAACCTGGGCGCCCGGATGTTCCGGCGCGGCTACAGCTTCGACGAGGGCTGGCGCGCCGACGGCACCCGGGACGCGGGGCTGCTGTTCATGGCCTGGCAGGCCGACCCGTCGCGCGCCTTCGTCCCCGTCCAGCAGCGGCTCGCCGACGGCGGCGACGCCCTCAACGCCTACATCCGGCACGAGGGGAGCGCCCTGTTCGCCGTGCCGCCCGTACCGGACGCCGGCCGCCACATCGCCCAGGACCTCGTCGAGGACTGAGCCCCCTTCCCCCACTCCGCGCTCTCTCCCCCCGACCCCAGGAAGCGAAGGGACTTTCAATGATTGAGTCGAGCCGCCCGGACGCCCGGCGTCGAGGGGGTGAACGCGCGGTCGTCGCGCGGCGCCCACAACGCGTCCCCCGTCTGCGGGCCAGAGCCATCAGTGCTTCTCGAAAGTTCCTTCCCCTGGAGCGTTCGGGCGCGTGCCACTCCCGGTTCGGCCCGTTCCCGTCAGGGACGACGGCGCGGACAGGCGGCGAACCCGCCCGAGGCCGCGGTGGCGGCGCCCGGGCCGGTGCGGCTCGCCGGTGATACGCCCCGAGTCGCGCGGGACCGGCGCGAGCCCGGCGCGGGAGGCCAGGCGTCCCGCGTCCCGGTAGATGGCCACATCCCCGGCCACGATGGCGAACCCGCACCCACCCGGGTACCCATCCCCGGCAGGGACAGGGCGACCCCACCCAGCCCGCGGCACGCCGGAAACCCGGTACCAACACCGACGACACTAAGGATCCCCCATGCCCGACATCCCCGCCGACGCCCCGAACCCCCCTCCGGCGCCCCCGGACGATGGCACCACCCGCCATGGCGTCCCGCGCCCGTCGACGTGGTCGCTGCTCCGCCCGCTCGTGTTGCGCCTGCACTTCTACGCCGGGCTGTTCGTGGCGCCCTTCATCCTCGTCGCCGCGGTGACCGGCCTGCTGTACGTGTGGACGCCGCAACTGGAACAGGCCGTCTACGCGCACGAGCTGCGCGTGCCCGTGGGCGCGGAGCCGCTCCCGCTGCACCAACAGATCGCCGCGGCGCGCGCCGCGGCCCCGGACGCCGTCGCGCACGCCGTCCGGCCGGGCGGGAGCCCCGAGGAGACCACACGGGTGCTCTTCGACACCGGCGAGCTGGCCGAGAGCACCCGTCTCGCCGTCTTCGTCGACCCCTACACGGGCGAGGTGCGCGGCACCTTGGACAGCTACGGCAGCAGCGGAGCGCTCCCCGTGCGCGGCTGGATCGACCTGCTGCACCGCGAGCTGCACCTGGGCGACGCCGGGCGGCTGTACAGCGAACTCGCCGCGAGCTGGCTGTGGCTGGTCGCCGCCGGCGGGGTCGCGATGTGGGTGACGCGGCGGCGCCGGCGGCGGGTGCGCGGCCTGCTGGTCCCTGAACCGCGGGCGCGCGGATCGCGCCGCACGCTCTCCTTCCACGGGACGATCGGACTCTGGGCCTTCGTGGGGCTGCTCCTGGTGTCCGCGACCGGCCTGACCTGGTCGCAGTACGCCGGGGAGAACGTCACGTCGATCCGCTCGGCGCTGAGCTGGCAGACTCCGGCCGTCTCCGCGGAGATCCCGGCGGACTCGCCCGGCCCGGTGGGCGTCGACGTCGGCGTGGACCGCGCCCTGGCGGCGGCCCGTGCGGCCGGTCTGGAGGGACCGGTGGAGGTGATCCTGCCCGCGGGCGGCGACACCGGTTACACGATCAGCGAGCTGGACCGGAGCTGGCCGACCCGGTTCGACTCGGTGGCGGTCGACCCCTCGACCGGCCAGATCACGGACACGGTACGGTTCGCCGACTTCCCGCTCATGGCCAAGCTCGCCCGCTGGGGCATCGACGCCCACATGGGGCTGCTGTTCGGGGTGCCCAACCAGCTGGTGCTCACCGCGCTCGCCCTGGGCCTGGCGACGGTGATCGCGCTGGGGTACCGGATGTGGTGGCGGCGACGCCCGGCCGCCCGCCCGGGGATCGCGCCCGTCTGGCGGGCGCTGCCATGGCACCTGAGGGGCGCGGTCGTGGTGGTGTTCGCCGGTCTCGGCCTCCTGATGCCGCTGCTGGGCGCCTCCCTGCTGCTGTTCGTGGCCGGTGACCTGCTGCTCACGCGCCGCGGCGGCGGCCAGGCCGCATCCACAGGGGTGCCACGCGCGTGACCGGGTGACGTGACGGCGTCGTTTCCGTCGCCCCATGGCACACGTCCCGGCGGCCGAATGCCGCCCGCAGGCGATCAGAGCGGCCATCGAGCTCATCCCACGGGAGGGCACCGCCGCCGGGACGGTCCGCGCCATCGCGCTCCGCACGCCCGGCCACGCGGCCCGTCGGCGGGCCCCGGCCCGGCGGTCCGGGTCCGCCGCCCCGCTGGCACCGTCCGGGCGTGACCGGCCATAGGCTGCCCGGGTGGGGAACGTCATCCGCGGCGGAGCCGAGGAGCTGCACCTGTCCAACGGCGGCACCGAGGTGCTGGTGGAGGTGCTGATGCTCGCGGCGTCCACGCTGGCGGCCCGCGAGTGGGAGTTCCGGTTCGCCGCACTGCTCGCCCTGCAGGACCAGCACGTCATGGGACGGGGAGCCGTGGGCTTCGACCTCGCCGACATCGACTGGGGCGGCCACCCGGCGGAGCGCACCGGTAACCGCGACGCCGTGCTGCGGGTCGCCGATCTGGCGCTCGCCCGGCACCGCTGGGACGAGCTGGGCTACGATCCGCCCCGCACTCCGGAGTACCTGCGCCGGTTCCGCTCGATGGTGGCCAAGTTCGACCTGGCCACCCCCGTCAACGACCCGCCCGAGTTCCCGCGGCCCGGCGACGTGCTCCTGGCCGGCTGCCCGCGGCACCGCCTCCTCACCCCGCTGCCGTGGTACCCGGCGTGCGTCCGGTGCGGCGCCGAGCCGCGGGACGGTCGCCACTGACGGATCTCCGCCGCGCCAGGACGGCCGCACGCGACCCGGGCGCGGAAAACCGGTGGCCCACGGCGCTCCCCCGGCCTAGGGTCGGGCGGTGGTGGCCTGCATCGGGCCGGAAGGGAACGTCAATGAGAGTCCTCGTCTGCGGCGCGGGGATCGCGGGGCTGGCGCTGACGTGGTGGCTCGGCCGCGACGGTCACGAGGTCGTCCTCGTCGAGCGGGCGCCGGCCGGGCGCCGGGCCGGTTACCTGATCGACTGCCAGGGCCCTGGCTACGACGCCGTCGAGCGCATGGGGCTGCTCCCACGGTTGCGAGAACGCGCCTCGGCCCTGTCCGAACTCGTCTACCACCGTGACGACGGGAGCGTCCGGGATCGTTTCACCGACGAGGGGCCCGCCGCCGACCGGATCGTCTCCCTCATGCGGGGCGACCTCGCGGAGATCCTGTACGACGCCCTGCCTCCCGGCTCCGACGTGCGGTTCGGGATCACGGTCACGGGGGTCACCGACCACGGCGACGGCGTCACGGTGCGGCTGAGCGACGGTACCGCCGAACGCGCGGACCTGCTCGTGGGCGCCGACGGGATCCACTCGCGGGTCCGGGCCCTGGCCTTCGGCGCCGAGGACCGCTTCGTCCGCGACCTGGGGTTCCACACCGCCGCCTACGTGCTGGACGACCCCGACACCGCACGCGGCCTGGGCGCGGCGCTGCACATGCTGGAGGCGCCCGGCCGGCAGGTCGGTGCCTACCCGGCCGGGGGCGGCCGGGTGGCCACCCTGTTCACGCACCGCACGCCGCCGGGCGGCCCGCTGCCCGCCGATCCCCGGGCCGAGCTGCGCCGGATGTACGGCGGTCTCGGCTGGCTCGTCCCGCACCTGCTCGATCGCTGCCCCGACCCGGCGGAGGTGTACTACGACCGGGTGGCCCAGGTCGAGATGCCGTCGTGGAGCAGCGGGCGCGTGACGCTCGCCGGGGACGCGTGTCAGGCGATGTCCCTGCTCACCGGCCAGGGCGCCGGCATGGCGCTGGCCGGCGCGGAGGCGCTCGCCGCCGAGCTGCGGCGCGGCGCAGACGCGCCGGTGCCCGACGCCCTCGCCCGCTACCAGGAGCGCCTGCGCCCGGTGGTGCTCCGGTTGCAGGCCGAGGGACGCGCCGCCGCGCAGGAGTTCGTGCCCGCGGCCGGCCCCTCCTGAGTCCCGCGGGGACGCGCACCTGGTGGCGGCGCACCGGGCGCGAGATCGGGTGTCCGGGAGGTGATCGGCGTTCCCTCCTGCGCGGCGGCGGCGAGGCGGGTAGGTTCGTACCGCACGGGTCGTGGCGGTACGACCGCCGGATTTCTTCCACTCCCCAATTCCGACCGCTAGAGTAGGTTTTATGGCAGACCAGGCGCCGGACCCCGGCTGTCGCCCGATCATCGCGTTCGTCGGGGGTGGGGCGAGCGCGACACTGACGGCGATCGCGCTGCTGCGTGCCACCACCTGGCTGCGGCTCTCCTACCGTGTGGTCCTCGTCGACGAGCACGGCCGGCACGCCCGGGGCGTGGCCTACTCCACCGAGGACGTGCGCCACCTGCTCAACTCGCCCGCCAAGGGCATGTCGGCGCTCCCGGACCAGCCCGGCCACCTGGTGGAGTGGGCGGTGCGGCGCGGGCTGCGCTGCGGCCCGGAGACGTTCCTGCCACGCCGGGTCTTCGGCGACTACCTGGCCGAGACGCTGGCCGAGACCGCGCGGTGGGCCGAGCCGCACGCCACGGTGGAGCGCCGCACCGCGCGGGTGGTCCGTGCCGAGACCGCCGCCGAAGGAGTGGTGCTGCACCTGGCCGGCGGCGAACGGCTGACCGCCGCGGCCGCGGTCGTGGCCACCGGCAACGCGCCCCCCGATCCGCTCGCGGGAACCGGCGGCCTCCCGGGCGTCGTCGCGGACCCCTGGCACCCGGTGTCCGGGGTCGCCCGCGCGCGGCCGGGCAAGGACGTGCTCGCGGTGGGCAGCGGCCTCACCATGGTGGACGTCGCGCTCACGCTGACGGCCGCGGCGCCCGGCGTGGTGGTGCACGCGGTCTCGCGGCACGGGCTGCTGGCGCACCGGCACCGCCCGCCGGTGGTCGCACCGCCCGGCCTGGTCGACCTCTCCTCGGCGGACGGACCGCTCCCCCTGCGGACGCTGGTCCGCCGGGTACGCGCGGCGATCAGCGGCCACCCCGGCGACTGGCGGCACGTGGTCGACTCGCTGCGCCCGCATGTCCCGGAACTCTGGCAGGGCCTGTCCGCCGCGGAGCAGCGGACGTTCCTCGCACGGCTGGCCCGCTACTGGGAGTCGGCCCGGCACCGGATGGCGCCCGAGGTGGCCGACCGCGTGGACGCGCTGCTCGCCGCGGGCCGGCTGCGGCTGCACACCGGACGGCTGAGCGAGCTGCAGGCCGGGCCGGACGGTCTGCGCGCGACCCTGAGCGGTGGGGAACGGCTGCGGGTCGGGACGGTCGTCAACTGCACCGGCGCCAACCCGGGCACCGCGCCGTTCGTCCGCCGCCTGCTGGCCGACGGGCTGGCCCGCCCCAACCACCTCGGCCTCGGCCTGGACACCTGTCCACGGGGCGCCCTGGTCACCCCCTCGGGCCGGGTGAGTCGCCGGCTCTTCGCCCTGGGGCCGATCCGCCGCGGCCAGCTCTACGAGACCACCGCGATCCCCGAGATCCGCGCGCAGGCCGAGCAGCTGGCGCAGCGCGTCGCCGACACCGTGCTGCGCGACCGCGTGGTCGAGCCGACCGTCATCCCCTAGCCAGTGTCCTGAGTCGTTGATTCGATGGTGATCAGGATGCGATGCCCGCATGGGACATTGCGGCCCTGCGAAACCACCATTGTTGATCAGTGACAACGACCGTCGCGCACGTCAGCGGATCGCACGACGGCGGACCTACGCGCGGGTCGTGGCGCGCGCGGATCAGCCCGCGCTGCTGCGATGGCGGATCCGATGCGCGGGCCGCCCGGGAGCCGTATCCGGCCACAGACGGTACGCACGTGGCGCGGCCGCTATCTCGACGGCGGCCTGCACGCCCTCTCCGGATCCAGGCCCTGAACCGGTCGGCGCCGGTCCCGCGAGGTCGCGACGAAAAAGCCGGGACGTGATCCGGGCGACGCTGGAAAAGCCGCCACCCGACGGTGGAACGGCACTGGCCGGCACCGATGGTGGCCGCCCGGTCCGGGCTCGGCCGGACCGCCGCCTGCGGTGATGGATCGACGGCTGGAATGGGGATCCCAGGCCGTTCGGATGGGTGCAGACCGCCGAAGAGATCTTCGAGACCAGCACCGCCCATCTTCGTCGAATCAACGACTCGGAACACTAGATGATCGAGTCCCATGTCTTCAGTGGTCATGGGCGAAGAGCGAGCGTTCGGCCGGGGCGCCGGTCTCCCGGTTGTGCCGGATCGCGGCGGCCGGGGCCAAGAGCCGCTGCCCGGTGCGGGCGAACACTCCCGCCTCAGCGCGCCCACCTTGGGATTCCAGGCCGAGCCGGCCTTTCCATGTGTCGATGACCGCCTCGATCCACGGCGGGACCTGCGCCGTGGCCGGGCACAGCGGTTCGGCGTCGCCGGGTTCGGGCGGGACTCCGATCCTGCGGGGTTCGACTGACGTGGTCGTCGCGGCACACGTGGCAAGCGGTCGGAAGGGTGTCCAGGTCTCGTCTCACCGCAAGATCTTCGGCCCCCTAAGCCGTGTCCGCGACGACGGAGCGCTTGGCCGGGGCCGCGGTCTCCCGGTCGTCCCAGCGCCGGGCACCAGGTGACGGGCACGCCCTCGGCGGTGGTGACCAGGTAGCGGCGGCCCCGGAGGAACCGGGAGGGGGAGCGGCGGTAGCCGTATCCGCGCCAGGGCCGAGTGCTCGACCAGGTCGCGTGCGGCCGTGCACAGCGGCGGGGTGCGGTCGAACAGCCGGAGGTCGTTCAGGCCGGGACGGGCCTGGGCGGGGTCCCGATTCCGCGCGGTGTGGTGACGTGGTCGTCGCGGAGCACCTGGAGTTCGGTCGGAAATGCGTCCAGGTCTCGTCTCACAGCGAGCTCTTCGGGAGCCCGCTTCGCCCACGACCTCCTCGGGCATCGGACTCGGTCGTCCGGCCACCACCGGTCGCCCACCGCGATCGGCGCCCGCCCCATCCCGCGTCACCGGCCCCACGGGACGGAACACCCGGATCCCACCGCCGCGGCCGCCTTCCGGCCACCGCTGGCGCGGCAAACCCGCACCGCGTGGACGGATCGTCAAGAATCCGGCGTCTCCTCGCCGAGGACCCCGCCGCCGGGGCCGTGACATCCTGGCGGCGTCGGCGTGAGATGAGGGCCCTCGCCGCACCGCCCGGGGAGCGCGGACACCTCGCTGGGCGGCCGGCCGGTGCCCGCCGCGGCGGGCACCGGCCGGCTCACCGGGCGCGGCGGGCCGCCGCGCGCAGCTGGAAAGGCCGCAGCGCGGACTCCAGCTGGACGGCGAGGTCCATCTTGCTGGCGCCTTCCTGCCGGTCCTCGAAGTGGATCGGGATCTCCAGCATCTTCTGGCCGCGGCGGTAGGCGCGGAAATGCATCTCGACCTGGAAGCTGTACCCGCTGCTGTGGATGCTGGGGAGGTCGAGCGCCTCCAGAGCCGAGCGGCGCCACAGCTTGTACCCGGCGGTCACGTCGCGGATCGGCATCGCGAGGATCGCCTTCACATAGGTGTTGGCCCAGCTGCTCAGCAGCCGCCGCTGGACGCTCCACTGGTCGGAGAGGCTGCCGCCGGCCACGTAGCGGCTGCCGATGACCACGCCCGCGTTCGTGGACAGCGCGGTGCCGAGCAACTGGGGCAGGTAGCCCGGCGGATGGCTGAGGTCGGCGTCCATCTGGGCGACGAACTCGGCCCCGTCCTGGAGTGCACGGGTCATGCCGGCCACGTAGGCGCGCCCCAGGCCGTCCTTGGCGGTGCGGTGCAGCACGGTGATCCGGTTCCGGCCCGGGCCGGTCCCGTCGCCCGCGTGCTCGGCCGCGAGCTTGTCGGCGACGTCGCCGGTCCCATCCGGGGAATTGTCGTCCACGATGACCAGCCGCAGGTTCGGCAGCCCGAGCCCGAGCACCCGGTCGACGAGCACGGGCAGATTCGCCGCCTCGTTGTAGGTCGGGACCACCACGCTCACCGCGGACCGCGACCAGGGCTCGGGCAGTGTGACCGGGGTGGACATGTGGTGGCCTCCAGGGAAGTCGTCGATCGGCCTCTCGGCTCAGCGGGCAGCGTACGCCCCCGGGCGCGATCCCGGCGGCACTTCCGATTGTCCGGACTGCCCGACATCAGGACGATATGCCATCAGGGCGGTGGGGGATGGTCGTTCCACCGACGCCACCGGCGCCCCGGCTACTCGCCCCGGTCGACCTCAAGGACGGCGACGTGCACGGCCGTCCCCATGTCCTCCAGGGTCATCAGGACCTCGGGGTCGGCGTGGTTGTCGGTGATGAGGTGCGCGATGTGGTCGGACGGCACCGTCTGCACCATCGTGTCCGCACCGATCTTGGTGTGGTCGGCGAGCACGACGACCTCCTGCGCGCAGGCCACCAGCGCCCGGTCCACGCTGGCCACCGCCGGGTTGGGCGTGCTCAGCCCGCGCTCGGCGGTGACGCCGTTGCCCGAGACGAAGGCCCGGTGCACCCGCAGGCCGGCGAGCGACTGCTCGGCCGCGCTGCCCACCAGGGCCAGGATCGATCCGCGCAGCGATCCCCCGGTCATCACGACGTCGACGCCGGGCGCCGCGGCCAGCACTTGGGCGACCAGCAGCGAGTTGGTCACCACGGTCAGGCTCTGCCGGTTGACGAGCTCGCGGGCGAGCGCCTCCGTGGTGCTGCCGGCGCCCAGCACGATGGCGTCGTCGTCCTCCACCAGCCGGGCGGCGGCTTTGGCGATGGCGAGCTTCTCCGGCGCCGCCTGCCGGGCCTTCTGCGCGTAGCTCTGCTCGTTGCCGAGCCGGCCGGGCAGCGCGGCCCCGCCGCGCCGGCGGTCGATCAGGCCCTCGGCCTCCAGCGCCCGCACGTCGCGGCGCACCGTGACCTCCGAGGCGCGGACCTGGGAGGCGATGTCGCGCAGGGCCATGGCCCCGTTCGCGCGTACGAGCTCCAGGATCCGCTCCCGGCGCTCGGCCGCGAACGCCGGCTTGCCCTCGTCCATCGTGCATCCCCTCCGGACCCGCGACCGGCCGCGCACCGGACCGGACCGTGCAGGGGCGGTCCGGCCCCTGCACGATCGATCATAATCGGTCACGTGTCGCCCGGACGCCCCGAAGCCGGGGATCGACGGCGAAACGGGACGAGTCAGCCGGCGCGGAGCCCGCGCGCGGCAAGAGCCTCATCGACGGCGTCGTCGTCGGCCGGCTCCTCGGCCGTGGGCGCCGCGGCGCCCACGGCCAGCGTGGTGATGAACAGTGCGGAGAGAACGGTGAGCGCGACGAGGGTCGCCGCGCCGAACATGGCCATGAGTGACACGCGAAAGCTCCCTCGGCTCGGGGGGGACCCGCTCCCTGTCCGACCCTCCGGACCCGGTGATCCGGAAGATCACTTGACGCATGCCCCGCGCGGCACCCGATTACACCCCGGCGGCCCGCCGGATCCGGCCGCCCGAAGCCGCCGCGCCGTTCGGTCCCCTACGCCACCGGGCACGGAATCGGCCGCACCCGTTGTGGGGGTACGGCCGTTCCGCCGGCCCGCGGGCGCCTCGGCCGGGAGGCGCCCCGGCCCCGCTCAGGTGACGGCGAGGTCGGCCCGCCGCACGGTGTCCGCCGCGCCGAGCCGCCCGGCCGACAGCGCGATGACCAGGGCGAGCATCACCGGGATGGCCAGCGCCACCGGAAGGCTGCTGGAGTGCGCCACCGCGCCGATCGCGACCGGTCCGCTGAGCAGCCCGGTGTACCCCATCGCCGCCGTGAATCCGAGGTTGCGCCCGGCCCGGCGCGGGTCGTGGGTGGTGGCCGCCGTGAAGACCTGCGGGATGACGCAGGACAGTCCGGCGCCCATGAGCCCGAAGCCGACCACCCCGACGAGGGCGGAGGGCACCACCAGCCCCGCGCCGAGCCCGACGGCGGCGGCGAGCGCGCCGACGCGGACGATCCGCACGGCGCCGAACCGGCCCGCCAGCCGGTCGCCCACCAGCCGCCCGCAGGCCATCATGCCCGAGAACACCGAGAATCCGGCGGCGGCGAGTGCCCCGGAGGCGTCCCGGTTGTCGTGCAGGAAGACGGTCGCCCAGTCGGTGGCCGACCCCTCGGCGAGCATGCAGCAGAACGCGATCGTCCCGAACAGCACGACTCGCGGCGGGACGTCCGGCCGCAGCCGCCTTCTGCGCCCGGGCCGTTGCGCGGCGGTGTCGGCCTCGGTTTCGGTTCCGGTGTCCCGGCCGGGCAGCAGGCCGCGCCGCACCGCGAGCGACAGCAGCGCGAGCGCGACCGCCACGATCCAGAAGGTCGTGGCGGCGCTCAGGTCGACGTAGGCGGCGAACCCGCCGATGCCGGCGCCGACGAACCCGCCGATGGGGAACGCCGCGTGGAATGACGCCATGATCGGACGACCGTAGCTGCGCTGGATCCGGGCGGCGTGCACGTTGATCGGGACGTCGATCATGCCGTGTCCGAACCCGACCGCGAACAGCGCGACGAACAGGAACGGGAGCGAGTTGGCGTAGCCGGGGGCGATCAGCGCGAGGCTGCCGAAGAACGCGGCGGGCAGCACGTTGGCCGCGCTGCCGAAGCGGTCGACCATCCGGCCGGCGACCTGCATGGCCGCCAGCGCCCCCAGGGCGAGCCCCAGCAGGGCGATGCTCAGCTCGCCGTCGTTGAGACCGGCCTGTGCCTTGACCGCCGGAACGCGCGCCGCCCAGGCCGCCATGATCATCCCGGAGATGAAGAAGTAGATCCACACGGCGACGCGCGCTCTGCGCATCCGCGGTGTGGGTGAGGAGGGGTCCGGGAGCTGTTCGGACGAGGAGGACTGGATCTCAGACACGTAGTACCGCCACTCCGGAAGCTTGGATTTCGGTCACGTTGTCGTCGGGAGCGTCGGTGTCGGTGACCCGGGGTCCGATCGGGCCGGACGGGCCGGTCCGGCCCGGGTCACCTGGCCGCGCTTGCTGGAACCCGCCGCCACGCCGGCGCGGCGCGCCGGTCTCGTCGCGGCGCGGGTGACGGCGGTCCCGCCCGGGATCCGGGCGGGGCCGCCGTCCCGGACCGACGGCCCGCGGCGGCCGGGCACGACGGTGCCGGGCGGAGCGGAGACGGCCCGTGGGGGCGGCGACGGAAGGGCCCGCGCCGGGCCGCCCGCCGCGTCCTCGACCCGCCGCGGCGCCGCCTCGCCCGCCGGCCGGCCGAGGCCCGGACCGGCGGCCGGTGCGCAGCGCCCGGCGCGCTCCGCCAGGTCCGGCCCGTCCGCCTCGCCGAGGCGGACGGCGGTCGCGTCGACCCGTGCCGCGCTGTCCATGTCACCATTCAAACACGGATCCTGTTCGTTTTGCTTTCGAATTCACGAAAGTTATGTTCGGCCGAACATCGACACCGCACGAACGTGCCACCTCCGGCCCGCCGGAGCGGAGGCGGCGCCGCCGGTCCACAATGGAGCGGTGACGCGACCCTCGACCCCCGTCCGCTGCGACGTCTGGTGGGCGCCGCCCACTCTGGCCCGCCCCGGGCTCCTCGCCGTGCTCGACGACGGCGAGCGCCGGCGGCACGCCCGCTACCGAATCCCCGCCGACCGCGACCGCTACGCCGTGGCACACGCGCTCGCCCGGATCGTGTGCGCCAACGCGGCCGGCTGCGCCCCGCAGGACGTGGCGTTCACGCTGCACTGCCCGCGCTGCGCCGCCGAGGGCGAGAACCGGAAGGAACCGCACGGCAAGCCGGTGCCGGCCGGTCCGGCGCTCGGGCTGGAGATGTCCATCAGTCACTCCGGCGACCGGGTGGCGGTGGCGGTGACGAGCGGGGTCCCGGTGGGGGTGGACGTCGAGTTCGTCCGGGAGGACCGCGACATCGACGGCCTGCTCGACTACGCACTGACCGAGGCCGAGCGCGCGGACCTGGCCGCCGCGGGCCCCGAGCACCGGACCGCCGGGTTCTACACCTACTGGGCCCGCAAGGAGGCCCTGCTCAAGGCCACGGGCGAGGGCCTGTCCGGCGGACTGGCCTCGATCAGCGTGACCGCCCCGGCCGCCCCCGCGGACGTGCTGGCCTGGGACTCCCCGGCCGCTCCCCCGCACGTGCGGCTCGCCGACCTCGCGGCGGGTGCCGACTACCGCGCGGCCCTCGCCGCACTGACCGCCGCCCCGCTGGACGTGCGGGTCCACGACGCCGCTCCGCTGCTCACCGCCGTCACCCACTGAGCCCGTGCTCCGGCGCCGGGACGGCCGGAACCCGGATCCCGGCCGTTCCGGCACGGTGGGCCGCCCGCCGCCGTCGGTGGTGGGCACGGCGAGCCGCCTCGCGCGCCGCGCCGGAAGGAGCGGACCTCGGCGCTGCGCACGCGGGTCTCGACGCCGGCCGGCGTCGAGACCGGCGCCCCGGAAGCCTGCCGCCCGCCCCGGATCCCCCCGGCTCTTCCCGGTCCCCGGCCCGTGCCCGCGGCGCCCGGCCGTGGCCGCGCACGACCCGGGTGCGCCGCCGCCAAACGTTACCTGTTCGCCATATCTGTGGGCTTATGGGTAATGAACCAGCACCTTGACCGGTTTCGAAGATCGCCTGAAGGATGTGATCCGTGCGAGACCGCCCAGCCGCCCCCACCCGTCACCGTCGCCACCGGACCGACCGCCGGGTCCGGGACCGGCGCGGAGGCGTCTCCTGGTGAGTTCCCGGCCCCCGGGCGAGATCACCGCACCCGGGACGGCCGAGGGAGGCGGTGCGGCCGTGGAGATCCTCCACGGCCGGCGGGTGCCCGACCCGTTCCGCTGGCTGGAGGAGCCGGACAGCCCCGCGACGGCCGCATGGCTGGCCGAGCGCGAGCGGGAGTTCGCCGCCGCGGCGCGTTCCTGGCCGCTGCGCACCCGGCTGGCCGAGGACATCCGCACGCACCTGCGCACCGACCTGTGGTCACCGCCGGAGATTCGCGACGGGACCGTGTTCAGCACCCTGCGCCCCGCCGATGGCGAGCATCCGCGGCTGCTGGCGCTGTCCCCCTCCGCGTCCGGAGAGCGCACCGTCTTCGACCCCGCCGTGTTCGATCCCACCGGCCGGACCACGCTGGACGCCTGGGAGCCGAGCCCCGACGGACGGCTGGTCGCGGTGCAGACCTCCCGCGACGGGACCGAGCGCGGCTCCCTGCGGGTGCTGGACGCCCGGTCCGGGCTGCCGGTCGAGGAGCCGCTGCACGGGCTGCGCTACACGCACGTCGCCTGGCTGCCGGCCAGCTCCCCGCCCGCCTTCTACTACGTGCGCCGCGACGACCACGACGGCCGGCGCGGCGTGTGGCTGCACCGCGTCCACGGCGCCGGCCCGCGGCGCGACGTCCTCGTGCACGCCTGCGCGGCACCGCGCACCGTTCCCGGGGTGCGGCTGCGGCACGGGCGCTGGCTGCTCATCACCGAGAGCCACGGCACGGGGCACCGCAACGACGTCTGGATCGCCGACCTCGCCGGCCGCTCACCGGAGCGCCCGCCGCTGGTGCCGGTGCACGTCGGCCTGGAGGCGGAGTCCGAGGCCGACGTCGGTCCGGACGGCACGCTGTACCTGCGCACCACCCTCGACGCGCCACGCCGCCGGCTGTGCGCCACCACGCCGGACGCCCCCAGCCCGGCGCACTGGCGGGAGGTGCTTTCCGAAGACCCCGCGACCACACTGGACGGCTTCGCGGTGACCGGTGCCGCCGGGGGCGGGACCGGCGCGCTGCTCGCGTTGCGCACCCGCCTGGGCATCAGCGAACTGTCGGCGCACGACCCCGGAGACGGGCGGCTGCTGCACCGGCTGCCGCTGCCCGGAGAGGGCATGGTGACCCGCCTGGAGCCCACGGCGGACGGCGGCGCGAACCTGTGCTACGCCGACGTCACCACCCAGCAGGTCGTGCTGCGCTACCGCCCCGGAGACTCCGCGCCGACCCCGTGGCCGGGCCCCGGCACGGCACGCCGTCCGGGCCGGTGCGCCACGGTCCCGCCGGACCCCCGCGCGGTGCCCCCGGCCGAAGACGGCCCGCGACCGGGCGCGCGGGTGGCGCGCCGGGTCCTGTGGTGCCGTTCCGTGGACGGCACGCGAGTGCCGGTCACCGTGCTGTCCCTGGACGGCCGCGGCGGGCCCGGCCCGACGATCCTGCACGGCTACGGCGGGTTCGGCCGCCCCCGCCAGTTCGGGTTCAGCGCCACCGTTCTGGCGTGGCTGCGCGCCGGTGGCCGCTACGCGGTGGCGCACGTCCGCGGCGGCGGCGACGCCGGGCGCGACTGGCACCTGCGCGGGGCACGGCGGGCCAAGATCCGGGCGGTGCAGGACTTCACGGCGGCCGCCGACCGGCTGGTGGCCGACGGCGTGTGCCGGCGCGACCAGCTCTGCCTGTCCGGGGGCTCGGCCGGCGGGCTCCTGGTGCTCGCGGCCGCCGCGCTCCGCCCCGACCTGTGCGCCGCCGTCATCGCGTCGGCCCCGTTGGCGGACATGGTGCGGTTCGAACGACTCGGTCTGGGAGCCATGTGGACCCGCGAGTTCGGCACCGCCGACGATCCCGGCGACTTCGCGGCGCTGCTCTCCTACTCCCCGTACCACCTCGCGCTCGCGGCCGACCGCCCCCGGTGGCCGGCCGTCCTGCTCACCGGCTTCCACGGTGACACCCGCACCGACGCCGCGCATCCCCGCAAGATGTGCGCGGCCCTGCTGGCGACCGGCTCCGGCCCGCGCCCGATCCTGCTGCGCTACGAGCGCGGCGTGGGGCATGGTCCCCGCGCCGTCACCCGCGCCATCGACCTGGCGGCCGACGCGCACGCGTTCGCGGCCGCCGAGACGGGGCTGTCGCCGCGGCGCTGACCCCGGCGGCGGCTCACTCCCCACAGGAAGAGAGGTGAACGCACATGGAGCCGATCGAGATCGAGGTCGAGGACCTCACCGAGGTCACCTCGCGGGACATCACCGCGGGTGGCGACAACGACGGCACGGACTCCAGCTCCGACTTCATCTAGCGACCCCGAGCGGCCGCCGGGGACACCCGCTCCCCGGCGGCCGGCCCGCCCCGTCTCGCGCCCCCGCCGCCCGCAGTCGTTTCGCCGCGCATGTCATCCGGCCAGCAACCGTGGAGGATCACCGCTCGTGACCGATCGCCTGTTCACCGAGACGCTGCGCGCCGCCGTCGGCGAGGACCTGCTCGCGACCCGGCTCTCGTCGGACGTCATCTTCGCCGACCTCGGCGCGGAGACCGTGCGTCCGCTGCTCACCTTCGAGGCCCTCAGCGACCTGCTGACCACCCGCCCGCTGGCGCCGCCGCGGCTGCGGCTGCACCGCCGGGGCGCCCCCGTGCCGCCCGCACGTTACACCGAGACCGGCGAGTCCTCCCGCGCCGCCCGGACGCTGATCCGCCCCGACGCCCTCTATCGCGAGCTACGGGAGGGCGCCAGCCTGGTGCTGGACGCCATCGACCGGCTGCATCCGCCGATCGGCGCGGCGACCGACGACCTGATGCGCCTGGTGCGCGAGCGCGCCCAGGTGAACCTCTACCTGATCTGGGGCGACTCGCACGGCTTCGACACCCACTGGGACGACCACGACACGTTCATCGTGCAGGTCGCCGGGACCAAGTCGTGGCAGGTGCACGGGCCCGGCAGCCGGCGGTATCCGATGAAGGTGGACGCCGACCACACGCACACCCCGCCGGAGGGGACGCTCTGGGAGGGCGTGCTGCGTCCGGGGCAGGTGCTGCACGTGCCGCGCGGCTGGTGGCACACGGTGAAGGGCACCGGGGACGTCAGCATGCACCTGACGTTCGGGTTCACTCGCGCCACCGGGATCGACTGGGCGCGCTCGCTCCTGGACCGGCTGCACGAGGTGGAATCGTTCCGGCGCGACCTGCCGCGGTTCGCGACTCCCGACGAGCGCCGCAAGCACCACGACGAGCTGGTCCGCCTGCTGGCCGAGTCCGCCGAGGGCCACGACCTCGACGCGTTCCTCGCCGAGCGCGACGCCCGTTTCCCGCGACGGCAGTCCTTCGCCCTGCCGTGGGCGGTGGACGACGCCGAACCCACGGCCGACACGGTGGTGGAGTTCGTGCCGATTCTCCCACCGGCGCTGGAGCACGCCGAGGACGGTGCCGGTGTGGCGCTGACGGTGTCCGGGCGGCGGTACCGGCTGCCGGCGGTGGCCGAGCCCGTGCTGGCCGAGCTGGCCGCGGAACGGACGCTGACGGTCGGCGAGCTGGCCGAGCGGTCCGGCACTCCGGCGGCCACCACCGCGCAGGTGCTGCGCGCCCTGGTCCGGCACCACCTGGTGCTGCTCCGGCCGGGGCGGGCCGGCACCTGACCCGGACGGGACCACCGGGACCACACCCTCGCACGGGCGGCCGGCCGCGTTCCGGCCCGCCGCCTGTGCGGTGTCATGCCTGATTGCCGCCCACTTCCGGTTAGGGTAGCCTCAACTAAGAGATCATGGCGCCGGGGCGGTGTCGCCATCGCCGTACCGCCCGTCGCGGCGCCGGTCGATCCGCGTCGCCGGTCGCTTCGGGGCGCGGCACCTCATCCAGTGGCTGAAAGGGCGGACTCCCGCATGGAACGTACGCCGCACCCCCTCCAGACGGTGGTCGAGGCGTGCACGCCGCTGAAGTTCGCGCCACTGCCCGACATCCGCACGCCGGAGGTCCGCTCGGTCCGGGAGCACCCGGGCACCGAGCACTGGTACCGGGCCGACCTCATGGTCGCCGAGGGCATCCTGCCGACGCTCTTCGACCAGATCACCGCGCACCACGGCCCGAACCACAAGCTGCCCGCGGCCACGCACTTCATGCGGGCGCTGCTGCGCGAGCCGATCTTCATGGTGGCCGCCGGCACCTACCTCACCGGCCGCGCTCCCCTGGTCGACGGCGCGCACCTGTGGTTCCCGTGGCGGTCGAACGCCAGCTTCGGCGCGCCGACCGTCACCCGTACCCGGGTCGCCGTGCTGCCCGGCGACGCCTGCGCCGGTCATCCCGATGCCGTCGTGGTCCGCGACGAGGCCGGGCTGGACCGGCTCGCCGCCGAGAGCATGGTCGCGGCGTTCTCCCCCATCCTGGCCGCGCTGCACCGGCACACCCGGGTGGGCCTGCGCACGCTGTGGGGGTGGGTGATGGACACCATGCACTTCTACATGCTCAACCCGGCGCGGTTCCTCGGCCGCGACGCCGAGGCCGCCTGGGAGCGCGCCAGCCGGCTGGGCGACGCGCTGGTGCTCGCCGGCGCCACCACCCGCGCCCGGCCGCGGCTGTTCCCGTTCTGCGAGAACCACCCGCGCGGCACCTGGGCGGTGCGCGGCACCTGCTGCTTCGACTACAAGGGCGACCCCGAGCACGGCTTCTGCACCACGTGCCCGCTCAAGGAGGACGACGAGCGCCGCGCGGAGCTACGGCAGTGGATCCGCAATCCGGCCCTGGCCCCGTGAGGCCACGGAGTCAGCGGCGGCCGTACCGCCACCGCAGAAAGCCGTAACGGCGCTCCACCTCCCGCATCTCCGCGTACAGTCCGTCGGGTTCCTGGGCGGAGACGACGGTGCCGCCGGGCGGCACCGGCCAGCAGGCGAACGCCCAGAACCGCCGGGTGTAGGGACCCCACAGCACCACCCAGGTGCCCTGCTTCTGCCACTCGATGTGCGCCGCCATGCGGCGGCGGTCCGGGTCGATGCCGCGATCCTCGGGCGTCCCGTACGCCGCGGCGTCATCGGTCATCGCGTTCGCCACCGCGCGCTGGAGCGCCGGACGACCGGACAGCGCGCCAGTACCAGCTCGACCAGGCTCACCGGCGTTCCTTCCAGCTTCGGGGCCGCTGAAGAGGCACTGCCTGGGCGCGCCGCCGGCCGCATTGGCGGTGACGATCCGCCCGACAGGTGCATACCCGAAATCGCGGGCGTGATCGGGCCAGAACCGGCCACCGGGCGGCGGGCGGCGCGTCCCTGTTCCCCGCCACCGGCGTCACCGCTCGTCGGCGTGCCTGCGCCGCGACCCCGGTCCGCCGCCGTGCGCGGGCGCCCCGCGCCGTCGGCCGTCCGCCTCTTGACGGCGACCTACCGGCGATCTTCGCGCGGGACACGGACGGCCGTGCCGCCCGGCACGCCGCGGCCGGTTACCGCACCACGGTGCCCGGAACCTGGCCGGAGCCGGGGACCGGCTCGGCGGGGTCGGCGCCGAGGGCGACGATCCGGTTGGCCGCGTCGACGTGCACGACCCTCGGCCGGTGCCGCGCGCGCTCGACCTCGTCGAGCTGGGCGTAGGACATGATGATCACCAGGTCGCCCGGGCGGACGAGGTGGGCCGCCGCTCCGTTGATCCCGATCACGCCGCTGCCGGCCTCGCCGGTGATCGCGTAGGTGACCAGCCGGTTGCCGTTGTCGATGTCGACGACGTGCACCTGCTCGCCCTCGACGATGTCGGCCGCCGCCATCAGGTCGGCGTCGATGGTGATCGAGCCCACGTAGTGCAGGTCGGCCTGGGTGACCGTGGCTCGGTGGATCTTTCCGTTGATCAGAGTGCGCAGCACGTTCCTCATCCTCGGTGCTCGTGTCCTCGAAGGCCCCGTCGGGCTCCCCGGGCGTTGGCCCACCCACCAGGATGCAGTGTCGCCACCGCGGCGGTCCCGGCCGGGGTGCGCTTTCGGTCCCGTGGGCGCCCGCGACGGGACGGCGGCGGGCGCCCACAGGACCGCGGGGTCACCGCCCGCGCCACTCCGGGCGGCGCTTCTCCGCGAAGGCCCGGACGGCCTGCTGGAAGTCCTCGCTGCCGAACGCCGCGGACACGAGGTCGTCGCCGGTCGGCACCCCGGCGCGCCGGAGCCGGTGCACCGCGCGCTTGGTGGCCCACATGGTGATCGGCGCGTGCCCGAGCAGCCGCTGGATCGCGCGGCCGAGGACGGCGTCCAGTTCGGCCGGTTCGGCGAGTTCCGCCACGAAACCGGCGGCGTGCGCCTCGGACCCGGAGTACAGCCGGGCGTTGAGCAGCAGATCGAGGGTCCGCGCCGGTCCGAGGTGGAACACCAGGAGGTTGTAGGTGTTCATCGACAGGCAGTTGCCGAGCGTGCGGGCGATCGGCACCCCGAACCGGGAGCCGGGGGTGGCGATCCGCAGGTCGCAGGCGGCCGCGATCGCCAGTCCGCCGCCCACGCAGACGCCGCGCACCGCGGCGACGGTGGGGACCGTGACGTCGGCGATGCGCTCGATCACCCGCTCGATGCGGCGCTCGTACTCGACGCCGTCGAAGCCGCCCGCGAAGTCGGCGAACTGCCCGATGTCGGTCCCCGCGACGAACGCCTGCTCACCCGCGCCGCGCAGCACCATCGCCCGGATGCCGGGGTCGGCGTCGGCGCGCTCGCAGGCGGCGTACAGGCCGTCGTACATGTCCCACGTCATGGCGTTGCGCTGCTCCGGCCGGTTGAAGGTCACGGTCAGCACCGGCCCCTCGGCCACGGTGATCAGTTCGTCGGTACCGCGCTCACTGGTCATGTCGGTGGTCCCCGTCCTGCCGTCGCATCCGGTCCGCCGCGATCATACGGACGCCGCGGTTCCCGGCGCTCGGCACCCCCGCACGAACGAAAACGATTATCGTTTCCGGTAGAGTGACGGTCCGATCCGACCACGTCCCCACAGGAGGACCCCATGTCCCGCGTCTGCCAGGTGACGGGCCGCGCGCCCGCCTTCGGCAACAGCGTCTCGCACTCCCACCGGCGCACCCGGCGCCGCTGGGACCCCAACGTCCAGAACAAGCGGTACTGGCTGCCCAGCGAGCGGCGGTACGTGCGGCTGCGCGTCAGCGTCAAGGGCATGCGGGTGATCGACCGGCGCGGCATCGAGCGCGTCGTCGCCGACATCCGGGCGCGCGGAGAGCGGGTCTGACCGATGGCGAAGAAGAGCAAGATCGCCCGTAACGAGCAGCGGGCGCTCGTCGTCGCCCGGTACGCCGAGCGCCGCGCCGAGCTGAAGCGCGTGATCAGCCATCCCGGCACCCCGGCCGACGTGCGCGACGCGGCCGTGCGCGAACTGGCCCGGCAGCCGAGGGACGCCAGCCGTACCCGGCTGCGCAACCGTGACGCGGTGGACGGCCGGCCGCGCGGCCACCTGCGCAAGTTCGGCCTGTCGCGGATCCGGTTCCGCGAGATGGCGCACCGGGGTGAGCTCCCGGGCATCACCAAGTCCAGCTGGTAGTCGTAACGGGCGCGGCGGCCGTCGGCGCGCCGGCACACCGGTGCCGGGTGCCGACGGCCGCCGTTGTGTCAGGGGGCGTCAGTCGCGTCCCCCGCCGCGCGGGGTCCCGCGCTCCTGATTCGGGTACGGCAGCAGCGCCATCTCGCGGGCGGTCTTGATCGCTCGCGCGAGGAGTCGCTGCTGGCGTGCGGTGACCCGGGTGACCCGGCGGCTGCGGATCTTGCCCCGGTCGGAGATGAAGGTGCGGAGCAGCCGCACGTCCTTGTAGTCGACGTGGTCGACTCCGTGCAGCGGGTTAGCGAACCGGCGGGTGGATGCCGCCGGGCGCGGGCGTGGAGACATGACGGTGTCCTTTCGGGTCGGGACGGGTCGTGACGCGGGGGTAGGGGCGGCGGGTCCGCTCAGGACGCGATGTCCAGGACCTCGGCGAACGGGTCGTCGGCGCGGGTCCACCGGCGGGACTCGTCGGCCATCTCCTCCTCGGTCAGCAGGCAGGAGTCCAGAATCCCGACCAGGCGGTCCACGTCGAGCCCGACGCCGGTGAACGAGAGGCACTGGCAGCGGTCCCCACTGACCGGGTGCCAGTCGAGATCGGCCGCGGCGCGGCGCTGTTCGGTGACCATGTCCCAGGCGGCGTCGGGCAGCGCGGCCAGCCACGGGCCGGCCGGCTCCAGTGCGAGCGAGGAGCCCGCGGCGTCCCACACCAGCATCGTGTCGGGGTGGCTGGCCAGCCAGAACCGCCCGCGGCTGCGCAGGCCGGCGGCGACCACGTCGTCCAGCGCCGCGTGCAGCCGGGCCGGATGCAGCGGGCGGAACCGCCGCCAGGTGACGGTGCGCACCTCGCCGGCCTCGCACCGCTCGGGCGGCTGGGCCGTGGTGGGGTCGGTACGGGCGGCGGCCGCCGCGACGTCGAAGTGGCCGGCCAGGAGCGGAACCAGCGCGCCGCGCTCGGCGGGCACGACGAGGGCCGCCGGGTTCAGCTGGGAGAGCACGGCCGTGCAGCGCTCCCGCTCGGCCGCGTCCGCCCCCTCGGCGCCGTGCACGGCGAGCGCGGTGGGGTACTCGACCTGCCGCGCGAGCACCTCGGCGACGGTGCGGTCGTCCTCGCTCGCGATGGCCAGCCGCCGGTCGGTCATGTCGTCGGTCGTGGCGAGGTCGGCGACCAGCCGCTCGGCGGCGACCGCGGTGATGACCGCCCCGACGCGCAGCCAGGTGGACACCGGCCGTCCGTTCACCAGCGTGCGGGTCAGCGCCTCGGCGATCTGGCGGGGCTCCACGCCGTCCCAGGACTCCACCACGAACAGCCGGTCCTCCCCCCGTTCGGCGAGGTCGAGCAGGAGCGGCACCAGATCCTCCCGCAGCGTGCAGGAGACGCAGGCGTGCACCAGATCCACCCGGGAGCGGTCACGCTCTCCCCAACGGTCGCGCAGCACCCGCCGGACGACTCCACCGGCGACGTCGCTGAGGTCGTGGTGGACGGCGAGCGCCCCGGGGACCGCGTGCAGCAGTTCCTCGACGACGTGCGCTCGGGCCGCCGCGTGCAGGCCGGAGACGACCACCACCCGGGCGGGCAGGCCTTGGGACATCGGACTCCTCGACTTCCATGGATGAAAATGATTTTCATTTTAACATCGTCCCCACCACCGGCGCCCCTGAGGTCCGGCGGCACGTCCGGACCCGCGCCCCCTCGCCGTGCGTGACGGAGGGTGGGCCGGCCGCACGGAGAACCCGTCCCCCCACCCCGCCGGCCGCCACGCGCCCAGGGAGGGCGGGCGGACCTCCTCGCCACGGCCGGGGGGACTCACCACCGAGCGCACGGCCGGAGCGATCCCGCCGGGCCAGGGACTCGCGACCCGCGCCCGCCGCCGCCTCGGCGCCCGGCAAAAGTCCGGCCAGCAAACCCCAAGAACCCCCGACAAACGACGTTCCGTCACGGTTTAATGACCCGCAGTGGCGAAGGCGGGCACCCGTCCGTCCGAGTGAGGAGAGGGAGAGATCGTGCGGAAACGAGAGCTGGGCGCCCTGATGGCGGCGGTGGCGGTGTCGGCCGTGACCTCGGTGAGCGCCCTGGCGGCACCGGCCGCCGCGGCGGAGCCGACGGCGCGGCTGGAGCTGACCATCACCCCGGAGAACGGCGAGAACCAGCGCAGCGTGGTCCTGGAGTGCGGTCCCGCCGGCGGCAGCCATCCGCGGGCGGCCGACGCGTGCGCCACACTGGCCAGAGCGGACGGCGACTTCGGGCAGGTCCGCGCCCACTCGGGCGCGTGCACGATGGAGTTCGACCCGGGCGTGCTGCGGGCCACCGGCCACTGGAACGGAACTCCGGTGGACTACCGCAAGGACTTCACCAACCCGTGCGTGGCCGGGAACGAGACCGGCGGCGTGTTCGCGTTCTGACGCGCCGGCCCGGTCCGCCCGTGCCGTCCGCAGCGGGCGGCACGGGCCGGCGCCCACCGGGGCGGACGGTCACTCGTAGGGGTCGGGCGGGTTCTCGACCTCGACCATCTCGCTCACCGAGAACCGGTGGTCGCGGATCGCCTGGATGTCCCCTTCCGGTTCCACCCACGTGCCGTCCACCCGCCACCAGCTGTCCTTGGGCGGCTCGGGCTCGTCGGTGATGAGGACCCGGTTGACGATGGCGTCCGCGGCGCAGCACGCCATCTGCAGCCGGGCGAGATACCAGCCCTCGCCCTCGGGGTTGGGCACCACGAAGCCGGTGAGGCGCACCGTCCGCCCGGCCATCGTGCGCTCCTGGTCGGTCCACGCCCGCATCACGAACTCCTGGAGTTCCATCTCGCGCGGCCGGGAGGGGTCGCCCCACTCCTCCTCGTCCAGATCGTCCAGCGACGCGGCGGACTCCCGCGGCGGCCCGGAGGCGGCGCCCGACGCCGTGTAGGCGCCCAGCGCCGGTGGGCTGACGACGAACACCGCGATCACCGGGAGCAGCAGCAGCCAGGCCACCCTCGGGGCGCCGTGCCCGTGACCGTCGTGACCGGCCGCGGCGTGGCCCGCGTGGTCGTGCCCCGGTTCCGCCGCCGGGTCCGGCGTGCGCGCCGAGCGCAGGTCCACCGCGATCGCGACGACGCCGAGCACGAGGAGCACCACGCCGGCCGCGGCCAGGAACGGGCGGAACGCCGACTGCACGTAGTTGAGGTACAGGTCGGAGACGACGGTGCAGCTCAGCGCGGCGGCGCCGAGCAGCACGAGCACGATGCCCTGGGCGATCCGGTTCACAGCAGCAGCCCTCCGACGGCGAAACTGAACAGCAGGGTGAGCAGCAGGGTCAGCGGG
The DNA here is from genome assembly GCF_042664915.1 of Marinactinospora rubrisoli. Lineage (NCBI taxonomy): Bacteria > Bacillati > Actinomycetota > Actinomycetes > Streptosporangiales > Nocardiopsidaceae > Marinactinospora > Marinactinospora rubrisoli. The sequence continues at coordinate 418,080 of NZ_JBHTBH010000002.1, forward strand.
ACGAACCGCCGCACGAACGCCCAGCCGAACGTGCCGGCCTGCATGGCGATCAGCTTCAGGTCGACCATGGGGCCCACCACGAGGAACGCGAGCTGGGCGGTACCGCTGAACTCGCTCAGGCTCGCGGCGACGAACGCGTCGGCCTCGGAACAGATGGACAGCAGCACGGCCAGCGCGGCCAGGACCAGAACCGAGACCACCGGCAGGTCGGCGACCGCGGCCACCCAGTCACGGGGGACCAGCACGTTCAGGGTCGCCGCCGCGAGCGCGCCCACGACGAGGAAGCCGCCCGCGTGCATGAGGTCGTGCTGCATCGACTCGCGGAACACCGTCCACGGCGACGCGTCGGGGTCGTGGTGCGCGCGGGGCGGACGCAGCCAGGCGCTCCGGCCGAAGCGCGCCCACAGCCAGCCGACGACGACCGCCGCCCCCAGCGAGGCGACCAGCCGGGCGACCACCATCTCGGGCCGGTTCGGGAAGGCCACGGCGGTGGCGATCAGCACCACCGGGTTGATCGCCGGTGCGGCCAGCAGGAAGGTCAGCGCGGCGGCGGGCGCCACCCCGCGCCGGATGAGGCTCCCGGCGATCGGCACCGACGCGCACTCGCAGCCGGGCAGCACGGCGCCCGCCGCGCCCGCCACCGGCACCGCCGCGGCCGGATGGCGCGGTATCGCCCGCTGCCACACCGAGGCCGGGACGAACGCCGTCAGCGCGGCCGACAGGGCGACGCCGAACACCAGGAACGGCATCGCCTGCAGGCTGATGGCGGTGAAGATCGTGGCCCAGGCCAGGAACGCCTCGTGAGTGAGCCGGTCCGAGAGCCAGGCGTTGCCCAGGCCGAGAAGTGCGATGAACGCGGCGAACAGCCACACGGTGGCGGTGCGCCGCGGGCCGGTGGGGCGGCCCCAGTCGGGAGGCGGGAGGTCGTCGTCGCGGTCACTCCACCCGTCGGCGATGCTGTCGCCCAGTGAGGAGGAACGGACCGGGGATCCCGCTGACCTGTCCGGCACGGAAGCGTCCTTGTCGTCGTTCGGCGGTGGGTCCGCTCCGCATAGTACCGAGAATCGTTTTCAGTGCGGGCCGAAACGTCCGGCGCCCGGTACGGCCGCGCGGCCCCGCCCGGCCGCCGGGCTGTCAGGGCGGGCCCTGCGGGACCGGCCCGCTGGTCCCCCGCACCACGAGTTTCGGGTCCAGCACCGCCTCCCGGGGCGGCAGCTCCGGGTCCTCCAGCCGTTCCACGGCGAACCGCACCGCGCGCTCCGCCATGAGCCGGGCGTCCTGGCGGACGGTGGTCAGGCCGACCGGCATCAGGTGGGAGAGGTGACTGTCGTCGTAGCCGACGACGGACATGTCGCGCGGAACCTCCACGCCGCCCCGTGTCAGGGCCATCAGCAGGCCCAGCGCGCACCGGTCGTTGCCCGCGAGGACCGCCGTCGGCAGCCGCAGTCCCCGCTCGCGTTCCGCCAGGAGCAGGCGGCCGGTCTCGATACCGGACTCCTCGGTGTGCCGTCCGGGGATCACCCGCAGTTCGGACTCCAGTCCGTGCCGGCGCATGGCGGCCCGGTAGGCGCGCCGCCGCGCGGCCGAGCCCGGCCCCCGGCCGCCGTCGACGTGCACGATCCGGCGGTGGCCCAGTTCGGCCAGGTGGTCCATGGCCTGCCGGACGCCCTTGCCCTCGGCCGTGTGCACGCTGTCGACGCGGGCGCCGGGCATCGGGCGGCCCACGGAGACGGCGACCGTGCGTTCTCCCAGCGCGCCGAGTTCCGCGAGGTCGGTGTCGGGACCGAGCAGGATGACTCCCTCGCAGCGGTGGGCGAGCAGCGCCTCGACCGCCTTGCGCTCGCCCCGGCCCTGGACGGTGGCGGAGAGCAGGACATCGTAACCGAGCCGCTCGGCCTCGGGATAGATTCCCTCGACGAGATCGGCGTGGAAGGTCTGGTGCGCCGAGAACAGCACGCCGAGCGTGCGGCTGCGCCCGCGGGCGAGCAGCCGGGCCGCGCTGTCGGGCCGGTAGCCGATCTCGTCGGCGACCCGCAGCACGCGGTCCCGGGTCGCACCACTGGCTCCCGGCTGGTTGCGGAACACCACGGAGACCAGCGCCCGGGACACGCCCGCCTTCGCGGCGACGTCCGCCATTGTGGGGCGCTGCCTGCCCGACACATCCACTTTTGAAGCCACCTCCGGCCCCGCCCACCCTAGCGGGCCGCCGCTCGGTCTCCCGACGACCCGCTATTGACAGGACATTCGGACAGATGCAGAGTGATGCCAGTCACTATAGCGCGCTCTAGTAGAGCGCTCCAGCTTCCTGTCGCCCACCGGCCGCACCCCCGATCCGCTCCCTGCCCGGAGGACACGCCGTGTCAACGTCGCCATCCCCGATCCGCACCGTCGCAGGCAACCTCTGCCTGGGCTCCGCCCCCGACTCCTGGGGCGTCTGGTTCCCCGAGGACGAACACCAGGTCCCCTACTCCCGCTTCCTCGACGAGCTCGACGAGGCCGGCTACCGGTGGCTGGAGCTGGGCCCGTACGGCTACCTGCCCACCGATCCGCAACGCCTCAGGGCGGAACTGGACGCCCGAGGACTCCAGGTCTCCGGCGGCACCGCGTTCGGCGCGCTGCACCGCCCGGAGGCATGGCCCGAGACGCTCGACCACGTCCGCCGGGTCGCCGCCCTGACCGCGGCCGCGGGCGCCCACCACCTCGTCCTCATCCCGCCGATGTACCGGGACGAGAAGACCGGCGCGCACACCGAGTCCCCCGAGCTGACACCCGCGCAGTGGGCGGACCTCGGCCGGACGGCCGACCGCCTGGGCCGGCTGCTCCTTGAGGAGTACGACGTCCGGCTGGTCGTCCACCCGCACGCCGACAGCCACGTGCAGACCCAGCCGGAGATCGAGCGGCTGCTCAACGAGTCCGACGGCCGCTACACCAACCTCTGCCTCGACACCGGGCACGTGGCCTACGGCGGCGGCGACAACCTCGACCTGATCCGGCGCTTCGGCGAGCGCGTCGGCTACGTTCACATCAAGCAGATGGCACCCGAGATCCTCGCCCAGGTCGCCGCGGAGAACCTCTCCTTCGGCGAGGCCGTACGGCGCGGCGTGTGCGTGACCCCACCGGCGGGCGTGCCCGACGCGGCCGAGGTGGTGGCCGCGCTCGCCCGCCTCGACGCCGAGCTGTTCGTCATCGTGGAGCAGGACCTGTATCCGTGCGCCCCCGAGGTGCCACTGCCCATCGCGGTGCGCACCCGCGCTCACCTGGCCGACTGCGGCCTCAGCGGCACCCGGCGCCCCGGCGCCGGCCGGTAGGGGGCGGCGATGGACGTCAGGGACGACGCGGCGGGCCACGCCGCCACACCGTCCGGCGCGGACGCGACCCCGCGCGCGGTCTCCCGGCGGCTGCGGGTCATCACCGTGATCGCCACCTTCGGCGGCCTCCTCTTCGGCTACGACACCGGCGTCATCAACGGCGCCCTGCCCTACATGACCGACGACCTGGGGCTGACCCCGGTGACCGAGGGCATGGTCACCAGCTCACTGCTGCTCGGGGCCGCTCTGGGCGCGGTCGCCGGGGGCCGGCTGTCCGACGCCCGGGGACGGCGGCGCACCATCCTCGCCCTCGCCGTGCTGTTCTTCGCCGGGGCGCTGGCGTGCGCGCTCGCGCCGACCACCGCGGTCATGGTCGCGGCGCGGTTCGCGCTCGGCCTCGCGGTCGGCGGTGCGTCGGTGACCGTGCCCGTCTTCCTCGCCGAGATCTCCCCCGCGGAGCGGCGCGGCGCACTGGTGACCCGCAACGAGCTCATGATCGTCAGCGGCCAGTTGCTGGCCTTCTCCACCAACGCGTTCATCGGCCATGTCGGGGGCGAGGCCGACGGGGTCTGGCGCTGGATGCTCGTGGTCGCCACCCTTCCGGCCGTGGTGCTGTGGTTCGGCATGCTGGTGATGCCGGAGAGCCCGCGCTGGCTCGCCGCACGGGGCCGGCTCGACGACGCCCTGGCGGTGCTCCGGCAGGTGCGTTCCCGGCAGCGCGCCGCGGCCGAACTGGCCGAGGTGGCCACGCTGGCCGCCGACGACGAGCGCGAGCGGCTCGGCGGCTGGCGGGACATGCGGGCCGTGCCCTGGCTGCGCCGGCTGATGTTCGTCGGCTTCGGCATCGCGATCGTGCAGCAGATCACCGGCGTCAACACGATCATGTATTACGGCACGCGGATCCTCACCGACGCGGGTTTCACCTCCGACGCCGCGCTGACGGCGAACATCGCCAACGGGGTGATCTCCGTACTGGCCACCTTCGTCGGCATCTGGCTGCTCGGCCGGGTCGACCGGCGCCCGATGCTGATGACCGGCCTGGCCGGCACCACGAGCGCCCTGGCGCTGATCGGCGTCTTCTCCCTGGTGCTGCCGGCGGGCGAGATCCGGGCCTTCGCCGTACTCGCCATGACCGTGGCGTTCCTCGCCTTCCAGCAGGGCGCGATCTCGCCGGTGACCTGGCTGATGCTCTCCGAGGTCTTCCCGATGCGGATGCGCGGCTTCGGGATGGGCGTGGCGGCCGTGGTCCTGTGGCTGACCAACTTCGTGATCGGCCTGGTCTTCCCGTCCCTGGTCGCCGGCATCGACATCTCCAACACCTTCTTCCTCTTCGTGGTGGCGGGCCTGCTCTCCCTCGTCTTCGTCCGGCGGCACGCCCCCGAGACCCGCGGCCGCACGCTCGAAGTCCTGGAGGCCGAGCTGCGCGCCCGCTACTCCTGACCACCCCTCTCCCGCCCTCCTCGGCCCCGGCCCGGCGAGGACCCGGGGACCGCCGCAGAAAGGAGCACCGCCCATGACCGTGCGGGTAGGCGTCATCGGCGCCGGAATGATCGGCCAGGACCATATACGGCGCCTCACCGAAGTCGTCGCCGGGGCCGCCGTCACCGCGGTGACCGACATCGACGGCCCCCGCGCCGCGGAGGCCGCCTCCCGGGTCGGCGCCGCGGTCCTGCCCAGTGGCCGCGACCTGATCGGCTCCCCGGAGGTCGACGCCGTCCTCGTCGCCTCGTGGGGCCCCAGCCACGCCGAGCACGTCCTGAACGCGATCGCGGCCGGCAAACCGGTGTTCTGCGAGAAGCCGCTCGCCACCACCGCCGCGGACTGTCTGCGCATCGTCGACGCCGAACGCGCCCACGGGCGCCGCCTCGTCCAGGTCGGCTTCATGCGCCGCTTCGACGCCGGGTACCGCCGGATGAAGGACGTCCTGGCCTCCGGGGCCCTCGGGGCCCCGCTCATGGTGCACTGCGCCCACCGCAACGCGACCGTGCCGGAGTCCTACACGTCCGTCATGGCCGCCCAGGACACCGCCGTGCACGAGATCGACGTCCTGCGCTGGCTCCTCGATGACGAGATCGTCTCCGCCCAGGTGATCACCCCGCGCCGCACCAGCCGGCGGTTCGAGCACCTTCGGGACCCGCAGATCATGCTGTTCGAGACCGCGAACGGCGTCCGCGTCGATCTCGAAATCTTCGTCAACTGCCAGTACGGCTACGACATCCAGTGCGAGGTCGTCGGCGAGGCGGGCCTGGTCCGGCTGCCCGACCCGGCCGCCGCCGGTGTCCGTACCGCGGGCCGGCACGGCACCGCCGTGCCGCAGGACTGGAAGGAGCGCTTCGGCGACGCCTTCGACGCCGAGTTCCGGGCGTGGACCGCCTCGGTGGCCTCAGGTGCCGAGCCCTGCGGCCCCTCCGCCTGGGACGGCTACGCCGCCGCCGTCATCACCGACGCCGCCGTCCGGTCCCTGGAGTCCGGCGGCGAGGTCGTCGCCGTCGGCCTGAAGCCCCGTCCCGCCTGTTATGGAGGAGCCGCCGCGTGAAGATCGCCCTCGACCCGTACATGTTCCGCGCGCTGCCGATGGACGAGATGGTGCGGACGGTCGCCGAGCTCGGCTACGAGTACATCGAACTCTCGCCGCGCGCGGACTTCATCCCGTTCTTCGTGCACCCGAGGGCCGATGACGAGCGCGTCGCGGCGCTGAAGCGGTCCCTGCGGACGCACGGCGTGCGGCTGTCCTCCGTCCTGCCGCTGTACCGGTGGTCCGCACCGGAGGAGACCGAGCGGCAGGCCGCCGTCCGCTACTGGAAGCGGACGATCGAGATCGCCGCCGAACTCGAATGCCCGTTGATCAACTCGGAGTTCAACGGCCGGCCGGAACGCGCCGCGGAGAGCGAGGCGGCCTTCTGGCGCTCGCTGGAGGAACTGCTGCCGCTGTTCGAACGCGAAGGCATCGCCCTCAACCTGGAGGCGCACCCCGACGACTTCTGCGAGGAGAACACGGCGGCGGTCGACCTCGTCCGCGCGATCAACCGGCCCTGGGTCAACTACCTGTACTGCGCCCCGCACACCTTCCACCTGTCCGGTGCCGACCCGGCGGCGGACGTCGCGGCGATGCTGCGGTACGCCGGTGACAAGCTCCGGCACGTGCACATCGCCGATTCCTTCGACCACAAGGGGTCCTCCGGCCTGCGCTACATCCTCAACCCGCCCGGCACGCCGGCGCGCGTCCACCAGCACCTCGATATCGGGCAGGGCGAGGTCGACTGGGCCGCGTTCTTCGGCACCCTCCGCGAGCTGGGCTTCGACGGCGTCGCCACGGCGTGCGTGTTCGCCTGGGAGGAACGGGCCCGCGAGTCCTCGGCGTTCATGCTGGACCGCATCAGCACGGAGCTGGCCGGGTAGCGAGGGGCCGCACCGCGCACGGGGCGTGAGCCGGGGCCGGCTCACGCCCCGTCCGGCCGCCCGGCACCATGGCCGGTCGCCGCAGGCCGGCCCGCCACGGGTGGTTCCGGCGCACACCGGCCGGCCGCCACATGTGTGCCGCCGCACTATGGGCCAGGTCACAGCGACGGCCTACCGTGACCGGCATGTTCGCCGACTCTTCCGTTCCCGCTCCCGCCGCCGTCGCCCTCGACCTGACCGGCCGCAGTGCGCTCGTCACCGGTGCCGCCGGAGGCATCGGCCGCGCCTGCGCGGTGCGGCTCGCCGCCGCCGGCGCCCGGGTGCACCTGGTGGACGTCGACGCCGGCGCCCTGGCGGCGGTCGCCGACGCCACCGGGGGGACCTGCCACGTGGCCGACCTCACCGACGAGGCCGCGGTCGCCGGCCTGCCCGCCGACGTGGACGTGCTCGTCAACAACGCGGGGACGCAGCACGTCGCCCCGATCGAGGACTTTCCGCCCGAGACGTTCCGCCGCATGCACGCGCTGATGGTCCTGGCCCCGTTCCTGCTGCTGCGGCGCGTCCTGCCGCACATGTACGCGCGCGGATGGGGCCGGGTGGTCAACGTCTCCTCGGTGCACGGGCTGCGCGCCAGCGCCTACAAGTCCGCCTACGTCTCCGCCAAGCACGCGCTGGAGGGCCTGAGCAAGGTGACCGCCGTCGAGGCGGCCCCGTACGGGGTGACCAGCACCTGCGTCTGCCCCGGCTACGTGCGCACGCCGCTGGTGTCCCGGCAGATCGCGGCGCAAGCGGCCGCCCACGGCCTGCCCGAGGAGGAGGTGACCGAGCGGGTGCTGCTCGACCGGCCGGCGCTCAAGCGGCTCATCGAGCCCGAGGAGGTGGCCGAGGCGGTCGCGTGGCTGTGCACGCCGCAGGCCGGCTACCTCACCGGCTCCTCGCTGTGCCTGGACGGCGCCTGGACCGCCACCTGACCGGCCCCACCGGCTCCGCCGGTTCCGTCCGCTCCCCCGTCCCCCGCATCCGTCGAACGAAACGGTGAAGTCAGTGTCCCAGTCCCGCACCCCACCGCCCAACCGGTCCATCGGCAAGGTCGTCGTCGCCAGCCTGATCGGCACGACCATCGAGTGGTACGACTTCTTCCTCTACGGATCGGCCGCCGCGCTGGTCTTCAATCAGGTCTTCTTCCCCGAATCCGAGGCGCTGGTCGGCACCCTGCTGGCGTTCACCACCTACGCCGTGGGTTTCGTGGCGCGCCCCCTCGGCGGCCTGGTGTTCGGCCACTACGGGGACCGGATCGGCCGCAAACGGCTGCTCGTGATCAGCCTGCTGCTCATGGGCGGCGCCACGTTCGCCATCGGCCTGCTGCCGACCTACGCCGCGATCGGCGTCGCCGCGCCGCTGCTGCTCACCGCGCTGCGGGTGGTGCAGGGCTTCGCCCTGGGCGGCGAGTGGGGCGGCGCGGTCCTCATCGTCTCCGAGCACGGCGACGGCCGGAACCGCGGGTTCTGGGCTTCGTGGCCGCAGGCCGGTGTGCCGTGCGGCAACCTGCTGGCCACGGCGGTGCTTGCCGTGCTGGCCGTGGCGATGCCGGACCCCGTCTTCCTGGCGTGGGGCTGGCGGGTGCCGTTCCTGCTGTCCGGGGTGCTGGTGCTGGTCGGCCTGTGGATCCGGCTGGCGGTCGCGGAGTCGCCGGTGTTCCGGGAGGCGGCGGAGCGCGCGGAGGCCACCGGGACCCCGGAGCGCGCCCCGATCCTCGACGTGCTGACCCGGCACTGGCGCGAGGTGCTGGTCGCCATGGGCGTGCGGTTCGCGGAGAACATCTCCTACTACGTGCTGACCGCCTTCATCCTGGTCTACGCGACCGAGCACGCCGGGCTGGCCAACTCCACGGTGCTCAACGCGGTGCTGGTCGCCTCGGCGGCGCACCTCGTGACCATCCCGCTGTGGGGCGCGCTCTCCGACCGGATCGGCCGGCGTCCGGTGATCGCGCTCGGCGCTGCCGGCGTGGCGGGCTGGAGCTTCGCGTTCTTCCCGCTGATCGATGCCGGCACGTTCGGCGCGGTCGCGCTCGCCGCGACCGTGGGGCTGGTGCTGCACGGAGCCATGTACGGCCCGCAGGCCGCGTTCTTCTCCGAGCTGTTCGGCACCCGGGTCCGCTACTCCGGAGCCTCCGTCGGCTACCAGCTCGCCTCCATCTTCGCCGGTGGGGTGGCGCCGCTGGTCGCCACCGGGCTGCTCGCCTCCTTCGGCACGGCGCTGCCGGTGTCGGTCTACGTCACGGCGGCCGGGGTGCTGACGATCGTGGCGGTGTGGGCGTCGCGCGAGACGCGGGGCCGCGACCTCGCCGAGGTCCCGGCCGGGCGGCTCGGCGCGTCCGGCGCGGAGCGGTGACGGGCGGGCCGGGCCGCCGCCCGTGGCCGGTGGTGGTTCCGGTACCGCCCCGGCGGGTGCGACGATCCCCGGTATGAGTTCGCCCGCCCTCACCGCGATGCGCCGCCTGCTCGATCTCCTGGCGGAGAACGGGCCGGTGGCGGAGTTCGGGGCGCCGACCGCGGAGTTGCGCGCGGCCGGCGCCTCGTCCGAGGAGGTCGCCGAGGTGGAGGCGGCGACCCTGGTCGCGCTGCGGGTGCACGGCGCGCTGGCGGGGCACCAGCGGCGCGAGAGCCGGTTGACCGCGCTGCTGGAGACGTCACAGGACCTCGCCGCCTCCCGGAACCTCGACACCGTGCTGCGGGCGATCGTGCGGCGCGCCCGGCAGTTGCTCAGCACCGACACGGCCTACATGACGCTGGAGGACGAGGAGCGCGGCGACACGTTCATGCGGGTCACCGACGGGTCGGTGTCGCCGTTGTTCCAGCGGCTGCGGCTGGGCTACGGCGAGGGGCTGGGCGGCCTGGTGGCCGAGACCGCCGAGCCGTACGCGAGCGCCGACTATCTCAGCGACCCGCGGTTCGCGCACACCGGGACGATCGACCGCGGTGTCGGCGACGAGGGGCTGGTGGCCATCCTCGGTGTGCCACTGCTGCTCGGCGACCGGGTGATCGGCGTGCTGTTCGCGGCCGATCGCGCGCCCCGCACCTTCGGCCCGGACGAGGTGGCGCTGCTGTGCTCGCTGGCCGCGCACGCCGCGATCGCCATCGACAACACCAAGCTGCTCGCCGAGACGCGCGCGGCGCTCGTCGAGCGCAACGCCGCGCACGCGAAGCTGCACGCCCGCACCGTCGCGGGCCGCCGCGCGGAGGAGGCGCACGACCGGCTGACCGGGCTGGTGCTGGGCGGCGCCGGCCTGGCGGAGGTGGGCAGCGCCGTGGCGGCGCTGCTGGGCGGAGGGATCACCGTCACCGACGGCGGCGGCGCCGTGCTGGCCCGGGTCGGTACCCCGGCGGACATCGGGCCCGGCCTGGCGGAGGCGGTCGCCGAGTCCCGAGCGCGGCGCCGGGCGGTGCGGCGTTCAGGGGTGTGGGTGTGCGCGGTGCTGGCCGGCACGGAGCTGCTGGGCGGCCTGGTGCTCACCGGCCGCCCCGACCTGGAGGAGGCGGACCGCCGGCTGTTCGAGCGCGCCGGGGTGGTCACCGCCCTGTCGCTGCTGCTGCGGCGCTCGGCGGCCGAGGCCGAGGACCGGCTGCGCGGCGAACTCGTGGGCGACCTGCTGACCGGCGCCGGCCGCGACCCCGCCGCGCTGGCGGCGCGGGCGCGCCGGCTCGGCGTGGACCTCGGCCGGCCGCACACCGTGCTGCTGGCCTGGGCGGAACGCCGGCCGCGCCGCCGGCTCCTCGAGGTCGCCCGCCGGGTGGCGGCCGGGGCCGGCGGGATCAGCGGCGAGGACCGGGACCGGGCCGTCCTGCTGCTGCCGGAGAACCGCGCGGGAGCGGCGGCCCGCCGGATGGCCGCCGAACTGTCGCGGGCGCTCGGCGCCGAGGTGACGGTGGCGGCGGGCGGGCCGGCCACCGGTGCGGGCGGGCTGCCGGCGGCGCACGCGGAGGCCGAGCGGTGCCTGCGCGCCATGCGCGCGCTGGGCCTCACCGGCCGGGCCGCGGCCATGGACGACCTCGGCTTCGCGGGGCTGCTGCTCGGCGACCGCGGCGGTATCGAGGATTACGTGCGCGGCGTGCTCGGGCCGGTGCTGGACTACGACGCTCGGCGCGGCACGGAGCTGCGCCGCACCCTGGAGAGCTACTTCGCCGAGGGGCGCAGCCCCCGCCGGGCCGGGATCGCGCTGCACGTGCACGCCAACACGGTCGCGCAACGGCTGGACCGGGTGGCCGACCTGCTCGGCGCTGACTGGAACCGGCCGGAGCGCGAACTGGAAGTGCAGCTCGCGCTCCGGCTGTACCGGCTGCGCGGGTGAGCCTCAGTCGCGGGCCGTTCCGGCCTCCTCGCGGACGGGCTCGGGGTCCCAGCACTGCACGCCGCCGATGTCGGGCAGCCGGTCCCGGGTGAAGACCGGCTCGGCTCCGGCGCGCCGCTGCAGGGTGTAGTCCTTGAGCAGCCGGAACGCGATGCCGCCCAGCGGCGCGATGGCCGCGAGGTTGATCAGCGCCATGATGCCCATGGTCAGGTCGGCGAGGCTCCACACCACCTGGACCGAGCCGATGGCGCCGAGGAACACCATGAGACACACCAGGGCGCGGTAGCCGGTGAGCACGCCGGGCGAGGCCGACAGGAACCCGAGGTTGGACTCGCCGTAGTAGTAGTTGCCGAGCACGGAGGTGAACGCGAGCAGGAACAGGATGACGGTCAGCGCGTGGATCGACCAGCCGCCGAGGTTGGCCTCCAGCGCCTCCTGCGTCATGCTCGGTCCGCGGTTCTCACCGTAGACGGGGTCGGAGAGCAGGACGATGAACGCGGTGGTCGAGCAGACGATGAGCGTGTCGAAGTAGACGCCCAGCGTCTGGACGAGCCCCTGCTTGACCGGGTGGCTGACCGACGCGGTGGCGCCCGCGTTGGGTGCCGAGCCGAGGCCGGCCTCGTTGGAGAACATGCCGCGCCGCATGCCCTGCATGATCGCGGTGCCGACCCCGCCGGCGACGATCTCACCCAGGCCGAACGCGCTGGTGACGATCTGCACGATGACGCCGGGCACTTCCTGGATGTTCATGGCGACGACCACCAGGCCGAGCACGATGTAGAGCAGCGCCATGAAGGGCACCAGGGCCTGGGCCACGTGCGCGATCCGGCGGACGCCGCCGAAGATCACCAGACCGGTGACCACGGCCAGCGCCAGGCCGATGACGACGCTCAGCATCGGGCCGGTGCTCTGCACGCCCACCGCCTCGACGGAGCTCGTGATCGCGTCGGCGATGCTGTTGGCCTGCACCGTGTTGAACACGAAGCCGAACGTCAGCGTGATGACGACGGCGAACAGCACGCCCATCCACCTGCTGCGCAGGCCGTACTGCATGTAGTACGCCGGGCCGCCGCGGAAGCCGGTCCGGTCGCGCACCTTGTACAGCTGGGCCAGCGTCGACTCCACGAAGCTGGCGGCGCCGACGACGAGCGCCATCATCCACATCCAGAACACCGCGCCGGGCCCGCCGAGGGCGATGGCGGTGGCCACGCCGACGATGTTCCCGGTGCCGACCCGCGCCGCGGCGGAGATGGCGAACGCCTGGAAGGACGAGATGGCCTTCTTGCCGTCGGGCGCGGTCTCGGCCGGGTTGCCCAGCACCCGGAACATCTCCGGCAGGAGCCGCAGCTGCACCAGGCCGGAGCGCACGGTGAAGTACACCGAGACCACGACCAGCAGGGGGATGAGCAGGTAGCTCCAGTACACGTCGCCGACGGCGACGATGCCGTCGTTCACGGCGTCCACGTGATGACCAACTCCTCGGGGTGGGGCGCGGTGGGGGCGACCGCGGGCATGGGGATGGGATCGGGATAGCCGGAGCGGCCGGCGCGGTCGACACCGCTGACACTGACACCGCCCGCAGAGCGCGGCTAATGCCAATACAGCCGATACAGTCGACAATCACCGAAAGAGCGCGACTTTTCCCAACGAGGCAGGATACTTCGCTCCGCGCGTGGCCGTCACACGGCGGTCACCGAACGCGCACGCCCGAGAAGACGGAATGCCGACCGAAATGGCCACCGCGCAAAGCAGGATTCCACTGCGACATCGGCGGCATAACGGTCCGGAATCGATTTCCGGCGGCGCCGAATGCGGTGAACCGACGGCGTGAGCAGGATCGCGACCGCGCCACGGGATACGGCGAGCCGTTTCCGGGACCGCCGGGATTCGCCTCCCCGGCCGCTTTTCCGGCGTTCCCACCGACGCGCGTGGAGAATGACGCGCCGGGCACACGGCCGGAGCGCACACCGGTACGGCCGGAATCACCGTCCGCCACGAATCCCGGCCATCCGGGGAAACCGGGTCACCACACGGGCCGCCGCCGGCGCGGCGGCGCCCGGGCGTCAGGAGGTCCGGACGAGCATCTTGCCGATGTTGCCGCCGCGCAGCATCGAGATGAACGCCTCCGGGGCACGCTCCAGTCCGTCGACGACCGTCTCCCGGAAGGTGATCCGCCCCTCGGCCACCGCCGGGGCGACGTCACGGTGGAACTCCCCGGCCAGTTCCGGGTCGTCGGAGACGATGAACCCGCGCAGGGTCAGCCGCTTGGTCACGATGAGGCCGAGGTTGCGCGGACCGGACCGCGGGCCGGTCGCGTTGTAGCCGGAGATCGCGCCGCACAGGGCGAACCGGGCGAAGTCCTTCGCCGCCCCGATCGCCGCCTCCAGGTGCTCCCCGCCGACGTTGTCGAAGTAGACGTCGACGCCGTCCGGCGCGGCCTTCGCGAGCTGGTCGGCCACCGGGCCGTCGTGGTAGTCGAACGCGGCGTCGAAGCCCAGCTCACGGGTGACGTAGCGGACCTTCTCCGCCGTTCCCGCGCTGCCCACCACGCGCTCGGCGCCCCACAGCCGCGCCAGTTGACCGACGATGCCGCCCACCGCGCCGGCCGCGCCGGACACGAAGACGGTGTCGCCCTCGCGCAGGCCGGCCTTGTGCAGCAGGCCGACGTACGCGGTGAGCCCGGGCATCCCCAGCACCCCGAGGTAGGCGGTGGCGGGGGTGGCGTCGGTGACGTTCACCGGCCGCACGCCGGCGGCCGGCACGATCGCGTGCTCGCGCCATCCGGCGTTGTGCACGACCACCGCGTTCTCGGGGAACGACGCGTCCCCGGAGGTCTCCACGACCCCGACCGCCGCGCCCTCCATCGGTGCGTGCAGGTCGTAGGGGTCGGTGTAGGTGCGGATGCCGGTCATCTTCCCGCGCATGTAGGGGTCGACCGAGATCGCGAGGTTGCGGACGAGCAGCTCGCCGTCCCGCGGGTCGGGCAGCCGCCGCTCGACGAGCGCGAAGTCGCTCGGTTTCGGCTCGCCCTCGGGCCGCGCGACCAGGTGGATCTCCCGGGTGGTGACTGGCATGGCTCGCCTCTCCCGCCGTAACCTCTCGGCCGCGTGCCCGGCCGCCCTCTGTGAGTGGCCCTGCCCGATCCCGCGCCGGTCACACCGCCCCGGGCACGCCGCCGCCCTCCTGGGGCGCGAACTGGGTCCGGTACAGGTGGGCGTACAGCCCACCGGCCGCGAGCAGTTCGTCATGGCGGCCCTGCTCGACGATCCGGCCGCCGTCCAGCACGAGGATGCGGTCGGCCTCGCGCACCGTGGACAGCCGGTGCGCGATGACCAGCGAGGTGCGGCCGCGCAGCGCCACCGCGAGCGCCTCCTGGACGGCCGCCTCGGAGCCGGAGTCCAGGTGCGCGGTGGCCTCGTCCAGCACCACCACCGCGGGCGCCTTGAGCAGCAGCCGCGCGATGGCCAGGCGCTGCCGCTCCCCGCCGGACAGCCGGTGGCCGCGGTCACCGACCACGGTGTCCAGGCCGTCGGGCAGCTCGGTGAGCAGGTGCTCCAGACGCGCCGCGCGCAGCACCGCCCGGAGGTCGGCCTCCTCGGCTCCGGGCCGGGCGTACCGCAGGTTGGCGGCGATGCTGTCGTGGAACAGGTGCGCGTCCTGGGTGACCACGCCGACCGTGTCGCGCAGGGAGGCGGCGGTGGCCTCGCGCAGGTCGGTGCCGCCGATCCGTACCGTGCCCTCCACCGGGTCGTACAGCCGGGTCACCAGGTGGGTGAGGGTGGTCTTGCCGGCGCCGGACGGGCCGACCAGCGCGACCATCTCGCCCGGCTCGGCGCGCAGCGTCACCTCCCGAAGCACCCACGCGTCGTCCGCCGGGCCGTCCCCACGGGAGGCGGCCGGCACGGCGGCCGTGGACTCCAGCGAAGCCGGCGCCACCTGCGAGGCCCGGGGGTAGCGGAACGAGACCGCATCGAGTTCCACGCCGACCGCGCCCGCCGGAAGCGGGCGGGCGTCCGGCCGCTCGGTGACGGTGGGCTCCAGGTCGAGCACCTCGAAGACCCGGTCGAAGCTGACCAGCGCGGTCATGACGTCCACGTGCACGTTGGACAGCGCGGTCAGCGGGCCGTACAGCCGGGTCAGCAGCGTGGCCAGCGCCACCAGCGTGCCCAGCTCCACCGCGCCGCCCACGGCGAGCCAGCCGCCCACCCCGTACACGACCGCGGTGGCCAGCGCCGCCACCAGGGTGAGGCCGGTGAAGAAGATCCGGCTGTACATCGCCGAGGTGACGCCGATGTCGCGCACCCGCGCCGCCCGGGCCGCGAACTCCGCGGCCTCCTCTTCCGGGCGGCCGTACAGCTTGACGAGCATGGCGCCACCGACGCCGAAGCGCTCGGTCATGAGCGAGCTCATCTCGGCGTCCAGGCTCATCCGTTCCCGCGTGATGCCGGCGAGCCGCCGGCCGAACGCCTTGGCGGGCAGCACGAACAGCGGCAGCAGCGCCAGCACGAGCAGCGTGATCTGCCAGGACAGCACGAGCATGGTCCCCAGGACCAGGGACAGGCTGACGATGTTGGACACCAGCGAGGACAGCGTGGTGGTCAGCGCGCGCTGCGCCCCGATCACGTCGGTGTTCAGCCGGCTGATCAGCGCGCCGGTCTGGGTCCGGGTGAAGAAGGCGATGGACATGCGCTGCACGTGCTCGAAGACCCGGGTGCGCAGGTCGTAGATGAGCCCCTCGCCGATGCGGGCCGAGTACCACCGCTGGGCGAGGGTGAGAACGGCCTCCACGAGCGCGAGCGCGGCGATGCCCGCGGCCAGCCAGGCCACCCGCCGCACGTCACCGGGGACGACGCCCTCGTCGATGACCGCCTTCATCAGCAGCGGGGTCGCCACGACGATGCCGCCGCCGAGCGCGGTCAGGGTGAGGAAGAGCACCAGCGCGCGCAGGTGCGGGCGGGCGTGGCCGGCGATCCGCCGGAGCGTGCCGGGACGCAGCCGGTGGGCGGTGACCCTACGGTCCCGGGAGAAGCTCCGGAAGGTCGCGGTCATTGATGAGGTGGCTCCAGGCGCCTGCATGCGCGTTCCTTCGTCCCGGTGCGGCCGGAGGGGCCGCGGTGCTCGTCCACACCGGTCATACCAGGACACGGCCCCCGTGTTTCACCGGCCCCCGGACGGGAAGGGCGTGCGAGGAGGTGACCGTATGAGCTCAGCCGACGATCGGCCCATCCTGGGCGCGCAGTCCGAAGGCGGCCGCCTGGCCCCGCGCCGTTCCCACCGTGGCCGGTGGACGTCGTGGGCGGCGGTGGTCGTCATGATCGCGGGGTTCACGGCGGCCGGTCTGGGCCTGACGCTCGGACCGTCGTGGGCGCTCGTCGCGGGCGGCACGGCGGTGTTCCTGGCGGGCGGGGCCGGGGCGCTGGCCCTGGGCATCCTGCGCGACGTCGTCCTCGACGAGCCCCGCGCCGAGCGTGAGGAGCCGCACGGCACGCCGTGGCCCCGCCACCAGCACGCCAATCCGGCACGGACCCGCCCGCAGCCCCCGCGCTGACCCCGGTACGCGCCGACGGCCGGGCCCCGGAAGGGGCCCGGCCGTCGGCCGCGACGGGGCGTCAGTGCCGGGAAGTACCCGGACGCTGCCGCTCGCCGTTGCGCTGGTACGGCTTGCGGCCGCCGCCGCGGCGGTCCTCGCCGCGCCACGGCCGGTCCTCACGAGGCGGCCGCCGCTCGCCGCGCTGGCCGTGCTCCGCGTGCTGCCCGTACTCACCGCGGGGGGAACGCCCGCGGCGGTCCTCGGACTCGCGCCGGTCGCCGCGCGGGCGGCCGTAGCCGCCACGCCGGTGGCGGGGTCCGCCCCGGCCGCGCCGGGGGCGCTCCGGCTCCGGCGGCTCCACCCACGGCTCCCAGGACGGCTCGCGGGCACCGGTGACCTCGGCGAGCAGCTCGTCGCCGGGGTTGACCAGGTGCTGCTTGGCGTCGACCCCGGCGTCGCTGAGCAGCCGCCGCGCCTGACGGCGCTGGTTGGGCGCCACGATCGAGACCACGCGGCCCGACTCCCCGGCCCGCGCGGTGCGGCCGCCGCGGTGCAGGTAGTCCTTGTGGCCGGTGGGCAGGTCGACGTTGACCACCAGATCGATGCCGTCCACGTGGATGCCGCGCGCGGCCACGTCGGTGGCGACCAGGGCCTGGATCCGGCCCTCGCGGAACTTGGCGAGCGTCTTGGTGCGCACGCTCTGGGTCTTGCCGCCGTGCAGCGACGCGGCCGGCACGCCGGCGTTCACCAGCTGCTCGCTGATGGTGTCGGCGCGGTGCTTGCTGCGCACGAACAGGATGGTGCGGCCGTCGCGCGCCGCGATCTGGGTGATGATCCGGGTCTTGTCGCGGGGCAGCACCTTGAGCAGGTGGTGCTCCATCGTGGCGACCTGCGAGACCGGCGGGTCGACCGAGTGCGTCTTGGGGTCGGTCATGTAGCGGCGGACCAGCTTGTCGACGTCGCCGTCGAGGGTGGCGGAGAACAGCAGGGTCTGCCCGCCCTCGCGCACCTGGTCCAGCAGCTCGCTGACCTGCGGCATGAAGCCCATGTCGCACATCTGGTCGGCCTCGTCCAGCACCGAGACGACGACGTCGTCCAGTTCGCAGGCGCCCTGCTCGATGAGGTCGCTGAGCCGGCCGGGCGTGGCGACGAGCACGTCGACGCCGCGGCGCAGCTCGTTGATCTGCCGGGTGTAGGAGCTGCCCCCGACGACGTCGCCGACCCGCACACCGAGCGTGTGGGCGTAGGGCTCCAGGGCGTCACGCACCTGGTGGGCGAGCTCGCGGGTCGGGACCAGCACGAGAGCGCGGGGGCGGCGCGCGGCGGCGCGCCGCTCGGCGGCGCGGACCAGCACCGGCAGGCCGAACGCCAGCGTCTTGCCGGAGCCGGTGCGCCCGCAGCCGAGCACGTCGCGGCCGGCGATGGCGTCGGGGATGGTGGCGGCCTGGATGGGGAACGGAATGGTGACACCGTTCTGCGCCAGCTTGTCGACGATCTTCGCGGGCAGCCCGAGGTCATCGAAAGTTGGACATGCGACAGTGTCGATAGCGTCCGTCAAGTGACGTAAACCTTCCTCGTCATCGGCAGCGTTTCGAGGAAGGCTCCGGGAGCACGAGGGCACCACGGAGAGATCGCACAAACGCGCCGGGGTAAACGCGACACGGGGGTCAGCTGAGACCTTCCCCGTCGCCAGGCGGCCCGGCGCGCCGGATGCGCGCAGCACGAGATGACCGCCTGCAGAAGACTACTAGACAACCCGTCATAACCGGTAAGCGGCGTCGGATCCGGCGCGCTACCTGGGACGGCGCACCGCCACGCCGGCCGCCGGGAGGTCCCGGCGGCCGGCGTGGCGCCGGATACGTCCGAGGGTCGCCGGGTCGGCACGGCCCCCAGTGGCAGGGGTACCGGGGGCCGGCGGGAGCGGGGGCCACGGCCGGACGGCCGCCCCCGCACCGACAATCACAACAATACGGACAGATGACTGCAAGCTATGGCCAATGTGGGCCAGCGCGGTCCTGGCGCGGCCGTTGGGGAGCCGCACACCGTCCTCGCCCCGCGCCGGCATGGTGACCGCGGCGACCTCCCGCGGCGCGGTGAGGGCCGTCGCCACCGTGGCACGGGGACGCCTGGCCGGGGTCGCCACCCGGCCGGCCGCGGATCCGCCGCCGGCTGCTCCATCGTGGGGGGTTGGCGCCCGCACCGGGTCCCGGGCCGCCTGCCGTGCTCTTCCCGTCCGCGCCACCGCGCACCCCGTGGTGTCCCGCCGCGTTCTCCGACGCGGGCGGCGCACCGCCGCGGTGAACGGACACCTGGGGGACGACGGCCGGTGTCCGGCCGTGCTCGGGGCGATTCGCTGATCAGTTCTGTGTCCTGCGCGTGGCTCCGCCGCGGCCACGCAGACTCACCCCCGCTTCGGTGAGCAGACGGTGCACGAACCCATAGGAACGGCCTGTCGAGGCGGCCAGGGACCGGATGCTCTCGCCGTCGTCGTACCGCTTCTTCAGCTCGGTTGCGAGCTGCGAACGCTCGGTTCCTGTCACGCGGGTGCCCTTTCTCAGGGTCTCGGCCACGAGTACCTCCTGTGCTCTTGGCGACCGAAGCGACATTGCTGCCAATGATCAGCCATGGCGGGGCGGCTGGCTACCCACTGAGACCGGAAAGGCCGCGTGTCGAGGGTTTCGGGCGTGGCCAATAACGGACCGAAACCAGGAGGCTGTCAACGGATGGACCGGGTCGGGCGTCCCCCCGGTCCGCGCCGGCGAACCGGCAGGTCAGGCGAGTGCGATCAAATCGGCGAACTCCGCGTTCCAGACGTCCTCCACCCCGTCGGGCAGCAGAATGACCCGTTCTGGCTGCAGCGCCTCCACCGCCCCCTCGTCGTGAGTGACCAGCACAATGGCGCCACGGTAGTTACGGAGCGCGCTGAGGATCTCCTCGCGGCTGGCCGGGTCGAGGTTGTTCGTCGGCTCGTCCAGCAGCAGCACGTTGGCGCTGGAGACCACCAGCGTGGCCAGCGCCAGCCGGGTCTTCTCACCACCGGAGAGAACGCCCGCCGGCTTGTCGACGTCGTCCCCGGTGAACAGGAACGAGCCGAGGGTGCGCCGCGCCTCGACCTCGGGCAGGTCAGGGGCCGCGGACATCATGTTCTGCAGCACGGAGCGCTCCAGGTCGAGCGTCTCGTGCTCCTGCGCGTAGTAGCCGAGCCGCAGCCCGTGCCCGGGAACGACCTCACCGGTGTCGGGGGACTCAACGCCGGCGAGCATCCGCAGCAGCGTCGTCTTGCCCGCGCCGTTCAGGCCGAGGATGACCACCCGGCTGCCGCGGTCGATGGCGAGGTCGACACCGGAGAACACCTCCAGCGAGCCGTAGGACTTGGACAGTCCGGTGGCCATCAGCGGCGTCCGGCCGCTGGGCGCCGGGTCAGGGAAGCGCAGCTTGGCGACCCGGTCGCTCTGGCGCAGGCCGGAGACCGAGCCGAGGATCCGCTCGGCGCGCTGTTCCATCTGCTGGGCGGCCTTGGCCTTGGTCGCCTTGGCCCGGAACCGGTCGGCCTGCTTCTGCAGCGCCGCCGCCTGCTTCTCGGCGTTGGCCTGCTCGCGCCGGCGGCGGCGCTCGTCGGCCTCGCGCTGGGTGAGGTAGGCGCGCCATCCCATGTTGTACACGTCGATGCAGGAGCGGTTGGCGTCGAGGTAGAAGACCTTGTTGACGACGTGCTCCACCAGTTCGACATCGTGGCTGATGACGATGAGCCCGCCCTGGTGCGAGCGGAGGAAGTCGCGCAGCCACACGATCGAGTCGCCGTCGAGGTGGTTCGTCGGCTCGTCCAGCAGCAGGGTGTCCGCTCCGCTGAACAGGATGCGCGCCAGCTCCACGCGGCGACGCTGCCCGCCCGAAAGGGTGCGCAGCGGCTGGCCGAGGATCCGGTCCGGCAGCCCCAGGCTGGTGGCGATCGAGGCGGCCTCGGCCTCGGCGGCGTATCCGCCCAGCACGTGCAGCCGGTCCTCCATCCGGCTGTAGGCCCGCACCCCCTGGTCACGGATCCGCGGATCGTCGCTGGACATCTTCTCTTCGGCGATACGCATGCGGCGCAGCACGTCGTCGATGCCGCGGGCCGACAGCACGCGGTCGCGGGCGATGACGTCGAGGTCGCCGGTGCGCGGATCCTGCGGAAGGTAGCCGATGGTCCCGCCGTTGGTGACCGTGCCGGACGCCGGCAGCCCCTCCCCCGCGAGCACCTTGGTGAGCGTGGTCTTGCCGGCGCCGTTGCGGCCGACCAGCCCGATGCGGTCACCCGCGGCGACGCGCAGGGTGGTGGGCTGCAGCAACTGCCGCGCGCCCACCCGGATTTCCAGATCGGAGGCGATGAGCATGAAGGGAGACTTTCTCGCGAGAGCGTGTGCGGGAGAGGGCATCGGGCGCCGGGGAGGCCCGCGCCGGCCCGGGCGCCACCGTCGGGGCGGCTGCGGATCAGGGCCGGCCCCGGCGGCTGCGGGGCGCGGGAGCGGGCGGACGCCCGGCGCGCGGGGGCGGAGGTTCTAGTCCGGAGTCACACACACGCCGTCCAGCCTAACCGTTCCGGCCACGGCACGTGCGTACCCGGGCCCACCGTGCGCGGCGCGCGGCGCGCACGGCGCCGGGAACGCGGGCGGGCCGCCGGAGGGTGACCGGCGGCCCGCCACGGTGCCCGGAAATCCGGACCGGTTCCGGCGCGGATCTAGGCGCCGCGCTCGCCGTTGCCGGCCGGCCGGCCGTTGTCGCGCGCGGGCTCCGCGCCATCGGCCGGTGGCGCGGGCCGTGCCGCCGTCCCTTCCACGGCGGGCCGGGCTCCGCCGCGGGCCGGCGCCACGGGCCGTCCTTCGGCCGGCGCACCGCCCGCCGCGGGCCGGGCTTCCTGCTGCTCCACCTGTTCCTCGGCCTGCACCGCGCCGAAGGGCCGGTTGCGCAGCAGCGCGGCGACCACGGCGGCGATCGGGGTGGCCAGGAAGGTGCCGATGATGCCGCCGATGATGGAGCCGATCGCGATGGCCAGCAGCACCACCGCCGACGGCAGGTCGAGCGCCTTGCCGTACACCCGAGGGGCGAACAGGTGGCTTTCGAGCTGCTGTACCAGCACCACGGCGCCGAGCACGACGAGCGCGATGATCCATCCCTCGGCGACGAAGGCCACGAGCGTCGACAGCAGCCCGGAGGCGAACGCGCCGACCACGGGCAGGAAGGCGCCGATGAAGGTCAGCACGATCAGCGGGATCGCCAGGTTGGTGTCCAGCACGATGAGCAGCACGATGCCGATGAACACCGCGTCGAACAGCCCGACGAGCGCCACCCCGCGCACGTACCGGCCCATCACGTCGTAGGTGAGGCGGCCCGCCGCGTTCAGCGCCCGGCGGGTTCCGCGCGGGAAGAGCTCGATCATCCACTGCGCGAGCTGGTCCCCGGAGTGCACGAAGTACACGGTCAGGACCAGTGACAGCACGACCGCGACGAGCACCTCGCCGACCACCAGCGCGCCGGCCCAGGCGCCGCTGACGAGCTGGCTGCTGTTGTTCTGGACCTCCGCCCAGAGCTGGTCCGTGAGCTGGTTCAGCGTGGGGGTGTCCAGGCCGACCGCGGCCGCCACGCCCTCCAGCTGGGTGAGGGCCTGGGAGACGCTGTCCACGAGGTCGGACACGCCGGCGATGGCCGGCTGCACGACGAGGGTGATGGCCCCGCCGACCACGACCAGCCCGAAGATCACGGAGATGCTCGTGGAGGAGCCGCGGCCGAGCCCCTTGCGGCGCAGCCAGTTGGCGAGCGGCATCAGCAGGGCGGTGAGGAACACCGCGAAGATCACCGGGATCACCACGACGCCGATGTAGGCCATGCCCCACAACAGCAGCGCGATGGCCGCGACCAGCACGAGGAGCCGCCAGGCGGCGTCGCTCAGCCTGCGCAGCAGGTCGTCCTGCGGCGGCTCCTGGGGCGGCGGCGCCTCGGGAGTGGGTGGGGCGGCTGCTGGTGCCATCTTCCGTCTCCTCAGGAACGACCATTGGCTTGGCCGGGTCACTCGCGTGCCGGGTCTCATTCCCCCACTACCTTTCCGCTCCTCCGACCGTCCGGCGGTCCCGGCCGGCTCACGGCGCGCCGACCGGGCTGGTCAGGGCCAGCAGTCTAGGGCTTGGCCGCCGGCCGCGGCCGTCGCGCGCGGCGCGTCCGCTGTGGAGGGTATGCGCGGCCGTGCCCGGCACGGCCGCTCCCGACACAGGGAACAACGGGCGACGGCCCCATGGTGTTTCCGGATGCCCCGGCGCTCCGCCGCCCCGCCCTCCGGGCGCCGCCACGGTCAGATCTGCCACGGCTCCCGGCGGTTCTCGCTGGAGACGATCTCGTTGCCGAAGGGGGCGAGGGCCACCGGGATCATCTTCAGTGACGCCCATGCCATGGGGATGCCGACGATGGTGACGGCCAGGCCGAGCGCCGTCGCGATGTGGCCGATGGTCAGCCACCACCCGGCCACGATGATCCAGATGACGTTGCCCACCTTACTCGCGGCGCCCGCGTCCGGCCGGCGCACGAGTTCGCGGCCGAACGGCCAGAATGCGTAGTTGGCCATCCGGAACGAGGCGACCCCGAACGGGATCGTGACGATCAGGATGCAGCAGATGAGACCGGCGAAGGCGTAGCCGACGGCCAACCAGAATCCGGCCACGAAGAGCCAGATGACGTTCAGAATGAGGCGCAGCAGGGCCACTGTGGTCTGTACTCCTTCTGTCGCGGCGCTCTCGCCGCCGCGGTCGCGATCGTGCACTGTCGTCGCCGGTCCGGCCGGCGCACTCGCTCAGACGCCCGGCCGGGCCCGGTCGTTCCGGACGGCCACCCGCATTCCTCCCCTAGGGGAACCGGTCCACACTCCGCGGTCGCGGACCGGAATCCGCGCCCCGGACCGGAAATCCGGCCGGCTCCGGTGTGGCGTCCGGCCGCCCGGGGCAGGCCCTCTGCCGTGGAGACGACCCGAGATTCCGAGTCCCCCCGCCCCCGGTGCCCCGCCGAAAGCCCTCCGGCGCACCGCACCGTCCCCCTGGACTCCGTGGACGCCGCGACCATGGACGAGCTGCTGCGCCGCGTGCGGCGGCGCGGGAGCCCTGCCGGGCGGGCGGCCGGGGAGCCGCGCCGCGAGGTTAGGGTGGGCGGGGAGCCGGTCGGCGGCGCAGCCGTCCGGCGGACGGACTAGCCGGCGCGGCGAGCGCACGGGATCGGGGGAGGCGGCACCATGCGGATCACCAAACACGGGCACTCCTGCGTGCGGCTGGAGCATGACGGAGCGGTCCTCGTGATCGATCCGGGCGGGTTCAGCGAGCCCGACGCCGCGGTGGGAGCCGACGCGATCGCCGTGACGCACGAACACGCCGACCACCTCGCGCCGGACCGGCTGCTGGCCGCGGCAGAGGCCAGGCCCGGACTGCGCGTCTACACGCACGCCGGCATCGCGGCCGGGCTCGGCGAGCTTCGCGACCGCGGCGTGCGCATCACGACGGTCGCGCACGGCGACGCGCTGGACGTGCTGGGGTTCGACGTGCACGTGTACGGCGAACGGCACGCGGTGATCCACCCCGACATCCCGGTCATCGCCAACGTCGGTTTCCGGGTGGCGGCCGGCGGCGCGTCGGTGTTCCACCCGGGCGACGCCCTCACGGTGCCGGAGGACGGGGTGGACACCCTCCTGGTTCCGGTGAACGCGCCGTGGTCGAAGGTGGCCGAGGTGATCGACTACGCCCGCGAGGTGGGCGCGCCGCGGGCGATTCCCGTGCACGACGGGCTGCTGAACGAGACCGGCCTCGGGGTGTACCGCAGGATGGCCGCGCTGGGCCTGCCGGAGGGCGGGTTCGTTCCGCTCGCGCCCGGTGAGTCGCGGGACCTGTGATCTCCTGGCCCGGGCCGTGAGCCGGCCGCGGGATCGCCGGCCTTTTACTACGCGCGGGCCGTGCGCCGCAAGCCGACACTCGCGCCCCGGCGGCCGCAATCGGTGGTTCCGGTCGGCGCACATCGCCTCGGCCGCGTGGTGCGGCCCGGCCGCGCGGGCCGCGCGTCGCGCACCGGTGTGACCCGTCCGGCAGGCTCGTGCACTGGCCGCGACCGGAAAACCGGCATACCATAGCCCATATCCGACGTAACCGTCGGACCTCCGATTCCACCGAAAACCCGGACAGATACCCCGAGAAGGGGCCGGAAAACCAGGATTTCGGTAACGGTTGAGCGAGTAATTTCCCCACCCCCCGTGCGCGATCGGGAGTGGGGATGGCATGATTACTTACCGGCCGCCAGGGAGAGCGACTGCAACACCGCTCCCGCGGCCTATCGCGTGAGCGCCCGCCGTCTTCGGCGGATCTGCGCCGCCGTGGTCTCAGCCACACCGGGGAACACCGAAGCATCGCATGGCGTTGGCGTCATGCGGGGTAGCTCACGCTGCACGACCTTGTTTGTAACTCGGCTTCCAACAGCTTACTAGCGATTTCAGTAGAGGTGGTTCAACCATGTCTCAGGTACGTCGGCAGGCCGCGCTGCGCCCCCGCCCGAGCTGGGGGTGGCAGGATGCCGCCGCGTGCCGGGGCGAGGACCTTGTGCTCTTCTTCGGCCCGGATGGCGAGCGCCAGCCGGAGCGGGAGATCCGCGAGCGCAAGGCGAAGGAGATCTGCGCTCAGTGCCCTGTCCGCACCGAATGTCTCGACTACGCGATCTCGCGTCCCGAGAAGTACGGCACGTGGGGTGGCCTGAACGAGGACGAGCGCGCGTCCGAGCGGCGTCGCCGCATGCGTCGCGCCAACGCAGCCTGACCCTGATCTGCCGCCCGCCCCGGGCAGAACCGCGGCGTTCACGTAATCCGTGACCCCCTCCCAGCGGCCCTCCCGTCCGCTTCCCGCGGCGCCGCCGACGGCCCCATCCGGCCGTCGGCGGCGCCGCGGTTCTGTATCGGGGGCCCGCTCTCACCGGCGGGGCGGTGCTCACAGGTACCGGCCGAACCACTCGGCCGCGGCGGCGCTCGCCTCGCGCGCCCCCTCGGGACGGCCCAGCAGTCCCTCGGCACCCGGCACCACGCGGATCTCGTGCCGCGCGCCGATCCGGCCGAGCGCCCACTCCGCCAGTTCGCGGAGGAACGACTCGCCGCTCTGCAGCAGGACCAGCGTCGGCGCGCGCACGCCGGGCAGCGCGGTGTCCGCGAGGTCGATCCGGCCGCCGTACGTCACGACGGCCGCGACGTCCTCCGCCCGGTCGGCGGCGGTGATCAGGGCCGGCGCGGCCCCGGCGCCGGCACCGAACAGCCCCACGGGCCGGCTCGCGGTGACCGCCGCCCGGCGCAGCCAGCGCACCGCGGCCTCCAGCCGCTCGGCGAGCACCGCGGTCCGCGGGCCGTCACCGCCCGGCTCCTCCTCGTCGGGTTCCTCGGTATCGGTGAGCAGGTCGAGCAGCAGCGTGGCGTAGCCCGCCCGCCGCATGGCCGCGGCGACCGCGCGGATCCGCGCGCCCGCCCGGCCGCGCCCAAGGGCGAAGACGACCGTGCCGCGTGAGGTGGCGGGGATGACCAGGTCGCCGTCGAGGTGGACGTCGCGCGCCCGCACTCGCACGGCACGCTCGGACTCCGCGCCCGGGCCGAGATCGTGCAGCTCGGCGAGGAGCGCGGTGACCTGGTCGTCGGTGAGCCGGTCGGCGCTGCGGTACCACTCCTCCACCGCGCGGAAGGTGTCCGGGGCGGTCAGCACGACGAGGTGGTCGACCTCCGCGCGAAGCCGCTCCACCGCCGGCTGCGACGCGACCGGGACCGCCAGAACGAGCCGCGCCGGGTGCTGCCGCCGCGCCATGCGGACCGCCGCCCGCGCGGCGCCGCCGGTGGCCGCACCGTCGTCGACCACGATCACGTCGCGCCCGGCCAGCCGGGGAGCCGGGCGTCCCGCGCGGTAGATCGCGAGCCCGCGGGCGAGTTCGGCGCGCTCGGACTCCACCGCGGCGGCGAACCGCTCGCGGGCGACTCCCAGCCGGGCGAGGATCGCGTCGTCGAAGCAGGCGTGGCCGTCCTCCGCGACGGCACCGACGCCGAGTTCGGGGTGCCCCGGCAGCCCGATCTCGCGGACCACGAGAACATCGAGCGGCACCCGGAGGCGGCGGGCGACCTCGGCACCGACGGAGACCCCGCCGCGGGGCAGCGCGACCACGATCGGGTCCGTGACGGCGAGCGCCCGCAGCCGCTCGGCGAGCCGACGGCCGGCCTCGGCTCGGTCGGTGAAAGGCAGCGATACGGGTACCGGGTTCACGGCGTCCTACTGCACGTTTCGGCGCGCGGCCTGCGGATGCGGGATGCCTAGCGGCATACCCGCGCCCGGGAACCCGCCAACCTCGCGAATCCGCAAAAATCAGCCCACGAACCGGTCGCCGGCCGCGGAGCGATCAGCCCACGGCCTTGCGGAAGTCGTGCTCCAGCGCCGCCATCAGCAGCGCGTCGTGCCGGCGCCCCTCCCAGAGCAGGGCGTCGCGCAGCCGTCCCTCCACACTGAAACCGCAGGCGCGGTAGGTGGCGATCGCGCGCATGTTGAACGCGTACACCTCCAGCCAGACCCGGTGCAGCCGGACCCGCTCGAAGGCGTACTGCAGCACCAGACGGGTGGCCTCCTTGCCGAGCCCCTGGCCGGTGAACTCGATCGCCGACAGCGCGATGCGGTATGCGGCGCTCTCGTTCGCGGTGTCGACCTCCATGAGCGACAGGTCGCCGACGAACCGGCCGTCCGGGCGGCTCGTGATCGCCAGATCCAGGCGGTCGGGCTGCTCGGCGCGTTCCCGGCACCACCTGCGCACCTCCTCCCGGCTCCACCGGCGGTGCGTCCCGGTGAGCCGGCGGATCTCGTCGTCGCGCGTCGACGCCAAGAGCGCGTCGGCGTGCTCCTCGGCCAGCGGTACGAGACGGACGCGGTCGCCGCTCAACGTCGGCTTGTCGCGCAGGGCGGTCGGGTCGATCATCGGTGGGGGCTCCGGTCATCGGGCGATGGTCGAGCGGGGTCGATCGCGGGCGGCGTGCCGTGCGACGGCTCCAGGATCATAAGTAGCCCGGACCGTGGGTGCGCAACCCTGTGCGCGGCCCGGAGCGCACCGATTCGGCCGGTCGTGTGCGGTTCCGTTTCCGGGAGCCGTTGACGGGCGCCCCCGAAGCTCCGGGAGCGCTCCCAATGGCCGACCGGCGCCCCCGGCCGCCGGGGGCGCCGCGCCGTCAGCCGCAGGTGTCGAGCATGCCGCTCAGAGCGTCGCGGTCCTCGGTGGCGAGGGCGAGGCCGTACCGGTCGGTGACGTCGATGTAGGCCATCGCGTATGAGCACTGGAAACCGGCGTAGGGCTGCCAGTCGGCCGGGCCGGAGTCGCTCTTCTGCCCGTTGGCCGGGCCGTCGGCGGCCAGCAGGTTGCCGAAGTCGTTGGCGAACTCCACCCGCCGGTCCCGGTCCCACTCGTCGGCGCCCATCCGCCAGGCGAGCGACAGCGGCACGACGTGGTCGATCTGCACCGCCTGCGGATCGTCGCTGGAGAACTCGATACGGTCGCCGGTGTAGGGGTCGTCCAGTACCCCGGCGACCACCCGGCAGTCGCTCTCCACGACGGCGTCGTCGAGGTCCCGGGCGAGCACGTCGTTGCGGGTCGAACAGCCGTTGTCGTCGGTGTCCACCCACCCGCTGCCGAACTCATCGCGTTCGTAGTCGCCGCGCGGCCGGGGTTCGGCGATCTCGATCCCGGCCAGTTGCTCACGCGCCCGGGCGGCGTCGGCCGGGTCGGCGGAATCGCCCGGCTGCTGAGAGGGGGCGGCCGTGCCGCTCTCCGGCGCGGCGCCGGTGAGGTCGCGCAGGCTGGCGAAGAAGTCGCGGCCGCTCAGGGCGGAGATGAGCGCGGCCAGCGCGATCACCGCGACGACCGAGGCGAACACCCCGGCCAGACGCCCCCGGTCGGACGGTCTGGCGGAGGGACGGAAGGAGCGTGGCATGTGGTCTCACCTGGCCGGCGCGGGGGGGGGGGGGGGGGGGGGGGGGGGCGCGCCGGCCCTTCGAGGATGCCGGACCGCGGTGAGAAGTGCCTACTGACGGCCCGGTGCTTCTGCTCTCACTCGCCCCGGCGCGGCGGCGCGGCACCGTCGTCGTCGGCGCCGTCATCGGGCGGTGCTCCCCCGCTGACCGGCGGGTTCGCCGCGCCGCCGGACGCCGGGGCATCGCCCCCCTGGCTCTCGGGGGGCATTGCGGGCGCCGTGGATCCGGGGGAACCGGGCCGGTCCTCCGGCCGCTCCCCCGCCGATTCGGACGGCCGCCGGTCCGGACTCCGGCCGGACCGTTCCGCCGGCGGCTCAGGCGCGGCGTCCGCTTCGGCGACCGTGCGCAGGGCCTCCTCGCGCCGCTGCACCTGCCGGGCGGCGTGGCTGTGCCGGCGGTTCGCCACCTCGGCCCGCGCGGCGGCGGTGGCGGGCGTCGGCCAGGCCGCGTCGATTTCGGCGTTCAGCAGCGCGCCGACGAGCAGCGCGAGCGCCACGACGTAGAACCAGGCGAGGACCGCGATCGGCGCGGCCAGCGAGCCGTAGATCGTGAACCGGCCGAAGGACGCCTCAAGGTAGCCGCGCAGCGCCGCCGACCCCAGCACGAGGACCAGGACGGCGAGCACCGCTCCGGGCAGGTGCCGCCACACGGGGGTGCGCACGGGGACGCTCAGCGCGAACAGCACCGTCACGCACACCAGGCAGACGAGCCCGACCACCGGCCAGTAGGCCAGGTGCAGCAGCGAGGGCACGATGCCGAGGACGCCGGTCGGGGGCAGCAGGTCGCGGACCACGTCCGGCCCGGCGACCAGCACCGGCAGCACCACGAGCGCGAAGAGCAGCCCGCCGAGGTAGCCGACGAAGGCCAGCACCCGCTGGCGGAGGTAGCCGCGCAGCCCCTCCAGCCCGTAGGCGATGGTGATGGCGTCGATGAACACGCTCATCGCGCGCGAGCCCGACCAGAGCGAGACGAGGAAGGTCACCGACAGCACACCGCCCCGCGCGCCCCGGACGAACTCGTCCACCAGCGGGGCGACCACCGATTCGACGACGTCGGCGGTCAGCACCTGGGCGGCGAGGTTCAGCAGCCAGGAGCGGATCTCCCGGACCGTGCCGTCGCCGAGCACCGGCACCAGGTGGCCGAGCGTGCCGACGAGGCCGAGCAGCAGCGCCGGCAGCGACAGCAGCGAGAAGAAGGCGGCCTCGGCGGCGAGGCCGACGACGCGGACCCGCAGTCCCGAGCGGACCGCGCGCACCACGACGGTGGCCGCGGCGCCCGCGGTGGGGTGGGCGTCCCGCCACTCCAGCGCGGCGCGGCGCCGCCGTTCGGTCCAGGCTCGCGCCCGCGGCGCCCAGAGCCGCCAGGGCCGGTTGTCGTCGTCGCGCACGGCGCCACTCTCGCGTCGTTGAAGTCGGGCGCGACCGGTCGGCGCGGGGCGCCCGCGCGGTCGCGCCGGTCGCGGCGAGCGCCCCTTTCATGCCGACCCTAGCGCCAGGCGGCGCCGAGCGTGGCTCGCGCGCGCCCCGCCACCCGGCGGTCCGCCCGGCCTTCTGGTGACGCGGGTCACTCGCGGCCCCCGATCGCCGCGCCTGGACAAAACTCCGCGGCGCGTGTCATTGTCGTTGCTATGGCTGCTGCCCTGGACCCGATGCTCTGCGTGCGCCGGCACGTGGACTTCCTTCGGGTCCGCAGCGCCATCTGTCGTAACGTCGGATAGCCCCGCCGCTGTATCTGATCCGCCCGCCTTCTGGGGCGCCCGCGGCGCCGACGTTCTCCTGAGCACTCGCAGTCCCCGGTCACCGGCACAGTGTCGTGCGCGGCGCGGGGTCCATCGGGGTGCCGTCGGCCGGCACGCCCCGCTACCCGCTCGGAGGACCCCGCGATGCCTCCTGCATCCGCATCGACCGGCCGAACGACCTCCCGACCGCGCCGTGGCGAGGGCCAGTGGGCCCTCGGCTACCGGGAACCGCTGAACAAGAACGAAGAGAACAAGAAGAACGACGACGGGCTCAACGTCCGCCAGCGCATCATCGACGTCTACTCACGGGCCGGGTTCGACTCGATCGACCCGGCCGACCTGCGCGGGCGCTTCCGCTGGTACGGGCTCTACACCCAGCGGGCGCCGGGCATCGACGGTGGCAAGACCGCCGTCCTGGAGCCCGAGGAACTGGACGACCGCTACTTCATGCTCCGGGTGCGCATCGACGGCGGACAGCTCACCGTCGCCCAGCTCCGCGCCATCGCCGAGGTGTCCACGGCCTACGGTCGCGACACCGCCGACATCACCGACCGGCAGAACGTCCAGCTGCACTGGGTGCGGATCGAGGACGTCCCCGCCATCTGGGACCGGCTGGAGGCCGTCGGCCTGTCCACCACCGAGGCGTGCGGCGACACGCCCCGGGTCATCATGGGCTGTCCGCTGGCCGGGATCGCCGAGGACGAGGTCCTCGACGCCTCCGACCAGATCCGCCAGGTCTATGACGAGCACATCGGCAGCCCGCTGTTCTCCAACCTGCCGCGCAAGTTCAAGACCTCGATCTCCGGCTGCTCCACGTACTGCACCAACCATGAGATCAACGACGTCGCGTTCGCCGGGGTGATCGGGCCCGACGGCACCCCGGGCTACGACCTGTTCGTCGGCGGCGGCCTGTCCACGAACCCGATGTTCGCCCAGCGGCTGGGCGCTTTCGTGCGTCCGGACCAGGTCAGCGAGGTGTGGGCCGGCGTCTGCGGCATCTTCCGCGATTACGGCTACCGCCGGCTGCGGCACCGTGCCCGGATCAAGTTCCTGATCAAGGACTGGGGCGCGGCGAAGTTCCGGGAGGTGCTGGAGAAGGACTACCTCGGTTACGCGCTGCCCGATGGCCCGGCCGTCGAGCTCGACCCCGGCACCCGGCGGGACCACGTGGGGGTGCACCGCCAGCGCGACGGACGCTACTACGTGGGCTTCGCGCCGATGGTGGGCCGCGTCTCCGGCACCCGGCTGAGCCGGATCGCCGACATCGCCGAGGCGCACGGCTCGGACCGGATCCGCACCACAGCGGACCAGAAGCTGGTGATCCTGGACGTCGCCGAGGACCGGGTGGACTCGATCACCGCCGCCCTGGAGGCCGAGGGCCTGCGGGTCCGGCCGAGCGTCTTCCGGCGCCAGACCATGGCCTGCACCGGGATCGAGTTCTGCAAGCTGGCCATCGTCGAGACCAAGGCGCGCGGCGCGTCGCTGGTCGAGGAGCTGGAGCGGCGGCTCCCGGACTTCCCCGAGCCGGTGACGATCAACCTCAACGGCTGCCCGAACTCCTGCGCCCGGATCCAGGTCGCCGACATCGGGCTGAAGGGGCAGCTCGTCACCGACGCCGACGGCCGGCAGGTCGAGGGCTACCAGGTGCACCTGGGCGGCGGACTCGGCCTGAACTCTTCGTTCGGCCGCAAGGTGCGCGGGCTGAAGACCACCGCCGAGGAGCTGCCCGACTACGTGGAGCGGGTGCTGCGCCGCTACCTGGACCAGCGGGCCGAGGGCGAGGCGTTCGCCGCCTGGGCGTCCCGCGCCGGAGAGGCGGACCTGCGATGAGCGAACGAGCCGCACCGTACTACTGCCCCTACTGCGGGGACGAGGATCTGGAGCCGCACGAGGCCACCGGCGAGCACGGCGCGGGGTACGCGTGGGCCTGCCGGGCGTGCGCGCGGGTGTTCCAGGTGAGATTCGCCGGACTGCGCGCCGCCGCGGTGGCAGGCGCCGAGGGCACAGGGACGGGTGAGGACGCATGAACGTGACCACGGACGGCGAGGCCCTGGCGGTTCGCGCCGCACAGGAGCTGGAGGAGGCCACCGCCCAGGAGATCATCCGGTGGGCGGCGGACACCTTCGGCGACCGGTTGTGCCTGACCTCGTCGATGGCCGACGCGCTCATGGTGGACCTCGTCTCCCGGGAGCGCCCGGGGGTCGACGTGATCTTCCTGGACACCGGGTACCACTTCGCCGAGACGATCGGCACCCGCGACGCGGTCGCCGCCGTGTACCCGATCAACCTGGTCAACGTGCGCCCGGAGCGCACCGTGGCCGAACAGGACCGCGACCTCGGTCCCCGGCTGCACGGCCGCAACCCCGACATCTGCTGCCACCTGCGCAAGGTGGAGCCGCTGCGCCGCGCGCTCGACCCGTACGACGCCTGGATCAGCGGGCTGCGCCGGGACGAGGCGCGCACCCGGCGCCAGGTCGGCGTGGTGCAGTGGGACCCGCGTCGCAAGATGGTGAAGGTCAACCCGATCGCCCGGTGGACGCAGGACGACGTGGACGCCTACATGGCCGAGCACGGCGTGCTCGTCAACCCGCTGCAGTACGACGGGTACCCGTCGATCGGCTGCGCGCCGTGCACCCGCCGGGTGGAGCCGGGCGCCGACCCGCGCAGCGGCCGGTGGGCCGGCACCGGCAAGACCGAGTGCGGAATCCACCTGTGACGGGCGCCGTGGCGGGCCGGCCGGACGCCGGTCCGCCGCCGCGCCGCGTGCCGCTGGTCGCGGTCGCGCACGGCAGCCGCGACCCGCGGTCGGCGCGCGCGGTCGAGGAGCTGTTCGGCCACGTGCGGGCGCTGCGTTCCGGCCTGGACGTCCGGGTCGCCTACCTCGACTTCGTCCAGCCCGACCCGCGCGCCGCGATCGGCGCGCTGGCGGCGGAGGGCGCGGGTGAGGTGGTAGTGCTGCCGGCGCTGCTCACAGCGGCCTACCACAGCAAGGTGGACCTGCCGGGCGTGCTGCGCACGGTCCGGACCGGCTACCCGTGGCTGCGGGTGCGCTACGGTGGCACGCTCGGCCCGCACCCGCTGCTACTGGACACGGTGCTGCGGCGGCTGGCCGAGGCGGGCGTGCGGGCCGCCCCGGACACCGCGCTGGTGCTGGCCGCCGCCGGCTCCAGCGATCCCGGGGCGAACGCGGTCATCGAGGAGGCGGCGGCCCACCTGGCTGCGCGCGGTCCGTGGCTGCGGGTGCGCGCCGCCTACGCCTCGGCCGCCGCGCCGACGCCGGGCGCCGCGGTCGCGGCGCTGCGCGCGGAGGGTGCGCGGCGGGTCGCGGTGGCCGGTTACCTGCTGGCGCCGGGCTTCTTCGCCGACCGCGTCGCCGAGCAGTCGCTGGCCGCGGGGGCCGAGGCGGTGGTCCCGGCCCTCGGCGCCGCGCCCGAGCTGGCACGGCTGGTGCTGCACCGCTACGACACGGCGCTGCGCGCGGTGCCGGACCGGGAGGTGCCGACCGGACGCCGCTGAACCGGCCGGACCGCTGCGCCGCGGAACACGGGCGCCGGTGCCCGGCACGGGGCACCGGCGCCCGCGTGACGGGATGCCCGTGCCCGGCCGTCTCCACGCCTCACCGACTCGCAGCCGCCGCGCCCGGCCACGGCCCAGACCCTGGCCCGGCTTCACCGGCCGCCTCCGGCACCGGCTTCCGGCACGGCACCGTGCGGATCACCGACTCCACCCCGGTAGAGTGCGGTCGCTTTCGCCCCACGGTGGAAACCCTCCCGCCCGGCCGGACCGGCCGCACACGGCTTACTGCCCCCCACTCGCGTCACCAGGTCCTTGATCGCCTACGACCACCAACCACAAAACAGCCACTCGTCTAGGCTGGGCCCCGCCATACCGAATCCGGTTCGGAACAGAAGGGTCGCGCGATGCCCCCGACGCACGAGGTGGTCAACCAGCCGTCCCCGCTGGAGGACAGCGGGGATTACAACGTCGCCGGCGAGCCCGCGCTGCGCGAGGGACTGGAGCGCGAGGGGGCCGGCTGGGCGGCGCAGGCGCTGGACGAGCTGGGCCGGCTGGCCGGCACGGCTCGAGCGCGTGGGTGGGCCGAGCAGGCCGACGCCAACACGCCGGTGCTGAGGACGCACGATCGCTACGGCCACCGGATCGACGAGGTCGACTTCCACCCGGCCTGGCACGTGCTGCTCGACACCGCCGTCGGGCACGGCCTGCACGCCGCGCCGTGGGCGGAGCAGCGGGCCGGGGCGCACGTCGCGCGGGCGGCCGGGTTCTACGTGTGGTCGCAGGTCGAGGCCGGCCACGGCTGCCCGGTGTCCATGACGTATGCGGCGGTGCCCGCGCTGCGGCACGCGCCCGGCCTCGCCGCCCGCTTCGAACCGCTGCTGACCGCCCGCACCTACGATGTCGGGCTGCGGCCGCCGCAGACCAAGCGCGGCCTGCTGGCGGGGATGTCGATGACCGAGAAGCAGGGCGGCTCCGACGTGCGCGCCAACACCACCCGCGCCGTTCCGGGCCCCGACGGCGGATTCCGGCTGACCGGGCACAAGTGGTTCACCTCCGCCCCGATGAGCGACCTCTTCCTCACCCTCGCCCAGGGACCGGAGGGGTTGTCCTGCTTCCTCGTGCCGCGGGTGCTGCCCGACGGCTCCCGCAACGCGCTGTTCCTCCAGCGGCTCAAGAACAAGCTCGGCAACCGGTCCAACGCTTCGGCCGAGATCGAGTACGAGGGCGCGTTCGCCTGGCCGGTGGGCGAGCCGGGGCGCGGGGTGCGCACCATCGTCGAGATGGTCAACCTGACCCGGCTGGACTGCGTCCTCGGCTCGGCGGCGGGCATGCGGGCGGCGCTCGTGCAGGCGGTGCACCACGCCACCGAGCGGCGGGCGTTCGGGGCGCTGCTCGTGGACCAGCCGCTGATGCGCAACGTGCTCGCCGATCTGGCCCTGGAGTCCGAGGCCGCGACGGCGCTGGCGCTCCGCCTGGCCGGTGCGGTCGACCGCGCCGTGCGGGGCGACGCCGAGGAGCGCGCGTTCCGCCGGATCGCGGTGGCGGTCGGCAAGTTCTGGGTCACCAAGCGCCAGCCGGCGCACGTCGCCGAGGCTCTGGAGTGCCTGGGCGGCAACGGCTACGTGGAGGAATCCGGGATGCCGCGGCTGTTCCGCGAGTCGCCGCTCAACTCGATCTGGGAGGGGTCGGGGAACGTGGCCGCACTCGACGTGCTGCGCGTGCTCTCCCGGGAGCCCGACGCCGCGGCGGCGTTCTTCGCCGAGCTGGACCGCGCCGCCGGGGCCGACGCCCGGCTGGACGCCGCGGTCCGTCGGCTGCGCGGCGAGCTGGCCGATCCCGAAGGCGCCGAGTACCGGGCGCGCGCCGTGGTCGGGCTCATGGCGCTCTGCCTGCAGGCCGCGCTGCTGGTCCGGCACGCCCCCGCCGCGGTGGCCGACGCCTTCACCGCCTCCCGGCTGGACGGCGAGTGGGGGCACGTGTTCGGCACCCTGCCGCGCGCGGTGGACGGCAACGCCGTCGACACGGCCGCGATCCTGGACCGCGCCCGGCCGGGGCTGGATCGTTGACGGGAGTTCGCCGCACCGGATAGCAGGTGCCGCCGCGCCGTATCGCGAACAGCGCGCTGACCCGGTGGCGGGCCAGGTGGAGAAGGGCCTGCGTGTGGGTCTTCCCGCAGGCCCGGCCCCGTGCATCGCAGGCGCGGCAGGCGGGATGGTGCGGGGCGGCGAACGCCGACCGGAACATCGCCCGGTCAAGTCGCCGTTCGCCGCCTCGTGGTGCGTGTTCGCCGTGGGTCCAGGCCCCGCGGAGATTTCGTGGCCGGGGCGAGACCGGCGCGGGAAGCCGGGTGGGCGGCGGTGGGACAGCCGGAAGCGGCGCGTCACCGGCCGTCCGGGGTCCGGGGCGGCAGAAAGCCTCGGGCGTGCCCGGCCTGCTCCGTCGCCGCGCGGGCGCGGGGCGACACGCATCGACGCCACCGACTCGGCACCGATCGCCCCCGGTCGAACGGCATTCCGGACACGCCCCGTCCCGGGCGCGGCTCCGGCGCCCGGCCCTGGCGGGGGTGGCCGCCCGGCCACGATCCGGTGTCGTCTCGTTCGGCGAGGAATACTCTGCGGGGCGGGACGGAAGAACCAGGGGCAGGATGCCGGGCGCCGGTACGGCGCACGAGCGCGGCGGAGGGGGAACGCGCACATGGTGGACGTCTGGCCCGGTGCCGCGTACCCGCTCGGCGCGACCTTTGACGGGTCGGGCACGAACTTCTCGCTGTTCTCGGAGGCCGCCGAGCGGGTGGAGCTGTGCCTGTTCGACGACGCCGGTATCGAGCGGCGCCTCACGCTCGCCGAGAACGACGGCTTCGTGCACCACGGCTACCTGCCGGGAGTGGGCCCCGGTCAGCGGTACGGCTTCCGGGTGCACGGGCCGCACGACCCGGCGAACGGGCTGCGGTGCAACCCGGCCAAGCTGCTCGTCGACCCCTACGCCAAGGCGGTCGACGGCGGCGTCGCCTGGCACGAGTCGGTGTTCGACTACCACTTCGACGACCCGGCGCGGCGCAACGACGGCGACAGCGCGCCGCACGTGCCCAAGTGCGTGGTGGTGAGCCCGTTCTTCGACTGGGGCAACGAGAGCCGCCCGAACACCCCCTACCACGAGACGGTGATCTACGAGACGCACGTGCGCGGGCTGACGATCCGGCACCCGGACGTCCCGGAGGCCGAGCGGGGCAGCTACGCCGCCCTCGCCCACCCCGCGGTGCTCGACCACCTGTCCTCGCTCGGCGTCACCGCGGTGGAGCTGATGCCGGTGCACCACCACGTGGCCGAGCACTCGCTGGTCGCGCGCGGCCTGACGAACTACTGGGGGTACAACACGCTGGCGTTCCTCGCCCCGCACAGCGGCTACGCCGCGGCCGGCTCCCGGGGCGAGCAGGTGCAGGAGTTCAAGTCGATGGTGAAGTCGCTGCACGAGGCCGGCATCGAGGTGATCCTGGACGTGGTGTACAACCACACGGCCGAGGGCGACCACATGGGGCCGACGCTGTCCATGCGCGGCATCGACAACCTGAGCTACTACCGGGTGCGCGACGACGACCGGCGCTACTACCTCGACTACACCGGGTGCGGCAACAGCCTCAACGTCCGGCACCCGCACGCTCTGCAGCTCATCATGGACTCGCTGCGCTACTGGGTGCTGGAGATGCACGTCGACGGCTTCCGGTTCGACCTCGCCGCCGCGCTGGCGCGGGAGTTCCACGACGTGGACCGGCTCAGCACCTTCTTCGACATCGTCCAGCAGGACCCGGTGATCTCCCAGGTCAAGCTGATCGCCGAGCCGTGGGACGTCGGCCCGGGCGGTTACCAGGTCGGTAACTTCCCGCCGCTGTGGACGGAGTGGAACGGCAAGTACCGCGACACGGTGCGCGACTTCTGGCGCGGCCGGCCGGTCGTGCCGGAACTGGCGTCCCGGCTCGCCGGTTCCAGCGACCTGTACCAGGACGACGGCCGCCGCCCGTACGCCTCGGTCAACTTCGTCACCTGCCACGACGGGTTCACCCTCGCCGACCTCGTCGCCTACGAGCGCAAGCACAACGCGGCCAACGGTGAGGAGAACCGGGACGGCACCGACGACAACCGGTCGTGGAACTGCGGGGTCGAGGGGCCGACCGATGACCCCGGCGTCCTCGCGCTGCGCCGCCGCCAGGTCCGTAACCTGCTCGGCACGCTCTTCTGCTCCCAGGGCGTCGTGATGCTGTCGCACGGCGACGAGATCGGCCGCACCCAGCGGGGCAACAACAACGCCTACTGCCAGGACAACGAGGTCGCGTGGGTGGACTGGAGCCGCCTGGGCGAGGAACAGGAGTCGCTGGAGTTCCTCCGCGCCCTGGCCCGGCTGCGGCGGGAGCACCCGGTGTTCCGCCGTCGCCGGTTCTTCCAGGGCGGCTCCCGGCGCGACGGCGAGCTGCCGGACATCGCCTGGCTGCGCACGGACGGCACGCCGCTGTCCGACGGCGACTGGCAGCACGCCGGCCTGCGGCTGGGGGTGTTCCTCAACGGCGACGCCATCACGGAGCCGGACCCGCGCGGCCGGCCGGTCCAGGACGACTCCTTTCTGCTGCTGCTCAACGCCGCCGCGGATCCGGCCGACTTCACGCTCCCGGGCGCCTGCTACGGCGGCGCGTGGCGGCCCGTGCTGGACACTGCGGAGCCGGACGTCACCGGCCGGGCGCCGGTCCCGGCCGGTGGCACCGTGCCGGTCATCGGGCACGCGCTGACACTGCTGTGCCGTGTGGAGCCGGCCCCCTAGCCGGGGCGGTTCGCGCACGGGCGGGCCGCCACGCGCGCCCGGGTCGCGGGCGGCGGCCCGGCAGGCCGTACCCTCGGTGATCATGAGTCCCGCACACACCGTCCCGATCTTCCGCCGCCTGCTGCCCGCCGCCGCAGACGCCGTGGACGGCGGTGACGCCGTCGACCTCGCCGCCGCCTACGCCTACCCCGCCGACCTGGATCGCCCGTGGGTGCGGGCCAACATGGTGGCGAGCGCCGACGGTGGGGCGTGGGGGCCGTCCGGGCGGACGCGTGAGCTGTCCTCGCCGGCCGACCGCGCCGTGATGGGGGTCCTGCGCGGCCTGGCCGACGTCGTGCTCGCCGGTGCCGGGACCGCGCGCATCGAGGGGTACCGGCCGATCCGGCCGCGCCCGGCGTGGCGGGAGCTGCGCGCCGGCCGTCCGGCGGCGCCACCGGTGGCCGTGGTGACCCGGACCCTCGACCTGCAGCCGGGCCTGCTGGCCGAGGCGCCCGGCGGTTCCCGGACGATCGTGCTCACCACGGAGTCGGCGCCGGCGCACCGCCGGGCGGCGGCGGCCGAACACGCCGAGGTGGTCGTGGTGGGCCGGGAGGCCGTGCGGGCCGAGGCGGCGCTGGCCGCGCTGGCCGAGCGCGGGCTGTACCGGGTGCTCACCGAGGGCGGCCCGCACCTGCTGGCGGAGCTGGCCGCGGCGGGCCGCACCGACGAGCTGTGCCTGACCCTCAGCCCGCGGCTGCTCGGCCCGGCCAGCGGGCGGATCGTCGCGGGCGGTGTGCCGTCCCACCCCCAGGACCTGCGGCTGGGCCACGTTCTGGAATCGGACGGCTCACTTTTCCTCCGTTATGTGCGCGAGCCGGAACCGGAGGCGACGGCGACCGGATCAGGCCACCGGAGGTGACTCGGCGCTGACCTCCGGGTATCGGACCGACGGACGCGCCGCCGCGCTGCGCACCTGATTCGGAGCCACCTGGGGTACGCATAACTCTCCCTACAACCGGACATACCCCGTGTGTCAATCGAACGATGGCGCGCGGCGCACGGGGGTACAACCGTCGAGACCGCCCCTCGTCCCCCGGGGCGGACCGTGATCGCGGACGCGTGGCTCCGCGGAACGGCGTGGGCGACGCGGCCACGCAGTCCGGGCGAGAGGATGAACCCAGTGCCGACGTCCGAAAACAGCTCCCCGCCGGTCTACCGAGAAATCGCCGACGCGCTGCGCTCGGCGATCGCCACCGGAGAGCTCTCCGACGGCGACCGGGTGCCCGGTGAGAACGACCTCATGAAGCGGTACGGAGTCGCCCGCGCCACGGCCCGCCAGGCCCTCGCGGTACTGATCAACGAGGGGATCGCGGTGCCGATCCGCGGATCGGGCGTCTACGTGCGGACGTTCCGGCCGGTGCGGCGGCACGGGGCGCGGCGGCTCTCCCGGGACCGGTGGGGCAGTGGACGTGCCATCTGGCAGACCGACGCCGGGGACCGGCCGTTCGAGACCGATGGCGTGGAGGTGGGCGAGGTGCCGGCGCCGGACTTCGTGGCGCGCGCTCTCGGTGTCGGTACGGGCGCGCCCGTGGTGCGGCGCCGGCGGCGCTACCGGCTGGACGGCCGGCCCATCCAGCTCGCCGTGTCCTACCTTCCGGCGGACCTCGTGGCGGGCAGCCGCATCGCCGAGCGGGACACCGGCCCGGGCGGCGTGTACGCCCGGCTCGCGGAACTGGGGCACGCCCCCGCGCGGTTCACCGAGGAGATCCGGGTACGGATGCCCGCCCCTGAGGAGATGGACCGGCTGGAGCTGCGCCCGGGGACGCCGGTCCTGGACGTGATGCGGACCGCGATCACCGACCAGGACCGCGCCGTGGAGCTGAACGAGATGACCCTGGACGGTTCCGCCTACGTCCTGCAGTACGACTTCGACGCCTGAGCGTTCGCGAGCCGGTGCCCGTTGCGTCTAGCATTGCCCCCCATACACCGTGTCATGTCCCGTTCTCCGCGAATCTCCACGCTGCCGGCGTACCGGATCGCCGGACCTGTCCGACGTGATGGGCAGAGCGGGCTTCCGGCGTTCGGTCCCGGATCGAGGTAGCGTCACTGGTATGGACGATGCGAGGTCGCCGGTCGAGAAGACCGAGCGGGAATGGCGGGCGGAGCTCAGCCCGGAGGAGTTCGCGGTGCTGCGTCAGGCGGCGACCGAGCGGCCGTGGAGCGGCGAGTACGTCTCCACCACGACCGTCGGCGTCTACCACTGCCGGGCGTGCGACGCGGAACTGTTCCGCTCCACCGAGAAGTTCGAGTCGCACTGCGGCTGGCCGAGTTTCTATGATCCGGCCGACAGCTCCGCGGTAACCCTGCACGAGGACCGGTCGCTTGGCATGATTCGTACCGAAGTGCGATGTGCCCGCTGCGACTCCCACCTCGGCCACGTGTTCCGTGGCGAGGGGTATCCGACGCCGACGGACGAGCGCTACTGCATCAATTCCGTGGCTCTCCGGCTGGAAGCCGACGACTCGGTGGCATAACATCCTGCTTCAATCACCCCCTGGCCTGATTTCCGGCCTCCCGCCATTCGGCTTTTTCGACGAAAGCTCCCAATGACCGACGACTATCAATCTGTCGCCCCTTTTGCCACGTTTTCGCTGCCACGCATGGCGAGGGGGTCGGCCCCCTGGCTGCTGCCGGCCTGCGCGGTCGCCACGGGCGCCGTACTCGCCGGCCGCCGCTCCCGCACCGCCCGGGCGCTCGCCGTTCCCGCGGTCGGGCTGGCGACCGGCATGGCGTGGTTCTTCCGGGACCCCGACCGCGGTCCCTCGAGCGGGCGGATGCTGTGCGCCGCCGACGGCGTCGTGCAGACCGTCGACACCACGGCGGACGGACGCACCCGCGTCGCCGTGTTCATGAACCCGCTCAACGTGCACGTCAACCGTGCGCCGGTCGCCGGTGTGGTGACCGGGGTTGAGCACCGCCCTGGGGGCTTTCGACCGGCATTCGACAAGGACAGCGAGCACAATGAGCGGGTCATCTGGACCTTCGAGACCGAAATCGGCGAGGTCACGGTCATTCAGATCGCGGGTGCGATGGTCCGGCGGATCGTCCCGTACTTCACGGTCGGGCAGAAGGTGGAGCAGGGCGAGAGGATCGGCCTCATCCGATTCGGCTCCCGCGTCGACGTCTACCTACCTGCCGGAATCGCCCCGGGCGTCGAGGTGGGCCAGAAGGTCAGGGCGGGAGAGACGCGCCTTGACCGCGATTAGGGAGGCGCTTCCGCAGGCCCCCCGCCCGCAGACCGCTCCTCCCGTGCGGCTGGCGCTCGCCGACTACCTCACCCTGGGCAACGCGCTGTGCGGGTTCATGGCGGTCTGGCAGCTCGCCTCGGCCCAGGTCGGCCAGTTGGCGGCCGGTGTGCCCGGCCCCCTGGAGCGGCACGACGTGACGGCTGCGGTCACGCTGCTGCTGATCGCCGCGGTCTGCGACCTGTTCGACGGCCGGGTGGCCCGCAAGCTCGGGGGCAGCGACATGGGCGCCGAGCTGGACAACCTCGCCGACGTGATCAGCTTCGGGTTCGCCCCGGCCTTCTTCGTCGTGGTCTGGGGCAGCACCACCGACGCCGGCCTGCTGCCGATCGGCGCGGCGGCCGCCGTGCTGCTCGCGGTGGTCGTCCGGCTGGCCCGGTTCTCCTGCCAGGCGCCCGGCTCGCGGTACTTCACCGGCCTGCCGAGCCCGCTCGGCGCCGTGGCGGTCATCACCGTCGTCCTGCTGGACCCGCCGGGCTACCTGGGCACCGCCGCCGTCCTGCTGGTGGCCTGGCTGATGGTGAGCCGGGTGGAGTACCCCAAGCCGCAGGGGCGGGTGGCCTACGGGCTGCTCGCGGCGATCCTGGCCGGCGTGGGCTGCCTGAGCGCGTGGGCGGTCGACGCCCCGGCCGGGACGGCGCTGCTGTACTCCGGCTGCGCGCTGCTCCTGCTGGTGGTCCTCACCGTCCCGTTCTACGTGCTGCTGACCCGGCGTGCCGTCCCCCAGGACGACGCGCCGGCCGTGGCGGTGCCGCCCACGCGGGAGGGCTGAGCGCTCGGCGAACCGGCCGCACACGCACAATGAAAAAAAGGGGGCGCGCCCGTCCGGGCGCGCCCCCCTTCGTGCACGGACCGCCGCGGCGGCTCCGCGTCCGGCGTCAGTCCAGCGGCCCCCGGCTCTCGCCCGCGGTCGGCACCGGAGCCGCCGGGCCCTGCCCACCGTCGCGGCGGCGGCGCAGCAACTTGCGCACCCGCACGGCGACGAACCAGAGGAACAGCAGGGCGATGATCACCAGCACCACGTTGCTGATGACGCCGCTCCACTCCTCCAGCACCGGCTTGATCGCGGGGCCGAAGGCGAAGCCCAGGCCGATCCACAGGCTGTTCCAGATGGCGCTGCCGACGAAGGTGTAGACCGAGAACTTCCACAGCGGCATCCGCTCGATACCGGCGGGCACCGAGATGAAGCTGCGCACCAGCGGGACGCACCGGCCGACGAGGACGGCGATGCCGCCCCACCGCTGGAAGAACCGCTCGGCCTTGTAGAAGTCCTCAACCTCCATCAGCGGCATCTTCTCCACGAGCCACCGGGTGCGCTCGCGGCCGAGCAGCGCGCCGATGGCGTAGAAGCCCCACGCCCCGACCAGCGCGCCGAGCGTCGCCGCCAGGATGGCCAGCCACACGTTCATCCGGCCCTCAAAGGCGAGGAAACCGGCGCCGGGCAGCACCGCCTCGCTCGGCATCGGCGGGAAGAACGTCTCGATGAGCAGCGCCAGACCGACGCCGACCTCACCGAGCGTCGTCATGAGGCTGAGCACCCAGCCGATGAAGCCCTCGTATCCGGCGGAGGGGTCGACGCTCTCGGGGGTCGTGGCGGCGAGCGCCGGCCAGTTCACAGGTCCCATTGTCCTCATTGATCTCTCGGGGGACGGTCGCGATCCTCCAGCACGGGATCGCGGGTAACAGCGGGTGTCCGGCCGCCGGAACTGCCCGGGGGCGTCGCCTGCGGCGGATGCGGAGCGCGGCGCCGAGGGGACCGGGACCGCCGCGCGCCACGGAAACGTGGCCGGAGTCCCCGCCGTCCGACAAGTGCGGGCCGCCGACACAATGGCGACCCCGGCATCGCCGCGACCGCGCTGCCGAGGCCGGGCAACGGCCGGAGCCGCCTTCGTGAGCCGGATTCAGTT
Organism: Marinactinospora rubrisoli; assembly: GCF_042664915.1. NCBI lineage: Bacteria > Bacillati > Actinomycetota > Actinomycetes > Streptosporangiales > Nocardiopsidaceae > Marinactinospora > Marinactinospora rubrisoli. Next base: position 461,942 of record NZ_JBHTBH010000002.1, read on the forward strand.
ATACCGTGAATACCGTCGGCTTCGGGGCGGGACCCGCCGATCCGTTGGGATTTGCGCCCCTGTTCGGTGCGTTACGGAAGCGCCTCGACCAACTCAACGGGGCTCTTGCGGCGGCCGGTGTAGAAGGGCACCTCCAGCCGGGTGTGCCGGCGCGCCTCGGCGCCGCGCAGGTGGCGCATGAGGTCGACGATACGGTGCAGCTCGTCGGCCTCGAACGCGAGCAGCCACTCGTAGTCGCTGAGCGCGAACGAGGAGACCGTGTTGGCGCGCACGTCCGGGAACGGCGCCGCCATCCGGCCGTGCTCGGCCAGCATGGCACGCCGCTCGTCGTCGGGGAGCAGGTACCACTCGTAGGAGCGCACGAACGGGTACACGCAGAGGTGGTCGCGCGGCTCCTCCCCCGCCAGGAAGGCCGGCACGTGGCCACGGTTGAACTCGGCCGGCCGGTGCAGGCCCACGGCCGACCAGACCGGCGTGCCGGCCCGCCCGAGCTGGGTGCGCCGGAACGCGGCGTACATCTCCTGCAGCGCCTCGGAGCTATCGGCGATCCACCAGAACATCACGTCGGCGTCGGCGCGGAAGCCCTGGACGTCGTAGCAGCCGCGGGTGGTCACGCCCTTCTCCGCGGCACCGTCGAGCAGCCGCGCAAGCTCGTCGCCGGCGGCCACCCGGTCCACCGCGGTGAGGTCACCGACCCGGAAGACCGCCCACATCGTGTAGCGGATCAGCTTGTTGAGCTCCTCGGCGGCCGTGGCCGCGGAGGTGTCGTGCCCGGTGGTCACGTCGGACTCCTTTGTCGGTCGGTCGGGTGTGCAACGGTGTGCGGCGAAAGACGCCCGCGGTCCGGCGCCGGTCGCGGTCAGTCGGCCGTGAGCCGCGCGGCGGCCTCCGTGCCGCTGGCGACGCAGGCGGGGATGCCGACCCCGTCGTAGGCGGCGCCGCACAGCGCGAGACCGGGCAGTCCGGCCAGGGCGTCGCGGGCGCGGGCCACGCGGGCCGCATGGCCCACAGCATATTGCGGCAGGCCGCGCTCCCACCGGGTGATCCGCTGGTCGACCGGCGGCTCGCCGGTGCCGCAGATGACGGCGAGATCGGCGGCGGCGAGACCGGCGAGTTCGGCATCGGAGCGGCGCAGCACCGCCTGCCCGCCGGTGTCGTCGCCGAACCGGCCGATCGAGCAGCGCACGACCAGCAGGTCCTCATCGGGCCGCGCGGCGCGCAGCGCGTCGGCCAGCCAGGGCCACTTGACGCTGCTGAAGGTGGCGGCCTTGATCGTACGGCCCTCTCCTGCCGGGACGAGGAAGCCGCTCTCGGCCGGCGGCATGGGGAAGGCCGCGGTCCGGTACACCAGCGTCACGATGGCGAGGCCGGCGTAGTCGATACCGGCGAGCTCACCCGCCGCCTCCGGGGCACTGGCGCGCAGCAGCCGCGCGGCTGCGGGGGCGGGGCAGGCGAGCACCACGGCGTCGGCGGTCAGCCGCTCGGGGGAGCTCTCGGGGCCGACGGCGAGCCGCCAGCCGTCCCCGTCGCGGTGCAGCTCGCGGACCGGGGCGGAGGTACGGATCTCGGCGCCGCCGCGCTTGGCGAGGGCGTCGATGAGCTGGACGAGGCCGCCGCGCAGGCCGGCGAAGACGGGTCCGGGCGGGCCGGAGTCGGCCGGTGCCTGCCGGGCGCGAACGGTGCGCACCGCTGCCGCGAGCGAACGTTCGGTGCGGGCGAGCGGCGCGAGCTGCGGCAGCGTCTCGTCCAGTGAGAGCCGGTCGGCGCGGCCGGCGTAGACCCCACCGAGCATCGGCTCGACCAGGCGGTCGACCACCTCCTCCCCCATCCGGAGGCCCACGTAGGTGGCCACCGGAACGTCGGCGCGCACCGGCGTGCGCTGCCAGACCAGGTCCCGGGCGGCGCGCACGAGCCCGGCGGGGGACAGCACCCCGCTGCGGGCCAGCGCGGCGAGGTCGCCGGGGACGCCCATGACGTGGCCGTCGGGGAGGGGGCGCAGCGCGCCACGGCTGTAGACGCGTGGTGCGGCGCCGCTGGGGTGCACGATCTGGTCGGCGAGTCCGAGTTCTCGCATCAGCTCGACCGCCTCGGGACGGCGGGCGAGCACGGACTCGGCTCCGGAGTCCACCGGGACGCCGGCCACGGCGGAGGCGTCCAGCTTGCCGCCGAGCCGGGGGGCGCCCTCCAGCACGGTGACCGGGTGCCCGGCCCGCGACAGGCGGTAGGCGGCCGTGAGCCCGGCCACTCCGCCGCCGACCACTGCGACGTGCGGTTTCGTCTGCATGTCCCCAGCTTCCCAGATGTCCACGCGGGGGCCGCTCCGGCCCCGTGATCGCGAACCGTGACGGCCTCGTGATGGGCCGGCCGCAACGCGGGTCCGCCGGGCGGCGTCGGAGAGGCATGCATCCTTCACGCACGGCCCGGGGCCTGGCGGCTCCGGTGGTCGCATCATTGCTGGCCGGCACGCTGCTGGCGGGCTGCTCGGGAGGCCTCCTGGCGGACCGGGCGTCGCTGCCGGAGAGCGTACCGGCGCCGGCGGAGCAGTCCGCCGCCCGGGACGGGGCCGCGGCGGGCGGTGTCGGCACCGACGTCGATGTGAGCGAACGCACCGTGGCGCACACCGCGGACGTGGGCGTGCGCGTGCCGGACGTGGACGCGGCCGCGGACGAGGCGCGGGCGTGGGTCGCCGCGGCGGACGGGTACGTGGCCTCGGAGTCGCTCGGCGGTGACGGCGGGCCGGAGACCGCCACGTTGTCGCTGCGGGTACCGGTGGACCGCTACGAGGAGGCGCTGGAGATCTTCGGCGGACTCGGCGAGCGGCTCCGGCTGTCCCGCAGCGCCGACGACATGACCGAGGAGGTCGCCGACGTCGAGAGCCGGGTCGCCTCGGCCGAGGCGAGCCTGGAGCGGCTGCGCGCGCTGCTGGAGGACGCCCGCAGCGTCGAGGAGGTCCTGGCGGTGGAGACCGAGATCAGCGGCCGCCAGGCGGACCTGGAGGCGCTCCAGGCCCGGCGGCAGGCGCTGGCGGGTCAGACGGCCTACGGCACCGTGAACCTGGAGCTGGTGCCGCCGCGCACGGCCGCCGGCCGGGACGGCTCGGGGGGCTTCGTCGACGGGGTGCTGGCCGGATGGGCGGCCCTCCTGGCGGTGCTGCGGGGCGGCGCGACCGCGGCCGGCTGGCTGCTGCCGTTCGTCGCCGCCGCGGCGGTGCCGGGGGTCCCCGCCTGGTGGCTGTGGCGCCGCCGCAGGGCCCGTGCGGGCGGAGCCGCCGAGGCGCCGCGAGCCGCGGAGGCCGGGCCCGGCGGCGGGCAGGACGCGGCGGGAGCCGCGGAGGCTGGCGCTCCCCCGCAGGGTCCGGACGCCACGGAGACGGCCACCGCGGACCGGCCGCCGTCCTGACCGCGGAACCGGAGCACCCCCGGGCGGCCCCGGAACGGATTCTCCGGTCCCGCCACGGGGGCGCTCCCCCTCCAGTCAGCCGGTGCGGGCGCTCTGCTCGTGCACGAAGTCGGTCAGCCGGGCCAGCACGTCGGGGTCGGTCGTGGGCAGCACCCCGTGCCCGAGGTTGAACACGTGCCCCTCGGCCGCGCGGCCCCGGGCCAGCACGTCGCGGGTGCGGTCGGCCACCACGTTCCACGGCGCGAACAGGGCCGCGGGGTCGAGGTTGCCCTGCAGTGCCCGGCCGGGCCCCACCCGCCGGGCCGCCTCGTCCAGCGGTACCCGCCAGTCGACGCCGACCACGTCCGCGCCCGCCTCGCCGAGCAGGCCGAGCAGCTCGCCGGTGCCCACGCCGAAGTGGATGCGCGGCACGCCGAGCTCGCCGAGCCGCTCGAAGATCCACGACGTGTACGGCAGCACGCTGGCGCGGTAGTCCTCGGCGCTGAGCGCCCCCACCCAGGAGTCGAAGAGCTGCACGGCGCTGGCGCCCGCGGCGATCTGGACTCGCAGGAACTCCAGCGTCACCGCCGACAGGCGGCGCATGAGCGCGTCCCACAGGTCCGGCGCGCCGTACATCATGGCCTTGGTGTTCTCGTGGTTCTTGGACGGCCCGCCCTCGATCAGGTAGGAGGCGAGGGTGAAGGGGGCGCCCGCGAACCCGATGAGCGGGCGCTCGCCCAGCTCGCCGACCAGTTCACCGACCGCCTCGGTCACGAACGCGACGTCATCTGGCTCCAGGTCGCGGATCCGCCGCACGCCCTCGGCGTCGCGGATCGGGTCGGCGACCACCGGGCCGACGCCGGACTTGATGTCGAGGTCCAGGCCGATCGCCTTGAGGGGCACCACGATGTCGCTGAAGTAGATCGCGGCGTCCACCCCGTACCGGCGCACCGGTTGCAGGGTGATCTCGACGATCATGTCGGGACGCGCGCAGGCGTCCAGCATGGGAACGCCGGCGCGCACCCGGCGGTACTCGGGCAGCGAGCGGCCCGCCTGACGCATGAACCACACCGGCGTGTGCGGCACCGGAAGGCGGCGGCAGGCGCGTAGAAATGGAGAGTCGTGCAACGTCACACCCTCGATCGTGCCATGCGCCGCGGGCTCGTCCGGCCCGCCCTCGACTCCGGCGGCGGTAACGGCTCCATGACGTCACACATCCCAAGATCATCACAAAACACCGACACGCCGGAAAAGCTCCGCAGGGTCGGCCGTGACTCGTGCCACCGTCGAGGGGCGCCCGCCGGTTCTCCGCGACCGGCGGCGCGAAGTGGCGATTCCAAGATTAAGGCTGACGTTTCCATCATGCCCCCTGTCGGAAGGGTCGATGACGCGCCTCCCGCGTTCCAGCGAGCGGTCGAGAGCCTGCGCAGAACGGCCGTACGGCCCGAGGTGAAGGTCGAGGACATCCCGGCCCCGCAGCGGCTCGCCCCGCACGCCGTCGCGATGTCGGCGACCGTCCACGTGGAGGACGACGACGTCGCCTTCGGCCGGCTGATCGTGCTGTACGACCCGGAGGGCACCCGCGAGTGGCCGGGGCCGTTCCGGGTGGTCGCCTATGTCGGTGCGGAGCTGGAGCCGGAGATCTCGGTGGACCCGCTGCTGGGGCAGGTCGCGTGGAGCTGGCTGACGGAGGCGCTCGCCGGCCACGACGCGGGCCACCACGCCCTGAGCGGCACCGTGACCAGGGCCACCACCGAGGGCTTCGGGACCAAGTCGGACCAGCCGACCTCCACCGAGCTGGAGCTGCGCGCCTCGTGGTCTCCCGCGGGCGAGGACCTGTCCGGGCACATGGCGGCGTGGCTGGAGCTGCTGGCGTCGGCCGCCGGGCTCCCGCCGGTGGACGTCACCGACATCTCGCAGCGCCGGCCGCGCCCGGAGAGCTGACGGCTCGGCGGCGGCGCGCCGCGCGAGCCGTCCGGGAGGGTGCCGGGGCGTCGTCCCGTGGCCGGGAGCGCATACCGTAGTGCTGTGGCGAACGTGCTGAACTCGAAGACAGGTGATCCGGAACCCGAATCCCAGGACGGGCGCGACGCCGAGCCGGCGCCTCTCCTACGGGAGCCACGCGAGGGCCTGCCACCGGTCGTCGGCGACGCCGCGCATCTCGCCCGCGTCACCGCGGCGTTCGCCGCCGGGACCGGCCCGGTCGCGGTGGACGCCGAGCGCGCTTCGGGTTACCGCTACGGGCAGCGCGCCTACCTCGTCCAGTTGCGGCGGGCCGGTGCGGGCTCGGCGCTGATCGACCCGATCGCCTGTCCCGACCTGGCCGAGCTGAACACCGCCCTGGCCGGCACCGAGATGGTGCTGCACGCGGCGCACCAGGACCTGCCGTGCCTGACCGAGGTGAACCTGCGCCCCACCCGGCTGTTCGACACCGAGCTGGCTGGCCGGCTGCTCGGCTACCAGCGGGTCGGGCTGGGCTCCATGGTGGAGAGCGTGCTGGGGCTGCGGCTCGCCAAGGAGCACTCCGCGGTGGACTGGTCGGTGCGGCCGCTGCCCGAGGACTGGCTGCGTTACGCCGCCCTGGACGTGGAGATCCTGGTGGAGCTGCGCGACGCTCTGGAGGCCCAGCTCGCGACCGCCGGGAAGCTCGGCTGGGCTCGCGAGGAGTTCGCCGCGGTGCTGTCCACCCCGCCCAAGGAGCCGCGGCCGGATCCGTGGCGGCGCACCTCGGGCATCCACCGGGTGCGCAACCAGCGCGCGCTGGGCGTGGTCCGGGAGCTGTGGCTGGAGCGGGACCGTGTCGCCCGCGAACGCGACCTCTCCCCCGGCCGGGTGCTGGCCGACGCCGCCATCATCGAGGCGGCCCTGGCCATGCCGCGCACCGCGGCGGATCTGACCGCGATCAAGCCGTTCTCGGTCCGGCTGGCCCGCCGGTACGTGTCCACCTGGCTGAAGGCGGTGAACCGGGTCCGCGACCTGGATCCGGCCGAACTGCCGCAGCCGAGCGCCCCCGGCGACGGCCCGCCGCCCACCAACCGCTGGGCGGACCGCGACCCGGCGGCGGCCCACCGGCTGGAGGCCACCCGGGCCGCGGTGAGCGCCATCGCCGAGCGCGTCACGATGCCCACCGAGAACCTGTTGCAGCCGGACGCGGTGCGCCGGCTGGCCTGGACGCCGCCGGCCGAGCCCACCGAGGCGGCGGTGGCCGACCGCCTGCGCGGGCACAACGCCCGCGAGTGGCAGATCGGCCTCACCTCCGGTGCCCTGGCCGAGGCGCTGCGGCGGACGATGGAGTAGCCGGGAAGGTCGTCCGGCGGGAGCGAGGGGCCTCCGGCGGCGGCGGGACGCGGACGTCCGCCGCACGCCGGGGGCCGTCGCGTTTCGTTCTGCTGCGGGGCCGGTCTCCTTCCGGAATCCGGCCGCGCAGTCGTCGCGCGCCACCGGCCTGATCGAGGACGAGCCCGGACACGACGCCGTCGACGTCATCGCCGTCCACCGCGCTGCCGAGATCACGGTCGGCGACCGCACTTTCGCCACGGCCGGGAACCGCGCGCCGGACCGCAACCCCGCGACACGCCTCCCTGCGTCGCCGGACCGCCGGTGGCGGTCTCCGGCGGCGTGGTCCCGCCCTCGTGCCCCGCACCATCGGCGGACTTCTCACCTTCGGCCGCCGGAAGGGGCCGCAGCGACGCTGCGGGCGCATGCCCGTCGCCGGTGCTTCGGGCGGCCGCTGGGCGACGCTGTGACCTGCGCGGTCGCGGGAGCGGGGCGCCGGGCGTGAGCGGCATAAGCACATCCGGAACCCGGGGTACCGGCCCGCCGTAAAAAAGTGAGCGAACTCACCGAGGGTGAAGAGCGAGTAATCGCTTCCAGCACCGCCGAACGCCGACTAATTTACGGAATCGTGTTGTTGTTGATGCGGAACAGCAAGGTGCGGTGGCGAGGTGCGCTCGTGCGCGTCGGGACGGTGAGTGCTGTGTCGCTGTGGCGTTCGCTGCGTCGCCTGGGCGGTGTCGGTGGTCCGCGGACCTCCGGTCCGCACCCGCCGCATCCTCCGGCGGCGGCGCCCGCCGTCGACTCCGGCGCCGGCGAGACCCCGGCGCAGCGCGCGGCGTGGCTGGAGCGGACCCTGCGCGAGTACGTGGAGACCCTCGGGGCCGACCACCCGCGCAGCATCGCCGCACGCAACAACCTGGCCAGCAAGTACGCCCAGATCGGCCGCCGCGAGGCCGCCGTGGAGCAGTTCGAGCGCGCGCTCGCGGACGCGGTCGCGGCGCTGGGCGAGGAGCACTCGCAGACCGACGTCATCCGCGAGAACCTGGCGCTGTGCTATGAGGACGCCCGCAGGTTCGACGAGGCCGGCGCCCAGTGGGAGGTGCTGCTGCAGCAGCGCCAGCACCGGCTGGGGGCCACGGCCGCCGAGACCGTCACGGCGCGCTCGCGGCTGGCGCACGCGTACCGCAGGACCGGGCGCCCCGACGCCGCGGTCGCCCACTACGAACGCGCGATCGAGGACTCCACCGGCGCGCCCGCCGAAGAGCTGGAGAACCTGCGCATCGGGCTCGGCCGCGCCTACCGGTCCGCGGGCCGCCTCGACGACACGGTGCAGCAGTTGCGCATGGTGCTGGCGCAGCGCCGCCGCCGGCTCGGTGCCCGGCACCACGACTCCCTGGTCGTGCACCACCGGCTCGCCCGCGCCTACCGGGAGGCCGGCCGCTTCGCGGAGGGGATCGAGGAACTGGAGGCGGCCTACCGGCACTGCCTGGCGGCCGCCGGCGACCCGGAGGTGCGGATGCTGGCGATGCGGGTCCGCCGGGACCTGGCCGGCGCCTACCGCGCCGCCGGGCGCCCGCGCGACGCCGCCGCGCTGTACTGACCCGCCCGAGCCCGATGCCGCGCGGTGCCCGGGTGGGCATGCCCGTCCGGGCGGACCGGAACGCGTCCGGGCCGGACGGCGGGCACGTCCGCGCGCGGGCGCCGCGGGTTCGCCTTGGCCGCCACCGCCAGCACAGCCTCACCAAATTGCCCGTTTTGCGACTAAGAGGGTTATCCGCGCGATCCATGTGGAATGTTACGCATCGGTTATTCAGCCAACGCGGGACGGAGCACCGTGGAGCGGGTCAGACTGGTCCGGTCAGCCGGGCAGATCGTGGTGGCCGCCGTCCTGGCGGGCGCGCTGTGGTCGGAGGGGCATCCGGTGGCCGCGCTCGCGCTATTCCTGCTGTTCGCCGCGGGCTTCCCGGCCGCGTCCTGGTGGCTGTTCGAGCGGCCCCGGCGTGAGACCGGGTCCTCCGCGCTGCGGCGCCGGCTCGACGCGGACGCGTGCACGCTGGCGTACCACGCCGCACTGCTCGGCCCGGCGCACCCCGCCACCCTGGCCAGCCACGACGACCTGGCCCGGGACCACCTGCTCGCCGGCCGGCCGGAGCGGGCCATCGCGCATTACCAGGTGGCGCTGACCTACGCCATCCACGCCACCGGTGCCGACCATTCCGAGGCGCTGCGCATCCGGCGCGGGCTGGCCGACGCGCACCGCGCCGCCGGCGACCTGCCGGAGGCGATCGCCCATCTGCGCCGCGCCTGCGCCGACGCCGCGCGCCGCTACGGACCGGAGCACCGCACCACGTCGTGCTGCCGGGCGCATCTGGCCGAGATGCGCGCCACCGCGACCGGCGTCCCCGTGCGCACCGGCGGCCACCTCCGTTAACCCGCGCGGCCGCTCCCCGATCCGCTCCCCTGCCCACCCCGGTGACGGTCCCGGGTCCGGACGTGCCGCCGATGTCGCTCGCCCCATTGGTTACTCGCGAGTAGCATGAGGGGAGGATGACCACCGTCACACCCACTGTCCGCTTGAGTGAAGGAGGGCGATCGTGCCGCGAACTGCCCGAGACGTCGTTTTTGTCGACGGGGTGCGCACCCCGTTCGGCAAGGCCGGCAAGGGCCTGTACGCCGAGACGCGCGCCGACGACCTCGTCGTCCGCGTCATCCGCGAACTGCTGCGCCGCAACCCCGGACTGCCGCCGGAGCGGGTCGACGAGGTCGCCATCGCGGCGACCACCCAGATCGGCGACCAGGGCCTGACGATCGGCCGGAGCGCCGCCCTGCTGGCCGGGCTGCCGCGCAGTGTCCCGGGCTTCGCCATCGACCGGATGTGCGCCGGCGCGATGACCGCGGTGACCACCACGTCGGCCGGCATCTCCTTCGGCGCCTATGACGTCGTCATCGCCGGCGGCGTCGAGCACATGGGCCGGCATCCGATGGGCGAGGGCGTGGACCCCAACCCCCGCTTCCTGTCGGAGAAGCTCGTCGACCCCTCCGCGCTCGTCATGGGCAGCACCGCGGAGAACCTGCACGACCGGTTCCCCGGCATCACCCGGGAGCGCGCCGACGCCTACGCGGTGCGCAGCCAGGAGAAGGTCGCCAAGGCCTACGCCGACGGCAAGCTGCAGCCCGACCTGGTGGAGGTCCTCGTCCGCTCGGCCGAACTCGGCTACGGGCTGGCCACCGCCGACGAACCGCCCCGCCCCGGCACCACCATGGCGGGCCTGGCCGGCCTGAAGACGCCGTTCCGCCCGCACGGCAACGTGACCGCGGGCAACTCCGCCGGCCTGAACGACGGCGCCACCGGCGCCCTCCTCGCCGCGGAGGAGGTGGCCGGCGAGCTGGGGCTGACCGCCCGGATGCGGCTGGTGGACTTCTCCTTCGCCGGTGTGGAGCCGGAGGTCATGGGGGTCGGCCCGGTGCCCGCCACCGAGCGGCTGCTCGACCGCCAGAACCTGACGATGGCCGACATCGGGCTGATCGAGATCAACGAGGCGTTCGCCGTGCAGGTGCTGGCGTTCCTGGAGCACTTCGGGCTCGCCGACGACGATCCGCGCGTCAACCCGTGGGGCGGCGCGATCGCCCTCGGCCACCCGCTCGCCTCCTCGGGCGTGCGCCTCATGATGCAGCTCGCCCGGCTGTTCGCCGAGCGCCCGGACGTCCGCTACGGGCTCACCACGATGTGCGTGGGCATGGGCATGGGCGGCACGGTCCTGTGGGAGAACACGAACTGGGAGGGGAACGCCAAGTGAGCAGCCCGATCGACCAGGCCCGCGCGCTGTTCGGCGACGAGGTCGTCACCAGGGCACTCGCCCGGGACGTCGAACTGCCCTACGGCGCGGGCACCGCGGTCCTCATCACCCTGGACAACGGACACGACCACACCCGGCCCAACACGTTCGGGCCGGGCGGGCTGCTCAGCCTGCAGGCGGCCATCGACGCCGCCGCAGCGCGCAGCGACATCGCGGCCGTCGCCGTCACCGGAAAACCGTTCATCTTCGCGGTCGGCGCCGACCTGAACGGGGTCCCCCGGATCGAGAACCGCGACCAGGCCCACGCCATCGCCAAGCTCGGTCACGACGTACTGCGGCGGCTCGGCGAGCTCGACGTGCCGACCTTCGCGTTCGTCAACGGCGCCGCCATGGGCGGCGGTGTCGAGGTGGCGCTGCACTGCACCTACCGCACGGTCTCCTCCGGCGTCCCCGCGTTCGCGCTGCCCGAGACGTTCCTCGGCCTGGTCCCCGGCTGGGGCGGCACCTACCTGCTCCCGAACCTGATCGGCGCCGAGCGGGCCCTCAAGCTGATCATCGACAACCCGCTCGCCCAGAACCGGACGATCAAGGGCCCCGAGGTCTTCGAACTTGGCATCGCCGACGCCATGTTCGAGCCGGCCGACTTCGTCGAGGAGTCGCTGCGCTGGGCGGCGCGGGTCATCAAGGGCGACGTCACCGTGCAGCGCCCCGAGGTGGACCGCGGCGAGGCGTGGGACCGGGCCGTCGCCGGTGCCCGGTTCGCGGTCGAGGGGAGGCTGCACGGCGCGGCTCCGGCGCCGGTGCGGGCGCTGGACCTGGTCGCCGCGGCCAAGGAGCGCACCCGCGACGAGGCGTTCGCCGCCGAGGACGAGGCACTGGCGGACCTGCTCCGCAGCGACGAGCTGCGGGCCGGTCTGTACGCCTTCGACCTCAACCAGAAGCGCGCCCGCCGCCCCGCCGGCGCCCCGGACAAGGCGCTGGCCCGCCCGGTCACCAAGGTGGGCGTCGTCGGCGCCGGGCTGATGGCCGGCCAGCTCGCGCTGCTGTTCGCACGGCGGCTGGAGGTCCCGGTCGTGCTCACCGACCTCGACCAGGAGCGGCTGGACCGCGGGGTCGGATACGTACACGGCGAGATCGACCGGCTGCTGGCCAAGGGGCGGATCTCGCCCGACAAGGCCGCCCGGCTGAAGGGCCTGGTCACCGGTTCGCTGTCCTACGACGCCTTCGCCGATGCCGACTTCGTCATCGAGGCGGTCTTCGAGGAGATGGCGGTCAAGAAGCAGGTGTTCGCCCAGGTCGAGGCGGCGGTCTCCGACGAGGCGGTCCTGGCCACCAACACCTCCTCCCTCTCCATCACCGAGATGGCCGCCGGGCTGCGCCGCCCGGAGCGGGTCGTGGGCTTCCACTTCTTCAACCCGGTCGCGGTGCTCCCGCTGCTGGAGATCATCCGCGGCGAGCGGACCGACGACGCCACCCTCGCCACGGCCTTCGCCACCGCCAAGGGGCTGAAGAAGAGCGCGGTGCTGGTCAAGGACGCGCCCGCGTTCGTGGTGAACCGGCTGCTCACCCTGTTCATGGGCGAGGTGCTGGCCGCCGTGGAGGAGGGCACCGACCTGGAGACCGCGGACCGCGCGGTGGCGCCGCTCGGGCTGCCGATGTCGCCGCTGCTGCTGCTCCAGCTGGTCGGGCCGGCCGTGGCGCTGCACGTGGCGGAGACGCTCGCCGCCGCGTTCCCGGACCGGTTCCGGGTGTCCGCGCAGCACCGCGCGCTGGTCGAGGCCGGAAAGACGGCGATCTACGGCCCGGACTTCCAGATCGACCCGGAGGTGCGGGCGCTGTTCACCGGCGGCGACCGGCCGTCCGCCGAGCCGGAGATCCTTAACCGGGCACTGGAAGCGCTGGCCCGGGAGATCCGGATCATGCTCGACGAGGGAGTCGTGGCCGAGCCCGCCGACATCGACCTGTGCCTGATCGCCGGGGCCGGGTGGCCGTTCCACCTCGGTGGGATCACCCCGTACCTGGACCGCACCGGCATCGCCGAGAAGGTGAACGGCGCCAGGTTCCACCCTGACGGCCTGAAGGCCGGCTAGCCGCCGGTCAACGGAGACGAGCGCGGGCCCGGCCACCACGGAGGTGGCCGGGCCCGTTGCGGTGCGCGGGCGGTGCCGGGCCGGACTCGTGAGCGGAAGCGCCGCCGCGGACGGCGCTCCCCGGGTTGGCGGACGGCTCAGCGCACGGAGGTGACCCGGTCCTCCGCCGGCCGGTCGCTGCCGGCGGTTTCGCCGCCGGACTCCCCCTCGGTGATGCCGACGCGGTCGTGCAACCGGCGCAGTGGCCGCGGCAGCCACCAGTTGGCCCGGCCGAGCAGCCGCATCGTGGCCGGCACCAGCAGCGCGCGGACCAGAGTGGCGTCGACCGCCACCGCCACCGCCAGGCCGACACCGATGATCTTGAGGAAGAGCAATTGTGAGGACCCCATCGCGGCGAGCACCACGACCAGCAGCAGCGCAGCGCTCGTGATGATCCCGCCGGTCCGCTGCAGCCCCACCGCGACCGCGCGCGTGTTGTCGCCGGTGGCCAGGTACTCCTCCCGGACCCGGCTGAGCAGGAACAGCTCATAGTCCATGGCCAGGCCGAACGCCACGATGAGGATGAGCACCAGATAGGTGGGGTCGATGGTGCCCACGGCGTCGAACCCCAGGACCCCCGCGAGGTGGCCCTCCTGGAAGCCCCAGATCACCACGCCCAGCGAGGCGCCGAGGGACAGAAAGCCCATCAGGACGGCCTTCAGCGGCAGCACGAGGGAGCCGAACGCCAGGAAGAGCAGCATAAGGGTGACCGCGATGACGAACACCAGGGTCCAGGGGACGGCGCCGACGATCGCGGCGACGCTGTCGATCTGCTCGGCCGCCGCGCCGCCGACCAGGACCTCCTCCGCGCCGCTGGGCTCCGGTTCGGCACGCACGTCGCGCACCAGGTCGGCCGTCGCCGGGTCGTCGGCCTCGCCCTCGTAGCCGACGGTGACGTGCGCGACGTCGCCCTCCGCGCGCGCCACCGTGGCGCCGGTCGCGCCGTCCAGGGCGTCGAGCCGTTCCAGGTAGTCGGCCATGTCGGCGTCGCCGACCGAGCCGGAGACCGCGACGTCGATCGTGCCGGTGCCCCCGCCGTAGAAGTCCTCGCGCAGCGCCGTCATCGCGGCCCGGCTGTCGGAGTCCTCGGAGAGGTACCGGTGGTCGGTCATGCCGAGCTGGCTGGACAGCAGCGCGGAGGCGGAGACGAGGAGCAGCGCGCCGACGGCCAGTACGTAGCGGACGGGGCGCCGCATCACATTGTGCGCCAGCCGCGCCCACGGGCCGTTGCCGTCGGCGGCCTCGGTGGCGGACGGGGTGCGCGCGCCGGTCCGCGACCGCCGCGGCCAGGGCAGCCGCAGCGCGTCGATCCGCCGCCCGATCACCGCGAGCAGGGCGGGGAGGACCACGAGGGCGGCGACGAGGTCGAAAAGCACCACGGCGATGCCGCCGAGCCCGATGGAGCGCAGCATCGGCTGCGGGAAGAACAGCAGGCCGCCGAAGGCGATGAGCACCGTGACACCGGAGAAGGCGACGGTGCGGCCGGCGGTCGCGAGGGTGACGGGCAGCGCCGCCGCCGGATCACCGCTGCGGGACAGCTCCTCGCGGAACCGGTTCACCATGAACAGCCCGTAGTCGATGGCCAGCCCGAGGCCGAGGATCGTGGCGACGTTCACCGCGAACACCGAGACCTCGGTGACGTAGGTGAGCGCGCGCAGCAGGACGAGGGAGCCGAAGATGGCGAGTCCGCCGACGGCGAGGGGCATGAGGGCGGCGACCACGCCGCCGAAGATCGCCACCAGCAGCACGAGCAGGATCGGCAGCGAGATCAGTTCGGCGCGCACGACGTCGCTCTCGGCGCTGGCCGACAGCTCGCTCTCGATCGCGACCGGGCCGGCCAACCGGGTGTCGAGTTCCCCGGCGTCCAGGTCCTCGTGGATCTCTTCGAAGTTGGCCATCCGTTCCTCGCGGGTGTCCCCGGCCAGGGTGATGGCGACGTAGGTGGCGTGCTGGTCCTTGGAGACCAGGGCGCCGAGTTCGCGTTCGGAGAGTCCTTCGTCGAGGTAGCTGGTGATGGAGGTGGTCGCGTCGTCGGGGATGCGGTCCAGCGCGCGCTGCACGGCCGTGGCGAAGGTGGGGTTGTCGACCGTGATCTCGGAACTGCGGTAGACGGCGATGACGTCGACGGCGTCGTGTCCGAGTTCGTCCTCGATCAGGTCGGTGGCGCGCGACGACTCGGCGGCCGGATCCCGGAAGCCGCCGTCGCTGACCGCTCCGAAGAGCCCGCTGCCCCACCAGACGGCGAACGCCGTGAACAGGACCGTTCCGGCGAGCACCCACACGCGAGCGCGGTAGCCGAAGGCGCCCAGCGCGGAGAACATGGATGTGCCTCCCGGGTGTTAGGTTAGTGAATGGGCGTCATATAAGTAAACGCCGTTAGCATACGGCGTTCACCGGCGTCTGGACACCGACCGAGGGAGGGTCGCGTGCGCCCCGGCCGGGCGGCTCGCGACGGCAGTGAAGGACGGAACGTGGCTGATCAGGCGGCACCGGCCGAGGAGGAGGCGGGCCCGCCCCGCGGCATGTCCCGGCGGGAACGTGTGCGGGAGACCACACTCGCCGAGATCAGGACGATCGCCCGCCGGCACCTCGCCGAGCACGGACCGTCCGGGGTCTCACTCCGGGGCATCGCGCGCGACATGGGCATGACCGCGCCCGGGTTGTACCGCTACTTCGCGAGCCTGGACGACCTCATGCTGGCCCTGCAGGCCGACTTCTTCGCCGAACTCGCCGACGCCGTGCGCGGGGCCGGCGCGGCCGTCCCCGAGGACGACCTCGACGGCCGGATCCACGCCGCGCTGCGCGCCTTCCGCGCCTGGGCGGTCGCCAACACCAGCGAGTTCACGCTGCTGTTCGGGCCCCCGGGTCCCGCACACGTCGGCTGCCCGAACGAGGGCGAGGCGATGGCCGCCGGCCAGGCCTTCGCCGGGATGTTCTTCGCGCTGTTCGACCGGCTGGTGGCGGAGGAACGGTTCCCGGTGCCGGCCGAGAGCGAATTGTCGCCGGAACTGTCCGAACGGCTGCTCGCCTTCGCCGAGCACACCGGCTTCCGGTCCCCGAACGCCTCGCCCGGCGCGCTGTACGTACTCGTCGCCTGCTGGGTGCGGCTCTACGGCCTGGTCTGCATGGAGGTCTTCCAGCAGCTGGCGTTCGTCATGGGCGACATGCGGCCGATGTTCGAGGCGGAGCTGCGCGGCATCCTCGCCACCGTCGGAGTGCGCTACCGGCCGCCGGACGACCGGCCGGTCTGATCGGCGCGCGGAGCGTCAGGTCCGCGGCGCGCGGCGTCGCGTTCGGCGACGAGGTCGGCGACGTCGTCCAGGGTGAACAGCGACCGCGTCGCGTCGGCCACCCGCCAGCCGCTCGCCTCCGGCTCCCAGAACACCTGGACCTCCAGGCCCTCGTGCGGGTCGCCGCCCACGGTGGAGTCCTGGGCGGTCGTGACCCGGACGTCCTCCACCCGGATCCGCCACCCGCTGGAAGCCACCTCGACCACCACCGGCGTGGTGTCGGCGAGGCCGGCGAGGTGGTCACGAAGCGCGCCTACGGTGAGCACGGCCGCAGTATCGCACGGATGCCGCGGACGGCCGCGTGCCGCGGCCACTCTCCCGGCTCCGCGCCGCATTCCGGATCTGGTCAGGGGCTCCGCCGGCGTTCTGCGGCGAATAGAGTGTGAGGCACCCTTCTCCCTGCTCGTGCAGAAAGATCCCCTCCTGTGGACACCCCCCTTGCGGCTCCGCCGGGTCCCGAGCCTGGGGCGGAGCGACCGTCCGCGCCGCCCCCCGTCCCCCGGCCGCGCACCCCGGCGCCGGTCCTGATCGCCGCCGGTGGCTCCGCGGTGGCCGCGCTGGTGGCGCTGGTCATCTGCGTGGCGCTCGTCATCTCCTCGCTCAACACACCGGCGGCCAGCGCCGCGTACAAGCCGAGCGGCGCCATACCGCACCATCCGCACCCCCGCCCGGCCGCGCAGGTGGTCCTGGACGAGCATCCCGTCTACGAACTGCCCGGGCCCCGCAGCACCACCTGCGCCGACCCGCGGCTGGACCCGGACTCCGCTGCCTCCTGGGAGGACTTCAACGCCGAGATCGGCGACTGCCTGGACGAGGCGTGGTTCCCGACCCTGAGCGACCTCGGCGTGCGCCCCGCCTCCCCCACCCTCGTCGTCCTCGACGAGAACGACGTGGACAGCGAGGACGAGGAGGGCATGACCCTCGCCTACTACGACGACGCGGACCAGACGATCAACGTGCTGCTGCCCAGCGTCAGCGAGATGTCGGAGGGCGTGCCGGGCGCCGAGGACGAGGGCGTGTGGGTGGCGCTGCTCGCCCACGAGTACGGCCACCACGTGCAGGCGCAGGTGGGGATCCTCGACCGCTCCTACGTGGAGGAGGAGAAGGCCGAGAGCGAGGAGGCCGGTCTGGAGATGCTGCGGCGCACCGAACTCCAGGCCGAGTGCTTCGGCGGCGCCGCTCTGCGCGCGCTCGGCCTGTTCACCGACCGGGAGGCCGACGCCATCAACGAGGTGTTCAACGGCGGCTCCGACCTGGAGACGCACGGCACGGAGGACAACCGCATGTACTGGTTCCTCCAGGGGTGGAACGGCAGCACCGTGGAGGACTGCAACACCTACGGCGCGGACGAGCGGCTGGTGAAGTGACGGTGGCGGGCGCGGACCGCCGCCGTCTGGTGCGCCGGTCGAGGTTCCTCGCCCGGGTGCTCCGGCACGAGCCCGAACTCCTCGGCCTCACGCTCGACCCGGCGGGATGGGTCGCGGTCGAGGATCTGCTGGCGGCCTGCCGGCGCGCCGGTGTCGGGCTGACCCGCGCCGAACTCGACGAGGTGGTGGCGGGCAACGACAAGCGCCGGTTCGCCTTCAGCGCCGACCGGCGGCGGATCCGCGCCCAGCAGGGGCACAGCGTCCCGGTACGCCTGGACCTGCCGCCGTCGGCACCGCCCGCCGTCCTCTACCACGGCACGGTCGGCCGCTCACTGCCCGCCATCTTCACCGAGGGGCTGCGGCCGATGACCCGGCACGACGTCCACCTCTCCCCCGACCCCCAGACGGCCCGCCGGGTCGGCGCCCGGCGCGGTTCCCCGGTGGTTCTGCGGGTGGCCGCCGGCCGCATGCACGCCGACGGCCACACCTTCCGGGTCACCGGCAACGGCGTGTGGCTGGTGGCAGCGGTGCCCACGACGTACCTGGACGTCCTGCCGGAGGATGCCGTCCAGGGTTTCGGCGGCGACGGCGGACCTTGATGACTCTGCTGCTGACCCGGTCCGAGATCACCCGGCTGCTCGACCCCACCGCCGTCCTGGCCACGCTGCGCGCCGGCTTCCGCGCCACCGCCGCGGACATCGCGCCGCTGCGGTCGCGCACGGACCTTCCCGGTCCGGGGACCGCCACGGCGCTGCTGCCCGGACTCGTCGCGGAGATCCCCGCCTACACGGTGAAGGTCAACGCGAAGTTCCCCGGCGCCGCTCCGGCCCTGCGCGGCCTGGTCCATCTCCACGATCTCGCGGACGGACACCGGGCGTGCCGAGGCGTTCGCCCGCGAGCACGCCGCGCCGCTCGGCGTGCCCGTCGAGACGGTCGGCACGGCGCGCGCGGCGGCCGCCCGCGCGGCCATCGTCGTGCTGGCCACGTGGTCGCGCCGGCCGCTCATCCACGCCGCGGATCTGCGCCCCGGTACGCATTTCACGGCGCTCGGCGCCGACGAGCCCGGCAAGATCGAACTGGCCGGCGACGTGCTGAGGGCCGCCCGGACGGTCGACGACGACATCGGGCTGAGCCTGGACGCCGGCGCGCTCGCCGCCGCGGGGCTGAGGGCGGACGCCGTGCACGCGACCATGGGCGAGATCCTGCGGGGCGAGCGGCCCGGTCGCGTGCGCGCCGACGAGATCACCGTGTACGCGCCGGTCGGCCTGCCCTGGCAGGATCTCGCCCTGGCCTGGCCGGTGTACCGGGCCGCGGTCGCGGCCGGCGCCGGTGTGGAGATCGACTTCCTGTCCTGAGGCCGCCCGCCGCCGGACGGGGGCGCCGTCGGTGCGCTGCGGCCCGCCGCACGCCGACGGCCTGGACGTGGCCCCGCCGCCTGAACGCCCCCGGCCCCGCCGCGGCCGGCGCGTGGCCGGGGGCCGGGGGGCTCGGCGGCGTCAGAGCAGGGTGTGGCCACCGTCCACGGTGATCACCTGGCCGGTCACATAGTTGTTCGCCATGAGGAACAGCGCGGACGCGCCCGCCTCGGCGGGGTCGCCCAACCGGCCGAGCAGGGTCTTCGCACCGTGCTCGGCGGCAGCGGTGTCGCTGTCGAGTTCGAGCCTGTCCCGCAGCAGCGGGGTGTCGAAGGGGCCGTAGCGGACGGTGTTCACTCGCAGTCGGCGGGGTGCGAACTCCACGGCGAGCGCTCTGGTCATCGTTTCGACGCCGCCGGCGACCGCCAGCAGGCCGCTGGTACCGGGGACCGGGCGGACCAGCATGGTGCCGGAGGTGAGCGTGATCGACCCGCCGGCCGGCAGCCGGGTCGCCGCGAGCCGGGCGGCGATCAGGGCGCCCCAGATCCGGTTGTCGAAGGTCGAATGGAGGTCGTCGACGGAGATCTCGCCCACCGGGCCGCCGCCCGCGAAACCGCCCGCCGTCACCAGCACGTGGTCGACCGATCCGGCGCGGTCGAAGATCTCGGCCAGCGCGTCCTCGTCCGCGACGTCGGCGGACGCTCCGATGACCGCGTCCGCGGGACCGTCGCCCCGGACCCGGGCGACGGCGGCGTCCAGCCGGGCCTGGTCGCGGCCGACCAGCACGACCCGCGCGCCGACCTCGCGGAGCAGGATGCCGGCCGCGAGTCCGATGCCGGAGCTGCCGCCGATGATGACGGCCGTGGAGTCGGCGAGTGCGGTCGGCAGGGGTGAGCGCACCGGTATGGGGGTGGCCGTGCCGGACATGGTGCCTCCTCAAAGGAAATAAACCATCTGGTTGGTTTAGAGCATGGCGCACCGCACCCCCGAAGTCAACCGGATGGTTTAATTCAGGGCATGAGCTACGACGCAGAGGCCACGAGGCGGCGGATCCTGGAGGCCGCCATCGCCGAATTCGCCGCGCACGGCCTGGCCGGGGCCCGGGTCGAGCGCATCGCCTCCACCGCCCGGGCCAACAAACAGGCGATCTACCTGTACTTCGGCGGCAAGGAGCGGCTCTTCGGCACCGTCGTGCAGACCAAGGTGGACGAGATCTGCTCTCCCGAGACGCTCACCCCCGACTCGGTGGCCGAGGTCGTCGGGCAGATCTTCGACTGGTACCAGGAGCATCCGGACCTGATCCGGCTGCTCCTGTGGGAGGCCCTGGAGACCCGGGGAGAATGCGTGCACGGCGAGGAGGAGCGCCGGGCGACGTACCGGGACAAGGTCCGATCCCAGATCGAGGCGGGCGCGGGCGCCGACGTAACCGAGCCTGAGCGCACCCGCGTCGTGCAGGACTGGCTGTTCACCATCCTCGGCCTGATCGCCTGGAATTTCGCCGTCCCGCAACTGTGCCGCCTGATCCTGGACGAGGACGACGAGGCCGCCGCCCTCGCCCGGCGCCGCGAGGCCGTGGTGTCCGCGGCCCGCGCGCTCTCCGTGGCCGGCTGAGGCGACCGGGAGCGTCCGGGGAACGTGCTCGCACCCTACGACGGCGCACGCCGGTGTTCCACGCCCGCCGATGCCGGGCAGGTGGATCGCCGATGGCGCGTCGGGGGCCCGGCGTTGACGGCCGTCCGCCCGGCCCACGTCACCGTGACCTCTTCGGAAGCGACCGCCGGCGAGCCGGCATCGCCGCGCCGCGCGGGGTTCCGCGCCGCCGCCACGTTCCCGTTCCGCCCCGAGAATACGGCGGGCCGACCGTAGCGGGTGCGGGGGCGGCCCCGGCTCGTTCGTGACGCACGGCTGGGCGACGGCCGTGCCGCGAGCCCTGCGGCGAGTAGGTCCCGGTCAGGGCCGGTCGTCGAGCACCCGGTCCAGGAACCGGCCGAGGTTGCCGAGGGTGCGTTCGACCTGCTCCTCCAGGGTCAGCGACTCCTCATAACGGTCCACGAGAGCGCCCTTCTTCCTCCCCCGCACGTAGAGCGGGCACGCGAGATCGGCGCACACATAGGCGCCCACCGTGTTGCCCTGACGGCCCGCGGCGCCCACCCGGCGCGCGGTGAGCAGCGACACCCCCGGCCCCGTGTGCGAGGTGATGCAGAACGAGCAGACCGTGGTGGTGGTGAGCCCGCGCTTCACCGCCGGCGGGACCCGCAGCGCCACCCCGACGAGGCCGCCGTCCCGCTCGGCCACGAGGTAGCCGCGCTCCGGCGCGCCCGGGTCGCGCCAGCCCAGGAAGTCGAGGTCCGGCCACGGCAGCTCGTCCAGGCGTTTGGGGAGGCCGAGCCGCCGCGCCTCGCCCTTGGAACAGTTGACGAACGACCGGCGGATTTCCGACTCAGTAAGGGCACGCATGGTGCGGGAACCTAACATCCCGCCGACCGCGCCGTCACCCGATTTTTCGCCGGGGCACCGGCCGGCCTGCTCAGCGCCCGATCGCCTCGAAGAGCTCGTCCCAGCCCAGCAGCTTGACCCGCTCGCCACGCCCGAGGGCGGCGGCGCGGCCGGCCTCCGCCGTGTCGATGGCGAGCCAGTCCTGGTAGTCGGTCGCCCGGGCTCCGGCGTCGGCCAGCACCCGCTCGACCGGCACGTGCGCGCCGCGACGGCCCGCCCGCAGGCCGGGCGCGTCGTCCAGCAGCGCGCGGACGGTGGCGGCGGCGTCGGACTTGTTCGTGCCGATCACCCCGGTTGCGCCGCGCTTCAGCCAGCCCGCCACGTAATCGCCGCGTACCACCGAGCCGTCGGCGGCGAGGACCCGGCCCTCGGCGTGCGGGACCGTGTGCGCGGCCTCATCGAACGGCACGCCCGGCAGCGCCACGCTCGCGTAACCGACCGAGCGCAGCACCAGCCCGACCGGCAGGGACTCGTGCTCGCCCGTACCGGCCAGGCGGCCGTCGGCGTCCAGCTCGGTGCGCTCCACCTCCAGTCCGGTGACGGACCGGTCCCCGAGAATGGCGGTCGGGCGCACCCAGAACCGCAGGTCGACGCGGCGCGGCCGGCCCACCGGCTCGCGGGCGGCCCACTCCTTCATGATCCGCAGGTTCGTGCGGGCGGCGCGCGCGGCGTGCAGCATCTCCTCGCCGTTGGGGTCGATGTCGAGCTGATCCGGCCGTACGACGACGTCGGCGTTGTCGAGATGCCCGAGGTCGCGCAGCTCGTTGGCGGTGAACTTGGCCTGCGTGGGACCGCGCCGGCCCAGCAGGTGGATCCGGCGCACCTTGCTGGCGGCCAGCACGTCGAGCATCGGCTGCGGGATGTCGGTGCCGCGGAGTTCGTCGGCGCTCTTGGCCAGGATGCGGGTGACGTCGAGCGCGACGTTGCCGACCCCGATGACCGCGACCTCCTCGGCGTCGAGCAGGAACCGCTCGACCTCCGCGTCCGGATGCCCGCAGTACCAATTGACGAAGTCCGTGGCGGCCACGCTCCCCGGCAGATCCTCGCCCGGGATGCCGAGCCGCCGGTCCACGGCCGCCCCGGTGGCGTAGACGACCGCGTCGTAGGCGCGGGCGAGGTCGGCGCGGGTGACATCACGGCCGAACTCGACGCCGCCGACGAACCGCACGTCGGGGTGTTCCAGGACCCGCCGGAGCGCGCGCGCCACCCCCTTGATGGTGGTGTGGTCCGGGGCCACGCCGTAGCGCACCAGACCGTAGGGGGTGGGCAGCCGGTCGAGGATGTCCACGGCCACGGCTTCGCGGTTCTGCCGGGTCAGCGCGTCCGCCGTGTAGATACCGGCGGGGCCCGAGCCGATCACCGCCACGCGCAGGGGGTCGGGAGTGGTCATGGGTCCATTGTCCCGCACGTCACGGGGAACGGTGCGACACCGGACCGATCGGCCGGCGCCCCTTCAGAGGGGGCTCGGGGCGTCAGCGGAAGTCGAACTCCCCGGCGCGGACACCGGCGGTGAACGCCTGCCACTCCTCACGGGTGTAGATGATCACCGAACCGTTCGTGCGGCGAGGTCGTCTGGACCTGACCGCGGAAACGCTCCGGCCGTCCACCCGGAGGGGCGGACGGCCGGAGCGGCGGTCTCTGGAGGAGAGGGGGCCGAGGGCGGCGGTCAGGCCGCCGGCTCGTCGGCGGACTCGTCGGCGGCGGATCTCTCGGTGTAGCGGGAGACCGTCTCGGTCAGTTTCCGGGCGAGGTCCTGCGGGGTGAGTCCCATCTCGGCGAGGATGGCGTCGCGCTTGGCGTGGTCGAGGAACTCCTGCGCCACACCGAAGGTGCGCACCGGGATGTCGAGATCGGCGTCGCGCAGCGCCCGGGCCACGGCGTCGCCGACCGCGCCCACCCGGCCGTTGTCCTCCACCACGGCGACCACGGCGTACCGCGCGGCCTCCTCGACCAGCGCCGGGTCCAGGGGCTTGACCCAGCGCGGGTCGAGCACGGTGACGCCGATGCCCTGATCGGCCAGCCGGTCGGCGACCTCGCAGCAGGTCTCCGCCATCGTGCCGACCGCCACCAGCAGCAGGTCCTCCTTACCGTTCACGCCACGGGAGGCCGCGCTGCGCAGCACGTCCATCCCGCCGACCTTGCCGACGGCGGGGATGTCCGGGCCGACCGCCGTCTTGGGGTAGCGCACCACGGTGGGGCCGTCCTCCACCGCCACCGCCTCACGCAGCAGTTCGCGCATCCGGGTGCCGTCGCGGGGCACCGCCAGGCCGAGGTTGGGCACGACCTGGAGGATGGACAGGTCCCACATGCCGTTGTGGCTGGCGCCGTCGTCACCGGTGATGCCCGCGCGGTCCAGGGCGAACGTGACCCCCTGCCGGTGCAGGGCGACGTCCATCAGCACCTGGTCGAAGCAGCGGTTGAGGAACGTGGCGTACACCGCGACCACCGGGTGCAGGCCGCCCATGGCCAGACCGGCGGCCGACGTGGCGGCGTGCTGCTCGGCGATGCCGACGTCGTACAGCCGGTCCGGGTAGGCCTCGGCGAACGCGGCCAGCCCGGTGGGGTGCAGCATGGCCGCCGTGATGGCCACGATGTCATCGCGCTCCGCACCGAGCTTGACCATCTCCTCGCTGAACACCGAGGTCCAGCTCACACCGGACTTCGGCTTGGCGATGCCGGTCTCGACGTCGAAGGCGCCGAGCGAGTGGAACTGGTCCTCCTCGTGGTTCTCGGCGGGCGCGTACCCCTTGCCCTTGCGGGTGATGCAGTGCACGATCACCGGGCTGCCGAAGTCACGGGCGCGGCGCAGCGCCCGCTCCACCGCCTGGGCGTCATGCCCGTCGATCGGGCCGAGGTACTTGAGGCCGAGGTCCTCGAACATGACCTGCGGCTGGATGGCGTCCTTGATGCCCTTCTTCAGGCCGTGCAGCGCCTCGTACAGCGGCGGGCCCACCACGGGGGCGCGGTTGATGGCGGTCTTCGCCATGTCGAGCATCTGCTCGTAGCCCTGGCTGACGCGCAGCGTGGCCAGATGGTCGGCCAGTCCGCCGATGGTGGGCGAGTAGGAGCGGCCGTTGTCGTTGACCACGATGACGACCCGGCGGTTCCTGCCCTCGGCGATGTTGTTCAGCGCCTCCCAGGCCATACCGCCGGTGAGCGCGCCGTCGCCGATCACCGCCACGACGGCGCGGTCCCGCCGCCCGCGCACCTCGTTGGCCTTGGCCAGCCCGTCGGCGTAGGAGAGCGCGGTGGAGGCGTGCGAGTTCTCGATGAAGTCGTGCTCGGACTCGGCGCGCGCCGGGTAGCCGGACAGCCCGCCCGCGCGCCGCAGACCGGAGAAGTCCTGCCGCCCGGTGAGGATCTTGTGCACGTAGGACTGGTGCCCGGTGTCGAAGAGGATCGGCTCGCGCGGGGAGTCGAACACCCGGTGCAGGGCGATGGTGAGCTCCACGACCCCGAGGTTGGGGCCCAGGTGTCCTCCGGTGCGCGAGACCTCCGAGATGAGGAACTCCCGGATCTCGCCGGCCAGCTGGGGGATCTGGTCGGCGGAGAGTCTCTTCAGGTCCTGCGGACTGCGAACCGCCCCGAGCAACGTCACTCTCGTCATTCCCCTCGTCTGCCGGACAGTGTGTCGTGCCAGTGGGCGCGGGCGGCGTCTCCGTGTTCTGCCACGGAGAAGCCTTCTCCGTTCCGCCACGCGGCGGCGATTTCGCGTTCCGTCACGTAGGCGGCCACCCGTGCTCGCACCGGTTACCGAGTGTAGAAGCCGCATTGGGCGGCTTTTGCCCGAACCTATCTCAGCCGGATGACGGCCGTCCCGCTTCCCCGCCGCCGCATTCCGTGGTGGTTCCGTCGGCAATGTCGCCCCACTCGGCCGGGAAGGCGGCGTCGTCCCGTTCCGCCACGGAGGCGGCATCCCCCCGTTCCGCCACGGAGGCGGCATCCCCCCGTTCCGCCACGGAGGCGGCACGACGCAGCCGGGCCAGTTCCTCCGCGATCGTGTCGACGGTCCAGTGCGCGTTCAGCCCGCTGGGGTTGGGCAGCACCCACACCGGTGTGCCGGCGATCCGGTCGGGCTGCGGGCCGACCCGCGCGCGCGGCCGGTCGAACGCCTGCCGGTAGGCGGTGACCCCCAGGACGCCCAGCACCCGCGGCCGGTACTCGCGCAGCAGCCCGGCCAGCCGCCGGCCGCCGGCCCGCAGTTCGGCGGGGGTGAGTTCGTCGGCGCGCGCGGTCGCCCGGCCGACCAGGTTGGTGATGCCGTACCCCCACTGCGGCAGCAGGTACTGCTCGGCCGGGCGCAGCAGCCGTGGGGTGCAGCCGGACCGGTGCAGCGCCGGCCAGAACCGGTTGCCGGGCCGGGCGAAGTGGTGCCCCGTGTAGCCGGAGTACAGCCCAGGGTTGATCCCGCAGAACAGCACGATCATGTCGCGGCCAAGAACGTCGGGGATCGTGCGGCCGTGCGCGGCCGCCAGCTGCTCCTTGGTGGGGCGGGGCGAGGGCGCCGGGGAGGTGGTCATGGAACTCCAGGGTATGCCAGAGCGGCCGGCCGCCCCGGCCCTCAGATCCAGTGCAGCGCGGAGCGCGCGACGAGCAGCGCACCCGAGGCCGCAACGAGCGCCAGCAGGGCGGTCCGCTGGACGGCGCCGTCCAGAATCCGGCGCAGGGGTCCGGCCAGCAGGAAGCCGGCGACGGCGAAGGGGACGAGGGCCGCCCCTGCCGCCGCCTGGCGCGCGTCGAGCTGCCCGCCGACCGCGAGGGCCAGCAGCGATCCCGCCACCCCGATCGCGAAGTATCCGCCGAGGGTGGCGCGCACCGTAGGTCCGCGCTCCCGTTGGTACACGAGGGCGATGGGCGGCCCGCCGACCGACGTCGCGGTGCCGGTCACGCCCGACACGACCCCGGCGACCGCCAGCGTGATCGGGGTCGGCCGCAGCCGGGGCCTGCTCGCCGTCAGCGCGGCGGCCGCCAGCACCAGCACTCCCACGGCGAGGCCGAGCGCGTCGGCCGGGAGCGCGGCCACCACCCACACCCCGGCCACCGTTCCGGGTACGCGGCCGGCGAGTGCCCAGCCGATGCCGCGCCAGTCCATGTGCCGCCACTCGGCCGCGAGCGTCAGCAGAGGGAGCACGGCGGTGACGACCATCACCGATCCGGGCATCAGGCCAGGGTCGAGCAGCGACACCACCGGCGCCGCGACGAGGGCCAGGCCGAGGCCGACCCCGCCCTGGACCATGGCGCCGACCAGCACGGCCGCGCCGGCGATGAGCAGGACCGATGACTCGGGCATAGGCCGGAGATCGTAGCACCGCAGTGCCGGCCCGCCGCGGGGGTTTCCGGGCCACGTGCGAGACACCGCGTGACATCATGTGGCCATGAGTTTGCGAACGCGTGGCTTCATGCCATTGATCCCCCCGTCCGTACTCGCTCTCACGCTCGGATTCGCCGTCGGCTGCGCTCCGGCGGCCGATGTCCAGACCACCTCGGGCGAGCAGGAGACGCCCGCCGCGGCCATCGCCGAGCCCATGCCGGCCGACCCGGTGTGGGACTACCAGATCGGCGGCGGCTACCCGCCGGCCGACGACGTGCAGGTGGTCCTGCGGGACCGCGAGGACGACCCCCAACCCGGGCTGTACAACGTCTGCTACGTCAACGGCTTCCAGGCGCAGGAGCACGAGAACGCGTGGTGGGTGGAGAACCACCGTGACCTGCTGCTGTGGGACGGCAACGGCGAACCGGTCATCGACGACGACTGGGACGAGCAGTTCCTCGACCTGCGGACCGAGGACCAGCGCGAGCGGCTGGCCGACATCATGGGCGGCTGGATGGGCGGCTGCGCCGAGGCCGGGTTCGACGGGGTGGAGATCGACAACCTCGACTCCTACACGCGCTCCGGCGGCCTGATCAGCGAGGAGGACGCGTTCGCCTACGCGACACTGCTCGTCGAGCGGGCGGACGAGCTCGGCCTGACCATCGGGCAGAAGAACGCCGCGGAGGCCACCGGCCTGGGAGTGGAGGCCGGGTTCGACTTCGCGGTGGCGGAGGAGTGCGCGCGGTGGAACGAGTGCGACGACTACGCCGACGCCTACCCGGACCGCGTCCTTGACGTGGAGTACCGCGAGCAGGACTTCGCGCTGGCCTGCGAACGCGACGCCGACATCGTCTCGGTGATCCTGCGCGACGTCGACGTCCTCCCCGAGGGCGAACCGGGACACGTGCGCGAGGTCTGCTGACGGCCGACCGGCGGCCTCCGCCCACCCCGCGGAACGGGGCGGGCACCGGGAACGGGCGGCGCACGAGGTGCGCCGCCCGTTCCGTCCGTCCGGCCGTCTCGCCCGCGTCCGGCGCGGCCCGGCTACAGCTCCCGCTCGGGCGACTCCAGACCGGGAATCTCCCACTGCCAGACCGGGGTGTCCTCGTCCACCGGCACGCGGACCAGATCGATGTCGACGCCGCCTCCGGCGGGCGTCGCGCCCTCGGTGCGGTCCGCCCGCTGCCGCGCCCCCGGCACGGTGATCATCAGACCGGCGGCCCATTCGTTCTGCGTCGCCGTGCGGTGCGATCCCGCCATGTTCGCTCCCCCGTCCCTGACGTGTCGCCGGCCGCTCCCCCGGCCGGCCGCTGCTACCAGCCTGCCCGCTTCCGGGCCGCTCCGAGCAGGGGCGATACCAGAAAATGCCGAGAATCTGGGCCGCGCTCTACCGAAACGGCGGTGCCCCCGGGGGAGCCGTCACCCGGGGGCACCGCGGCCGGTCGCGCCAGCAGGGATGGGAGTGAGGGGACGCGGCGCGACCGGCCCCGCGCGATGCCGGCCGGGGTTCAGCCGCGGGCGTGCGCCCGCCGGCTGCGGCGCGACACCGCGTCCAGGATCACCGCGACGAGCAGCACGGCCGCCGTGATCATGTACCGGACCGAGGAGTCCATCTGCAGCAGGTACAGGCCCGAGGTGATCGCGCCCAGCACCAGA
This sequence comes from Marinactinospora rubrisoli, assembly GCF_042664915.1. Lineage (NCBI taxonomy): Bacteria > Bacillati > Actinomycetota > Actinomycetes > Streptosporangiales > Nocardiopsidaceae > Marinactinospora > Marinactinospora rubrisoli. Next base: position 489,997 of record NZ_JBHTBH010000002.1, read on the forward strand.
CCGCCCAGCAGCGCGGAGTAGGCGCTGCCACGGCCACCGAACAGGCTGGTGCCGCCGATGACCGCCGCGGCGATCGCCAGCATGAGGACGTCGCCGCCGCCGCTGGACTGGCTGACCGCGAAGCCCCGGGAGACGGCGAGAATGCCGCCCACCGCGGCCAGCGTGGAGGCCAGCGCGAACACCGAGATGCGGATCAGGTCGACGTTGATGCCGGCCCGCCGCGCCGCCTCGGCGCTGCCGCCGACCGCGAACACCATGCGGCCGTACCGGGTCTTGCGCAGCACCAGGTCGAAGACCACCACGAAGCCCAGGAAGATGAGGAACGCGAGGGGCACCCCGTTCCACAGGTTGAGCACCGCCACCCCGCCGAACACCGGGACGGCGAGCAGCCCGGCGCGCAGCAGCACCTCGGCGACCGAACGGGCCGGCAGCCCCGCGGCCGTGCGGCGGCGCTCGCCGTACAGGGTGAGCCCGGTGTACAGGCCCACCGCGACCACCGCGATCCCCCAGCCGACGGCCGGCACGAAGTAGGTCTGGGTGAGGTAGGCGATCGCGCCGTCGTAGGGGACGTTGATGGTCCCGTCGGAGCCGAGCAGATAGAGCTGGGCGCCCTGCCACCCGATGAGACCGGCCAGCGTGACGACGAACGCCGGCACGCCGACCTTGGCGAAGATCGTGCCGTGCACCACCCCGATCAGCGCGCCGGTGAGCACCGCCAGCGCGATCGCGACCGGTTCGGGAAGCCCCTGGTTGACGGCCAGTACCGCGAGCACCGCGCCGGAGACCCCGGAGACCGAGCCGACCGACAGGTCGATCTCGCCGAGCAGCAGCACCATGATGACGCCGCACGACATCAGCCCGGTCGAGACCACCTGCAGGGTCAGGTTCGACAGGTTCTGCGGGGACAGGAAGTTGCTGTTCAGCGACTGGAAGACCACGCAGATCACGACGAGACCGACGAGGACCGGCAGCGCCCCGAGCTCGCCGCCGCGCAACCGGCGCAGCCCGGCCTGGACGAGTCCCCTGGGCGAGCCGCCGGCCACGATGGGCCGTGGGTCCGGTGCCGGAACGGTCTCCCCGGCCACGGGCGTCTGCTGGGCCATCACGCTTCCTCCGATCCGGGCACGGCGACGCGTCCGGCCCGCCGCGCCACGGGGTTGTCCGCGGCGCCGGTGATCGCCGCGACGATCTCCTCATAGCTGGTGTCCTCGACCCGGAAGTCGCCGGCGTTGCGCCCCAGCCGCAGGACCACGGCGCGGTCGGCGACCGCGCGCACGTCAGCCATGTTGTGGCTGATCAGGATGACGCCGAGCCCCTGGTCGCGCAGGCGCTCGATGAGGTCGAGCACCTGCGCGGTCTGGGCGACCCCCAGCGCGGCGGTGGGCTCGTCCAGCATCACGACCTTGGGCTCGCCCAGCAGCGAGCGCGCGATCGCGATGATCTGGCGCTGCCCGCCGGACAGCGACGCGACCGGCACCCGCAGACTGGGGATGCGCACCGACAGCGAGTCGAGCAGCTCGCGGGCGCGGCGTTCCATGCCCACCTCGTCCAGCACGCCGGCCGTGGTGCGCTCGCCGCCGAGGAACAGGTTCGCGACGATGTCGAGGTTGTCGCACAGCGCGAGATCCTGGTAGATCGTGGCGATGCCGAGTTGCTGGGCGTCGCCCGGCTTGTTCACCGTGACGGGACGCCCCTCCCACAGGAGGGTCCCGGTGTCGGCGGGGTTGACGCCCGCGATCACCTTGACCAGCGTGGACTTGCCGGCGCCGTTGTCGCCGAGCAGGGCCACGACCTCGCCCGGGTGGACGCGCAGGCTCACGTCGCTGAGCGCCTGCACGGCACCGAATCTCTTGGATATCCCGGACAGCTCCAGGACCGGTTCACTCATCGTCTTTCCTCACCTGCGCCCGGAAGGGGTTGTGCGGCACGCCTGCGTCCGGTCAGGACGAGGCGGCCTCCGTGCAGAAGTCGGTGTCGGCGTAGGCGTCCGTGCAGATCTCCTCGATGGAGTAGTAGCCGTCGGAGATGACGGTGTCCTCGATGTTCTCCTCGGTGACCACCACCGGGTCGAGCAGCACCGCCGGGACGGTCTCGCCTCCGGCGTCCTCGACCTCGATGAGCCCGAACTCCCCGCCGTCGTACTCCTCACCGGTCGCCGCGGCGATGGCCATCTCCGCGGCCGTGCGGGCCTCCGGCTGGATCGCCTTGTAGATGGTCATGTACTGGTCGCCGGCGATGATCCGCTGGATGCCGGCGAGTTCGGCGTCCTGGCCGGTCACCGGCGGAAGGTCGTCCACGCCGGCGCTCTTCAGCGCGGCGATGACACCGCTGGCCATGCCGTCGTTGGCGGAGTAGACGCCGTCGATCTCGTCGGCGCCGATGGAGGTGATGGCCTGCTCCATCTGCTGCTGGGCACGGTCCGGCGACCAGTCGGGGGTGTCGTACTCCATGCCGATGGAGACCTGACCGTCGAGGACCTCGTGCGCGCCGGCCTTGTAGTCGGCGGCGTTGGGGTCGGTCGGCGATCCGTTGATCATGACGATCTCGGCGTCCTCGCCGGCCTCTTCGGCCTCCAGGGCTTCGATCAGCGCCTGCGCCTGCACCGTGCCGATGGTGTGGTTGTCGAAGGAGACGTAGTAGTCGACCCCGCCCTGGGCCAGGCGGTCGTAGGCGACCACGGGGACGTTCTGGCTCTGGGCCTGCTGGACGATGCTGGCGGCGGCCTCCGCGTCGACCGCGTCGAGGACGAGCACGTCGACGCCCTCGGTCAGCATCGCCTCGGCCTGCGACTGCTGCTTGGAGGTGTCCTGGTCGGCGTTCTGGTAGGCGACCGTGCAGTTCGGGCAGAGGTCGGCGATCGCCTCTTCGAAGAACGGCCGGTCGAACTTCTCGTACCGCGTGGTCTTGGACTCGGGCAGCAGCAGCCCGACCTGGAAGCCCTCCTCGACCGAGGCGCTGGGGCCGTCCCCGCCCGCCGCGCCGCCGGTGGTCGTGCCGCATCCGGTGACGGCCAGGGCGAGGATCGCGGCGGCGGCGACGGCGACGCCGGAGAGCGTGCGTCGGCCGCGTGCGGTGGCGGGGGTTCTGCTTGGCGTGTTCACGGGTCTGACCTCCTCGTCGGTCCACCGGCCGGGGGATACCGGAGGCGAGTGTGACCGGTGCAACGTGGGGTGGGTCACTCGGTGGACGTGCGTGCAGTCAAACTCTTCGCCACCTTGACGTCAAGCCTTGAACACATAACCGTAACGTCACAACGCTTACATTCAAGCCGTGAAGGAAAGGTTCGCGCAGCTCACAGCCGGTCCGCGGCGCCGGGCGGACGGAAGGGACCGGTAACGTCAGGTGCCGACGCGGGGGCGCCTCGGTCTAGTCCGCCGCACCGAGCCGTGCCAGCCGCAGCGCGCCGTGCAGCGCGGCCCTGGTGCCGAGGTCGCCACGGACCAGGCGCAGCTGCCGCAGCGCGCTGCCGAGCGTGGCCAGCTCCATGGCCCGGCGCATGGGCTCCAGCAGCAGTTCGCCGGCCTCGGCCAGCTCGCCGCCGACGATGATCGCCTGCGGGTTGAACGCGTTGGCGATGACGGCCACCCCGCGCCCGAGCGCCGTACCGGCCTCGGCGATGATCCGCCGGCACCCGGGGTCGTCGTCCCGGGCGGCCGCCACCAGGCCCGGCAGGGTGGAGGGCGCCACGACGTCGGTGTTGTGCGGGACCATGTTCAGCAGGTAGGGGGCGCCGACCAGCGTCTCCAGGCAGCCCCGGTTGCCGCAGCGGCACACCTGCCCGCGCTCGTCCAGCCCCACGTGGCCGATCTCCCCCGCCGTGCCGCCGGCTCCCCGGAACAGCCGGCCCGCCACCACGAGCCCCGCTCCCACGCCCTCCGACGCGGTGACGTGCACGACGTGGTCCAGGCCCCGTGCCGCGCCTTCGGCGGTCTCGGCCATGGCGGCCAGGTTGGCGTCGTTCTCGGCGACCACCGGCAGCCCGAGGCGGTCCGACAGCTCGGCCGCCGGCCGGAAACCGGCCCACCGGGGCATGCAGGTGATGCCGCCGATCTCTCCGGTGGCGGGATCGATGGGCCCCGGGACCGCCGCGGCCACCGAGGTGACCATGGAGCGGTCCACCCGCGCCGCGATCAGCAGCGTCTCGGCCAGCCACACGGCGCGCCGCACCCCCCGGTCGGGGTCGGCCGCCACGTCGTAGCCGATGGTCTCTTCCAGCAGCACCCGGCCGTCGTTGTCACCGAGGGCCACCTGGAGCCGGCCGTAACCGAAGTCGATGCCGACCACGACCCCGGGCTGACGCACCAGCGAGACCGCCCGCGCACGCCGGCCGTTCGACGAGGTCTCGCGGACCGACACCACGCCGATCCCGCGCAGGTCGCGCACGATGTTGGACACGCTCGCGGCGGACAGGCCGGTACTGCGCGCGATCTCCGCCTGGGTGAGGGTTCCGCCCTCGCGCAGCGCCGCGATCACGCGTTGCCGGTTGGCCCGCCGCAGCGCGGCCTGCGACCCGGGCGTCACCTCGGCGTCCGTGCCCACGGCTCCTCCTGCGTGTGTCGGCGGTCGGCGATGCCGATGACAGCGAGCTTACAAGGCTTGAACCCAGCAGCCGTCACCTACCGCGCCGCGGATCCGCGTCAGTCCGGAGCCGCCAGCCCGTAGAGGTGCCCGAGTGCCGACACCGCGCCGAGCGCCAGCCGGGCGGACTCGGCCGGCCCGGAACGAAGCAAGGCGGCCACCGTGCCGAGCGCACGCCCGAGGCGGGTGCGCTTGGGCCGGGCTCTGGTGATCTCCTCCTCGATGTGGCCGACCGCGGCCAGGTAATCGGCCTGGTCGACATCGTCGAGGCCGAGGTCGGGCAGCGCGTCCCACAGGCGTTCGACCAGGGCGCTGAGTTCGGCGCCCGAGGCCGGCCCGCCCGACCGCCCGGCGCGGCCGTGGGGGCCGACGACGAACTGATTACCGGAACCACTGTTGTGGATCACGGTGTGGTACGTCGGTGCCGGATCGCCGGCACCGCTGTGGTCACGCCAGGCGTTCACGCGCTTCCCCCCGATGGCACGCTCGACGGCAGGGCCCGTGCGGCGGCCGGAGCGCCCTCCCAGTGCGCCGCCACCCCACCTGACCAGCATATTCGTACATGTGTTCGATGTCCAGTCGGGTTACACTTCCGCCATGCCCGTACTCTCCGCCGCGGCCACGACGCTGTGCGCCGACATCGCCGCCCTGCTACGCTCCGCCCCCGCCCGCGCGGGCCGGCACCGCGTCCTGGCGATCGAGGGCCGGTCCGGCGCCGGCAAGTCCTGGCTGGCGAACCTGCTCGCTGAGCGGCTGGCCGCGCCGCTCCTGCGCATGGACGACCTGCACCCCGGCTGGGACGGCCTGGCCGCCGCGGCCCCGCTCGCGCGGCGCTGGATCATCGAACCGCTGCTGGCCGGCAGCACGCCGCGCTGGCGCCGCTACGACTGGGAACGTGGCGAGCCGGGCGCCTGGGAGCACACGCCGGTGGCCGGCACGTTGCTCATCGAGGGGTGCGGCTCGGGCGCCGCCGAACTGCGGGCGCACCTGTCGCTGCTGATCTGGGTGGAGGCGCCCGCCGACCTGCGCACCGCCCGGCTGGCCGAGCGTCCCGACGCGGCCCTCTACTCGCCGTACCAGGAGATGTGGCGGCGCCAGGAGGAGGCGTTCTACGCCCGCCACCGGGTCCGGGAGCACGCCGACGTGATCGTGCACAACGCCACGACCGCCGAATGACCGGGCGGCCGGTTCGATTCCGCGGCGCGGGTAAAGACGTAGAGACACGGTAAGGACGGCGGGCGAGGACCGCGAAAGGACGGGTGACCCCATGCTCTACGGTGCCGAACACGTCAAGCGCTACGTCGAGACCGGCGGCAGGGAGGGCCATGACTGGCGCGGCGCCCAGGTCCTGATCCTCACCACCACCGGCCGGCGGACCGGCAAACAGCACAGCACCCCGCTGATCTACGGCCGCGATGGCGAGAACTACACGGTGGTGGCGTCGCTTGGCGGAGCACCGGACCACCCGCAGTGGTACAAGAACCTGGTGGCCGACCCCACCGTCCGGGTGCAGGTCAAGGCGGACGTCTTCACCGCCGAGGCCCGCACCGCCACGGAGGAGGAGAAGGCCCGGCTGTGGCCGGAGATGGCGCGCATCTGGCCGGACTACGACGACTACCAGGCCAAGACGGAGCGGTCCATCCCGCTGGTGATCCTGCGGCCAGTGTGACCCCGGCGGCACCGGCCGCGGATCAGCGCGCCAGCTCCCACAGGTAGATCCCGCCTTCGCGGTCGCCCACCACGAGCAGGGCGCCTTCGTGGCTGAAGGCCAGTGCGCTCGCGTTGAGTCCGCCCGGGGCGTCCAGTTCGGCCAGCGGCTCCTGGCGGGACAGGTCCCACACGATCGCCGACCGGTCGACGACCTCACCGCCCGAGGTGACGAGCAGCGATCCGTCCGGGCTGAACGCGATCTCGTGGACCGGACCGGAGTGTCCCTGGAGCCGGCCCACCTGGACCCCGCTCTCGATGTCCCACAGGTTGACGACGTGGTCGTTGCCGGCCGTCGCGAGAACCGCGCCGTCCGGGCTGACCGCCACGTCGTTCACGGTGTCGCCGCCGTGTTCGATCTCGGCGATCACGTCTCCGCCGACCGTGGCGTCCATGACGTAGGCGGTGCGCCCCTGGGCGGTCGCCAGCCACGGCTCGGTGGGATGCCAGGCCAGCGCCGGGACGACCGGGCGGCTCCCGGAGAGGTCGATGCTGCCCAGCTGCTCGCCGGTGCGCGCGTCCCAGATCCGGATCACCAGGTCGTCGCCGACACTGGCGAGCCACGCACCGGTGGGGTCGTGGGCCAGGTCCCAGATGCCGTTGGTCACCTGCACGCCCCTCGCGTGAGCGTCGGAGGTCGTCCCGCCGTCCGGGGCGTCGCGTTCGAGGAAGTGCACGATCCCGTCACTGTCGCCGTAGGCGACGTACCGGTCGTCGGCGGACCAGGACACGTTGGAGGCCACCCACCCTCCCTCGATTCCCGTCGAGGCGTCGGTGATCCGCTCGCCCAGCCGAACGTCCCAGATCTCCAGCATGCGGGTGCCACCGACGAGGAGACGTTCACCGTCCGGGCGGAACGCCAGGGACAGGATGGGCTCCGCGCGGGAGTCCTGCACCGTGATGGGTTCGCCGAAGTCGGCCGCGGTCAGCGACGGTTCCGGGAACTCGTGCGGCCGCAGGCCGGCGGGCTGCTCGGCGGTGCCGCCGCCCTGCGCCGCCGCACCGGCCCCGGCCGGCGGCGCGTCCGTGTCACCGGAGTCCCCGCCCCGGCCGGGCAGGCCGCTCAGCGCGACCGCGGTGGCCGCACCGCCCACGAGCAGGGCGGCCGCCGCCGCGCCGGCGATGACCGGCCAGCGGCGGCGCCGCTTCGGCTCCGGCCGCGGTTCGGGCCGTGGCGGGAGCGCGAGGTAGGAGCGCGCCTCGTTCTCCTGTTCGGCGACGAGCCGGGCCGCGGCGTCGGGCAGCCACGAGCCCTGCGCGGGCACCGGCGCGGCTCCGAGCCGCTGCAGCAGCGTGTCCGGGGTCGGCCGCGCGGCCGGTTCCTTCGCCATGCAGGCGGTGACGATCTCCCGGAGCCAGGGTGGCATGCCTTCGGTGTCGGGCTCCGCGGTGGTGATGCGGTACAGCATGGCCGCGGCCGGGGCCTGCCCGAACGGCTCGCGCCCGGTCGCGGCGAAGCACAGCACGGACCCGAGCGAGAACACGTCCGACGCCGGGGTGATCTCGTGACCGTAGGCCTGCTCGGGCGACATGAAGCCGGGGGTACCGACGATCGAGCCGTCCTGCGTGGCCAGGGCGGCCTCGTTGGAGCGGGCGATGCCGAAGTCGATCACCCGCGGCCCGTCGTGCGCCATCAGCACGTTCGCGGGTTTGAGGTCACGGTGCACCAGTCCCGCCGCATGGATCGCCCGTACGGCTTCCGCGAGCCCGAGTGTGAGGACGCGCAGCGTGTCCTCGGGCAGGGGCCCGGCCGCCCGGACGGTCTGGCGCAGCGTGGGGCCCGCCACGTAGCTGGTGACCAGCCACGGCTGAGCGGCGTCGGGGTCGGCCTCGATGACGTCGGCGCTGAAGGCGCCGCTGACCCGCTGCGCGATCGCGACCTCACGGGCGAACCGGCGCCGGTAGCCGTCCTCGTCGGCCAGCCCCGGCTTGATCACCTTGATGGCGACCAGCCGGCCGGAGCGGGTGGCGCCGAGGTAGACGTCGCCCATCCCGCCGGAGCCGAGCCGGGCGACGAGCCGGTGGCCGCCGATGCTCGTGGGGTCGGTGGGGGCCAGAGGTTTCATGGCGAGCGGTACTCCTTGCTCGTGCGGCGGGGGCCGCGTGGGTGGGCACGGGCGGCTCCGGGCCGCGGCACGCGCCCGGTGCGAATCGAACCGGCCGGCGCCTCGGCCGGACCGTCAGGCGTCGTCCGGCAGGCTCCACAGCCGCAGCGAGCCGTCGAAGTAGCCGACGGCCAGCCGGGTTCCGGCGGCGTCGAAGGCGATCCGTCCCGAGGCTCCCGGGACGTCGAGGGCGGCGACCTGCCGGCCGGCGGTGAGGTCCCACAGCCGGACGGTCTCGTCGGCGGCGATGGTGGCGGCCATCGTCCCGTCCGGGGTGAGGGCGATGTCGACGACGGTGTCGGTGTGGCCGATCAGTGCCGCGATCCTGTCGCCGGTGGCGGCGTCGATGACGTTGACGACCTGGTCCGTTCCGCCGCCGACCAGCCGTTCGCCGTCGGGCGTGAAGGCCATCGCCCACGGCGGACGGCCCTCCTGGTCGAGTCGGCCGCGTTCCGCGCCGGTGGCCGCGTCGAGCAGCCGGATCTCCGTACCGACCACGGCGGCGACGGTGGTGCCGTCGGGGTGCAGGGCGAGTTGCCCGGACAGCGCCACATCATCGGGGGAGCCGACGCGGACCGTGTTGCGCGGCTCGCCGGTGGCCGCGTCGAAGAAGTGCACGGCGCCTTCCTCATCGGTGGCGATCAGGCCGGCGCCGTCGGGGGTGAAGGCCATGTCAAGGACCCGCCGGGGGCGTCTCCTCGGCGAGCGAGAGCGGTGCCCGGTCGGCGCCTTCCGGCCCGTACTCCCAAAGGGTCTCCGCGGTGGCGCGGTCGCTGACGTAGATCCAGCCGCCGTTGGTCCCGGCCGCGGCCACGGCGCCGTCGCGGCTGTAGGCGAGGGCGCTGACGTCGGAGGTGCCGGACCGGGCGCCCGGCATCCGTTCGCCGGTCTCCAGGTTCCACTCATCGGTGCCCCCCGGGCCCCCGGCGTACAGCCGTGCCGGGTCCGCGGGGTCGAACCCCAACGGCAGGACCACGGCGTCGCGCGCCGGGACGAAGAGCGTCCCGGCCAGCTCACCGGGGTCGAGGTCCGGGGTGAAGGCCGCGCCGGCCACGGGTGCGGGGTGGGCCGTGGGAGTCGCGCCCTCCGCCACCGGATCGCCCGGGGCGGCGGGCGGCCCGAGCGGCAGCGCACCGGACCGGACGGCGGCGATGCCGCCCGCGATCAGGACCAGGGTGGTGACCGCGGCGGTCCCCGCGATGAGCGCCCGCCGACGGCGGGCCGGCCGCCGCCCGGCCAGCAGCTCGCGTGCCCGCCGCTCGCGGGCGGCGATCGTGTCGAGGACATCGGGCGGCGGCCACGGCGCCGTTCCCGGCGCCGTGGCGGGCAGCGCCTCCAGGATCCGCCCGGGGGCCGGCCGCCGGTCCGGCTCTTTGTCGAGACAGGCCGCGAGGAGACCGTGCAGTTCGGGCGGCACTCCGGCCAGGTCGGGCGGCTGCGTGATCACCCGGTGCAGCACCGCCGGTACCGTGTCGGCGCCGAACGGCGGGCGGCCGGTCGCGGCGTAGGCGACGACGGCACCGAGCGCGAACACGTCGCCGGCCGGGGTGGGCGCGCCGCCGGCGGCCTGCTCGGGCGCCATGAAGCTCGCGGTGCCCTCCAGCGCGGCGGGGAGGGTGGCCGCGGTCGCGTCCACCGGCCGGGCGAGGCCGAAGTCGATGACCCGCGGCCCACCGCGGTCCAGCAGGATGTTGGCGGGCTTGAGGTCGCGGTGCACCAGGCCGGCCCGATGGAAGGCGTGCAGTGCCTCGGCCAGCCCGGCGGTAAGGGTGATCAGCGCGGCGGGTGGCAGCGGCCCGCTCTTCTCCACGGCGGAGCGCAGGTCGGGTCCCGCGACGAACGCGGTGGCCAGCCACGGCTGTGGCGCCTCGGCGTCGGCCTCGACCACCGGCACGCTGACGGCGCCGCCGACCCGGCGCATGGCCGCCACCTCGGCGGCGAAGCGGTCCCGGAACCCCTGGTCGTCGGCGAGTCCGGACGAGATCAGCTTGATGGCGACCAGCCGCCCCGACGGCCCCCGCCCGAGGTAGACCCGCCCCATGGAACCGTCGCCGAGCACCGCGAGGACGTCGTGGTAGCCGATCCGGCGGGGATCGGAGGGGGTGAGCGGGCGCACGGAACCTCTCGGAAATGGGCCGAACGTTCAGGAGGGAGGTCCGAGGCTACCCACTTTTACCGCTATATGTAGCAGAATCCGAGATATCGTCCGATTCCGGCCAGCCGCGCCGGCCGAACCCGAAAAACTCAGCGTCCGCCGACCGGGACCGGATCGCTGCCGCCCCCTCCCGAGGACAACGCCGCCGTTCATCGCCGGGCGGACGCGAACGTGGCCGGTCGCCCGGACGCGCGCAAGCCCCGCCGAAGCGGGGCTTGCGGCCTACGGTCTGCTTTCGGGGGCGGTCGCGGACACGCCCGCACTCCGGAACGAGGCCCACCGGGGAAGGAGCACGGCGCCGCCCCCTTCCCGCGCCGTCCGGGACTACTCCGCGATCAGCTGCCGCAGCACGTACTGCAGGATGCCGCCGTTGCGGTAGTAGTCGGCCTCACCGGGCGTGTCGATGCGCACCACGGCGTCGAACTCGACGCCGCTGTCGGTGCTCACCTTCACCGTGGCGGGCACGCGGCCCTCGTTCAGCTCGGTCACGCCGGTGATGGAGAAGGTCTCCTCGCCGGTCAGGCCGAGGGAATCGGCGGACTGCCCCTCCGGGAACTGCAGCGGCAGCACGCCCATGCCGATGAGGTTCGAGCGGTGGATGCGCTCGTAGGACTCGGTGATGACGGCGCGCACGCCCAGCAGGCGGGTGCCCTTGGCCGCCCAGTCCCGCGAGGATCCCGAACCGTACTCCTTGCCGCCGAGGACCACCAGCGGGATGTCGCGCTCGGCGTAGTTCTGCGCGGCGTCGTAGATGGTGGTCACCGGCGCCGCCGCCGGGTCGTCGGACTGGGTGAAGTCGCGGGTGAAACCGCCCTCGGTACCCGGGGCGATCTGGTTCCGCAGCCGGATGTTGGCGAAGGTGCCCCGGATCATCACCTCGTGGTTGCCGCGCCGCGAACCGTAGGAGTTGAAGTCGCGGCGCTCGACGCCGTGCTCCTTGAGGTAGCGGCCGGCGGGGCTGTCCGGCTTGATGGCACCGGCCGGCGAGATGTGGTCGGTGGTGACCGAGTCGCCGAGCTTGGCCAGGACGCGGGCGCCGACGATGTCGGTGACCGGCTCCGGGGAGGCGGCCATGCCCTCGAAGTACGGGGGCTTACGGACGTAGGTCGACTCGCCGTCCCACTCGAAGGTGTTGCCGGTGGGCGTGGGCAGCGACTGCCAGCGCTCGTCGCCCGCGAACACGTCGGCGTACGCCTGCTCGTACATGTCGGAGGCGATGGCGGTGTCCATGACCTGCTGGACCTCCTCCGGCGACGGCCAGATGTCGCGAAGGAAGACCGGCTGGCCGTCGGTACCGGTGCCGAGCGGCTCGGTGGTGATGTCGACGTCCATGGAGCCGGCCAGCGCGTAGGCCACCACCAGCGGCGGCGAGGCCAGGTAGTTCATCTTGACGTCGGGGTTGATCCGGCCCTCGAAGTTGCGGTTGCCCGAGAGCACGGCGGTGACCGCGAGGTCGTTGTCGTTGACGGCCTTGGAGATCTCCTCCGGCAGCGGGCCGGAGTTGCCGATGCAGGTGGTGCAGCCGTAGCCGACCAGGTTGAAGCCGAGCTTGTCCAGGTACGGCGTGAGGCCGGACCGCTCGTAGTAGTCGGTGACGACCTTGGAGCCGGGCGCCAGCGAGGTCTTCACCCACGGCTTGCGGGTGAGGCCCTTCTCCACCGCCTTCTTGGCCAGCAGGGCGGCGCCGAGCATGACCGACGGGTTGGAGGTGTTGGTGCAGGAGGTGATGGCGGCGATCACCACGGCGCCGTGGTCGATCTCGGTCTCGGTGCCGTCGGCGAGGGTGACCTTGACCGGGTTGTGCGGCCGGCGCACGGCCGGCGTGCCGTCGGCGGCGGAGGCCGACGTGGTCGCCGACGGGCTGACGGCCGGGGCGTCGGAGGCCGGGAAGGACTCGGCGGACGCCTCGTCCACGTGGTTCTCGATACCGTCGTCGTGCACGTAGTCGCGCACGTTGCGGCGCCAGGCCGGCTTGGCCTCGGACAGCGCGATGCGGTCCTGCGGGCGCTTGGGGCCGGCGATCGAGGGCACGACGTCGGCGAGGTCGAGCTCCAGGTACTCCGAGTAGGCCGGCTCGCGGGCGGGGTCGTGCCAGAGGCCCTGCTCCTTGGCGTAGGCCTCGACCAGTTCGGTCTGCGCGGCGCTGCGGCCGGTGAGCCGCATGTACCGGATGGTCTCCTCGTCGATCGGGAAGATCGCGGCGGTGGAGCCGAACTCCGGGCTCATGTTGCCGATGGTGGCGCGGTTGGCCAGCGGCACCGCGGCGACGCCTTCGCCGTAGAACTCGACGAACTTGCCGACCACGCCGTGCTTGCGCAGCATCTCGGTGATGGTGAGCACGAGGTCGGTCGCGGTGGTGCCGGGCTTGAGCTCACCGGTGAGCTTGAAGCCCACCACCCGCGGGATGAGCATCGAGATGGGCTGGCCGAGCATGGCCGCCTCCGCCTCGATGCCGCCGACGCCCCATCCCAGGATGCCCAGGCCGTTCTGCATGGTGGTGTGGGAGTCGGTGCCGACGCAGGTGTCGGGGTAGGCCTGGCCGTTGCGGACCATGGTCACGCGGGCCAGGTGCTCGATGTTGGCCTGGTGCACGATGCCGGTGCCCGGCGGGACGACCTTGAACTCGTCGAAGGCGGTCTGCCCCCAGCGCAGGAACTGGTAGCGCTCGCGGTTGCGCTCGTACTCGATCTCGACGTTGCGCTGGAAGGCGTCCGGGCGGCCGAAGATGTCCACGATCACCGAGTGGTCGATGACCAGCTCGGCGGGCGCGAGCGGATTGATCTTGGCCGGGTCGCCTCCGAGGTCGTTGACGGCCTCGCGCATGGTCGCGAGGTCGACCACACAGGGCACGCCGGTGAAGTCCTGCATGATCACCCGCGCGGGGGTGAACTGGATCTCCTGGTTCGGCTGGGCACTGGGGTCCCAGGCCCCGAGCGCGCGGATGTGCTCGGCGGTGACGTTCGCGCCGTCCTCGGTGCGGAGGAGGTTCTCCAGCAGCACCTTCAGGCTGTAGGGAAGGCGCTCGGAGCCCTCTACGGCGTCCAAGCGGAAAATCTCGTACGACTCGTCGCCAACGCGGAGCGTGTCACGGCTGCCGAAGCTGTTCGCCGACACGGTGTTGCCTCCTGATCTCGCCACTTTCTTCCAGCATCCTGCCCTACCGGCGGCGCTGGAAAATCACTGAGGCTGCCCTAACGAGACGGCCCGGGGCCACCCTCTCGCTGCCGGACCCGGCACCATCATCGCAGTCAGGCCACGAATCGGCGGACAACCCGGCGCGCTCAGTGATTCGCTCGTTTATCTCGACATCAAGCTATCTGACGGATATCTCGACATCAAGTTATCCGCGCGCCGGACCCCCTACGGCACGGGCTTCGCCACCGCCGCGACGCCTACCGACGCCGCTGACCCGGCGCCTCGCCCATTGGCCAGGCGCCGGGCCGTTCGGCGGTCACCGCAGCTGCGGCGCCACTTCCGAGGCCACCAGCTCCAGGTGGTCGAGGTCGGAGAGGTCCAGCACCTGCAGGTACACCGCCTCGGCACCGATCTCGGCGAAGCGGCCGATCTTGTCCACCACCTCGGCCGGGCTGCCGGCCAGGCCGTTGACGCGCAGTTCGTCGACCTCGCGGCCGATCGCGGCGGCGCGGCGGGCCACCTCGGCGTCGTCGCGGCCGACGCACAGCACCTGGGCGGCGGAGTACACCATGGGCGCGCTCCGGCCGGCCGCCCGCACGGCGGCACGGGTGCGGTCGAACGCCGCGGCCGTCTCCTCCGGCACGCAGAACGGCACGTTGTACTCGTCGGCGTAGGTGGCGGCCAGCCGGGGCGTCCGCTTGGCGCCGGTCCCGCCGATGAGCACCGGCGGGCGCGGGGACTGCGCGGGCTTGGGCAGTGCCGGCCCTTCGGCGAGCCGGTAGTGCCGTCCCTCGTACTGGAATGTCTCGCCCGGCGGCGTCGACCACAGGCCGGTGATGACGGCCAGCTGCTCCTCGAAGCGCTGGAAACGCTCGCCGAGGGAGGCCGGGAACGGGATGCCGTACGCGGTGTGCTCCGCCTCGTACCATCCCGCGCCGAACCCGAACTCCACCCGGCCGCCGCTCATCTGGTCCACCTGCGCGACGCTGATCGCCAGCGGCCCGGGGTGCCGGAACGTCGCGGCGGTCATCAGCGTGCCGAGCCGGATCCGTTCGGTGTCACGGGCCAGGCCCGCCAGCGTGATCCAGGCGTCGGTGGGGCCGGGCAGCCCGTCGACGTCGCCCATCTTCAGGTAGTGGTCGGAACGAAAAAATGCCTCGAAGCAGCCCAGGTCCTCGGCCGCCTTCGCCACGGTGAGCAGGGTCTGGTAGCTCGCGCCCTGCTGGGGTTCGGTGAAGATCCTCAAACGCATGGCCCCATTCTCCAACCGCGAGACCCCTCTGGACGCCAGGGACGCCCGGGCGGCACCGTGCCGCCAAGTGCGTGAAATGTCCGCTGTCGGCCGGAAGCGGCCGACAGCGGACGAGAACGTGTATTCCAATGGTGGGCGGTGACAGTTCGTGAGAACGAGTGCGCCGACCTCGACGGGGACAGACACGCAGTGCTACGCATCCATTTCACGCCCGAGGCGCCCGAACGCGTCCGGGCGCTCACCGGGCCCGATCCGATGTGGGAGATCCTGCTGAGCCTGCACATGGTGCAGACCCGCCCGGCGCTCCCGCTGTTCGAGCAGTGGCGGTACCGGGTCCAGTCCGGTATGTCGCGGGAGATGTGGTTCCTTACCGAGCTGGCCCCGCCCGCCGGGTACTCGCCGGACTTCCTGACCCCCATGTGCGGGCCGGACGGGCTGGACCGCGGCATCGACACGCTGCTGCGCACCCCCGGTCCCCGGCTCCGCCGGGAACTCGGTCAGCTCGGCCGGCAACGGCCGCTCTCCCCCGCGGTGCGCTCCCTCGTCCACCACGAGAACGGGCTGCGGCCGGTGGCGGCGACCCTGCGCCGGTACTTCGACCTCGCGCTGGCGCCGGAGTGGGACCGCATCCAGAACGCGGCCGAGCTCGGCCACCGGGACGGCCGCCTCCGGCATCCCACGGCCACCCGGCTGCCGGGCGCGCTGCGGCCGGCCGCGCGCTTCCGCGGCCCGTGGCTGCTGGAGGTCGCCTATCCGTTCCAGCGCGACCTCGACCTGCGGGGACGCGACCTGCACCTCATCCCGTCGGTCTTCTGCCGCCGTTACCCGATCGCGCTGCAGGACCCGGGGCTTCCGCCGGTCGTCGTCTACCCGCTCTCGGCCGCCTCCTACGCGCCCGGCGTGTACGGACCGCCACGGCCGCAACGACGGCGCGCCCTGGAGCGGATGCTCGGCAGTACCCGGACCGCCGTCCTGGAGGCGCTGCTGCAGGGCTGCACCACCGGCGAGCTGGCACGGCGGCTCGGCATCTCCAACGCCTCCGCCAGCGAGCACGCCGCCGTACTCCGCGACGCCGGTCTGGTGACGAGCCACCGTGACCGCAACACGGTACGGCACATCACGACGGACCTGGGGATGGCGCTGTTCCACGGCCCGGACGCGCCCGGCTAGCCGACGCCCCCACCCCGTCCGGTGCTCTTTCGGCGGTGACCGAAAGTCGTTGGTGGCCCGAGGCCCGGCCGCCAGCTCAGCTACGTCGCGGCCGGCTACACCTACAGCGCCGTCTGCCACACGCGGGCGCAGCAGATCACGTACCGCGGGATCACCAGCGACATCTGGATCATGCTGCACCTCAACAGCGGCCGGATCGGCTATGTCACCGCGATCGCACTGGTCGGCGACGAACGCGCGAACCTGCCCATCGGCGGCAACTGCTGACCGGCTCACCGCCGGGCCGGAGCCGGACGGGCGGACGAGGGGCGGTCCCGCAACGGCCGGAAGGCCGCCCCGCGAGAAGGCGGCCGATCCCGGTTCAGCCCCGCTCCAGCACCGCCAGGCACTCCACATGGTGCGTCATGGGGAAGGCGTCGAAGGCCCGCAGATCCACCATCCCGTACCCGGCCTGCGCGAAGGCGGCGAGGTCGCGGGCCAGGGTGGCGGGGTCGCAGGACACGTAGGCCACGGCGCGGGGCCGCAGCGCGGCGAGTGACGCCACCACGGCGGTGCCGGCGCCCGCGCGTGGCGGGTCCAGGACGGCGATGTCGGCTCGCAGATCGGCCCACTCGCGCAGCCGCGATGCGACGTCACCGCGGTCCACCCGCGCCTGCGGGAGGTCGCGCAGGTTGTGCTGGGCGTCGCGGACCGCCTCGGGCTGGCCCTCCACGCCGAGCACGCGTCCCTCCGGGCCGACCGCCTCGGCCAGCGCACCGGCGAACAGCCCGGCGCCGCAGTACAGGTCGAGCGCGGTCTCGCCCGGCTTGGGCGCCAGCGCGGCGAGGACGGCGGCGGTCAGCGTCTCGGCGGCGGCCGGGTGCACCTGCCAGAAGCCGCCCGCGCTGACCCGCCATTCGCGGCCGGCGACCTGCTCGCGTACGCCGCGCCGGCCGCGGATCTGCTGGGTGCGCCCGCCGCGGAACCGGCGCAACTGGGCGGTCGACTCCTTCAGGCTCGGCAGCGCCGGCTGCCGGGCGCCGCGCGGGGTGACGATGATCGCGCGGTCGGCGGTCCGGGTGGAGGCGACGGCCTCCACCTCGGTGATCCCCGGCCAGGACACCTCGGGGACGCCGATGCGGTCCACGCCGGAGTGGGCGATCAGGCAGGAGTCCACGGGCTGGATGTCGTGCGAGCGGTGCCGGCGGAATCCGGCGGTGCCGTCATCGTCGACCGCGTAGCGGACCCGCGTCCGCCAGCCCAGGCCGTCGGGATGGCCCGGCAGCTCCTCGACCTCGACGTCGCGCTCGATGCCGGCGATGCGGCGCAGCTGCTCGGTGACGACGCGCGCCTTGATCCGGCGCTGCGCCTCCAGTGAGGCGTGCTGCCAGTCGCAGCCGCCGCACCCGCCCGGCCCGGCGAAGCGGCACGGGGCGTCGACCCGGTCGGGCGAAGCCTCCAGCACCTCCACGGCGTCGGCCCGCAGGAAACGCTTCGTCTCCTCGGTGACGAGCACGCGCACGCGCTCACCGGGGAGCGTGTGGCGGACGAAGACGACCTGGTCGTCGTGGCGGCCCACGCACCAGCCGCCGTGCGCGACCCCGTCGACGTATAGCTCGATCTGGGTTCCGACGCGGCTCATGTGGGACGACCTCCGGTGGACGGGACTGCTGGGCTCGCTCGGGTGACCCCCTGCAAGCCACCGCCCATCTGCGGTCACTCTAGCCGAGTGCGGGGCGGGCCGTGCCCGGCCGGCCGAGCGCGCACGGGGCCACCGGGTCCGATTCGGGGGACGCGAGGGGTGTGGTTGGGTATAACCGGAGGCCGGAGCGTTCGGGGCGCGGCGGTTCCCGCCGGCCTCTCTTGCCACCTGCTGTCGGGAGCGGATGACCGGTGCACATCGTCATATTGGGCTGCGGGCGGGTGGGGTCCACCCTCGCGCACACGGTGCAGGACATGGGGTACTCGGTCGCGGTGATCGACCGTGATCCCGGCGCGTTCCGCCGGCTGCGCTCCTCCACCGCCAAGAGCGCCGTCACCGGGCTGGGGCACGACCGCGACGTGCTGGTCCGGGCCGGTATCGAGCACGCCGCCGCGTTCGCGGCGGTGAGCAGCGGGGACAACTCCAACATCATCGCCGCGCGGGTGGCGCGGGAGACGTTCGGCGTCCAGCACGTGGTCGCCCGGATCTATGATCCGCGGCGCGCCGAGGTGTACCAGCGGCTCGGCATCCGCACGGTCGGCACCGTGCGCTGGACCGCCGACACCATCCTGCGGCGGCTGCTCCCGGAGTCGGCCGCCGCCGAGGCCCCGCTGTGGCGTGACCCCTCGGGCACGCTGGTGCTGACCGAGATCCCGCTCACCGACACCTGGACGGGCGCACCGGTGCAGCGCCTGGAGAGCGCGCTGCAGTTGCGGGTCGCCTACCTGGATCGTTCCGGGGAGATCGTGCTGCCGCACGGCGACGAGCGGCTGCGCGCCGGCGACGTCGTGCACGTGCTCGTCCGCGCCGACCAGCGGGAGCGCCTGCGTGAGCGGCTGTGGACCCGGAGCGCCGCGGGCTCCGACTCCGCCGCCGGGACCGCCACCGGTGAGGAAGGAAGGTCGCTCTGATGCGGATCGCCATCGCGGGCGCCGGCGACGTGGGCCGGTCCATCGCCGGTGAGCTCACCGGCAACGGGCACGAGGTGCTGCTGATCGACCGCGACCCGCGGGCCGTCCAGGTCGACGCCGTGCCGCGCGCGGAGTGGCTGCTGGCCGACGCCTGCGAGCTCAGCTCCCTGGAGGACGCCCGGCTCGACCAGTTCGACGTGGTGGTGGCCGCCAGCGGCGACGACAAGGTCAACCTGGTCTGCTCGCTGCTGGCCAAGACCCAGTTCGGTGTCGGCCGGGTGGTGGCGCGGATCAATGACCCGGCCAACGAGTGGCTGTTCACCGAGTCCTGGGGTGTGGACGTCGCGGTGTCGCCGCCGCGGCTGATGGCGGCCCTGGTGGACGACATGGCCGGCGTCGGCGACAGCGGCGAACCGCTGGCTCTGATGGCGCTCCCCGACACCGACCTGCTGGAGCTGACGCTGCCGGTGGACGCCCCGCACGCCGACCGCCCGGTCGCCGAGCTGGCCCGGGCGCTGCCGGCGAACGTGGTACTGGTGGCGATCGTCCGGCAGGGGCACGTGCGCGCGCCGCAACCCGAGACCGTGCTGGCCGCCGGCGACGACCTGGTCTTCCTGAGCAGCGCCGAGGACACCGACGCGCTGGCGGCGCTGCTCGGCCCCGGCTGACCGTCGGCCCGGCACGGGCCGGGCCGACGGTCGCGGCGCGGGTCAGCGCTGCCCGGGCTCGCCCTCCTCCGGCTCGCCGGGCGTCTCGATCGGGGTGCGGTCGCGCGAGAGCAGCCACACCATCGCGGCCAGCGCCGCCACCTGCAGCGGCCAGCCCATGGCGATCTTGGCGAGGCCGAGCCAGCCGACGGCGTCGGACCCGCCGAACAGCCACAGCGGGTACTGCACGGCCACGCGCAGCACGCACGGCAGCACCAGCAGCCAGGTGAGCCAGGTACTCAGCCGGACCACCGCCGGGTTCTTCCGCCACGACGTCATGTCGCCGGTGACGGCTCCGGTCACGGCGCCGATGAGCAGGCCGATGGCCGGCCAGCGCACCAGGATGGTGAGGATGAGCACCATGGCGTAACCGGCGTTGTAGATGATGCCGGGCAGGAAGGCGTCCTCGGCCTGCCCGCTGCGCAGCGCGAAGACGGCCGCGATGCCGATGCCGAACAGGCTGTTGAGCACGAACTGCACCGAGGAGCGCTGCACCAGCCGGACGATCGCCAGCAGCACCGCCGCGCCGACTCCGAGCCACAGCGCCATGCGCACCTCGGTGGTGAGCAGGTAGGTGGCGGTGAAGGTGATGGTCGGCACCGCGGCCTCGACCATGCCGCGCTTTCCGCCGAGCGCCTTGGCCAGCTGGCCGCGGATGACCGCCTCGACCGTCTGTTCCGAGACCGGGCGCGCCGTGTCCGGGTCACCGCCGGCGGGGTCGGCGGGCTCCGGGGCGCTCCCGGTGCGGGCGGTCCGATTCTGGTCGGTCATGCTGCTCCCGTTACGGTGATGCCGGTGCCGCGCCGCGTGCGGTCTTTCGGCCTGGTCCGGCTCCAGCCTAGGTGACCGCGCATGCCGGAGCCATCCGAACGGCCGAGGGCCGGGCCTGAGTTTCCCCGGTTTCCGGCGCCCCGGTACCGCAGATCCGGACGGACCGTCTCAGAGCGGCGGGCGCGGCTGCACGGCCACCGCGGCGAGTTGCAGACAGCCGGTCAGGGGGACCAGGAGCGGCGGCAGCGCCCACGTTCCGGCCGCGGCGGTGGCCAGGGCCGCGGCGAGCAGCAGCGAGCCGCGCCGGAAGCCGGCCGCGGCGAGGGCGGCGTGGCCGAGCACCCGCCGCCAGGCGATCCCCGGCCGCCACGCCGCCGCAGCGCGCAGCCCCACGACGCCGGCCGCGCCCGCGGCCACCGCGCATCCGGCCAGGACGGCCGTGCCGCCGGGCAGTCCGGCGCGCACGATGGCCACGTCTAGGGCCAGCACCCCGGCCAGGGCGAGTGCGGCGGCCGACGGCACCGCCGACCCGGGCCAGGCCCGGCGGAACACGGCGAGCAGGTCGGCGACGCGCGTGGAGCCCTCGCGCTCGGCGGTGGTGCGAACGAGGTGGCAGCCGGTGGCGCAGGCCGCGGCGAGGGTGACCAGCGGAAGCGCGAGCAGCACGGTGAGCAGTCCGGCCAGCAGGCACTCGCCGAAGAGCGCCGGCCCTCCGGCGCGGCGCCCGGCGCTGCGGCGGCGCGGCCGGGCGGTGGAGGGGGTCACCGGCCTCACCCCTTGAGTCCGCTGGTGGCCACACCCTCGACCAGCAGGCGCTGGAAGGCGAGGAAGAACAGCACGACCGGGAGCAGCGCGATCACCGACATCGCGATCATCGCGCCGTAGTCGGAGGTGCCGGTCTGGTCGATGAACAGCTGAAGCGCCAGGGGCACCGGGAACTTCTCCGGCGAGTTGAGGTAGATCAGCGGCGCCAGGAGGTCGTTCCACGTCCAGATGAAGCTGAAGATGGCCGCGGTGGTGAAGGCGGGCCGGGACAGCGGCACGATGACGTGCCAGAAGATGCCCCAGTAGCCGCACCCGTCGATGCGGGCGGCCTGGTCGAGCTCGCGGGGCAGCTGGCGCATGAACTGGACCATCAGGAAGACGAAGAACGCCTCGGTGGCGAGGAACCGGCCCACCAGCAGCGGGGCGTAGGTGTCCACCAGGCCGAGATTCTGGAAGATGATGTACTGCGGGATGATCACCACGTGGAAGGGCAGCAGCAGCGTGCCGATCATCAGTGCGAACAGCAGGCCGCGGCCCCGGAACCGCAGCCGCGCGAAGGCGTAGGCGGCCAGCGCCGAGGACGCCACGGTGCCGACGACCGACCCACCGGCCAGCAGCACCGAGTTGCCGAGGAACCGCCAGGTGGAGATCCCGGCGATCCCCTCCGCGGCACGCTGGAAATTGTCCAGCACCGGCGGGAACGCGAACAGTTCGGTACTGCCGACGATCTCCTGCGAGGGCTTGAACGACGCCCCCAGCACCCACGCGAGCGGGTACAGGATGAGGGCCAGCAGCGCGAGCGCCGTCGCATGCCACAGCAGCGGGCGCACCAGGCCCCCGCGGGCGGCCGGATTGCGGTAGGCGCTCATCGGTCATCGTCTCCCGCGTAGTGCACCCAGGCGCGTGAGAGCCGGAACAGCAGGACCACCACGAGGCCGGCGCCGAGGATGAGCATCCAGGCCATGGCCGACGCGTAGCCCATGCGCATCTGGGTGAAGCCCTGCTGGTACAGGTACAGCGTGTAGAAGAGCGTGGCCCCGGCCGGGCCGCCGGTGCCCTGGCTGACGACGAAGGACGACGTGAAGACCTGGAAGGCGTTGACGGTCTCCAGCAGCAGGTTGAAGAAGAGCACCGGCGAGATCATGGGCAGGGTGATCGCCAGGAAGCGCCGGGTGCGCCCGGCCCCGTCCATCTCGGCGGCCTCGTACAGTTCGGCGGGCACCTGCTTGAGGCCGGCCAGGAAGATCACCATCGGGGCGCCGAACTGCCAGACCGCGAGCAGGATCAGCAGCGCCAGCGCGTAGTCGGGGTCGCCGACCCAGCCGCCGGTGTGCACGCCGACCGAGGCGAGCAGCCGGTCCACCACGGCGTCATCGGAGAACAGCGCCCGCCAGACCAGCGCCACGGTGACGCTGGCGCCGAGCAGCGAGGGTGCGTAGAAGGCCGACCGGTACAGCCCCTGTCCCCGGCGCGGGGCGGCCAGCAGCAGCGCGACGGCGAGCGCCACCAGCAGCTTGAGCGGCACCGACACCAGGACGTAGGTGAGGGTGACGCGGACCGAGCGCAGCCACTGCTCATCGCCGAACAGGTCGGTGTAGTTGGCCAGGCCCACCCACTCGGGCGGGGTGAAGAGGTTGTAGTCGGTGAAGGACAGGTAGAGCGAGGCCAGCATCGGCCCCAGCGTCAACCCGAGGAAGCCGAGCATCCACGGGGACAGGAACAGGTAACCGGCGCCCGTCTCCAGGCGGGACGGCGGGCGGCGCGGCGGCGGCCCCGCGGCGCCGCTCGCGGCGGCCCGTTGCCGGGCCGGTGTGGCGGCCATCGGTTCTCCCTCCTCGCCGGGCGCGGGCGCCGGTCAGGAGCTCAGCGTGCGGTCGGCGAAGGCGAAGAACTCTCCGGCGGCGTCCTGCGGTGTCAGCCGGCCGTAGCCGACCTCCTCGGACAGCCGGATGAACTCGGCCTCCAGGGAGCCCATGCCGGCGGGGGGCACCGGGGGGAGTTCCCGCAGATCGGCGGCGCGCTCCTCCTCGTAGTCGGCGATGGCCCGGTCGACCCCGTCGAGCCGGGCGGACTCGCGCTGGACGTTGGTCGCGGGGATGCCGCGGTTCCCGCCGAAGAGCTCGCCGACCTCGGGGGAGTTGATGAGGAAGTCGATGAGCTCGGCCGCCTGCTCGGGGTGTTCGGTCTGGCTGGAGGCGGCCAGCATCATCGAGGGCCGAAGGTACTGGCCGCTGCGTTCGGGGTCGCTGGTCGGCACGGGGGCCAGCGCGACCTCGGCGTCGGCCTCCCCCTCGTAGCGTGCGAGGAAGTTGTCCCAGTTGAACTCCGAGGCGCCGATGTTCGCGCCGAGCGGCGATACGGGCTGCGCCTGCACGTACTGCGCGGCCGGCACGACGATCTCGTCCTCGCGGAAGCCGGCCGTCTCGTTCCAGAACTCGGCGAGCCGGGGTTCGTCGAAGGCGAGCCGGCCGTCCTCGGTGAACAGTTCGCCGCCCTCCTGGCGGAGCTGGAGCTCCAGGGCCCAGATGAGGCCGGTGTAGTCCGCGCCGCCGTAGGGTTCGCCTCCGGTGTGCTCGGTGACGGCGGCGATCGCCTCGTGGTAGTCGTCCCAGGACCAGCCGGGCTCGGGGGCGGGCGCGCCGGCGGCCTCGAACAGCTCGGGAACGTAGAACAGCGCGAAGGTGTTGGCGGCGACCGGGACGGCGTAGCGGGCGTCGTCGATGACGCCGGCCTGCTCGAAACCGTCGACGAGGTCGCCGGTGTCGAGGCCGTTCCCTTCCAGTTCGGAGAGGTCGAGGAGCAGTCCGCGGTCGGCGTACTCCCGGAGGTAGGAGATGTCCATCTGGGCGACGTCGGCCATCCCGCCGCCGGCGGCCTCGGTGGACAGCTTCTCCCAGTAGGCGTTGTACTCGGAGAAGGTGGGGGTGATCGTGATGTCGGGGTGTTCGGCCTCGAACAGGTCGATGGCCTCCCGCATGAGCTCGGCGCGGTCGGCGTTGCCCCACCACGAGTAGCGCAGTTCGACCGGGCCGTCCTCCCCTCCCCCACCGCATCCGGTGGCGACCAGGGCGGTCGCGAGCAGCAGGACGGTGGGAGCCGTCCAGCGGCGTCCCAGGAAACGCGTCGATCGCACGACTCCACCTCCACTGGTAAATCGATTTAAGGAAAGCGCTTGCTCACTTTGGAGGCTCAGATTAAGCTCCGGTGAACGCCGCGTCAACGACACCGACCAAAATCGTTCGCCGATCCCGCCCGAAGTCGAGCGGATGTCGCGGCCATTGCCGCTGTTCGCGATCACTTCCGGCCATCCGCGAGCATCTTCCCTTCTCCCGCATTCCGGAAAGCGCTATCCCAGCTGGAGGATTCGCGTGTCCGACCGCTCCCCCGCTTCCCCCGCCGCCCGCGCCGTATCGCGTTCCGGTGGCGGCGCCCTCGCACTGCTGCTGGCCGCCGGTCTGGCCGCTCCGGCCCCGGCCTCCGCCGGCACCGCCGCCATCGTCCCCGAGGAGGTCGCGCGCATCGACATCAGCGCGGCCGGCGGCGGCGCGCGGCTGCTCCTCGGCGACGTCAGCGGCGACGGCCGCCGCGACCTCGTCATGATGCAGCCCACCTACTCCGCCGACGACCGCTACATCGGCCGCCAGGTCCAGGCACTGACCGCCTACGACCTCAGCGGCGACCTGCTCTGGCAGATCGGCGAGCCGGACCCCCGCGTCACGACCAACGGCACCGACATCCCCGCCCAGATCCACGACGTCGACGGCGACGGCCGCAACGAGGTGGTCGCCGTCATGAACGACCGGTTCACGGTGTTCGACGGCCGCACCGGCGAGTTCGTGCGGGACTTCGCGCTCCCGGACCCCGAGGCGCACGACGCCATCGCCTTCGCCGACCTGCGCGGCCTGGGCGAGCCGCGCGACATCCTGCTCAAGGACCGTTACGAGCGGATCTGGGCCCTGGACGAACACGGCGAACAACTGTGGACGCACCACGGCAACACCGGGCACTACCCCTGGCCCTACGATCTCGACGGCGACGGCCGGCACGAGCTGATGGCGGGGTACGACCTGCTCGGCCCGGACGGCTCGGTGCGCTGGAGCGCCGACATGGCCGACCACGCCGACACGATGTGGTTCGGGGACGTCGACGGCGACGGCGGCACCAACATCGTTCTGGGCGGCGCCGAGACGGTCGCCCACGACCCGGACGGCCGGGAGGTGTGGCGCAACGACGACACGGTGGAGTCTCAGAACGTCATCCTCGGCGACTTCCGGCCCGACCTGCCCGGGCTGGAGACCCTCGGCCTGGACCGGATCGACCGCGGCGAGAACGGTGTGGACGGGCTGTTCCTCATCGACGCCCAGGGGGAGATGCTGTTCCGCGAGGACCGGCAGACCCGCGGCTGCTGGGGGTCGATCCCCGACCGGATCCACAACTGGGACGGCCGGCACTCCGACCTGATCATGGCGTGGAACCGGGGCTGCGGAGAGCCGCCGTCCATCTTCGACGGCGAGGGGAACGTGGTCACCCGCTTCGACGTGGACGGCCGGCTCGCGCACGCGGACCTGTGCGGCGACGACCGGCCCGAGGTCGTCGATTTCGTCATGGGCGAGACCGCCCACGTGTACGCCAACGGCGGCTGCGACCTCGACTCCCATGTCACCGGCACGCCGCTGCCGCAGCTCAAACAGCAGTACAACTTCACCCGCTACACCGCGGGCGAGCAACCGGTGGACCACGCGGCCGGCCGCGAGCGGGACCGGCTGCGCGGCACGCCCGGCTGGCGGATCGACCTCGGCGCGCGCCGCGAGATCACCGGAGTCGTTCTCAGCGGATCCAACCACGGCGGTTACCGGATCGCCACGTCCACGGACGGCCGCGCCTGGACGCCGCTGGCCGAGGGGCGGCTGACCCGGCGCGACGGCTCGGCAGAGCACGACGTCACCGCCGTGGGCCGGCACGTGCGCGTGGTCTTCGACGACCCGGCCGCCGCGGCCCGGGCACGGATCGAGGTGCTGGGCAACCGCTGACGCCGCCCACGGACGAGATGGCCGCGGGACGCGGCGGTGCGTAGGCTGACTCGCGAGAAGGACTTCAGGCGAGCCGGAGGAGAGCGCCGATGACCGTCGCCCCGCGTCCCGACCATCTCGACTTCGCGTTGCGGCTGCACGGGGAGCTGGCCGGCACCGCCGCCGCGGGCGGTCCGGGGCTGGTCTGGTCGCCCTACTCGGTGGCGACCGCGCTCGGGCTGGTCGCCACCGGAGCGCGCGGCGGCACGCGCGGTGAGCTCACGGGCCTGCTGGGGGCCGATCTGCCGGGCCACCTCGCCGCGCTGGACGACGCCGTCGCCGACGGCCCGGAGCTGGCCACGCTCACCGGCCTGTGGGTGCGGCGCGACCTGCCCGTGGTGGACGCGTTCGAGGCCGAGCTGCGGTCCCGGGCGAACTCGGGGGTGTACCCGGCCGACTTCGCCGGCCGTCCCGACGGCGTCCGGTCCGAGGTCAACGCCGAGGTCGCCAAGCTGACCCGGGGGATGATCACCGGTCTGCTGCAACCGGGCGACGTCACCGAGCGCACCCGGGCGCTGCTGGTGAACGCGCTGTGGGTCCACCTGCGCTGGACCACCCCGTTCGACCCGGCGCGCACCGCTCCGGGACCGTTCCACACCCCTGACGGCGAGCGTCCGGTGCCGATGATGCACCGCACCGGCAGCATGCCCTACGCCGATGCCGGGGGGTGGCGCATGGTGACGCTGGCCGGCGACCACGACCTCGCGCTGGACGTGCTGCTCCCGGGCGGGCGGGGGCGGGACGGCGGCACGCTCACCCCCACGGTGCTGCGCCGGCTCTACCGGGCGGCGAAGCCGGTCGAGGTGGATCTGACGCTGCCGCGCTTCGAACTCACCTGGCACACCGAGCTGTCCCGCCCGCTCGGCTCGGCCGGTGTGCGCACGCTCTTCTCCGACGACGCCGACCTGTCCGGTATCTCCTCCGCGCCGCTGCGCGTGGACGCGGTCATCCACCAGGCCCGCCTGCGGACGGACGAGAAGGGCGCGGAGGGCGCCGCCGCGACCGCGGTGGTGATGCGCCTGGCGTCGTTCGTCCCCAAACGGCCGGTGGACTTCACCGTGGACCGCCCGTTCACGTTCGTGCTGCGCCGCCGCTCGGCGATCCTGTTCCTCGGCACCGTCACCGACCCGCGGGATCCCGGTCCGGCCACGCCCGGCGACTAGGGTCCGTCGCCGAACGTCGTCGATGGGAAATCATGGTGGGGTGGTCCGTTGACGGGACCTTGCCTGCCCGGCGGAACGTCACACCCGGGCGACCGGCAACGTACGGGTCAGAAAGTCCCGGATGTAGCCGGCCACGGTGTCCAGGTGGCTCTCCAGCAGGAAGTGGCCGCCGCCGGGCACCAGGTGGATCTCGGCGTCCGGCAGGTCCCGCGCGAAGGCGCGCGCGCCGTCAGGGCCGAAGATGAGGTCCCCGGCCCCCCATACGGCCAGGAGGGGGACGCGGCTCTCCCGGAAGTACGCGTGCACCCGCGGGTACAGGGGCGGATTGGTGGCGTAGTCACGGAAGAGGGCGAGCTGTACGAGGTCGTTGCCCGGCCGGCTGATGTCACGGTGGTCGGCCGTCCAGGTGTCGGGGTCGACCAGTTCGGGACGGTCCACCCCGTGGAGGTACTGCCAGCGGACGGCGTCGAGGTCGAGGGCGGCGCGGACCGCCGGTTCCGTCCCGGGTCCCGGGTCGTCGGCGTAGGCCCACACGGGCGCCCAGAACTCAGGGACGAAGCCGTCCTCGTAGGCGTTGCCGTTCTGGGTGATCATCGCGGTGATCGCCTCCGGGTTCCGCAGCGCGAGCCGCCATCCGATGGGCGCGCCGTAGTCCTGTACGTACATGGCGTAGCGGGTGACACCGAGTCCGGCCAGGAGCGCCTCGGTGATGTCGGTGAGTGCGTCGAAGGTGTACGGGAACGTTTCGGCGGGCGGGGTGTCGGAGTGGCCGAAGCCGAGGTGGTCGGGTGCGATGACGCGGAACCGGTCGGCGAGCTCCGGGATCAGCCGCCGGAACATGCGCGAGCCGGTGGGGAATCCGTGCAGGAGCACCAGAGCGGGCGCGTCGCGGGGGCCGGCCTCCCGGTAGAAGATGCGGTGTCCCAGCACGGTGGCGTAGCGGTGGCGAACCTCGACCATGACTAACCCTCTCAATCACTTTTGATGGTTATTCCGGCCCCCAGTCGACCCGATGTGGGATAACCTGTCAAGTCGAACAAGAGGGTTAGCCGGGGAGGTGGCCGGGCATGATCGACGAACGGGCGCTACTCGAAGCGCTGAACAGCACCCCAATGGTGGACGGCCGGCCGCGGGATCTGTGGGCCGACGCCGCCGCGCTGCGGCGGTGGGCACAGGAGCACGGCGGCTCTGGGGACGCGCCGGCGATCGACTGGCTGCGCACGGCGAGGGACCTGCTCCAGCGCGCCACACGCGGCCCCGTGCCCGAGGCGGAGCTGCGGCGGCTGCTCACCGGCGTCCACCGGCTCCCCGAGATCGGCGCGTCGGGTCTGCGGTGGCGACTCCAGGCGCCCCCCGAGCGCGTGCTCGCGGTGGAGCTGGTGCTCGCCTGGTACGACGTCCAGGCGCGCAGACCCGGTCGGCTGCGCCCCTGCGGCAACGACGAGTGCCGCCTCTTCCTCCTCGACCGCAGCCGCGCCAACACCGCACGCTGGTGCTCGATGAAAACCTGCGGTAATCGCCTGAAGGCCCGCCGCCACCAGGAGCGCGCCCGCCAGGCTCCGCAGTCCTGACGGGCGCACCCGCCCCGCTGAGACGGGCATGGTGCGTACCGGGTTCAGGTGTCCGGCTCTCCGGAAGGCCGGGTGCCGACGGTCCGCCGGGGGTGCGGCTAGTCGGCCGCCGCGGGATCGTCCGCGCCCGGCTCGCCGGTGGCGGCCGGTGCCGGCGGCTGCTCCCGTCGCGCGGCGGGTGTGGCGGTGGGCCGCGCCTGGGGCGGGAGTTTGAGCTCCAGCAGTTCGCGCGGCGGAATGGGCATCTCGCCGCGGACCACCACGATGTTCTGGAAGATCTCCTCGATCCGGGCCGCGACCGCCGGCTGCGTGGCGCCCTCGCCACGGATCACGCCGCGCAGGAACCACCGGGGACCGTCGACCCCGATGAAGCGGGCGGGCTGCCCCAGCTGGTGCCCCTGTTCGGTCTTCTTGCCCGGCACCGGAATGATGGCCCGCAGCTCGGGACCGAAGGTGCCCTCGAAGTCCTCGACCTTGCCGCCGGACTGGGTGATCTCGGCGGAGATCTCCGCGCGGACCTCGTCCCACAGGCCGCTGGTCTTGGGCGCGGCGAACGGCTGGATCTGCAGGGCGGTCTTGCCGTTGACGACCGTGACGCCGATGACCCGGTTGTGCGGCTTGGCCACGTTGACCTGAACCTCGATGTCCGGGCCCACCGGCACGAGCAGTCCGCCGAGGTCGACCCGCTGCGTCTCCGGCGCGTCCTCCGAGGCGTCCCACGGACCCTGGGCGCGGAACCGGTCCTCGGGCTTGTTCGGCTCCGCGACGGTCCCGGGGCGCTCGACGACCCCGGCCAGGTCGCCCGCAGCGCCGTTCGCCGCGCCGTTACTGTCGCGCTTCTTGTGTCGGCGTCCGAACACGCCTGCACCTCTCCCGACTCGTCCATCCCGGACCGCCCGGGACGTGTTGCTCTTCGATCTGCCGGCGCCGCCGGCCGCCCGCGTGGGCGCTTCCGGTCGCACTCGCCACCTCGCTCCCCTCCACCGCCGGCACCACGAGCCTCCGGCGATCACGGCCGACGGCTCCGGACGCTCAGCGGCTCGTCGCTCCGTCGGCGGCCACGGTGGGCGCCGCATCTGCGTGGCCGCCGGTCGACCCGAATCCGTTCGCGCCGCGTGCGGACTCCGGCAGGGTATCCACCTCGTGGAACGTGACCCGCTCGACTCGCTGGACGACCAGCTGCGCGATCCGGTCGCCTCTGGTCACCCGCACCGGGGTGCGTGGATCGGTGTTGAGCAGGGTCACCCTGATCTCGCCACGGTACCCCGCGTCGACGGTCCCCGGCGCGTTCACCAAGGTCAGGCCGTGTCGCGCGGCCAGGCCGGAGCGAGGGTGCACGAAGGCGGCGTAGCCGTCGGGAAGGGCGATGGCGACGCCGGTGCGCACCGTGGCGCGCTCGCCGGGGGCCAGTTCGACGTCCTCGGCGGAGACCAGGTCGGCGCCCGCGTCGCCGGGGTGGGCGTAGCCGGGCAGCGGCAGGTCGGGATCGATGCGGCGGATCCGCACGGTCACCGGGCCGGTGTCACGGGGTTGGCTTCTCACATTGTGCGAGCCTATCGCGCGCGGCCGGGCGGGCGCCCCGCTCGCCGCTCCCCTGGGGAGACCCGGCGGGCGGAGCGCCCACGGCGTCACTCGGCGGTCTCGGGCAGCGTGACCTCCACCCGCAGGTCGGCCTCGTCGGTCACCGCGAACTCCAGCACTCCGGCGCGGCCGGCCGCGGCGATGTCCGAGCGCGACTGACGGGCGTGCCCGGCGTTCTTGCCGCTGACCACGACGCGGTCCACGTCGGCGCGCATGGAGAGCTTGGCCTCGGACTTGGCCTTGCGGATGGCCCGGAGCACCTCGGCCGTGGCGGCGAGCACGGCGGGGTCGCCGCCCTGCGCCGCCGTCCGGAACTCGGCCGCCTCGGGCCACCGGGCGGCGTGCACGGAGCCCTCCTGCCACCAGGACCACACCTCGTCGGCCACGAACGGCAGGAACGGCGCGAACAGCCGGTGCAGCACGGACAGCGCGATGAGCAGCGCGCTGCGCGCCGACGCCCCGGCCGGCGACTCGCTGTCGTAGGCGCGGACCTTGACGAGCTCCAGGTAGTCGTCGCACAGGTCCCAGAAGAAGCGCTCGGTGCGCTCCAGGGCACGGGTGTAGTCGTACCCCTCGAACGCGGCCGTGGCGTCCTCGACGACCTCCGCGAGCGCGGCGAGCATGGCGCGGTCCAGCGGTTCGGTGACCGCCGCCGGGTCCGCTGCGGCGTCCTCGCCGGCGACCGACAGCGCGAACTTGCTGGCGTTGAGGATCTTGATGGCCAGGCGCCGGCCGATCTTCATCTGGCCTTCGTCGAACGCGGTGTCGGTGCCGGGCCGGCCGTTGGCGGCCCAGTAGCGCACGGCGTCGGAGCTGTACTTCTCCAGCAGGTCGATGGGCGTGACGACGTTGCCCTTGGACTTCGACATCTTCTTGCGGTCGGGGTCCAGGATCCATCCCGACAGGGCGGTGCGCCGCCACGGCACGGAGTCGTGCTCGAAGTTCGACCGGACGACCGTGGCGAACAGCCAGGTGCGGATGATGTCGTGCGCCTGCGGGCGCAGGTCCATCGGGAACACCCGCTGGAACAGGTCGTCGTCGCGCTCCCAGCCGCCGGCGATCTGCGGCGACAGCGAGGACGTGGCCCAGGTGTCCATGACGTCGGGGTCGCCCATGAACCCGCCGGCCCGGCCGCGCTGGTCCTCGGTGTAGCCGGGGGGGACGTCGGAGCTGGGGTCGACGGGCAGCGCCGACTCCTCGGCCACGATGGGCGAGTCGTAGCGCGGGTTGCCGTCGGCGTCCAGCGGATACCAGACCGGGAACGGCACCCCGAAGAAGCGCTGACGGCTGACGAGCCAGTCGCCGTTGAGACCCTCGACCCAGTTCTCGTAGCGGGCCCGCATGAAGGCCGGGTACCAGGTGAGTTCCCGGCCCCGCTCGACCAGCCGGTCGCGCAGCGCGGCCTCGCGCCCGCCGTTGCGGATGTACCACTGGCGGGTGGTGACGATCTCCAGGGGCTTGTCGCCCTTCTCGTAGAACTTCACCGGGTGCGTGATGGGCCGCGGCTCCCCGACGAGGTCGCCGGACTCGCGGAGCATCTCGACCATGCGCTCGCGCGCGGTGTGCACGGTGGCCCCGGCCAGCCGGCCGTAGGCGAGCCGGGCGGCCTCGGTCTCCAGCCCCGCCGGCGGCTCGGCGACGACGCGACCGTCCCAGCCGATGATCGGGCGGGTCTCCAGCTGCAGCTCGCGCCACCAGGTGACGTCGGTGGTGTCGCCGAAGGTGCAGATCATGGCGATGCCGGACCCCTTCTCGGGGTCGGCCAGCCGGTGCGCGCGGACCGGGACCTCGACCCCGAAGACGGGGGTGCGCACCGTTCCGCCGAACAGGTCCTGGTAACGCTCGTCGTCGGGGTGGGCGACCAGCGCGACGCAGGCGGCCAGCAGTTCGGGCCGCGTGGTCTCGATGTACACCGGGTCGCCGTCGGGCCGGTGGAAGGCGAGCCGGTGGTAGGCGCCGGGCCGCTCGCGGTCCTCCAGCTCGGCCTGGGCGACGGCGGTGCGGAAGGTGACGTCCCACAGCGTGGGGGCCTCGGACATGTAGGCCTCACCGCGGGCGAGGTTGCGCAGGAAGGCGCGCTGGGCGGCGGTGCGGGCGTTGGCGTCGATGGTGGCGTAGGTGTAGCGCCAGTCGACGCTCAGGCCGAGCCGCCGCCAAATGCTCTCGAAGACCTTCTCGTCCTCGGCCGTGAGCCGGTCGCACAGCTCGATGAAGTTCCGGCGCGAGATGGGCACCTGGCGCTTGGGGTCGGGCTTGGCCGGCGGAGCGAAGTCCGGATCATACGGCACCGACGGGTCGCAGCGGACGCCGTAGTAGTTCTGCACCCGGCGCTCGGTGGGCAGGCCGTTGTCGTCCCAGCCCATGGGGTAGAACACCGCCTTGCCGCGCATGCGCTGGAACCGCGCGACGGCGTCGGTGTGGGTGTAGGAGAACACGTGGCCGATGTGCAGCGAACCGGAGACCGTGGGCGGCGGGGTGTCGATGGAGAACACCTCGTCGCGGCCACGGGAACGGTCGAAGTGGTACACGCCGGACTCGTCCCAGACGTCTACCCACTTCTCCTCGATACCGTCGAGCGAGGGGCGGTCGGGCACGCGGAAGGAACGAGAGCGGTTGGTCATGAAGCCAATGGTATGGGTGTCCCGGCCGTGATCGCTCCCGGTTTCCCCAGGGGTCCCGGCGGCGGGGCGGCTCGGAAACCGGCCGGGCTCTCCCCCTCCCACGGGAGCGGGCGCGACCGCGCGGTGGGCCCACTGCGCCGCCGATGCGCGGCATGGCAGTATTTCGGCACGTGCCGCAGCGGCACGGACCACGACAACGGAAGCGATCGATGCACATGGCAGACAAGGACGGTGAGCTGGCCGCCCGGATCGTCGGCGGTGTGGCCGCCCTGGCGGCCGGTTACGCGGCGCGCAAGGTGATCACCTTCGCCTGGACGCGGGCGGTCGGCAAGGAGCCGCCGAGCGACCCGGAGTCGCCGGACATCAGCCTGGGCGAGGCGCTGGGCTGGGCCGTGGTGACCGGTGTGGGCATGGAGGTCGCCCGGGTGCTGGCGGTGCGCGCCGCCCACAAGCGGCTCGCGCCGCGCCGGAACCGCTCGGACGCCGAGCTGGCGGTCAGCGCGGCGGCCGGCGCCGTGTAGCGGGCGGCGACGGCACCGGCGGGACACCGGGCCGTCAGTGGTCCTTCCCGCGCGGGAGGACGCGGCCGGAGGCGGGGCGGACGGAGTCGATGCGCCGGACGTTGCGCGCCTCCGGCAGCGCGGCGGCCCGCAGGTCGTCGCGGACGGCGGCGGCGAGGGCGCGAGTGCCCGCGCGGTTGAGCGTCCCGCCGGCGACCGCGCCGGTCAGGTAGGGGCCGAGCGTGGTGAGGTGCCGGCCGAGCAGCCGCATCAGGCGGTTGCGCAACGCGGTGCGGGCGGCCGTGCCCAGGGCCGCGGTGATGGACTTCTCCGCCTGGAGCGGGTCGATGCCGCGCTTCTTCGCCCAGGCCACCAGGTAGCCGGACGTGCGCTGGAGGGTGTTGCCCGCCGCGGGGGTTCCGTAGACCTCGTGAAGTTCGCCGATGAGCTTGACCTCGACCGCGGCGACCACGAGCGTCTCCGCGACGATCTGCGCGGGGGCGGTGAGCAGCAGCGGCGGGGCGGTGAACTCGACGGCGGCCAGCGCGCCGCCGGCGGCGCCCACGGCGGTCGTGGTGTTGACGGCGTTGCGCTCCAGGACGTCGGCCAGGTCCTCGCCGGTCAGCCCCTTGTGGTGCCGGATCAGGGTCTCGCGGTCCCGCACCGGGATTCGGGGGGCGATCTCGTTCGCGAAGAGGTCGGTGAGCCACCGCCCACCGGCGACGCTCCTGGCGCCGGCCGCGCGGGCGCGGGCGGCGATGGCGCGGGAGAGCCGGCCCAGCAGCCGGACCCGCCGCCGCTTGTCGGTTCCCTCGTCCGACATCAGCCGTGCGACGAGGTCACCGACCTCGTCGCCGCCCGGCTCGGCCGGCACGAGTGCGGCCCCGGACGGCCGCCCGGTCCTGGGTGCCCGCGGCGTGGCGCCAGTGCGCCCGGTCCGCTCCGCGCCAGGTTCGGGCCGCTCCGCGCGGTCCCGCCCGTCACCGGGCCCGGTCTCGCTGTTCCCGTCGTCGTGCGCGCTCCTGCTCATGTCCGTCCCATCCCGTCCGCCGCCTGCCCGTGGCGGCCTCCCTGGGCTCAACGTAGACGATCGTGGCGGACGTTCCCGCCCCGCGGCCGCCCGGGACCGGCCGGAAAAGAGTGATGCGCCTCCCACCCGGGAGACGCATCACAAGCCACTGTTCTTCGACCGTCGAGGCAGCGGGAGGGAAGCGGCCTGGCTCAGGCGGCGCACTCCTTGCACACGAGCTGCCCGTTGCGCTCCTCCGCGAGCTGGCTCCGGTGGTGCACCAGGAAGCAGCGGGAGCAGGTGAACTCGTCGGCCTGGCGGGGCAGCACCCGGACGGCGAGCTCCTCGCCGGACAGGTCCGCACCCGGCAGCTCCATCCCTTCGGCGACCTCATCAGGGTCGACGTCGATGGTGCTGGTGCCCTTGTCCACCCGACGTGCCTGCAGCTCCTGAAGGCTGTCCTCGTTCAGGTCCTCGTCGGTCTTCCGCGGGCTGTCGTAGTCGGTGGCCATCTGTCTTACTCCATCCCCCTCGTTCTGTGCCTCGTCGCGCGGGTTGTAACGCTCCAGAGACGCAACTTGTGCCCGATCAGGCAGAAAATCTTGTGGCGCGCGTGGACGGTGACCCCTCCCGGGTTCGGTCGCACCGAATGGCAGCGGCGGGTGGCCGAATCCGGCCGACGCGTCGCGTCGCCACCGCGACTCGATCCACTCCCATGTGCTACCCAACGCCCGAAGGTTCTGACCTGTTTCATCGTCTTTCCTGACGCCCGTCGGAGCGCGGGTACTCGCGCCGGATGCCAGGGCAAGAACAGACACGTTAACGGCCGGAAAAATTCCCGCCGTCGTCACGCCCGGGTGAGCATACCTACCCTGCGGACCACTCCGGACCTCGGGTGGCCGTGTCATCGGACACGTATGAATATCACGGACGGTGGCCACGGCGCAGCCGGTCCCGCGGTCCGCGGATCAGCGGGGTCAGCGGGCGGCGGAGACCGCGGTGCCGTCTCCGTCGGCACGCCGGTGCGCCACGGGGAACTGCACGGTGACGACGAGCCCGCCTCCGGCACGCGGCCAGGCCAGCACGCTGCCGCCGTGCGCCCGCACGACCGAGCGCACGATGCTCAGCCCGAGCCCCGCGCTCTTGCGGGAGCCGGTGCGGTCGCCGGAGCCGCGCCGGAACGGCTCGAACAGCCCCTCGATCTCGTAGGCCGGGATGACCGGGCCGGAGTTCTCGACCTGCACGGCGGGCATCTCGTCGTAGGTACCGGAGCGGACGGTGATCTCGCCGCCGGAGACGTTGTACCGCAGCGCGTTCTCGACCAGGTTGCCCACCAGCCGTTCCAGCAGCACCGGGTCGCCGACGACCGGGGCGCTGAGCAGGTCGGAGCGGACGTGCAGCCCGGAGTCCTCGATGTCCTGGGAGAGCTGGCTCAGGACGGTGCTGGAGACCTCCCCCAGGTCGACCAGGGTGCGCACGTCGAGTTCGCGGTCGCTCTTGGCCAGGAAGAGCAGGCCGTCGATGAGCCGTTCGTGCCGGGAGTTGGTCTCCAGCAGGGTGCGGCCGATGGTGCGCAGGTCGGCCGACGCCTCGGGGTCGGCCAGCGCGACCTCCAGGAGCGTGCGGTTGATGGCGAGCGGGGTGCGCAGCTCGTGCGAGGCGTTGGCGACGAAGCGGCGCTGGCCGTCGAAGGCGCGGTCCAGCCGCTCCAGCATGTCGTCGAAGGTGTCGGCCAGCTCCCGGATCTCGTCGTCGGGGCCGGACAGTGCGATGCGCTCGTGCAGCGACCGTTCGGAGAGCCGCCGCGCGGTCCGGGTGATCTTGTGCAGCGGTGACAGCGCGCGCCCGGCGACCGCGTACCCCAGTACGACGGCGAGGAGGCCGACGATGACCAGCGCCATGATCGAGAACCGGGTGACCTGGCCGAGGACGCTCTCGATGAAGCTGCTCTTGGCTTCCTCCACGATGGCGGGGTCGAGCGTGTAGGCCCCCGGCGCCACGGTGAACTCCAGGCTGTCCAGCACGCTGGCGACGATGACGTAGTTGAGCAGCACGAGCAGCGAGCCGGCCGCGAAGAACAGCATCCCGTAGATGAGCGTGAGCCGCATCCGCAGGCTGATGTTGTCGGTGAGCCGGACCTCATGGTGCGGGCCGCCCGGCCTGCGGGAGGCCACCGGAGCGGTGGCCGGGGTGTTCAGCCGCCGCCAGGTTCCGGTGTCGCCGGGCGGGGTCGGGGGCACCTCGCCGGGTGAGACGGGCGGGTGGGTGTGGGCGCCGCCGTCGCGCACGGTGGGCCCGCCGGGCCGGCCGGGCCCGGGCGCAGACTCACCGTGTCCGCCGGTGGACGTCAAATCCGGTACCCCGCGCCGGGGACGGTGTGGATGACCGGCGGCTCGCCGAGCTTCTTGCGCAGCGTCATGACCGTGACCCGCACGACGTTGGTGAAGGGGTCGGCGTTCTCGTCCCACGCCTTCTCCAGCAGCCCCTCGGCACTGACCACGGTGCCGTTGGCGCGCATGAGCACCTCCAGGACGGCGAACTCCTTCGGGGTCAGGCTGACGTCGCGCTCGTCCCGCCGCACGGTGTGGTTGGCGGGGTCGAGGGTGATGCCGCTGCGGCGCAGCACCGGCGGCAGCGGCGGCGCCGCGCGGCGGCCCAGCGCGCGGACGCGGGCGATGAGTTCGGCGAAGGCGAACGGCTTGGCCAGGTAGTCGTCGGCGCCGAGAGTGAGGCCCTCGACCCGGTCGCTGAGTTCGCCCGCGGCGGTGAGCATGAGGATGCGGCCGGTGTAGCTCTCCTCGACCAGCGACCGCGCGACGTCGTCGCCGTGGGTCCCGGGGAGGTCGCGGTCCAGGACGATGACGTCGTACTCGTTGACGCTGGTGCGCTCCAGGGCGCTGTCGCCGTCGTAGACGACGTCGACCGCCATGGCTTCCCGGCGGAGCCCGACCGCGACGGCGTCGGCGAGGACCTGTTCGTCTTCGACAACGAGTACGCGCACTGGTGTCCTTCACTTCCGGGCCGGCCGGTGTGGCCGCTGCCGGCGCATCCCCCAACACACCGGCAGCGGCGTTTTCCCCCGGCTGCGTCAACCGTTATCGCACGGCTTGGATAAGAACGGGGTAAACCGTCCGCATTCCCGCCATACGAGGGTCGCCGACCTGCGACCTCGGGCGACGCTCGGAGCGTCCTACGGTTCGACCCGCACGCGGCGGCACGGAACGGCCCCGGGTCGGGGACCCGGCCGCCCGCGGCGCCAACGCGGAGTCACTGGTCAGCCTAGACCACTTCTCAGCACCGTTGATCACGGGGCGGCGCCGGTCGGGCACGGGGAAGGCCCCCGGACATGCGGAGTCGCTGCCGGCGTATCCCCCAACCGCCGGCAGCGACGTTCACCCCGCACATCTCAAAAGTGACACGTGTGGGATAAGAAAGAAATAAGATCTGGTCATTCTCCGGAAATGTGGGCTGGACCACGCTCACCCACCCCGGGTGCCCCCGATACCCGCCCCGTGAACGTCCCACCGCCGGCACGGCCGGCGTGTTACCGATTGGTGAACTTCGGCTTCCGCCGGTTTTCCGGATCCGGCCACGTGGGTATGGCCAGGATCCGTCAGCCAACGCATGTGGTGAGAGAGGAGTGTGATGATGGGCGAGTTCCTGTCGGAGATCCGGGGGCGTATCAGCGAAACCTCTCGTTCGCTCCAGGCCGCGCAGAGCGCCGGGGACGACTACCTCGCCGACGCCCACGCGTCGGAGTTGGAGGACTTGCTCCGCATCGCCGCCCGCAACGGAGTCGACGTCCGCTGCGTGTAGCCGCCGCCCGGCGGTTCCCCCCGCTCGAACCGGCGCCGCCGCCGCGATCCACGGATCGCGGCGGCGGCGTTCTCGGCCGCACCGTCCCGCACGCTCCGGGCGCGGTTCAGCCGTCGCCGTCGGCGCCCAGGGGGGCCAGCAGGTCGTGCAGCTCCTCAAACAGCCCCGGCGGGGCCGCGATGGTGAGCCCGGGATTCGGCGGCGCCCCGTGCAGGCCGCCCACCCGGGAGCCGGCCTCCTGGGCGATCAGGGCGGCCGCGCCCCAATCCCACGGGTTGAGCCCGCGCTCGTAGTAGGCGTTCACCTGACCCGCCGCCAGGGCGCACAGGTCGAGCGCCGCCGCCCCGGCCCGCCGGATGTCGCGCACTCGCGGGAGCACGGTGCGCAGCACCTCGGCCTGGTGGGCACGGCGGCGGGCGCCATAGCCGAACCCGGTCGCCACCAGCGCGAACTCCAGCGGCACCGCGGGAGCCGCCCGCAGCGGGACACCGTCGCGGTAAGCGCCGCCGCCGCGCACCGCCGTGTACTGCTCACCGCGCACCGGCGCCGCCACGACCCCCGCGACGACCTCGCCGGCCACCTCGGCGGCGATGCTCACCGCCCACTCGGCGCGGCCGTACAGGTAGTTGACCGTCCCGTCGATGGGGTCGACGACCCAGCGGACGTCCGAGGAGCCGGTGGCCGCGCCGCCCTCCTCCCCCAGCACGGCGTCGCCGGGCCGGGCGGCGAGCAGCCGGGTGCGGATCAGTTCCTCGGTGGCCCGGTCCATCTCGGTGACCACGTCGGTCGGGGAGGACTTGGTGTCGAGCACCGCGACCTTCGCCTGGCCCTCGGCCGCCAGCAGCCCGGCCTCGCCGGCCACGTCGACGGCCAGCTCCAGGAGTTCACGCGGTTCGACCGCGGTCATGGTGGTTCCCCTCTTCATTCGCTCGTCGCTGTCGGGGCGGCCCGTGCCACCGGGCGGCCGCCCCCGTTCGGGCGTCCGGCCTCAGAGCAGTTCGGGCCGGCGCCACTCCTTCCCGAGCACGTGGTGGTCCAGGAAGGCGTACACGGTCTCGTACCAGACCCGGATGTTGCCGGGCGTGAGGATCCAGTGGTTCTCGGTCGGGAAGTACAGGAACTTGGCGTCCACCTCGTTGCGGAGCAGGTCCCACCACAGCCGCAGTCCCTCGCTCAGGGGGACGCGGTAGTCCTTGTCGCCGTGAATGACCAGCACGGGCGTGCGGATGTCCGGCGCGGCCCGGCGCGGCGAGTTGCGCGCGTAGCGCTCCGGGTCGGTGAACGGGTCGCCGAACTCCCGCTCCCACACCCACGGGGCGTCGGTGCTGCCGCCGAACGCGTCCAGCGACCACAGCGACGCGTGCGTGACGATGGCGCGGAACCGGTCGGTGTGCCCGGCGATCCAGTTGGCCATGTAGCCGCCGAAGGAGCCGCCCATGGCCGCGGTGCGGTCGGCGTCGATGTCGTCGCGGGCCACCGCGGCATCGGTGATGGCCATCAGGTCGGCGAACGTGCGCGGCCCCCACTCGCCGAAGGCGCGGCGCAGCATCTGCCGGCCGTACCCGGTGGACAGCGCGGGGTCGGGCAGCAGCACGGCGTAACCGCGGGCGGCCAGCAGCCACGGGTTCCACCGCCACGTCCAGGCGTTCCAGCTCATGTAGGGGCCGCCGTGCACCCACAGCAGCAGGGGCGCCGGCGAGTCGGCGGACGCCTCGGCGGGCAGCGCCAGCCAGGCGCGGATCCGGGTGCCGTCGTCGGCGGTGGTCGCCAGCTCGGTGAGCCGGCCGGGCATGTCCAGGGGCAGCCCGGGCGCCGGCAGCCGGGCCGGCTCACCGGGGGTGGCGGCGTCCAGCCGCACCGGGGTGGGCGGCTCGTCGAAGGAGTCGCGCAGCGCGTAAAGGGCGCGGCCGTCCGGCGCCGGGTTCAGCTCGCTGTAGGCGCCGTGGTCCGGGGTGAGCCGGGTGACGGTACCGGTGGCGAGCTCCAGGCGGAAGATCGGGCGGCGGCCGTCGAGGTCGGCGGTGAACAGCACGGCCGTGGAGTCGGCGGCCCACGCGTGCTCGCGGGGCCACAGCTCGTGGTCGGGCAGCAGGTCGCGGCCCTCACCGGTGGCGAGGTCGGCCAGCCACAGGGTCGCGTCGCGCGGTTCGCCGCCGGGGCGGCCGTCGAAGGAGCGGACCGCCAGCACGTGCCGCCCGTCCGGGGACACGGCGGGAGCGGTGAAGTCGAAGTCCGGGTCGTCGGTGAGGTCGCGGCGGTCGCCGGTCTCGGTGTCGATCGCGACCAAGGCCTCGTACCAGCCTCCGCGTCCGCTGGAGCGCCGCCAGCCGGCGACGACCGTGCGGCCGTCGGGGGCGACCGCGTACGGCTGGTCGACCAGGGCGGCCCCGGGCTCGGGGGTGAGGTCGCGCTCGGCGCCGAGCGGCGCGGCGGGGTCGGCGGGCGGGGCGGCGGCGAACAGCCGCGGCCGGGTGGGGCCGAGATCGTGGTCCCACGACCGGACGGGGGACTCCTCGTGCAGGATCGCGGTGACCCCGGCGTCGGACCTGGCCTTGCGCGCGGCCTCGTCGGCCTCCGCGTCGCTCGCGCCGGGGTGGGTGTCGGCGCGGAACACCACGGTGCCGGAGTCGGCGGCGACCGCGACCCCGCCGATGCCGTTCGGCCGGGTGGCCACGCGGCGGGCCTCGCCGCCGTCGGCGGGGAGCAGCCACAGCGCCGGGCGGGCCTCCTCGCCGGGCGCGGCCTCGGAGGCGGCGCGCCTGGAGACGAACAGCACCGACCCGTCGGGCAGGAACTCCGGCGTGCTCTCGCCCTCGGCGGAGCGCGTCAGCCGGCGTGGTCCGTCCGCGCCGGTGGGGTCGATCTGCCACAGCGCCGTGACGAAGGCGGTACCGGCCGAGTCGGGTTCGCTCACCGGGGCGACCAGCCGCGTGCCGTCCGGGGACAGCCGCAACCCGCCGACCCGGGGGAGCGCGAGGTAGTCGGCGAGTTCATGCCATGGGTGTGCCACGGAAACAGCCTCCGATCCGGCGCGTTCGGGACGCTGCCGAGCCTATCGGCCGAGGCCGGGGCGGCTCCAGACCCGGCCCGGCGCTCGGCGGCCCCGCTCCCCGCCTCCGGGTCAGCGGATCCGGCAGCAGTCCGGGCCGCAGGTGTGCCCGGCCGGGGTGAGCCGGCTGAGCCCGGTGCGCGGCACCGGCGACTCGGCGCGTTCGGCCACGAGGTCGCGCACCATGGCGACGAACGCCGGGTGGGTGCCGGGGGCGTGCGCGCGGACCAGCCGGATCCCGAGTTTCCGGGCGGTCTGGGCGGCCTCCACGTCGAGGTCGTACTTGACCTCCATGTGGTCGGAGACGAACCCGTGCGGCACCACGACGACCGCCTGGACGCCCTCGGCCGCGAGTTCCGCCAGCCGGTCGTTGATGTCGGGCTCCAGCCACGGCTGGGTGGGCGGGCCGCTGCGGCTCTGGTAGACGACCTCGTAGGCGTGGCCGCCGCCGAGTCGCTCGGTGACCAGCCGGGCGACCTCCGCCAGCTGGGCCGCGTAGGCGCCGCCCGGGCCGTGGTCGACCCGCGGGTCGCCGCTGGCGCGGGCCATCGCGAGGGGGATCGAGTGCGCCGAGTAGAGCAGGCGCGCGCCGCCGCGCAGGTCGGCGGGAAGCCGGTCGAGCGCGGTGCGGGTGTGGTCGACGAGGGCGTCCACGAAGCCGGGGTGGTCGAAGTACGGGCGGATGAGGTCGATCTCCGGGGCGTCGGGGCCCACCTCGGCGCGGGCGCGCTCGATGTCCTCCAGGTACTGCCGGTGGCTGGAGTAGCTGCTGTAGGCCGACGTCGACAGCGCGACCACCCGGCGCACCCCGTCTTTAACCATGTCGCGGACGGTGTCGGCCAGGTAGGGGTCCCAGTTGCGGTTGCCCCAGTACACGGGCAGGTGCACGCCGTTGGCGGCGAAGTCGGCGCGGATCGCGGCGATCAGGTCCCGGCACTGCTGGTTGATCGGGCTCACGCCGTCGAACAGGAAGTAGTGCTCGCCGACCTCGGCGAGCCGCTCGCGGGGGATGCCGCGGCCGCGGGTGACGTTCTCCAGGAACGGGATGACGTCGTCGTTCTTCTCGGGCCCGCCGAAGGACATCAGCAGGAACGCGTCGTAGGGACTCATGACTCCATGAAATCAGCACCCCGGCGATCCGGCTCGACGACCCGGTCGTGCCGCGGATGTCAATCGCCGTCGGGGGCCGACTTTGCTGCCGGGCGGGTCAACGCCTCCTCCCCTACCGGCCGGTTATCCGCCGGCCGGGGCGCTGGGTAGCGTCCCGGTGCATGTCGAACGTGACGTGGCGCACGTGGGGTGGCACTCACGAGGCCGTCCCGCGCCGGACCGCCGCGCCCAACAGCACGGGTGAGATCGCCGCGGCGGTCCGCTCGGCCGCCGGGGAGGGCCTGCGGGTCCGGATGGTCGGCTCCGGCCACTCCTTCACCGACGTGGCGGTCACCGACGGGCTGCTGCTCTCACCCGTGGCGCTGACGGGGGTACGGTCGGTGGACGCCACGGCGGGCCTGGCGACCGTCGAGGCCGGGCTGCCGCTGTGCGACCTGAACACGGTGCTCGACGCGCACGGCCTCGCGCTCGCCAACATGGGCGACATCGCGGTGCAGACCGTGGCGGGCGCGGTCCAGACCGGAACGCACGGGACCGGACGGGACGCCGGCGGGCTGGCCACGATGGTGCGCGGCATGGAGCTGGTGCTCGCCGACGGTTCGGTCGTGGCGTGCTCCGCCGAGCGCGAGCCCGCGCTGTTCGAGGCGGCCCGGGTGGGACTCGGCGCGTTCGGCGTGGTGGCGGCGCTCACCATGGCGGTGGTGCCGGCGTTCCTGCTCCGGGCGCGCGAGGAGCCGATGCCGCTGGAGGAGGTGCTCGCCCGGCTGCCCGAACTGCGGGCGGCCAACGAGCACTTCGAGTTCTACTGGTTCCCGCACACCGGCGCGACCACCACCAAGCGCAACAACCGGGCGCCCGGCCCCGCCCGCCCGCTGTCGCGGACGCGGGCCTGGCTGGACGACGAGTTCCTGGCGAACTCGCTCTTCGAAGCGGTGAACCGGGTGTGCCGCCGCCTTCCGGCGGTGATTCCGGCCGTCAACCAGGTGTCGGCCCGGGCGCTCACCGCCCGGGCGTACGTGGACGCCGCGCACCGGGTCTTCGCGAGCCCGCGCCGGGTGCGGTTCGTGGAGATGGAGTACGCGATCCCGGCCGCGGAGCTGCCCGGCGTCCTGCGCCGGATCCGCGCGACGCTGCGCCGGCGCGGCCACCGGATCAGCTTCCCGCTGGAGATCCGGTTCGCTCCGGCCGACGACGTGTGGCTGTCGACCGCGCACGGGCGCGACACCGCCTATGTCGCCGCGCACGTGTACCGGGGGTCGCCGTACCGGGAGTACTTCG
Source organism: Marinactinospora rubrisoli (assembly GCF_042664915.1). Lineage (NCBI taxonomy): Bacteria > Bacillati > Actinomycetota > Actinomycetes > Streptosporangiales > Nocardiopsidaceae > Marinactinospora > Marinactinospora rubrisoli. The sequence continues at coordinate 533,701 of NZ_JBHTBH010000002.1, forward strand.
CCGACCTGGAACCGCTGTTCACGGAGGTGGACGGCCGGCCGCACTGGGGCAAGGTGCACAGCCGGGACCACCGTTACCTGGAGCGCGTCTACCCCATGTTCGGGGCCGCGCTGGAGGTCCGTGAGCGCGTGGACCCGGACCGCCGGTTCGCCAACCGTTACCTGGACCGGGTGCTGGGGGCCTGACCGCGGGCCGTCAGGGGGCCGGCGTCCCGGGCGCGCCGTCCTGCGGCGGCACGGCCGGGTCGTGCTGGTCGGCCGGAGCGTCCTCGCCGGTTCCGGTCCCGGTGGAGCCGTCATCGGTGCCGTCGCTCCCGGTGCCGTCCTGCCCCTCGGAGGGGCCGTCGTCGGCGCCGGGCGCGGGGGCGGGAGCGGTCGGCTCGGTGGTGGCGCCGTCGTCCGGGCCACCGGTGTCGCCGCCCGGTGCGGGCGTGGTGCCGGGCTCCTCCCGGGTCGCGTCGCCGCCCGGGTCGCCGGTTCCGGTGCCGGACTCGGGGGTGGCGGCGGGGGTGGGCTCCACGGCCGCGCCGCCGCCGGTGCCGCCGAGCAGCGACGGGCCGGAGGAGGTGCCGCCGCCCCGCACGGTGTCGGAGAGGGACCGGCCCGAGTACAGCTCGAATCCGGTGATGACCACCATGACGGCGACGAAGAGCGCCACCGCGGGCAGCACGAGCGCGCGGCCGCGCCATCGGCCGGATCCGCCCGAGGCCTCCTCGTGGTCCCCGTCCGGTGCGCCGGCCGAAGCGGCGGCGCCGAGGGGAAGCGGCTCGGTGCGGGTTCCGGAGCCGTCGGTAGCGGCGGACCGGAACGGCTCCGTGACGGGGGCCGCATCGAACGCCGCGGTTTCGGCCTCGTCGGTGCGCGTTTCGGTGTCGCCCTTACCCGGAGTCACGGGAGGGACCGGCGGGCGCCGGGGGCCCGGCTCCTGGTTCGGGCGTCCCGCGAGGTCACGGGCCGTCTCCCTGCTTCGGCTGAGCAGGTGCTGGACCACGGGGGTGCCCGCGGTGCTGAGGACGCTCATCACCGCGGCACCGATGATCGTGCCGTACACCCCGAGGTAGGACGCCGCGGTCGCGGCGGCCAGCGTGGCGAGGCCCCCGCCGACGACCTGGGAGAAGCTGAGGTCGATGCGCCTGCCGCCGCGCTCGTCCTCGTCGGCGCTCATCCGGCCTCCTCCGGTACCGCCCTTCGGAGGGCGGGCGCGCGGTCCGCCCAGAGGTCGCCGCCGCCGCTCCGTCGCGCACCATAACGGTCACACATGATTTCCCCGTCCATATGCGGTCAACTCGCGCCACACCCGCCGGTGTTCCGGTAACCGGCGGAACTGGGATTGATCACCCTTGGGTCGCGATCGGCGTGTCGATTTGCGATCGTATGCGGCGTTCAGCAGTGAATCAGCACTCCACCGGACGATCCCCCGGAAGCCCGGCCGGACCTACCACCACATAACGGTCCCGGATAGCATCACCCGCACGGCGTCAAGGGCTTTGTGTCCGAAACCAGGCGCCACGGGCGGGCCACCGAGTCACCGGCGTGTCAAGATGGCACGATAGGGAGCGCGATGTCTGCGGCACCGGCCCCGACGGCGCGGCGGCAGCGCCGCACACCACACGACGTGGTTCGGACATGCCGACGGCGGTACTGGCCGAATGGGCGGATGCCAACAAGACTGAGGACATGGGGGATGGCCTAGGACATACCCTCGACGGGACGCGAAAGGGAGGGCGATGCAGGAGCTTCGCCTCGTCGCCGTCAGCGAGGACGGCACCTACCTGGTGTTGGCGAGCGCCGGCCGTGGGACCCGCTTCACGCTGCCCGTCGACGACCGTCTCCGCGCCGCCGTGCGCGGCCAGTTCTCCCGGCTCGGCCAGTACGAGATCGAAGTGGAGAATCCCTTGCGCCCCAAGGAAATCCAGGCCCGGATCCGTTCCGGGGAGACCGCGGAGGCCATCGCCGAGGCCGCCGGGATCCCGATCGAGCGGGTGCGCTGGTTCGAGGGCCCGGTGCTGCAGGAACGCGAGTACATGGCCCAGCAGGCCCAGCGCGCCACGGTGCGCCGGCAGGGCGAGTCCGGCCCGGGCCCCGTGCTGGGGGACCTCGTGGCCGACCGCATCGGCCGGCACCAGCTGGAGACCGGCGACGCGGTGTGGGACTCCTGGAAGCGCGACGACGGCTCCTGGCTCGTCAAGCTGGCCTTCCTGATCGAGGGCGAGGAGCGCGTCGCCCACTGGACCTTCGACCCCCGGCGCCGTTACGTCAGCCCGGCCGACGACGAGGCCGCCCGTTTCTCCACCCCCGAGCCGGAGGAGCCGCTGGACCTCGGTGCCGACACGGGCGGCGGCACGGTCACCCCGTTCGTCCCGCGCCGGCAGGGGGCGTACGAGCCCGCCGTCCGGCCGGAGCCGGCGGCCCCGGCGCCCGCCGCTCCCGCCGAGCCCGTCCGCGCCGAACCGGCGGGCGGGTCCGGACGGGTCCCGGTCACGGCCGCCTCCGAACGCGGCCGTCCCACCGCCGACCCCGCGACGCACCGGGTGCCCGAGCCCTCGAACCGGCCCGATCCCGCACCGGCCGCCGACCCCGACCGAGCCTCCGCCGCCGCCCAGCGGACCGGACCGCCCGGGTCCGCCCGCCCGAGCCAGGAGGAGCCCCCGCTCTCCGCCGCGGCGGCCGGTGGCGTCAGCGGCCAGCCGCCCCGCCGCAAGAGCCGCGGGCGGCGCGCGTCGGTGCCCTCGTGGGACGAGATCATGTTCGGCGCGAAGAAGACCGACTGACCGTCTCCCCCGTCCCCTCCGCGCCCCCGGCCCCTGCCGCTCCGCCGCGCGCGGCCGTATCGGCCCCATCGGCCACCTCGTGGCGACCCTCGCGGACCCATGGCACGCGTTCCGGGACCGTGGGCCGCGCTCTCGTGCCGAGCCGGGGGACAGGGACACCGCCGGGCTGCCGCCGAATCGCCGTGGCCTGCCACCGGCGTCCGGGCGGCCGGGAGCGCCTACTCAGCCGCCCGTCTCGGGTCCGGCCGTGCGTGCGGACGGTGCCGGTGCGTCCGCGGAGCCTTCGCCGCCGCCCTCAACCAGGAACGGCCGCAGCAGCGCCGGCGTCACGTCCGCCGCGAACGCCACCGACGTGCCGAATCCGGCGTCGACGGCGTCGTAGGTCCCGCCGCCCGCGCCGACCGCGATCTGCAGCGTCGCCAGGCCGGCCCGGCGCTGGAAGAGCGTCTGCCGCCACCGCCAGCCGATCACGGCGTCGCGCCGCAGCACCGCCTGCTCGCGTCGCAGTGAGCCGGAGCGCACGCTCACCTGGTGGCCGTCGAACCCGTGCCCCAGCGCGCGATACCGGTCCAGTCCCAGCAGCACGCCCAGCGCCGCCAGCACCGCCAGGATCGCGGCGAGCCAGTACACCCGGCCGGCGAGCGCCACGGCACCGGCCAGCGCGAACGGGCCCACGGCGCGGACCAGCCGCCGGGTGCGGGCCGCCGGCGGATGCGGGGCGAGGGCGCCGCGGTAGGGGGTCAGCGCCTGCTCGACGATCGCGTCGACCCGGTCCCGGGGGCCGGTCGGCAGCAGCGCCGCGGCGGAGGCCGCGTCGCCGAGCCCGGTGACGATCGCCCGCAGCCGGACGGCGCCGCGCCAGCGCTCCAGCGGGTTGTCCCGCAGCGCGTGGCCGCGGATGCGGCGGTGCTCCAGTGTGGCGCTGCGCCGGGTGAACAGCCCCCGCTCGGTCACCAGGGCGGAGTCGCGCCGGCGCAGCGTGAACCCCCAGTTGTTGATGGCGTAGGAGGCCACCGCGAAGATCGGCATGAGCAGCACCAGGACCAGCAGGGTGCCGGCCAGCAGCGCGATCGCCAGCGTCGTGCCGCCGTCGAGCAGCCACTCCGCGGCCCCCACGGCGGCGGGGGAGTCGACGTCCAGGTCCAGGTCGCTGAGCACCTGGGCGACGAAACCGACGAAGGCGGCCAGCGCGGCGAACGGGGTCAGCAGGTACCCCAGGCTGAGCATCGCGTAGAGGTACCAGGCGCGGGGCATCCGGAAGTACTCGGTGTCCCCCGGCGCGGGTTCGGACGGCTCGGCGTGCTCGGCCGGATCGGGCGACGCGCCCTCGGCGGACGTGGCCGCGGTCGGCCCCGCATCGGCGGCCGGCGCACCGCCGAGCACCGCCCGCCGGTGCAGCAGCACCCGGCGCAGCCGCTCCGCCTCGGTGAGCGTCACGGCGTCCAGCTTGCCCTCCTCGGCCACCCGGCCACCGGCCGCCGCCTCGATGCGGACCACCGCGAGGCCGAGGAGACGGTGCAGCAGGGTCGAGGTGACGTCGACGCCGCGGATGCGCTCCAGCGGAATGGTCCGCCGGGACCGCCCGATCAGCCCCCGGCGGATCTCCAGGCGCTCGGCCCCGACCTGGTAGCGCACGGTGCGCCAGTTGACGAAGGCGACCACGAACATGCCGGCCACCGCGGCCCCGGACGAGCCGAGCGCCCACGGATCGAACCCGCCGGCGACCAGGGCGACCACGATGGGCACGACGAAGGAGCGGAGGTAGCGCACCGGCGCGGTCACCATGGTGAGCGCGCTCAGCCGGTACTCCGGCTCGGGCGAATGGGCGGGGACGCCGTCCGGCGGCACGGGCGGCGCCGCCTCGACGGAGCGGTCGTGCTCGGGTTCGGTCACGTGGCGTCGTCCCGCAGCTCACCGGCCCGCACGGCGAGCCGCTCGGACAGCTCCCGCGCCACGTCGGCCCGCAGCCCCTCGATCGTGGAGGATCCGGCGTGCGAGGCGGTCCGCACCTCCACCGTCGCCAGCCCGAACATCCGTTCCAGCCAGCCCTGGGTGTGGTCCACGGTCTGGATGCGGCTCACCGGGACGAGCTGCCAGGCGCGGCTGATCCAGCCGGCCCGGGTGTAGACGACGTCATCCGTGACCTCCCAGCGGTGCACCCGGTACCGCCAGCGGGGCGCGACCAGCGAACGGACGGCGCCGTACACCGCGTAGCAGGCCGCCGGCCACCACGCGTACTCCACGACCGGGCCGGGCAGCCACGCCCAGCCGCCGAGGCGGATCAGCACCGCCGCGCCGGCCAGCAGCGCGGTGACGACCGCCGTGCCGGCCAGGCCGCTCAGCGTCCACATGAGTACGGCGCGCGGCGCGACTCGGTGTTCGGGCGGGCGCAGCCGGGGGTTCGTCACGGGACCGAGTGTAGGGCGTTTCTCCCGGATCGCTGCGGATCGCGAATTATGGCGTCCCGGCGGCGGGGCCGCCACCGCCCTCGCCGGGGCCGTGTCAGGGACCGCGGCGCATGTCAGCGTTTTGTCAGCACCGCACGGCAGGCTGGCACCGACCGATAGGGAGGAACAATGACGGACGCCATCCGCGCCGAGGGCCTGGTCAAGCGGTTCAAGGGCACCACCGCGCTGGCCGGGGTCGACCTCGTGGCGCGCAGCGGCGCGGTGCTCGGCGTGCTGGGGCCGAACGGTTCGGGCAAGACCACCACGGTCCGGGTGCTCGCAACGCTGCTCCGCCCTGACGAGGGCCGGGCCTTCGTCGGCGGCCACGACGTCGTCGCCGAGCCGCACCGGGTCCGGCGGCTCATCGGGCTGACCGGCCAGTACGCCGCGGTCGACCAGGACCTCACCGGCACGCAGAACCTGGTGCTCATCGCCCGCCTGCTCGGCTTCTCGCGGCGCGACGCGCGCGCCCGGGCCGCGGAGCTGCTGGACCGCTTCTCGCTGACCGAGGCCGGCGAGCGCCCGGCGCGCACGTACTCGGGCGGTATGCGCCGCCGCCTCGATCTCGCCGCCAGCCTGGTGGGCCGCCCCAGCCTGCTGTTCCTGGACGAGCCGACCACCGGCCTGGACCCGCACAGCCGCAACGAGCTGTGGGGCGTGGTCCGCGGTCTGGTGGACGAGGGGGTCACGGTGCTGCTGACCACCCAGTACCTGGAGGAGGCCGACCAGCTCGCCGACGACATCGCGGTCATCGACCACGGCCGGGTGATCTCCACCGGCACGCCCGCGGAGCTGAAGGCCCGGGCGGGCGACCAGGTGCTGGAGGTGCGGCCCACCGACGACCAGCGGCTGGCCGCCGTCTCCGGGATCGTCGGGGAGGTGACCGGCGCCACGGCGCATTCGGCGGGCGGATCGATCCGCGCGTCGGTTTCCGACCCCGCGGCACTGCCCGCGGTGGTGCGCCGGCTGGACGACGCCGGGATCGCCGTCGCCGAGCTGACGCTGCGCCGGCCCAGCCTGGACGAGGTGTTCCTGGCGCTCACCGGGCACCCGGTACGGCCTGACGACTCCGCCCCGGCCTCCGCCGCGGCGGAGCAAAGGCCGGAAAGGACGGCCGTGTGACTCCGCTCCCCCGAGCCGACGTTGCGTACCCGATCGGGACGCCCGCCGGCCCGCCCCGCAGAAGTCCCATCTCGTCCCGCCACCGGCGGAGTCCTCTCGGAGGTACCCGATGACGGCCACGGCCGAATCGCCCGCGAGCCCGGCCATTCCCCGGATTCCGGACCGCGTCACCCCGGTGACGGCGGTCTGGCACGGACTGCTGCTCACCTGGCGCAGCCTGCTGCGGATCCGTGGCAATCCCGCGGAGATCCTCGGCCTGACCTTCATGCCCATCATGTTCGTCGGCCTGTTCGTCTTCGTGTTCGGCGAGGCGATGATGGGCGACTGGCGGACCTACCGCGACTTCATCATCCCCGGCATCACCGCACAGTCGGTCATCTTCGCCACCGTGGGCACCGGGGTCTCGCTCAACACCGACATCGAGAAGGGCATCTTCGACCGCTTCCGCTCGCTGCCGGTCGCACGCTCGGCGCCGCTCATCGGCGCCATCCTCGGCGACATGACGCGCTACCTGCTGACCGTCATCATGGTGCTGCTCGTCGCCACGGCGATCGGCTTCCGCCCGCCCGGCGGGGTGCTCGGCGTGGTGGGCGCGGCGGCGGTGGTGCTGCTGTTCGCGTTCGGACTGTGCTGGCTGTCGGCCTTCGTCGGCCTGGCACTGCGCTCGGCGACCGCGGTGAACATCTTCGGCTCCATCTGGATGTTCCCGCTCACCTTCGGCAGCTCCACGTTCGTGGAGACCGACCGGATGCCGTCCTGGATGTCGGCGTTCGCGCAGGTCAACCCGGTCACCCACGTGACCGACGCGATGCGCGGCCTCATGCTGGGCGGTCCGGTGGCCGAGCCGCTGCTGTGGACCGTGGTGTGGACCGTGGGGCTGGTCGCGGTGTTCTTCCCCCTGGCCACCCGCGCCTACCGGCGCCGGTCCTAGCGGTGACGGGAGCGGGCGGCGCCGGCGGTGTCACCCGCTCCGGTCGCCGGTGGCCTCGGGCCGGGCGGCCATGCAGCGCTCCACGGCGGCCGCGCGCTCCTCGCCGGTGGCGGCTTCGGCCCGCCGGTGGAGCTCGGTGAACCGCGCCTCGCCGAGCCGCGCGCGGGCGGCGTCCCGCACCGCGAGGACGGCGGGCACCGTGCGGTTCGGCACGCCGCGGGCACCGTCGGCGTGGCCGAGCAGCCGCGCCGCGCTCTCGGGTTCGCCGGCGGCGATGGCCAGCTCGGCCAGCTGTTCCAGGATCGCGGCCTGGGTCGCTGAGTCCCGCAGCGGTCCGGGGGCATGCCAGGCGGCGGACAGCAGGCGGCGGGCCAGCGCCGTGTCACCGGCGTCGAGCTCGACGCGGGCCCGGGCGACCGCCGAGAGCGGGAACGCCTGCGTACGAACGAACTCCCCCATCTCCGCGGCCTGCCGCATCGCCGCCGCCAGCTTGCCGCGTGCGGCCGGAAGGTCGCCGCAGAGCCGGTCGACCTGCGCCTCGATGAAGGTCACCGACAGCCGGTGCTGCCATTTGAGCCCCGCCTCCCGGATCGCCGCGACCTGCTCCCGGGCCCGGGCGGTGTCGCCGGACAGCGCCGTGGAGACGGCGAGCCGCCCCCGGAACATCACGGCGTGGTCGCGCAGGCCCAGCCGCTCGGCCAGCACGACGCCCTCCGTCAGCAGCTCCCGCTCGCGCTCGAAGTCGCCGTAATGGGCGATCTCCGCCAGCCCGGCGAGTGCCTGGCAGCCGCCCCACGCGTCACCGAGCGCGCGGAACCCGTCGAGCGCGGACCGGAAGCGGCGCTCGGCCAGCCGGGTGCGGCCGCACTGCGCGGCGAGCACTCCGGTGAGCGCCGCCGTGAACGCCCGCTGCCACGGGTCGGGGTGGTCCGGAAGCCCGGCCAGGTGGTCGGTCGTCTTCTCGATCTCCCCGCTCAGCATCCCCATGTACACGGGGACCATGAGCAGATAGGGGTGCTCCTCAGCCCGCTCTCCGCCCGCCCGGAGCACATCGAGCGCGCGGCCCAGGCTCTCGGGCGATCCGGGGCCGCGCAGGTCGCACAGGGTCCGGGCGGCGAGGCACTCGGCGTAGGCGACGAGCCGGCCGTCCGGTGGGTGGTCGCCCGCCAGGCGGACGATCTCCGCACTCCACCGGCCGCCCTCGGTGAGCGTGTCGCCGATGGCCCAGTACCACTGCGCGTGGTGGGCGATGTCGAGCGCCAGCGTCGTTGCGCCCTGGTCGACCGCCCACCGCAACGCGGCGTTCAGGTTGTCGTGCTCGGCCCGCAGCCGCGGCAGCCACTCCGCCTGCTCACCGGTGCGCAGACGGGGGTCGCCGTCGCGCCACAGGTCCAGCACGTACTCGGCGTGCGCGCGGCGCAGCGAATCGGCCTCGCCGGCCTCGGCGAGCCGCCGCGCCCCGTAGGCGCGCACGGTCTCCAGCATCCGGTAGCGCGGGGCCGCGGTGGCGTCGATGGCCTCGTCGGCCACCACCAGTGACTTGTCGACGAGGGCGAACAGCGGCTCCCACACGTCCTGGCCGCCGATGCCGGCGCCGCCCGGGGAATCGGCGCAGACCCGCTCGACCGCCTCCAGCGTGGCGCCGCCCGCGAACACCGAGAGCCGGCGCAGCAGCGCGCGCTCCCGCGCGCCGAGCAGGTCCCAGCTCCAGTCGACCACCGCGCGCAGCGTCTGGTGCCGCGGCAGCGCGGACCTGCTGCCGGAGGTGAGCAGCCGGAAGCGGTCCGACAGCCGCGCCGCGAGCTGCGGGAGCGGCATGGCCCGCACCCGCGCGGCGGCCAGCTCCAGGGCGAGCGGCATGCCGTCCAGCTCGCGGCAGACCCGCGCCACGTGCGCGACGTTGCCGGCGTGCACCCGGAAACCCCCGCCCGCGGCGGCCGCGCGTTCGGCGAACAGCCGGACCGACGGGTAGTCGAGCGCGCGTTCGGCGCTGACCCGTTTCGGCGGCAGCGCCAGTGAGGAGACCCGCACCAGCCGCTCGCCCGGGACCGAGAGCGGCTCGCGGCTCGTCGCGAGCACCCGTGCCCGCGGGCACTCGGCGACCAGACGCTCGGTGAACCGGGCGACCTCGGTGACGAGGTGCTCGCAGTTGTCCAGGACGAGCAGCACACGCTGCCCGGCGAGCGCGCCGGTGAGCCGGGACAGCGGGTCGTCGGCGAGCGCGGCGCCGCGCAGCCCGATGACGGCGCGTTCGCGCAGGCCGAGCGTGCCGAGCACCGCCTGGGCGACCTCACCGGCCTCGCTGAGCGATGCGAGCTCGACGAACCAGACGCCGTCCGCGGCGAGCCCGGCGTGCCGCTCGGCGAAGCGCGAGCCCGCCTCGATCGACAGCCGGGTCTTGCCGGCGCCGCCCGGCCCGATGAGCGTGACCAGGCGCTGCCGGCGCAGCGATTCGACGGTGTCCCGCAGCTCGGTGTCGCGCCCGACGAAACTGGTGAGCGGGGACGGCAGCCGGGTCGGGGCCGCGCCGCGCCCGGCCGTCCCCGGCCCGCCGGGGACGGCCGGGGCCGGGTCGAGTTCGCCGCGGAGCAGGCGGAGATGGAGTTCCCGGGTCTCGGCGGCGGGGTCGGTGCCGAATTCGCCGGCGAGCCGCCGGCGCAGCGCCTCGTAGGCGGCGAGCGCGTCGGCCTGCCGGCCGCACCCCGCGAGAGCGCGCATGAGCAGCCGCACCCGCTGCTCGCGCAACGGCCACTCGGCGGCGAGCGCCTCGGCGTCGGGCAGCACCTCGGCGTGCCGGCCGAGGTCGAGCGCGGCGGCGAGGCGCTTCTCGACGGCGGTGTTCCGGAGTTCGCCGAGCCGGATCAGGACGCTGTGCAGTTCGTCGAGGCCGGCGAGATCGGCCGGGAGGGGACCGTTCCACAGCGCGAGGGCGGCGTCCAGCGCGCGCAGCGCCTCGCGCGGCCTGCCCGCGGCGTGGGCGGCGCGGCCGCGCTCGACGAGCTCCTGGAACTCCCACAGATCGACCTGGCCCGGATCGATGTCCAGCCGGTATCCGGCGGCGTCGGTGACGACGGGAGCGGCGGCGCCGAGGAGACGGCGCAGCCGGGAGACGAGGGCCTGCAGGGCGTTACCGGCCCCGGCGGGCGCGTCGCCACCCCAGATGCCCTCGATGAGGCGCTCGGTGCCGACCGTGCGCCCGGGGTCGAGGAGCAGCAGCACGAGGAGCGCGCGCAGCCGGGCGCCGCCGACGGCGACGGCCCGCGCCGCGTCGTCGTGAACCGTCACCGGCCCGAGGATGGAGAAGCGCACGGATCCATGGTCGCCGATGCGCGGGCCCGGCGACCAACCGATTTGGCGGGTGGTGGACGCCCGGCAGGGGGCGGGGCGGGCGCCCGTTGCGGCCCCGCGCGGCGCAGGCCCGGCCGGGCGGACGCGGGCGCCGCGGCACCCGGGCGCCCCGGCGCGCGGTACCGTTGCCGCGGCGCGACACTCCCCTGTCCGGGGTTCATCCGCACCCGGACCGCAGTAAGGTTCGGTGGGAACTCGCCGGAGGAGCGACCGCGGCGCCGGACGGCGCGCCCGGCCGGTGCCCCCGGGCCGGCGAGGTCGCCAAGCAACCACCGATCGCCCGTTGCGCAGGAGCCCCATGTTTCCGGTCCCACGTCCCGCCTCGCCCGCCTCCCGGCACCGGGGAGGCCGCCGTACGTCCGCCGCGACGGGCGGGGTCGCCGTGCTCATGGCCGTGGTCACCGGATGCGGGGTGCTGCCCACCGGGGCCAACGCGCCGACCAGCGACGACATCACCGTGACCAGCCCGATGATCCGTGAGGGCGAGACGATCCCGGAGCGCTACACCTGCGCGGGCGCGGGGGTGTCCCCGCCGCTGCGGTGGTCCGGGCTGCCGCCGGAGACCGAATCGCTCGCCGTCCTGGTCGACGACACCGAGGCCACCGGCGGCGCGCGGGTGTACTGGACGGTCTTCGGTCTCGACCCGGAGAACCCCGAACTGCCCGAGGGCAGCGTGCCGCAGCCGGCGCACCAGGCGCAGAACAGCGCGGGGGACGCCGACTACGAGCCGCCGTGCCCGGAGGAGGGGCACGAGGATCACGAGTACCGGTTCACCGTGTACGCGCTCAGTGAGGACGTCCCGCTCTCCGACGGGGCTCCGCTGGACGAGGCGCTCGGTGCGATCGCCGCGCGTACGCTGGCCCGCGGACGTCTCATCGCTACTGGGGGGTGAAATGCACCACGCGACACTCTTCTACACGCCGGTACATATCCGGAACTTCACGACATCTCGCCGTGCGCAGCCTCGGGAGAAGGCCGCCGTCTCCCCCTGCACTCGGCACGCAACTATGCATAAAGTGGGGCCGTGCCCCCCACTTCTTTCCTGATGTCCGTAATGCTGTCTTCGTGCGCCACCGCGGGTTCGCCGGCGATCGGGAACGCAGCGGTGCGCGGCGGACGGACTCTCCGGTACGGGACCGGCGGGCGTTCCGGGGGCACTCACGGCCGGCGACCCCACGGACCGGGCGCGGTGCCGAACGCCCGCCGCTGCGGCGGACCACGCGGGCGGCCCGCACCCCGCACACAGCGGCCGCACATCACGGAAAACCTGGACAACCGCCGTGCGCGACAGCGCCCGTTGCGTGTGGACGGGCGGCGACTTTTCGAGCGCGCCGCCGCACAGCGCCACGGCGCCGGCCGCCCGCACGGCTCAACACCGGCCTGTCACATCACCACCGCCGGTGGCACCTCTGTCCTCTACAAGGCCATGGGGCCTAGGGTGGTGCGTTCACCATGATCATTGCGCTCATTGCCGTCATCGTCGTCCTCGTCGTGCTGATGCTCATCATCCTGGGCATGCGCGCGCTGAGCGCGAACAACGCCCGCGACGATGACTACGACGATTACGACGACGAAGACGAGTACGGCGAGGACTCCGGCAAGGACGACGAACCGGACACCCGATCCCGGCGGGCCCGACGATCCGGCCGGGCGGACCGCGACGAACGTGCCGCCGACGACGACTGGGACGACGACCGCGCCGCCGACGAGCAGCCGGAGGACAAGCCGGCCGCACGGGGCCGGAGCGGACGCCGCTCACGCGGCGACGACGCGCCGCGGTCCTCGCGCCGCTCGCGCTCCCGCCGGAACCGGGACGACGACTGGGACGACGACTCCGACGGGCTGTCCGACAACGACTTCTGGTCCAGCCTGTCCGACGACGAACCCGTGGGCGGCGGCCGCAGTGGCCGCGCCGGCGGCCGGGACGACCGGGACGAGGACGACGAGGACGGCGACGTCCGGCCGGGGCGCCGCGACACCCGCAACGAGTCGACCGCGGCCATGGCGGCCGTCCGCGACGAGGACTACGACGACCTCTATGAGGAGGACCCGGTGCCCCGCTCGCGCGGACGCCGGGGGCGCTCCGAGACCGCCGAGCCCGCGGCGGCGGCACCGGCCGGTGAGGCGCCCGCCGATCCGGGACTCGCGGTGCTCGCCAGCCTCGGCCAGAACGGCCCGGAGCCGGCCGGCTCCCCGGCCCCGTCCACTCCGCCCACGGGCGGGCCGAGCACACCGAGCGCGGGCGAACCGCTGGGCGCGGCCCCGCTGGACGACCCGCTGGGCGCGCCGTCCCCGCGCGGGGGTGCCGGGCCGCGCAGCGCGGACCCGCTATCGGCCACCCAGGCGTGGAACCCGCCGGGCGGTGCGTCGGCGAGCCGCTCCGGTACCGCCTGGGACTCCGGTTCGTTCTCCCGCGACCCCTTGGGGTCCCCCGCGGAGACGACGGGGCCGGGCTACCGCCCCACCACCGATCCGGGACGGCCGGCGGCCGGTGACACGGGCGCGGCGGCGCGTTCGCCGCTCGACCCAGGGGCGCCGCTGCCCTCGTCCTACGAGACCGGCTCGCACACCCGGTCCTCCTTCGACACCGGCAGCCACAACCGCTCCCCCCTCGACCCCGGCCCCTACGACACCGGCAACCACACCCGCTCCTCCTACGACACGGGCTCCCACAGCCGCTCGCCGCTGAGCCCGGGCTTGTCCCCGTCGTCCGACCCCCTCGGCGGTGCGGACCCGCTGAGCGATCCGGCGTTCCCCCGGACCCCGGCCGCCGAGTCCGACCCCGGGTCGCCGATCTGGTCGAGCATGGACGGCGGGGCGCCCAGGCCGCCCGCGGCACCGGCCTCCCCGGCTTCCCCGGCGTTCCCGGGCACGCCGCCCGGAGGGGCGCCGGCGGGAGGCGGCTTCGAGCCGCCGTCCTCCTTCACCACCGGTGCTCACAACCGCGCGGCCTTCGACACCGGCGGCTACTCGCGCTCCGACTACGGCACCGGCGAGTACCCCGGCATGCGCGGCGCCCAGCCCCCCGCACCCGCGACCCCGCCCGCAGGCGGTCCCCCGGTGCCGGGGACGCCGCCGGCCGGCGGACCGGCGCTGCCGCCGGGGCCGGGATACCCGGGACCGCTCGACCCGCCGCGCCCCGACGGTTTCGGAACCGGCGCGGGCGGCGGCCCGCAGGCGTGGGAGCAGCAGCCGGGCTGGGCCCAGGGCACCGGCGAGCAGCCGTCGTTCGGCGCCGCGCCGCCGGCGGGCGGCCCGGGTGCCGGAGGAGGCCCCTCACCCTTCACCACCGGTGCTCACAACCGCGCGGCCTTCGACACCGGCGGCTACTCGCGCTCCGACTACGGCACCGGCGAGTACCCCGGCATGCGCGGCGCCCAGCCCCCCGCGCCCGCGACCCCGCCCGCGGGCGGGTACCGGGACGTGCTCGGCGACTACCGGCCGGATCAGCCGGGACCGGTGGGGGGACCCCCGCCCGGAACCGGCGGCTTCGGACCGGGGGGCCCCGGCGGCCCGCAGACCGGGGAGTGGCCGTCGTTCCGCCCAGGCCCGGGCGGGCCGGGCGAGCCGCAGCCCGGCCGACCTGGTGACCAGAATTATCCGGAGCAGGATCCGCCCCCCTACGATTCGGGCGGTTACGGATACGGTGACGGCCGGTACCGTTAGCCACCCGGTGGCGGACACGGCTCAGGGGCGAGGCGCTGACCAGCGTCTCGCCCCTTCTTGTACGTGTGGCGCCCGGCAACGCGGCATCAGTCCGCAGAGTTCCGCCAATAACGGTTATCAAGGTCACTTTGACGAATGATCGCCGATAACCAGGATTGATGACATTACGTAGCCGGGAGAGACCACCAGGTAAACGCTCCGGCACGCGGCGGCCCGCCGCGTCCGCGCGGCAGCACCCCCGGCGCGGCCCGCCCCCTGATCCTGGAGCTCCGCATGCCCGAAACGCGCCCGCCCGAGTCCGCTCCCCCACCCGTCGGCGCCCGGCTGCGGCGCACCCTCGCCGGTGACCTCGGCGCCTCGTTCGTGGTGTTCCTCGTCGCCGTGCCGCTGTCCCTCGGCATCGCCGTCGCCTCGGGCGCGCCGCTGGTCGCGGGGCTCATCGCGGCCGTGGTCGGCGGGGTCGTCGCCGCGGCATTCGGCGGATCGGCGGTCCAGGTCAGCGGGCCGGCCGCCGGCCTCACCGTCATCGTGGCCGACCTCGTGCACACCTACGGGTGGCGGGTGACCTGCCTCATCACCCTGCTGGCCGGGGTGGTGCAGCTCGCTCTCGGCGCCTGCCGGGTGGCGCGCGCCGCGCTCGCCATCTCGCCGTCCGTGATCCACGGGATGCTGGCCGGGGTGGGAGTCACCATCGCCGTCGCCCAGGCGCACGTGCTGCTCGGCGGCGCACCGCACGGCTCGGCGCTCGCCGACCTCACCGAACTCCCCGGTCGGCTCGCCGCGGCGCACTGGCCGTCCCTGCTCGTCGGTCTGACCACGATCGCCGTCATGCTGGTGTGGTCCCGGCTGCCAGCGCTGGGCCGACTGCGGCCCGGGCTGCTCCCCGCCGCCCTCGTGGCGGTGGTGACGGCGACCGCGGTGGCCGCCGGGGTGGGCCGTCCGGTGGAACGGGTAGCGCTGCCGGACTCGCTCGCGGAGGCGTGGAGCGGGCCCGCACTGCCCGCGTTGGCCGACCTGCACGGAGTGGCGGTCGGGGTCGTCACCGTTGCGCTGGTCGCCGGGGTCGAGTCGCTGCTGTGCGCGATCGCGGTGGACCGGCTGCACGACGGACGGCGGGTGCGGCTGGACCGGGAACTCGCCGGGCAGGGCGCCGCCAACGTCGCCAGCGGCGCGCTCGGGGGGCTGCCGGTGGCGGGGGTGATCGTGCGCAGCACCGCCAACGCCCGGGCCGGCGGCCGGACCCCGCTGGCGGCGATCCTGCACGGGGTGTGGATCCTCGCCTTCGTCGGGCTGTTCGCCAACGTCGTCGAACTCGTCCCCATGGCCGCCCTGGCGGGACTGCTCGTCTTCGTCGGCGTGCAGATGGTCGACCTGGCCCGCCTGCGTGACCTGCGGCGGCACCGGGAGGCCGGCGTCCACCTCGTCACGCTGGCCGGAGTGGTGGTGCTCGGCCTGCTCGAAGGCGTGCTCGTGGGGCTGGCGCTGGCCGCGCTGCTCGCGCTGCGCCGGCTGGCCCGGCTGAGCGTGCGGACCGAGGATCGGGCCGGGCGCTGGCACGTGGTGGTGCGGGGCTCGCTCACCTTCCTCGGCGTCCCGCGAGTGGCCCGGGCCCTGCGCGAGATCCCCGCCGGAACCTCCGTGGACCTCGACCTGAACGTGGACTTCATGGACCACGCCGCCTTCGAGGCCGTCCACGCCTGGCGGCTGGACCACGAGCGGACCGGCGGCGCGGTCGACATCGACGAGATCCACGAGAAGTGGTATGAGCGCGCGTCGAACCGGACGCCGCCCACGGCGAAGACACTGCCGCCCGCGCCACTCCGCTGGTGGGCGCCGTGGGCGATGCGGCGCGAGACCGGCGGCGACGCGCGGGTCTCCGGCCTGCTGCTGGCCGGTGCGCGCGACTACCACGAGAGCACCGCGGCGCCGATGCGCCCGCTGCTGAGCCGGCTGGCGAGCGGCCAGCGCCCACAGGCGCTGTTCATCACCTGCACCGACTCCCGCGTGGTGCCCAACGTGATCACGGCGAGCGGGCCCGGTGACCTGTTCACCCTGCGCAACCTGGGCAACCTGGTGCCGCCGCACGAACCTCGGGCGTCGCGGGCGCACGACGCCTCGGTGGGAGCGGCCGTGGAGTACGCGGTGGCGGTGCTGGAGGTCCCGGCGGTCGTGGTGTGCGGGCACTCGCACTGCGGCGCGATGCAGGCGCTGCTGGAGGGCGTCCCGGCAGAGGCGGGCGACTCCGACACGGCCCACGTGGCACGGTGGCTGCGTCACGGCGCGGCGACGCTGGCGCGGTTCCCGGATCTCTCCGCGTCGCTGCCGCCCGCCGAACGGGTGGACCGGCTCGGGCGGCTGAACGTCGTGCAGCAGCTGGAGCACCTGCTCGGCTATCCGGCGGTGCGCCGCCGGTACGAGGAGGGACGCCTGGAGCTGACCGGCCTGTACTTCGACCTGGAGACCGCCCGGGTGCAGGTACTGGACGAGCGGCGGGAGCGGTTCCTCCCGGTGCCCTCGGGCACCGTCCCACGGCCGCGCCCCTCCGGCGACGTACCCGTCACGGACCGGTCCGACCCGCCGCCCACCTCGCCCTGACGGCCGTCCGGCGTCCCGGCCTGGGGAGGCCGTGGACGCTACTCGTCGCCCTCGTCGTCCTTGTCGATCGGCTCCGGTCGCTCGTCCTGCGTGACGGGGGACGCCTGGTACACGGCGAACCCGATGATCACGATGATCGCGACGACAGGAAGCCCGAACATGAGAAGCCAGGTCATCAGGAGTCCCTCACCGCCGGCAACGTCTGGCACCGCCCCGCCACCGGCGTCGGCGGTGCGCGGCGCGGCTTCCCCCAATCTAGCGGCGTTTCCGGCCCGCCGACGCGCCGGAGGGCCATCGAACCGCCCGCCCGGCGGCCGAATCACGCCCGGCACGGCGCCGGCCGGGC
The DNA here is from genome assembly GCF_042664915.1 of Marinactinospora rubrisoli. Classification (NCBI taxonomy): domain Bacteria; kingdom Bacillati; phylum Actinomycetota; class Actinomycetes; order Streptosporangiales; family Nocardiopsidaceae; genus Marinactinospora; species Marinactinospora rubrisoli. Next base: position 550,926 of record NZ_JBHTBH010000002.1, read on the forward strand.
GCCGCGGCGCGTCCGCCACCGGACCGGCCCCGCACCCGCGCCTGGGATGACCTGTGACCATCACACCGTGTTCCGGGCGCGGAGGGGGCCGGTATCGGCGGTTCGCCCGGTGGCGGTCGCCTGACCGGAAGTGGGCGCCGCGACGCCGTTACGGCGTCAGCGTGTAGACCCGGCAGTTCTGGCACCCCTTGTGCTGGGACTGGGTGACCGGGTTCCCGCTGGGAACGTCGATCCGGGCGTTGCTCGCGTGGTACACCCAGTTGCTCCAGCCGATGCCCCGGGCGTACACGCGTACCCAGGCGCCGCCCTGACAGGATCCGTTGCTCCCGTTCCGCCGATCACCGGTTCCCTGGTGCTCACCGGCCATTCTGGGAGCCGCGCACGGGCGCGTCCTTCGCATCGCGCGCCGGCTTCTTAGCGCTGGGCGCCGACCCGCAGGCACGCGTGACGGTACTCGGTGGGGGTGGGGCCGAATGCCGAACGGAAAGCGCGCGTGAAGTCGGCGGGACGGGAGAAGCCCCAGCGGGCGGCGATCGCCTGGACGGGACGGCCGGCGTTCCGGGGGTCCGCGAGATCGCGCCGGGCGCGGGTGAGGCGCTGGGACCGGACGTACTCGGCGACGGTGACGCCGTTTCCGTTCCGCTGGAAAAGGCGGTGCAGCGATCGCAGCGACATGTGGTGGGCGGCGGCGATGGTGGACGGCTTAAGGTCGGCCGCGCCGAGGTTGCGGAGGATGAACGCCTGGATCTCCAGGAACCGGACCCGCTCGCGGGTCTCGGCCGGGGTCCGCGCCTCCTCCTCGATGTGGTGGGCCAGCCACGCCGTGATCAGGTCGAGGAGCACCGGTCCGAGCCGCTGGGCGTCCGCGGGCCGGTAAGGGCCGGTCTCCGTGGCGAGCCGGGTGAGACACCCCGCGAGGATGGCGCCGACGCCTTCCCGCCCCGTCAGCCGGGTCGCCATGATCCGGCTGACCCGGTCGGCGGGGAGCGGCAGGCACTCCCGGGGAAACTGGACCACGACGGAGGTCGCTCCGCCGCACGGCGCTTCCACGATGCCCTGGTAGGGGTGCCAGGAGGAGTACAGCACGAGGTCGTTCCCGCGAAGCGGCGCGGCGCGGTGTTCCTGCACGATGGTCTGGCGGCCGCCCAGGATGAGGCACACCACGTACAGTTGCGGATCGCATCTCCGGATCAGTTTCGCCGACCGCCGGGACGTCAGCGTCGAATACATCAGCCCGGTCACCTGGGCCTCGGCCAGCCGGACCGCGCGCAGTGTGGCCAGGAATTCCGCGCCGGGATCGCCCTCGATCTCGTGGGGCACCAGGGCGCTCGCCGTGACCTCCCTCCACGCGGGTACCCGTTCCGCCTCGGGTAAGTCCCGGCTGTCGAACACCTTCCGCATCATCGGCCGCCTCCCCGTGCCCCGGGCCGCATGGTCGCCCCCGCGAGGTCCGGACCGGTGCGCCCCGGCGACGCCGGCGCCACCCCGATCACCGTCCGGAGCGGCCATGCGACCGTCCGTCTTCACGCGGCATTATCGCCGTGAGGCTCCAGCGGGGACCACAGGGAGCGGCTTCGGCTACCGGATTTCGTCAGGTGGCCGATTCGACGCACAGCGACGGCCTGCGGAAGCGGATTCGGCAGCCATCGGACCGCTCGCCGCGGAATTCGGCGGGCGTGAGCGGCCGGCACGGCCGGTACGCGGGGAACCGGAACGGGGACCTCTCCCCGGGGTACGGACGAGGAACGGAGCGGCCTGCCGACGGTCGCACCGCAGGCCGGGGAGCGGCGGCGGAAGAGTCGGCCGGTAAGCCGGATTCTGTCGGTCCGACCGGACCGGGCGGTCATCCATCTGGGACCGGCGTTGCCGCCGGCCTCGTGCGGTCTACCCGCGAACATCGGACGGGCCGCCCTCGAACGTTCGCGCAGGGGACCCGGGGGTCCCCCTCTTGACCTTGCTCCGGGTGGGGTTTACCGAGCCGGCCGGATCGCTCCGGCCGCTGGTGGTCTCTTACACCACCGTTTCACCCTTACCACCGCGAGGGTGGCGGTCTGTTCTCTGTGGCACTTTCCCGCGGGTCGCCCCGGGTCGGTGTTACCGACCACCCTGCCCTGTGGAGTCCGGACTTTCCTCGACGCCGTACGGCGCCGCGACCGCCTGGCCGACTCCTCCGCGCCGATCCAGTCTACCGGCCGGGCAGATGCGCCGTGTCGTTCAGCGACCGCACCACCATGGGACCGTCCGCGTAGCAGTCGATCGTGGTCAGCGAGGCGACGTCGAGGTGCATCCGGTACAGCGCCTGCGGCGGCGCCAGCATCGCCTGCTGGACGAGCACCTTGATCGGGGTCACGTGCGTGACGACCAGGACGGTGCGGCCCGGGTGGCGGGCGAGCAGGGCGTCGCGGGCGGCGGCGACCCGGCGGCCCACCGCCGCGAAGCTCTCGCCGCCGGGCGGTGCCGCCGCGGGGTCGGCCAGCCACCGGTTCAGCTCCCGGGGCCAGCGCTCGCGCGCCTCGGCGAAGGTGCGCCCCTCCCACTCGCCGAAATCGGTCTCGCGCAGGGCGTCGGCCTCTCCCACCGGCAGGCCGAGCTCCTTCGCCACGCGGGCGGCCGTGTCGGCGGCGCGGCGCAGCGGAGAGGAGACGATCACGTCGACGGCGGCCGTGTGCCCGGCCAGCCGGCGCGCCACCGCCTCCGCCTGCTCGTGGCCGGTGTCGGTGAGCGCGACGTCGCCGACTCCGGCGAACCGCCGCTCGGCGGACAGCGCGGTCTCGCCGTGCCGGAGCAGCAGCAGCCGGGTGGCGGCCGTCTCCGGGGCGCCCCATCCGAGGTCGGTCGTGTCCGCCCGGCCTTCGGTCGCCGCCGGCCGGGCGGCGGGTTCGGGCCGGGCCGGTGGTTCGGGCCGCGCGGTCCGGGTGATCGTTCCGGACCGGCCCCGCGCGGCGGCGTCCATCGCCTCGTTGGCCAGCCGGTCGGCGTGCGCGTTGCGGGCGCGCGGTACCCAGGTGTAGCGGACGGCCGGGAAGCCGGTGGCGAGGTCGCGGGCCCGCCGGGCCAGCGGCTGCATGTCGGGGTGCTTGACGCGCCAGCGGCCGGACATCTGCTCCACCACGAGCTTGGAGTCCATCCGCGCCTCGACCTCGGCGCCGGGGTCGATCCCGGCGGCCGCCTCCAGGCCGGCGATCAGCCCCCGGTACTCCGCGACGTTGTTGGTGGCCCGGCCGATGGACTCGGCGACCTCGGCCAGCAGCTCGCCGCTGTCGGCGTCGCGCACCACCGCGCCGTACCCGGCCGGCCCGGGGTTGCCCCGGGAGCCGCCGTCGGCCTCGATGACGAACCGCCTGCTCATCGCCGTCCTCCCCGTCCGCGCCCGCACCGGGCCCGCGTGGCCGTCCGTCCGGTCCGCCGCACTACAGCCCCGACTCGGTGGTGCGGATGAGGATGCGGCGGCAGTTCTCGCAGCGCACCACCTCGTCGGAGAGCGCGGCGCGGATCTCGCCCAGCTCGGCGGTGCTCAGCGCGAGCTTGCACCCCTCGCACCGCCCGTACCGCAGCGGCGCCGCGGCGACACCGCCGTACTGGTCGCGCAGCTTGGTGTAGAGGGCGAGCAGGTCGTCCGGGATCTCCCCGGCGACCCGGGTGCGCCGGTCGCGGGCGGTGGCCGCGTCGGCCCTGATGGCGCTGATCTCGGTGGAGCGGCGCTCCTCGGTGACCGCGCGGTCCTGTTCGGCGGTCGCCAGATCCTTGGCCAGCTCGGCGCGGCGGGCTTCCGCGGTCTCGCGGCGTTCCATCACGTCCAGCACGATCTCCTCCAGCTCGCCCTGGCGGCGCTGCAGCGAGGCGATCTCGGACTGCAGCCCTTCCAGTTCCTTCGGCGAGCTCACCTGCCCGGCCTCCAGCCGTCGGCTGTCGCGCTCGGCGCGGGTGCGCACCTGGTCCACGTCCGCCTCGGCCTTGCGCTGCTCGCGGCCGAGGTCGCCCAGCTCGGTCTCGACCACGACGAGCGCGTTGCGGAGTTCGGCGATGCGGGCGTCCAGGCGCTCCAGTTCCGCGATCTCCGGCAGCGTGCGTGCGCGGTGGTTCATCTGCGCCAGCGTGGTGTCCAGCTCCTGCAGGTCCAGCAGGCGGCGCTGGTGGACGGCTTCAGCTTTCACTTGTCCTCAGTTCCTTACGTAGCGGGGCCGGCCGGGGCGGTCACGACTGGGCGGCTACGAGACCGGGTGATCGGGACGCCCGAACGCCTGGGTCCAGGCGTCCGTCACGATCGTTGATACGCGGATCTCCACGTTAGTGGCTGCGTCCCGCAGCGCGTGCGTCAGGCGGGCGGCGCCGTCGGCCAGCCAGGGCCACTCGCTCGCCCAGTGCGCGGTGTCGACCAGGGCGACGTCGCCGTGCTCGGCGAACTCCGAGGCCGGGTGGTGCCGCAGGTCGGAGGTGAGGAAGACGTCGACCCCCGCCGCGCGGGCCGCGCCCAGCAGCGAGTCGCCGGCCCCGCCGGAGACCGCGACCGTGCGGACCTCGCGGTCGGGGTCTCCGGAGACCCGCAGGCCGGCGGCGGTGCGCGGCAGTCCCGCGGCGGCGCGTTCGGCGAACGAGCGCAGTGTCACCGGCTCGGCGAGGGTGCCGATCCGGCCGATGCCGCGCCGCCCTTCGGGGTCGGCCGGGTCCGGGTCGAGCGGGCGCAGCGGCCCGGTGAGTCCCACGGCGGCGGCCAGCGCGTCCGACACGCCGGGGTGCGCGGTGTCGGCGTTGGTGTGCGCCGTGTACAGCGCGACACCGGAGGTGATCAGCCGGTGCACCAGCCGCCCCTTGGGCGTGGTGGCGGCGACGCTGGTCACGCCGCGTAGCAGCAGCGGGTGGTGGGTGATGACCAGATCCGCCCCCCAGGCGACCGCCTCCTCGACGACCTCGGCGACCGGGTCGACGGCGAACAGCACCCGCCGTACCGGCTGCGCCGGGTCGCCGCACACGAGGCCGACCGCGTCCCAGGAGGCGGCCCACGAGGGATCGTAGATCCGCTCGAAGGCCGAGGTCACGTCGTGCAGGGTCGGGGGTGCGGATTCGGTGCTCACGGACGGCAGGGTAACGGGTGCCGGGCGGTTCCGCCGACGTCTTCCGTCCCGGCCGCTCCCCCGGCCGGGACGGCCCGCCGTGCCGGGCCGCGGCGGGCGCCCACGGACACCTGGTCCGATCCGTCCGGATATCTGGTGAGTTCGCCAGTTAACGCCGCCGTCCACGTTCGGTGACGATCACGCAACACCCTCCCCGGAGCATCGAACCGGACCGGTGAGACCCACCGGGACCTTCTGATGGAGGGCGCGATGACGGAGTCGACGGTCGACGTGTTGACTGGCGCCGCGGGCCGGGAGCCGCTGGACAGACCCCAGCGGGTGGCCGTGGTCGGCGCCGGAGCCATCGGCGGCATCGTGGCGGAGGCCGCGCACGCCGCGGGCCACCAGGTGACCCTGTGCGTCCGCAGGCCGCTGGGCGCGCTGACGGTGGAGCGCGACGGCGCGCGCCGCACGGTGCGGCTGCCCTCGGCCACCCGGCCGGAGGCGCTCGGTGCGCGGATGGACTGGCTGCTGATCGCCACCAAGGCCCAGGACACCCACCAGACGCTGGGCTGGATCCGGCACCTCACCGGACCGGGCACCCGGGTGGTGGTGTTGCAGAACGGGGTCGACCACGAGGAACGCCTCGGCCCGCTGCTCGCCGCGGGCGAACTGGTGCCGGCGCTGGTCTACATCGCGGCCGAGCGCCTGTCCCGTGAGCACATCCAGCACCGCTGGGGGCGCCGCCTGGTCGTCCCGTCCGGCCCGGCCGGCGCCGATCTGGCCCGGCTGTTCCACGGCTCGGCCGTGGACGTGGTGTGCGAGGCCGACTTCACCACCGCCGCGTGGCGCAAGCTCATGACCAACCTCGCCGCCAACCCGCTGACGGCGCTCACTCTGCGCCGGATCGGGGTGCTGCAACAGCCGGACCTGCGCGAACTCGCGCGCGGCCTGCTCGGCGAGGCCGTCCTGGCCGGCCAGGCCGAAGGCGCCCGGCTGGCGATGTCCGACGTCGACCAGACGCTGGACCTGTACAGCGCGATGCACCCGCACAGCGGCACGTCGATGCTGTACGACCGGCTGGCGGGCCGGGCGGTGGAGCACGACCTCATCACCGGCGCCGTGGTGCGCGCGGCGGATCGGCACGACGTGCCGGTGCCGCTGAACCGCGCGATCCTGGCGCTGCTGCGCGCCCTCGGCGAGCAGGGCGCGGTCGGCGTCCAGTCGCTCGCCGGCGTCAACTGAGCGCGCGTCCGGCGGGCTCGGCGGCTCCCCGCCGGACGCGGCTCCGGCTTCCCACACGGCGCGCCGTCCAATACGGTCGTCCTCGACCACAGGCACGGCGACAACGGGGGACGGCATGAAGTTCCTGGTGCGCGAGCGCATCTTCGACATCGGCGACGACTTCTGGGTGGAGAACGAGGAGGGCGAGCGCGTCTTCCTGGTGGACGGCAAGGCGCTGCGGATCCGCAAGACCTTCGAGCTCAAGGACATGGACGGCAACGAGCTCCTCGTCATCCGCAAGAAGCTGATCAGCATGCGCGACACGATGACGGTCGAGCGCGAGGGCGAGCCGGTGGCCACCGTGCGCAAGCGGCTGTTCAACCCGATCAAGGACAAGCTGATCGTCGAACTGGCCGCCGGCGGCGAGTGGGAGATCACCGGGGACTTCTTCGACAAGGAGTACGAGATCACCGATGACGCCGGCCCGATCGCGATCATCTCCCGCAAGTGGTTCCGGCTGGTCGACACCTACGCGGTGGACGTCAACACCTTCCGCGAGGACGCCGGTGGCGACCCGGCGCTGGTGCTCGCGATCGCGGTCTGCGTGGACACGATGACCGGTGACGACGACGAGGACGAGGACGACGAGTAGCCGCCCCGGCGGCGCCCGGGCCGGCGCGCACCGCGCCGGCCGGACCGGCTACCACGGGCGCTCGCGGTCGACATCGGCGGCGACCGCCGCACGGGGCGCCGGGGCGGTGGCCGCCCGGCACGGCGAGTTCGCCGCCCGCCGCGAAACGGCCGGCATCGCCGCCGCCGTCGGCGAGCGGCCGTGACCGGCCCTCACACGCGACGGCCGGGACGGCGCGCGAGCGTCAGGAATGCACGGCGGCTCGGTCGGACTCGCTGCGCAGGACGCAGAATTCGTTGCCTTCGGGATCGGCGAGAACGACCCACCCGGATCCATCGGGATTCCGGTGATCGGCGACGAAGGTGGCACCGAGGCCCAGCAACCGGTCCACCTCCTGATCACGCGACGTCTCGGGGCGCAGGCACAGGTGGATCCGGTTCTTGACCGTCTTGGCCTCGGGCACCTGGTTGAAGTACAGCACCGGGCCCTCCGCCAGCGGCACCTGGGTCTCCCGGTCCCCCGGCCGGTCCTCCGGATGCAGCGGACGGCCCGTCACACGGCTCCAGAACCGAGCCAGCTCATAAGCATCCGCACAGTCGATCGCCACGTTCTGCACTACCGAGACCATGCACGCCAGCATCCATGATCTCCCCGCCGAACGCCACCGAACCGCGCTCGTTCGTTGCGCACCCGGCTCAGGCCCTTGACGGGGCTTCCGCCGCCCGCCCTCCTGTCCCCGCGCCGGTGCCGCTCATGAGCGGCGCCCGGCCCGGCCCGGCAGCAGTCCCGCGGCGAAGACCCCGGCCGCGCCGGCGATCGGGCCCAGGATCAGCCAGCCGAGGATCGCCCCCGGCAGCGCCGGGTCGCCCTGCAGCGACCAGCCCATCACGACGTAGGCCACGGCGCCGATCAGCGCCGCGGCACCCGGCCGCGGCACGTTCAGCAGGCGCAGCAGCCACCACCCGGCCAGCGGCGTGCCGACCAGCCGTGCCGCGAACGTGGCCAGTCCCAGGCCGATGTTCGCGCCGATCACCTGATCGGCGGTGAGGCCGTTGACCACCCAGCCGGCGCCGTCGACGATCAGCCCCACCACGACGGTGGTGCCCAGTCCGACGAGCGCCCCGAAGGCGACGTTCTGCCACGCGGGCCGCAGTGAGGTCGTTCTCGTGTGGTTCATACCGCCATCCTGGCCGCCGTCGGCCGGCCGCGCCTGAGCGCTCGTACTCAGAACCGGCCGGTCCCCGCCCCCGATCGGGTGGGTACATGTCAGGGGTGCCCACTGGCCGGGCCGTCACACCGATCCGGGCGCGCTTCGGGCCCCATCGCACGGTTCCGGCGGCGGATCCGGGCGCCGCGCAGCGACGTTAGGCTGGTCGCGTCATGCACGCACTGCCCCCTTCGCCCGTCGGGGCGCACGTCCCCGTGGCCGGCGGGCTGGCGACCCGCGGTCTCGCCTACGCCGACGAGGTCGGCGCGGAGACCGTGCAGGTGTTCGTCACCAACCCGCGCGGCTGGGCCGTCACGCCCGGGAATCCCGGCGAGGACGCGCGGCTGCGCGCCCGGACCGCCCTGCCCGTCTACATCCACGCGCCCTACCTGGTGAACCTGGGCTCCCCGGACGCCGAGGTGGCCGCGAAGTCGGTCGCGGCCGTCGAGCACGCGCTGCGGCGCGGAACCGAGATCGGCGCCCGCGGCGTCGTGGTGCACACCGGGTCCGCCGTGCGCGGCGAACGCGCCGCCGGGCTGGCGCGCATGCGGGAGCGGCTGCTGCCGGTCCTGGACGGTCTGGCCGACGACGCGCCACCCGTCCTGCTGGAGCCCATGGCCGGGCAGGGCCAGGTGCTGTGCGCGGCGGTCGGGCACCTGGGCCCCTACCTCGCGGCGCTCGACCACCACCCCAAGGCCGGAGTGTGCCTGGACACCGCGCACGCCTTCGGCGCCGGGCACGACATCGCCACCCCTGAGGGCATGCGCGCCATGCTGGACGAGTTCGCCGCGGTGGTGGGACCGGGACGCCTCGGGCTGGTGCACGCCAACGACTCCAAGGCGCCGTGTGGCAGCAACCGGGACCGGCACGAGAACATCGGGGCCGGCCATATCGGCGCGCGCCCGTTCGCGGAACTGTTCCGGCACCCGGTGAGCGCCGGTGTGCCCATCGTCGTGGAGACGCCCGGCCCCGCGGGGCCGCACGCGGCCGACATCGCCACGCTGAAGGCGCTGCGCGCCGACATGCTCACCGGCTCCGTTCCGCCCGCCCGGGCGGCGGACGGTGCGCCACAATAGGTGCCAGCGGCGGAGAGAGGGCGGTGGCACATGGACCCGCTGAGTCTGGTCATCGGCGCGGCGATCGCGCTGGGAGGGGTGCTGGTCGGCCGTGCGCTGCCGAACCGCCGCCCCGGCAGGCCGCAGCCCCGGCAGGCCGTCGCGGCCGCGCCCCGGTCACCGCAGCCGATCTGCGGCTGCGGGCACCATCTGGTCTTCCACGACGCCGAGAAGCGGCTCTGCCAGGCGCAGGTGGTGATCCCCGGCCGGTGGACCGGTGAGCAGTCCAGCAGCTACCGCAAGTGCATGTGCCAGGGCTATCGAGGGCCGCTGCCGGTGGACGAGTACTACGCGCCGGACCTGCTCGGCGACGAGTCCTGACGCCGCCCGGTGTACCGGGCGCCCGGGGCGGCCCCGCGCGGTGGTGTGCCGCCGCTCCCCCACGGCGGGCCATCGCCCGGGAACTCCGGTCCGGCACCGTCCGGCGATTGCCGCCGGTGCGGTGAGGCGGCAGGCTGGTCCCCATGCGGCCATCTTCCGAAGCCGCGGCGGTGTGGGTCGTCGCCGGGGCGCCCGGCGCGGGCAAGTCCACCGTCGCGGACCTGCTGCTGCGGACGCTGTACCCGGTTCCCGCGCTGCTCGACAAGGACGCCCTGTTCAGCGGCTTCGCCGCCGCCGTGCTCGATGCGCACGGCCGGCCACGGGGCGAGCGGGAGGGGCCGTGGTACGACGCGCACGTCAAGGTGCACGAGTACGGCGGGATGACGGCGGCGGCGCGCCAGATCCGGTCGGCCGGCGCGCCGGTGATGCTGGTGGCGCCCTTCACCGGGCAGATCCGCGACGCCCGCCGGTGGCGCTCCTGGACGGCCGAACTGGGCGGCGACCCGGTCCGCCTGGTGTGGGTGCGCTGTGACGTGCCGACGCTGCGGGCCCGGCTGCGCGAGCGCGGCCGTGAACGCGACGCGGGCAAGCTCGCCGCCTTCGACGCGTTCGTCGCGCGCACCCGCCCGGACGAGCCGCCGGCCGCGCCACACCTGGTGGTCGACAACCGCTCCGGGGCGCCACCGCTGGCCGGTCAGGTCGCCGCCCTGGCCGCGGCTCCGGGCCACTGAGGGGTACGCGTTCCCCGGGCCGGGACCGCCCGGCCCGGGGAACGCGGAGGTCTCACCCCGACCGGCCGCGGAGCGGCAGGGCGGCGGCGCGCCGCTCCGCCGGGCCCCACGTGTCGCGGGTCACCGCGACCCCGACCGCGCCGATGACGCCGACGGCGCTGAACAGCAGCGCGACGCCCACCCAGTCCAGCGCCGCGGCCAGCGCGGTGGCGATGAACGGGATGAAGCCGGACAGTGCCGCCGAGCCCTGGTAGCCGAGGGAGGCCCCGGAGGTGCGCGTGCGGGTGTCGAACAGCTCGGAGAACCAGGACGCCTGGACGCCGGCCAGCGAGTCGTGCGCCACCGCCAGGGCGATGACGAACCCGATCACGATGACGACCGCGTCGCCGGTGTTCATCATGAGGAACAGCGGAACGCCGTACAGGGTCGTCAGCACGCATCCGGCGAGGTACACGGGCCGGCGGCCGACCCGGTCCGACAGCGCGCCGAACAGGGGTGTGCCGAACACGCCGATCGCCGACGCCAGCACGATGCCGGTGAGGGCGACGCCGCGGGTGGCGAGCTCGTTCTCCTGGAGGTAGCTCAGCAGGTAGGTGACGGTGACGTAGAACCCTCCGGTCTCGGCGAGCCGCAGCGCGATGGCGCGCAGCACCGTCCGCCAGTCCCGGCGGAGCACCTCCAGCACCGGGCTGCGGACGAGTTCGTCCTGCTGCTGCGCCTCCTCGAACTCCGGCGACTCCGAGACCTTCATCCGGATGAGGATGCCGGCGACGATGAGCACCGCGCTGCACAGGAACGGCACCCGCCAGGCGAGGTGATCGTCCAGTCCGGCGCTGAGCAGGAACGCCACGTTGGCGAGCAGCAGGCCGAGCGGGACGCCCGATTGCGGGATGGCGGAGTAGAAGCCGCGCCGGCGGCGCGGGGCGTGCTCGAACGTCATGAGGATGGCGCCGCCCCACTCCGCGCCGAACCCGATGCCCTGCAGCAGCCGGAGCAGCACCAGCAGGATCGGCGCGAGGATGCCGACCTGCTCGTAGGTGGGCAGCAGGCCGATGCCGACCGTGGCGGCGCCCATGAGCAGCAGGGCGCCGACCAGGACCGGTTTCCGGCCGATCCGGTCGCCCACGTGGCCGCCGATGATCCCGCCGATGGGCCGCATCGCGAACCCGACACCGAGAGTGCCGAACGCGGCGAGCGTGCTGAAGAGGGCGTTGTCGCCGGGGAAGAAGGCGGGCCCGAAGTACAGCGCGGCGGCGGTGCCGTAGGCGAGGAAGTCGTAGTTCTCGATGGTGGTGCCCACGGTGCTGCCGAGGGCGACACGGAGTCGGTCCGGTGACCCCGCCTCGGGGTCGTGCGCCGCGGGGCGCGGAGAAGTGTCGCTCACGGGTGGCTCCCTTCGTCACGGGAGCGGAGACGGCCGCTCCGCTCCACGGTCCGGTCGCCGGGTGGCAGGTGACCGGGTCCGTGCGGCGGAGGGCCGTCGGCTACCGGGTACGGGGGATGACCTGTCCGGCGGTTGTGGTGGTGTCGTAGAAGCTGGTGATGTGGTGGCGGACGAGCCGCGCGGCGCGATCCGCGTCGCGTTTCTCGATGGCGTCGAGGATGTCGCGGTGTTCCCGGCGGACCGTGGTGGCGGTCGCCCGCCAGTCGGTCAGGCCCTCGTAGGCGGCGATCATGCGGCGGTGGATGGCGGTGCGCAGCGAACTCATGAGGTAGGCGCCGAGGGCGTTGCCGGTCGCCTGCGCCATGGCGACGTGGAACTCGGTGTCGAGCCGGTTGAAGTCCCGGGCGCTGAGTCCGGTGCCGTCCATCTGGTCGAGGATCGCGCGGAGCCGGTCGTGGTCCTCCGGCGTGGACCGCCGGGCGGCCTCGGCGACGACCCATTCCTCCAGGAACACCCGCGTACGCAGGACGTCCTCGTCGCTGAAGTGGCCGAGGGCGAGTTGCAGTTTGAGCAGGTTGGCGAAGCCCTCACCCGGGGTGCCGACGAAGACCGATCCGCCTTCGGGGCCGCCTCCGGACCGCACCTCCACGACGCCGAGCGCTTCGAGCACCCGGAGCGCCTCGCGCAGGGACGGCCGGCTGACGCCCAGTAGCTGGGAGAGGTCACGTTCGCTCGGCAGCCGGTCCCCGGGCCGCAGGAAGCCGTCCAGGATGCGCTGCTCGATCTGCGCCATGACCTGCTCGTACGTGCGGATCTTTCGGACGGGCTCCCAGGCGCCCGGGTTGTCGGGACTCACGCGACTCCTCTGGCGAGCGGGGGGTGGTGGTGCTCCTGCACTGCCCCACCCTACGGCGGCCCCGGCTCGGGGCCCTCCGGGCCGGCGGCGGGCGCCCCCGGCGCGGAGTACTACGCGGCGGCGCGGGCGGCGCTCTCCAGTTCGCGGCGGAGCCGCACGGCGAGCACCGACTCGTCCACCTCGACGTCGTCCCAGGTCAGGACGGTACCGGCCGGGACGTCGCGACGGATCCGTGCTCCGTGGGCCAGCCCGATCGGGAACGCCCGCTGGGCCAGGGACGCCTGCGCCGGGGCCAGGCGGCCGTAGACCATGAACCCGCCCTCCCCGTCGAGGACCTCGCCGGCCCGCAGCGCGCGCTTGGTGACCGACGTGACGTCGCCACGGAAGCCGGTCGGCGCGCCGGTGGGCTCGCCGCGCAGCGCCACCGAGGCGACGCTGACACCCAGCTCCAGGCCGATCATGTGGTAGGGCCGGTACAGCGCGCCGTAGCGGCCGGTGGGGTCGGTGTGCACCCCGTATTCGGCGAAGCACCGCGCCGCGTAGTCGGTGCGCGCCTCGAACGTCACGTAGACGCCCCACCGCAGGTCGCGCTCGACCTCCGTGCCGTCCCGGTTCAGGCTGGAGGCGATCTCGACGGTCCCCTTCCGGGTGAGCCGGCCGCCGACCTCGCGCGGGCGGTAGACCGTAGGCAGGTCGTCCACCCCGCAGGGCGGGAACAGCAGGCCCTCGTCCTGCGGCGCCAGGCCGGTGCCGTTGGCGACGGCGGCCATCTCGATGGCGGACTTGGTGCCGTCGAGGAAGGAGTTGAACATCTTGGGGTTGAAGTCGCCGGTGGCGAGCTGCTCCGCGGTGAAGCCGTAGTGGTCCCACACGGTGTCGGGGGTGCTGGCGTGGTACTCAGGGAGGTACTTGGTGCCCTTGCCGGCCGCGACGACGTCGAACCCCACGGTCCGGGCCCAGTCGACGAGTTCGCAGATCAGCGCCGGCTGGTCGCCGTAGGCCATCGAGTAGACGACTCCGGCGCGGCGGGCGCGCTCGGCGAGCAGCGGCCCCACCATGCAGTCGGCCTCGACGTTGACCATGATGACGTGCCGGCCGGCGTCGATGGAGCGCATCGCGTGGTGGGTGCCGGCGACCGGGTTGCCGGTGATCTCCAGGATCACCTCGATCCCGGGGGCGTCGATGAGCGCGTCGCCGCTGTCGGTGACGTGGGTGCCGCCGGTCCGCAGCGCCTCGTCGAATCCGGTGGCGGCGTAGCGCTCGGGGGGCCAGCCGGTGCGGGCGAGCGCGGCGCGGGCGCGGCCGGGGTCGAGGTCGGCGACTCCGACGACGTGCATCCCCGGGGAGGTGAGCGCCTGGGTGAGGAACATGGACGCGAACTTTCCGGCGCCGATGACGCCGACGCGTACCGGGCCCTCGTCGGCCGCACGCCGGGCGAGCAGTGAGTGGAGGTTCATGAGGCTCCCTGGGCATCGGTCTGCCAGATGGTCTGACCAATTAACCAACTGGCCACGTGACCGAAACTATGGCAGGTGGTCCGGATCACAGTCAAGGGCCGGACCCGGGACGCGCCGGACGAACGTCCGCCGCCGCGTCCGGCGGGTCCGGACGCGCGACGCCCCCGGGCCGGGTCCGGTCCGGGGGCGTCGTGGCACCCGCCTCAGGCGGCGGGGGAAGGCGGGCGCCGATGTGGCGGCGCCTCGTTCGGCAGCGAATCGCTGGGACGGTGGAAACCGATGGAAACCCGTGAATTCAGTAGGACCAGGTGTGCACGGAGGCGTCGGAGGACTCCAGCACGACCGGCTGGTCGCCGTTGCTGAAGTGCGTCACGTAGAAGCGGAGCCGGTTGCCGTCCACGCAGTTGCCGTTCCACGTGTGGGTGAAGTGCCCTCCGGCGTTGGTGTGCTGGGGAGAGTTGATCGCGTACGACTGCGCGATCTCCCAGTCGTCACCGGAGCCGGTGACCTCCACGGCGCGCAGCTGGACCTCCGCGCCGGGGGCGAGTCCGGTCAGCCGGATGCCGACCGAGGCCACGAACTGCACGGGGCCGAACGCCACCGAGTAGTCGAAGGTGTCGAGGCGGTCCGCTCCCCGCTGGTTGAACGGCACGTACCGCCATTCGCCCCGGGGGATCCGGACGCTGAGGTCCCGTCCCCGGTACCGTCTGTGCTCGGGCATGTCGTCGTCCTTCCTGTCGCCCTTCCGGCTGAACGTTCCGTCCTGCACCAGCCGGTAGAGGATGTCGCCGGGGCAGGTGGTGGAGGCGAAGTCGCGATGCCCCCGTAGTGTTCCGGCGACCCCGCGTTCCATGAGGTAGCCGCGCAGCTCACGGACGGCGTTGATCTGGGCGCCGGGCGGTTTCTCGCTGGGGCCGGACATCAGCGTGACGCTGTACCAGTCGCGGTTGCCGGCGGTGGTGCCCTGGGCGGCCTGGTACTTCTTCAGGCCGCGGCCCTCGAAGACGTAGCCGTGCGGGCAGGCTCCGTAGGAGTAGCCGATGTCCGCCCATCCGTTGGTGTTGACGTGGAAGTCGCGGGTTGACTTCCAGTAGGAGACGCAGGCCGAGTGCTTCTTGTCGGCCAGGCCCTGGTTGGAGCCGTCGTAGTGGATCACCAGGCCCCGCGTGGGGTTCGCGGCGTCGGCGCCGCTCGCCCCCCACCCGAGATCCGAACGGCTGACCAACTGCATTTCAGCCCTCCCTGCTCGGCGAGCACGATCCGCGATGCCGGCGACGCCATCATTCGTCGTCGCGCGTCATCGCTCGCCCGATCATCTCGCAGGCGGCGGGCTCTACGCTCACGCTTCGCCACATATCGTGACCAACGGGTGGCCGAAACCGCCCGTACAGCACACCAGCCCCGTCCGAAACCCCGGTCGCCCGGCGGCTCCGGCGGCCACGTCAGGCGTCGAAGTCCACCGTGACCTCGTCGGTGACGGGAAGCGACTGGCAGCACAGCACGAACCCGGCGGCCAGTTCGTCGTCCTGCAGCGCGTAGTTGCGCCGCATCTGGACGCGGCCGGCCGTGACCCGCGCCCGGCAGGTGCCGCACACCCCGCCCTTGCAGGCGAACGGCAGGTCCGCGCGGACCCGCTGCGCGGAGTCGAGCACCGGGACGTCGCGCGGCAGGGTCAGCGTGGTGCTGCGGCCGTCCAGCACCACGGTGACCTCGCTGGTGGGGCCCGCGGCCTCGGGATCGTCCTGCGGCGGACGCGCGGGCGGCGGTACGTCCTCGACGAAGAACAGTTCCTGGTGCACCCGGGCCGCGGGGACCCCACGGGCGGAGAGGACCCGGCGGGCGTCGCGCACCATGCCGTGCGGGCCGCACAGCCACCAGTGGTCCACGCCCTCGGCGGCGATCAGGGTGGACAGCAGCGCCTCGATCTTGGCGGCGTCCAGCCGTCCGGTCAGCAGGTCGGCCTCGCGCGGTTCCCGGGACAGCACGTGCAGCAGTTCCAGCCGGGAACCGTACCGGTCCTTCAGATCGGCCAGCTCGTCGGCGAACATGACCGTGTCGGTGCGCCGGTTGCCGTACACGAGGGTCACCGAGGAGCCGGTGCCGCGCAGCAGCGACGCGGCGATCGAGAGCAGCGGGGTGATGCCGGACCCGGCGCCGATCAGCACGTGCCGGGCGGCCGTCCGCAGGTCCGGCGTGAACCGGCCGCTCGGCGGCAGCACCTCGATCGCGTCGCCGGGGCGGACCCGATCCACCAGCCACGAGGAGAACAGGCCGTCGGCGACCCGGCGCACCCCGATGCGCAGCGGCGCCCCGGCCGGCGCGCAGACGGAGTAGCTGCGCCGCTCCTCGCGGCCGTCCACGAGGCGGCGCAGTGTCACGGACTGCCCGGGGGCGAACGCGTACGCCCCGGCGAGGTCGGTGGGGACGTCGAAGGTGACCGCCACGGCGTCCGCGCACAGCCGGTCGACGGCGGCGACCCGCAGCGGGTGGAACGTGCGGCGGGCCCGGACCGGGCGGGTCGCGGCGGGCGTGGACTCGGCCGATCGCACGGTCAGACCTCCTTGACGTGCTCGAACGGCTCCCGGCACGACCGGCAGCGCAGCAGGGCGCGGCACGGGGTGGCCCCGAAGCGGGATACCTCCTCGGTGTCGGCGGAGCCGCAGTGCGGGCAGCGCGCGGCCGTGCGGGTGGGCAGCAGGGTCAACGGCACCGGGCCCGCGGCGCGGCGCGGCGCCGGTCCCGGCGGGGAGATGCCGTGCTCGGCGAGCGCGCGCCGCCCGGCCGCGGTGATCCAGTCGCTGCTCCACGGCGGGGACAGCACGGTGCGCACCCGCACGCGCCGGAATCCCGCGGCGTGCAGGGCGGTGACCAGGTCGTCGCGCATCGCCTCCAGGGCCGGGCACCCGGAGTAGGTGGGGGTGATGGCGACGGCGACGGTGCCATCGGCGTCCGCCTCGACCCCGCGCAGGACGCCCAGGTCGGCGAGCGTGAGCATGGGCAGCTCCGGGTCGCGGACCGCGGCCGCCGCCTCCCGGGCGCGGGCGAGTCCGGCCGGGCCGGTGCGGGTGGTGCTCACCATGTCGCCTCCGGGTGCTCGCGGGCGACGCTCTGCATCTCGGCGAGCAGCGCGACGAGCTCGGCACCGTGCGCGCCGTCGCGGCCCGAGTCGGCCGCGGACGGCGGCGGAGGCGGAGGCGGAGCGGACGCCGAAGTACCGAGGATCGGCTGATCCAGCCCCGCCGCGGTGCGGACCTGTTCCAGGACGGCGGCCACCTCGCCGTACACCTCCTCGGGCCGCACGGCGGCCCCGTGCCCGGCGAGCCGGTCCTCGACCGGGTGGACGGCGAAGAGTTCACCGAGCAGCGGGCGTAGGGCCGCCAGTCCGGCGGTGAGGCGACGGTGCGACTCGTCGGTGCCGAGCCCGAGCCGCAGCGTCCACTGCGCCGCGTAGTCGCGATGGTAGGCGAGCTCGTTGACGCCCTTGGCCGCGATGGCGGCCAGTACGGGATCGGCGGAGCCGGCGAGCCGGGTGAACACCGCGAGCCGCCAGGTGGCGAAGACGAGCAGCCGGGCGATGGTCCGCCCGAAGTCGCCGTTGCCGGCCTCGGCCAGCCGGACGTTGCGGAACTCTCCAGGGTCGCGGAAGTAGGCGAGGGCGTCCTCGTCACGGCCGGTCCCGTCTGCCTGACCGGCGCGGGTGAGCAGCAGCCGCGCCTGGCCGAGGAGGTCCAGGGCGATGTTGGCGAGCGCGACCTCCTCCTCCAGCTCGGGGGCGTCGGTGCACCACTCGATGAGGCGCTGCGCGAGCACCAGGGCGTCGTCGCCCAGCATCAGGCAGTACACAGCGAGGTCGCCGGCGGGCACGTCCGGCGGGACCGCGGTGCCGGTGCCGGCCGGCAGCCCGGCGAGCGGGGCGGTGAACCCGGTGCCGAAGGCCCAGCGGGCGTCGCCGGTGTGCTCCTGCGCGATGGCGTCGTAGGCGCTGTCGCCGCTCATGGTGGCGTCTCCCCCGTCTCGTTCGTCTCCTCCGTGTCCGTCATCCGCGCGCTCCCTTCCCGCCTTCGTGCCGCCGCGCACCGGTCACATGTGCGGCACGTCGTCGGGGATCGGGTAGAAGGTCGGGTGCCGGTAGATCTTGTCGCCGCTCGGGGCGAAGAACGGGTCCTTCTCGTCCGGGCTGGACGCCGTGATGTCCGCCGAGCGGACCACCCAGATGCTGACCCCCTCGTTGCGGCGGGTGTACAGGTCGCGCGCGCTGTGCAGCGCCATGGCGGGGTCGGCCGCGTGCAGCGAGCCGACGTGCACGTGGTTGAGGCCGCGCTTGCCGCGCACGAACACTTCGAACAGCGGCCACTCCGGCCGCGCCGGCCGCTCGCTCATGCCGGTGCCTCCGTCCGTTCCCGCTCCGCCTGCCGGCGGGCGGCGTAGGCGGCGGCCGCCTCGCGCACCCAGGCGCCCTTCTCGTGGGCCGCGCGCCGGCGGCGCAGCCGCTCGGCGTTGCACGGGCCCTGCCCGGACACCACGCGCCGGAACTCCGCCCAGTCGGGCTCGCCGAAGTCGTGGTGGCCGCGTTCGGGGTTCCACCGCAGCTCCGGGTCGGGCAGCGTGACGCCGAGCTTCTCGGCCTGCGGGACGGTCATGTCGACGAAGCGCTGCCGCAGCTCGTCGTTGGTGTGCCGCTTGATGCGCCAGGCCATGGACCGTTGCGTGTTGGGCGACTCGGCGTCCGGCGGGCCGAACATCATCAGCGCGGGCCACCACCACCGGTCGGTGGCGTCCTGCACCATGGCGCGCTGCTCGGGGGTACCGGCCATCATGCGCAGCAGCAGTTCGTACCCCTGGCGCTGGTGGAAGGACTCCTCCTTGCAGATGCGCACCATGGCGCGCGCGTAGGGGCCATAGGAGCTGCGGCAGAGTGGCACCTGGTTGCAGATGGCGGCGCCGTCGACCAGCCACCCGATGACGCCGACGTCGGCGAAGGTGCGGCTGGGGTAGTTGAAGATCGACGAGTACTTCTGCCGCCCGGAGATGAGCCGGCCGGTGAGGTCGGCCCGGTCCACGCCGAGCGTCTCGGTGGCGGCGTACAGGTACAGGCCGTGCCCGGCCTCGTCCTGCACCTTGGCGAGGAGGATCGCCTTGCGCCGCAGGCTGGGCGCCCGGGTCAGCCAGTCGCCCTCGGGTTGCATCCCGATGATCTCGGAGTGCGCGTGCTGGGCGATCTGCCGGACCAGCGTCGCCCGGTAGCCGTCGGGCATCCAGTCGCGGGGCTCGATGCGCTGCTCCGCGGAGATCCGCCGATCGAAGTGCCGCTGCAGGCCCGGGTCCGCGGCGGCGTTCCCGTCCGCTGTGGTGGTCATCCCGCCCCACCTTCCTTACCGAACATTCGGTCAGTAATTAGTGTGGCGCACATCCCCCGCCGGCACAAGCCGGGCGCCGGTAGACTCCCCCGACCACCCCGGCCGGACCCGCCTTCCGTGCGCCATTCCGCCGGGGTTTCCGGGAACCGGACGCGCGTCCGTGGGCTCTCAGTCTCCGGGCGATCGCTCCAGGCAAGCTTCAGGAACGGAGGACGTCAGGTGCGGGCACGACGACTCACAGGGGCGGTGCCCCGGGCGGTGGCGGCCGGGCTGGGAGCGGCGGCTCTGCTCTCCGCGGCGGGGTGCTCCTTCAGCATCGGTGGATCCAGCGTGGGATCGGACGACGTGGCCAACGAGGTCGCCCGGCAACTGGAGACGGAGGTCGGCCGGATGCCGGACGACGTCACCTGCCCGGAGAACCTGCCGGCCGAGGTGGGCGCCTCGGTCCGCTGTGAACTCACCGCCGACGGCCAGACCTACGGCGTCACGGTGACCGCGACCGAGGTCGAGGGCACGAACGTGCGGTTCGACGTCGAGGTGGACGACGAGCCCGGCTAGCGGCGGGCCGGGCGCCGGTCCACCGCCGGCCGGCGCCCCGCGTCCTCAGCGCCGGGTGCCCAGGGTGGAGGCGCGCACCCGCAGTTCCGGGCGCAGCCGCACCGGCTGGACCCGCTCGCCATCGACCAAGGCGGCCAGTGCGGCGGCCGCGCGGCGCCCCATCTCCCGCATCGGGGACCGGACCGTGGTCAGCGGCACCGGGAGCTCCGCGGCGAACGGGACGTCGTCGAAGCCGATCACCGCGACGTCGTCGCCGACCCGCAGCCCGGCGTCATGGACGGCGCCCATGGCGCCGACGGCCGCGGTGTCACTCACGGCGAACAGCGCGGTGGGACGAGGGTCGCGCGCCAGCAGCGCCTCGGCCGCCTGCCGGCCGCCGCGCGCGTCGAACCCGGACCGCAGCACGTTGCCGTCCGGAACCGGCAGTCCGGAGTCGGCGAAGGCCGCGACGAAGCCGCGGGTGCGCTCGATCCCGGTCGAGGCGTACGGTTCCCCGGCGATCACCCCGACGTCGCGGTGCCCGAGCTCGACCAAGTGCTCGGCGGCCAGGCGCCCGCCCAGCAGGTCGTCGCAGGTCACCGAGACCGCTCCGGGCAGGCGGCGGGACACCAGCACGACCCGCGCGCCGCGCCGCCGGAGTTCGGGCACCAGGAACGAGTCCGTGCGGGCGTCGCCCAGGATCAGGCCGTCCACCCGGTTGGCGAGCAGCGCCTCCGCGCGCAGCCGCTGCGCGTAGTGGTCGTCCCCACTGGTGGCGACGACGGTCTGGTAGCCCGCCGCGGCGGCGCCCTGCTCGATGCCCTCGCAGACGGCGGCCGCCACGGGATCGGTCAGCCGGGGCACCAGCACGCCGAACAGTGTCGAACGCCCGGTGCGCAGGCTCGCGGCGGCCGGGTGCGGCAGGTATCCGAGCCGCCGTGCGGCCTCGCGGACCCGCGCGGCCGTCTCCGCGCCCACGCCGTCGCTGCCGCGCAGCGCGCGGGACGCCGTGGTGATGTGCACCCCCGCCGCCCGGGCGATGTCGGCCAGTCGGGCCGCACGGAGCGGTCGCGGCGGGTCCGGCTCCGTCGACGCGGCACCGTCGGCCTCCGGGTGCGGGCGTCCCGTCGCGGAGCCGTGGCCGAGACCGTCCGGAGCTTCGTCGCGCACCGCCGCCCCCTTCTCCGTCCCACCGCGTTCCCGTCGCCGGGGCCATGGCCACCATTCTGTCCCACCGGCACCGGGGTCCGACTTTTCGGATCGGCGGCATCTCTGGTGAAGTCCGGGGTTCCGGACGCGACCCGCGCCCCCGCGCCCCGCCCGCTGCGCGCCATCGTGCGCGCAAACGTTGGCGAAGGCCGCGTGCGTCGACCGTTTCCCTTGGGAACGGCCGGCACCATCGCCACCCGGTCCGCCCCGGGCCGGGACCGCCGCGCACGCGGCCCCGTGCGGCCGTTGCCGCGGCGGCGCCTCTCAGCGCGGTGGCCGCTGCCTCCGGCGAGCGGACGTGTGCGAGGGTGGGCGGATGAGAACCATCGGGCTGATCGGCGGCATGAGTTGGGAGTCGACGGCCGAGTACTACCGGCTGCTGAACGAACTGACGCGAGAGCGGCTGGGCGGGCTGCACTCCGCGAAATGTGTTCTGTACTCGGTCGACTTCGCCGAGATCGAGCGACTGCAGGTCGAGGGGCGCTGGGCGGAGGCCGGCGAGGTACTGGCCGCCGCGGCGCGGGCGGTGGAGGCGGCGGGCGCGGATCTGGTGCTGATCTGCACCAACACCATGCACAAGGTCGCCGACGAGGTGGCGTCGGCGGTCTCCGTGCCGTTGCTGCATCTGGCCGACGCCACCGCCCAGGCCGTCACGGCGGCGGGGCTGCGAAGGATCGGCCTGCTGGGAACCGCGTTCACCATGGAACAGGACTTTTACCGCGGGCGGCTGGCCCGGCAGGGTCTGGAGGTGCTGGTTCCCGGCGCCGGCCAGCGGGCGCTGGTGCACCGGGTGATCTACGAGGAGCTGTGCCTGGGTATCGTTCGCGAGGAGTCGCGTGTGGCATATCAGAAGGTGATCGGCGATCTGATGGCTCGCGGCGCACAAGGGGTGATCCTCGGTTGCACCGAGATCGAGCTGCTCATCCGCCCACAGGACAGCGCGGTCCCGGTGTTCCCCACGACCCGGCTGCACGCCGAGGCGGCGATCGCGGCGGCGCTCGACGGCTGAGCCGGTATAGCGGAGCGCCACCGGCCGGCCATGCCGCGCCGGGTCAGCCCAGCCGGGCCGGGAACCCTCCCGTGGCCACCGGTCCCCACCGCTCCGGGGTGACCCGCAGCAGCGCCTTGCCCTGGCGGCGCATCGCGTCGCGGTACTCGTCCCAGTCGGGGTGCTCGCCGGAGATGACGCGGAAGTACTCGACCAGCGGCTCCACGGCCTCCTCGCCCTCGATGACCTCGGCGGTGCCGTCCACCTGCACCCAGGGACCGTCGAAGTCGTCCGACAGCACGACCACGCTGACGCGAGTGTCCCGGCGGGCGTTGCGGGCCTTGGCGCGCTCGGGGTAGGTCGAGACGACGATCCGTCCGGCGGTGTCCACCCCGCAGGTCACCGGCGACGCCTGTGGGGCGCCGTCAGCACGGCGGGTCAGGACGATCGCGCGGTGCCGGGGACGCACGAAGTCCAGCAGTTCGTCGCGGCTGACCCTGGTGTTGGTGGCGATCCTCGGGCTCACGTGGCGCTCCAGACGTGTCGTACGGCGTGACGGTCGGCGGCGGATGCCGCACCGAGGTGATCGTAGGGGAACCGGCCGGTGCGCGCCCGGTGCCGGGCGCGGCGGGTCAGCCCGGCTCACCGGGCGGAAAGGCGGGGAGCACGTACCGGGCCAGCTCGTCGAGCATGTCCGCCATCGGCCGATGGCTGAGCCGCAGATTGAGCATGAGCTGGTTCACCCCGATCTCTTCTAGTTCCTCCAGCAGGTCGAGCAGCGGCTCCCGGCCCATGGAGTGGCCGCCGTGCGGCAGCCGGCGCGGTGGTGCGACCGGGTCCTCGCTGAGGTCGAGCGCCATGCCCTGGGCGAACGGCTTGAACCCGTCCGCCCCCGGCCCCTCGGTCAGCCGCCGCCAGCGTTTGACGTTGAGCGCCTGCTGTTCGACCGGGACGGTGAAGAACAGCCAGCCGTCGGCGTGCTCGGCGATCCACTCCACCGACTGCCCGCCCCGGCCGGTCATCAGCATGGGCAGCCGGTCGTGGACGGGTTTGGGCAGCAGGTCCATCCGGCCGGCCACGGCGCCGAACGGCGAGTCGATCGGCGCGCTCGGGCTGCGGCCGGCCCGGCGGATGTACTCCCAGGACGCCCGGTTGCGCGCCCCGAGGTCCTCCCGGTCCCCGGCCGTGATGCCGAAGGCGCCGAGTTCGTCGGGGCGGTCGCCGCTGGCCAGCCCGAGCAGCATGCGCCCACCGGAGAGCCGGTCCACCGACGCGGCGGCCTTGGCGATGTGGGCGGGGTGCCGCACCGGCAGCACGATCGCGGCGGTGCCGAGGCTGACGCGGCTGGTCACCGTGCTGAGCGCGCCCAGGTACACCCACGGGTCGAGCACCTGGCCGGCGTCTCCCTGGTGCGGCACGAGGAACGGCACATCGCGCAGCCACAGCGAGGCGATCCCGGCACGCTCGGCGGCGCCGGCCAGCTCCAGGTGCCCTTCCAGGGTGGGCACCTTGCCACGGAACGACTCCAGCGGGGTGATCAGCCCGAGCGTCAGCCGTCCCCGTGGGAAGGCGCGCGCCATCCCGGGGTGCGCGGCGAAGGGCCGGCGGTCGCGGCCGTAGGCGTCCATGGCTTCACCTCCTCGGCGGGCGCTCGTCCGGGACGGGGCCTCGCTTCCTCAGCTCCAGAGGTCGGCGAGCAGCTCGTAGGAGCGCAGCCGCGCCTTGAAGTCGTAGGTCTCGGTGACCACCATCAGCTCCGAGACCCCGGTGCGCGCCACGAAGTCGGCGAGTCCCCGGCGCACCGTCTCCGGCGCGCCGACCACCGACGCGCTCAGCTTGGAGTCGGCGAGGCGCCGCTCGGCCTCGGGCATGTCGTCCCTCGGCGGCTGCAGCTGCTGCGGGCCGCCCGTGGCCAGGGCGAGGAAGCGCTGCTGGGTGGAGGTGAACAGCCGCCGGGCCTCGGCGTCGTCTTCGGCGATCAGGACGTTGACCCCGGCCATCGCGTACGGCCGCTCCAGCTCGGCCGATGGCTGGAAGTTCTCCCGGTAGTAGGTGAGCGCGTCGTGCAGCAGGTCGGGGGCGAAGTGGGAGGCGAACGCGTACGGCAGCCCGAGCTGGGCGGCCAGTGCCGCGCCGAACATGCTGGAGCCGAGGATCCACACCGGCACCTGGGTGCCCTGGCCGGGGACGGCCCGCACCCGCTGGGTGGGGGTCTCCGGTGCGAGGTAGCGGCGCAGCTCCTCGACCTGGGCGGGGAAGTCGTCGTGCTCGGTGCGCTTGCGCCGCAGCGCCTGGGTGGTCCACGGGTCGGTGCCGGGCGCGCGGCCGAGGCCGAGGTCGATCCGGCCGGGGTACAGGGTGGCGAGCGTGCCGAACTGCTCAGCGATGACGAGCGGCGCGTGGTTGGGCAGCATCACCCCGCCCGAGCCGACCCGGATGCGCCGCGTGGCGCCGGCGACGTGGCCGATGAGCACCGACGTCGCCGAGCTGGCCACCCCCGCCATGTTGTGGTGCTCGGCCAGCCAGAACCGGCGGTACCCCCACTCGTCGGCGTGCCGGGCCAGCTCGGTGGTGTTGCGCAGCGCGTCGGCCGCGGTCGCGCCACTGACGATGGTCGCCAGGTCGAGGATGGACAGGGGAACGTCAGCCGCTGCGGCCACGTCGGGCACCTCCGGTCTCGGGAGCCGGCCCGTCCCCGCGCCTGGGCGCGCGGGACGGGCCGGCCGGTCGTCTACCGGGCGTCAACACCGGGCGGCGGCGAGATGTGCCTCATCCCGGCATGGCGTCCGCCACACGGCGGGCCGCGCGCACCGCCTCGTTCACGCAGCGCAGCACCGGTGGCCGGTCCGCGCCGTCCGGCCCGGGGTCGCCGCCCCGGACGGTGAAGGTGTGCGACTCACCGGGCAGCAGGGTGAGCAGCATGTCGTCGGCCTCGGCGTCCGGGTGCAGCCGGTCGGCGAAGAGGGCGAGGTCCCGCAGCGGGGTGCGGGCCGTGACGGTGACGCGCAGTTCACCGGGGCCGCCGGCCACCTCGGTGTCGAACTCGGGCTCGGGGTAGGCGGCGTCGGCGTCCTCGGCGAAGAACCACACGGCCCGGTCGCCGGGCCCGCCGGTGTCGGCGGTGACGAACTCGCGGTCGGCCCGCCCGGGGACGGCCACCCGCGCGGACACCGGGATCCGGACGACGGCGCGCGGCGGGACGGCGGCGCTGACCTGCTGCCGGGCCAGGGTCCGGCCGGCGAGGTCGTGCCGCGCCAGGGCGGCCTCCGCGCGCCAGCCGGTGCCGGAGTCGTTGCACAGCACCAGCTCCAGGCCGCCCTCGGCGCCCGGCTCCAGGACGAGCAGCCGGTCGGCGTAGACCCGCCGCAGCGCGTACCAGAGCGGCTTTCGCCGCCCGTCGCCGTCCACCGCCGACCAGGAGATGACCGGCCAGCAGTCATTGAGCTGCCAGACGACCGCGCCGCTGCACAGCGGCCACAGGGCGCGGAAGTGGCCGACGCCGAGCGTGATGGCGCGTGCCTGGTTGACCTGGGTGAGGTAGTGCCAGTCATCGCCGTCGGCCGGTGGCGGGAAGTGCCGGCGCAGGCCGTCGGCGAGCTTGCGGAGGCCGTCCTTGGCCCGCTGGCGGTGCACGAGCGCCGGGGAGTCCGGGTCCAGGGGCGCCTCGCCGATGGCGCGGCGCAGCGTGGCGTGCGCGGGGGCGCCCTGGTAGCCGAACTCGGCGACGAACCGGGGCCGGTGGTCGAGGTAGTGCGAGTAGTCGCGCTCGTTCCACACGTCCCAGATGTGCGTGGCCCCGTGCGCGGGGTCGTTGGGGTGCAGGCCGGGGCGCCCGGAGTAGGGGCTGCCCGGCCAGTAGGGGCGCGTGGGGTCGAGTTCGGCGACGATGCGCGGCAGCAGGTCGTGGTAGTAGCCGGCGCCCCAGCTGCGCTCGCCCAGGGATTCCCGCCAGCCCCAGTCGACGTGCCCCCACAGGTTCTCGTTGTTGCCGTTCCACAGCACCAGGCTGGGGTGCGGCATCAGCCGCCGCACCGCCTCGCGCGCCTCGGCCTCGACCTCCCCGGCGATCGGCGGCTCCTCGGGGTAGGCGGCGCAGGCGAACAGGAAGTCCTGCCAGACGAGCACGCCGCGCTCGTCGCACACGTCGTAGAAGTCGTCGCTCTCGTACACCCCGCCGCCCCAGACGCGCAGCAGGTTGATTCCGGCGCCGGTGGCCTGGCCGACGCGCTCGCGGTACCGGTCGCGGCCGACGCGGCTGGGGAAGCAGTCGTCGGGGATCCAGTTGGCGCCGCGCACCAGCACGGGCGCGCCGTTGACCCGGATGGTGAAGGGCGTGCCGTCGGCGTCGGGGGCGGTGTCGAGCACGACCGAGCGGAAGCCGATCTCGCGCCGCCAGGTGTCCAGTTCCGTCTCGCCCGCGCACAGCGTCACCGTGAGCGGATGGCGGACGGGGTCGCCGTGGCCGCGCGGCCACCACAGTCCGGGTTCGCGCACGGTGAGCTCCAGCCGCGCGGTGGTCGCCCCGGGCGGCAGCGTCGCCCGGGTCCGCTCCCCCGCCACCTCGGCGGCGAGCGCGAGGACACGGTCGCCACCGGCGGCGGTCCGCTCCACATCGACGTGCACGACGACCCGGCCGGTGGCCTGGCCGCCGGGTCCCGCCTCGACGGTGACCTCGGGCCGGACGCCGGCCAGGCGGGCGGTGCGCCAGGCGTGCAGCCGGATCGGCCGCCAGATGCCGGAGGTGACGAGGACCGGCCCCCAGTCCCAGCCGAAGTTGCACGCCATCTTCCGGATGAACGGGTACGGGTCGGGGTAGGCGGCCGGCCGGTCGCCGAGTTCGGCGCGGACCGCCTCGGCGTACCGGTAGGGAGAGGTGAAGTCGATGGTGAGCTCCCGGCCGCCGGGCGTCCCGCCGGCCACGGCCGCCACCGCGGTCAGGTCGAACCGGTAGGCACGGTGCATGTTGCGGACGGCGCCGACCGGCCGCCCGGCGAGGGCGAGGTCGGCGACGGTGTCCAGCCCCTCGCAGACGAGGTCGACGCGTTCGGCGCCGGCGAGCCCGTCGGTGGGGAGCACGGTCCGGTACCGCCAGTCGGCGCGCCCGATCCAGGACAGCCGGTGCTCGTTGTCGCCGAGGTAGGGGTCGGGGATGAGGCCGGCGGCGAGAAGGTCGGTGTGCACGCAGCCCGGTGTGTGCGCCGGGATCTCCGCCGCGCCGACGGACGCGGGGACGTCCGCGCCCGCTGCGGCGTGCAGGGTCCAGTCGTCGCGCAGCTCGATGCGCCTTGCCATGTGTCCTCCACACCTCATGTCGCGGTCGGGGCGGTCGGTCGTCACCGGGACGGGGAGCCGGCGGCCGGGCGGCGGAGCGCGCGGACGGAGCGGGGCGGCGCCCACTAGGCCGGGGGCCCGTCGGCGCCCTGGCACGGTGCGTCGCCCTCGGCGAAGCACCCGACGTGGTGGTCCTCGGCGAGCGCGAGCAGCGCCGGGCCCCCGTGGGGGTGGCGCGCGTGGTAGGGGCAGGGGCGGGTGTCGGCCGCGTCGAGCGGCAGGTCGGCCCACCGCTGGTCCAGCCGGGGTACCGAGGCGAGCAGCCGCCGGGTGTAGGGGTGCGCCGGGTCGGCGTACACGGTGGCGGTGGCGCCCATCTCCACGACGCGGCCGCGGCGCAGAATGACGGTGGTGTCGCTGACGTAGTTGCCGAGCGCCAGGTCGTGCGTGACGAAGAGGACGCCGAGCCCGCGCGCCCGCAGGTCGGCGAGCAGGTTGAGCACGTCGATCCGGGTGGAGGCGTCCAGCATGCTGATGATCTCGTCGGCGACGAGCAGCCGGATGTCCAGCAGCAGCGCCCGTGCGACGAGCAGCCGCTGCAGCTGGCCGCCGCTGAGCTGGTGCGGGTAGCGGCCGCGCACCTGGCCGGGGTCGAGCCGGACCACTTCCAGCGCCTCGTCCACGCGCTCCCGCCACGCGGCGGCGCCGACGTCGGGGAAGAAGCCGCGCCGGACCACGTCCAGGACCCGGTCGGCCGGGAAGATGGGGTTGTAGGAGCTGAACGGGTCCTGGAAGACGCCCTGCACCCGGCGATGGTACTCCTTGAGCTGCCGGGATCGGGTGAGGCCGGCGATGTCGGCGCCGTCGAAGGTGATCCGGCCGCTGGTGACCGAGGACAGCCGCAGCACCATGCGGCCGATGGTGCTCTTGCCGCTGCCGGACTCCCCGATCAGGGAGACCACCTCGCCGGGGCGCACGGCGAAGCTGACGTCGCGCACGGCGGTGACCCCGGAGCGGCCGAACGCGCCCGTGGGGAAGACCTTGGAGACCGAGTCCAGTACCAGCATCAGCTCATTCGGCCTTCCAGCAGGCGACGTGGTGGCCGGGGGCGACCTCGGCGAAGGGCGGCTGCCGGGAGCACTGCTCGTCGGCGAGCGGGCAGCGGGCGCGGAACCGGCAGCCGGCCGGCGGGTCGAGCAGCTCGGGCGGGCTGCCGGGGATGCCGGACAGCCGTTTCCCCTCGTACCTGACGCCGGGTTCGGGGAGCGCGGCGAGGAGTTTGCGCGTGTAAGGGTGGCGGGGCGCGGCGACGATGGCCGCGGCCGGGGCCTTCTCGGCGAGCCGGCCGCCGTACATCACCATGACGCTGTCGGCGATCTGGTACACGAGCGAGAGGTCGTGGGTCACCACGATCATGCTGCGCACGAACCCACGGTCGCGGAACTCCACCAGCGCCTCGGCGACCGCCCGCTGGGTGGAGACGTCGAGGGCGGAGGTGACCTCGTCGGCGACCAGTAGCGCCGGGTCGAGCAGGGTGGACAGCACCATCACCACGCGCTGTTTCATGCCGCCGGACAGCTCGATGGGGTAGCGGTCGAGCACGTCCGGCGAGAGACCGACCAGGCGGAGCCGGCGGTCCAGCTCGGGGCGGAGTTCCCGGTGGCCGATACCGCGTGCGCGCAGCAGCTCGCGGATCATGGTGCCGATCCGGCGGGTGGGGTTGAGCGCGCTCATGGCGTACTGCGGGATGACCGACACTTCGCGGAACCGGAACCGCTCCATGCGGGGGGAGTCGCCGATCGGCAGCTCGCGGCCGTCGAGCTCGACGCGTCCGCCGACGTGCCGCATGCGGCCGTCCAGCCGGACCAGGCTCTTGCCGAGCGTGGTCTTGCCGCTGCCGGACTCGCCCGCGAGCCCGGCGATCTCGCCGTCGGCCAGGGCGAACGTGACCCCGTCGAGGGCGCGAACGTCGCCGCGGGTGGTCCGGTAGTGCACCCGGAGGTCGCGGACCTGGAGTGTCACCGCGTCACATCTCCCTCAGCCTGGGGTTGAAGACCTCGTCGAGACCGACGTTCATGATGTACATCGCGCCGACGATCGCGGTGATGCCGAGGCCGGGCGGCACGAACCACCACCACATGCCCAGTTGCAGGGCGCCCCAGTTGACCGCGTTGTGCATCATCAGCCCGAGGGAGACCCCGTCGGTGGGGCCGAAGCCCACGAAGTCCAGGCCGGCGGCGGCGAGCACGGCGCCGCCGAACAGCAGGATGAACGTCATGAACAGGTAGGAGCTCATGTTCGGGGCGATCTCGCGGAGGATGATGCCGGTGGTGCGCGTCCCGCTGAGCCGGGCGAGGTCCACGAAGTCACGGGAGCTGAGCGAGAGCGTCTGCGCCCGGATGGCGCGCGCCGCCCACGGCCATGACGTCAGGCCGATGAAGAACGCCTGCACGGCCACGCCGCGGCTGTCGAGGTAGGCGGCCACGATGAGCAGTACGGCGAGCGAGGGGAGCACCAGCACCACGTTGGTGATCATGTTGAGGATCTCGTCGACCACGCCGCCGCGGTAGCCGGCCACGAAGCCGACCGCCATGCCGGCGACCGCGGCGATCCCGCCGCCGAGCGCCCCCACGAGGAAGGTGGCGCGCAGCCCGTACACGAACTGGGAGAACACGTCCTGGCCGAAGTTGGTGGTGCCGAACCAGTACTCGGCGGACGGCGGCCGGTTGGGCGGGCCGACCTCGGCGTTGGGGGGATGGCCGGTGAGCAGTGGGGCCGCGGCGCCGGCCAGCAGGAGCAGCGCGACGACGGCCAGCCCGCCGACCAGCTTGCGGTTGCGCAGCGCGAAATACCAGGCGGTGCGGCCCCGGGCGGCCGGGACCGCTACGGGAGCGGGCGCCTCGGGGCCGGGTGCCGCCCCGGGCGCGGCGGCGCGTTCGTCGGAGGGTTGGCTCATGCGGCGCCTCCCTGCATCTGGACCCGCACGCGCGGGTCGACGAGGACGTAGACGAGGTCGACGACGAAGTTGGCGATCAGCACGCCGATCACGATGAAGAGGAAGGCCCCCTGCAGGAGGAAGAAGTCCTGGTTGCGGATGGCCTGCAGGATGAGGTAGCCGATACCGGGATAGGCGAACACGATCTCGGTCAGCAGCGACCCGGCGACGATCGTGCCGAGCTGGACCGCCAGCCCGGTGAGCTGGGGCAGCATCGCGTTGCGGAAGGCGTAGCGCCGGACCAGCCGGCGCGGCGCGCCGAGCGACTCCAGGTAGTTGGCGTAGTCCGACTCCAGCTCGTAGATGATCAGGTTGCGCATCCCGATCGCCCAGCCGCCCAGCGCCACGAGGAAGAGCGACAGGAACGGCAGGAACCAGTGGGCGAGCAGGCTGGCGGCGAACGTCCACGTCCAGGACGGCTGCAGGCCGAACCCGTAGGCGCCGGCGACCGGGAAGAGATCGGCGACGATGCCCAGGCTCCAGGCGAGCAGCAGCGCCAGCCACATGTACGGCATGGCGGTGAGCAGGTAGCCCACCGGCAGCACGGTGTTGTCCAGCCACCGGCCGCGCGCGGCCAGCGCGCCCAGCTTGTTGCCGGCGTACCAGCTGAGCAGGATCGCGGGCACCAGCAGCGCGAGGCTGTAGGGCACGGCGCCGGCGAGGATCCCGGTCACCGGCTGGGGGAACAGCCACATGCTGATCCCCAGGTCGCCGCGGAGCAGCCCGCCCCAGAAGTTGAGGTACTGCTGCCAGACCGGCAGATCGAGGCCGAACACGCTGCGGTAGTACTCCTCCATGGCGGCGGACGCCTCGGGGCTCTGCAGCGAGGCGCGGGCGAGCCGGCTCTGGACGGGGTCGCCGGGCATGAAGCGCGGGATCATCCAGTTGACCGTCACCGCCGCGAACAGGGTGAGCAGGTAGATGAGCAGTTTCCGGCCGAAGTAGCGCCACACTGCGGGGTCCTCCCGGGGCCGCGGGTCGGGGTGGCCGTGCGGGCGGGCGTTCGGGGGGCCCGCCGGGCCGTGCCGCCGGCCGGTGGCGGGTGTCCACCGGCCGGCGGCACGGCGCCTCACCCGGAGGCCGGCCGCAGTTCGGTGAGCATGAGCACGCCGCCGAGCTGGGGGTACCCGCGCCACAGGGAGGCCGGGTAGTGGCTGCCGCCGTCCGCCGGCCAGTTCGTCCAGGTGGACCCGCTGGTCTGGGACCACAGGCCGTTGTACCAGAGCGGGATGATCGGCAGCTCGCCCAACTGGATCTCCTGGAGCCGGGAGGTGATCTCCCGCATCCGGTCGATGTCCTCGACGGGGGTGCGGTCGAGCTCGTTCACCAGCTCCCACGCCTCCTCGTTCTCGTACCGCCCGAAGTTCACGGTGCTCTGGGCGTCCAGGACGGGGAGCCGGAAGATGTACTCGTAGTAGGTCCACGGGGTGTTGCTGACCTGGCGTTCGTTGTTGATCAGCAGGTCGAAGTCGCCGCTGGCGCGCTGGTCCACGAGCGCGTTCTGGTCGGGGAACTCCGCGACCAGGTTGATACCGGCCTCCTGCGCGCCCTCGCTGATGACGCGGGCGGCCTCCATCCAGTCGGTCCAGCCGCTGGGCACGATGAGGGCGAGGTCGACGGGGTCGCCGTCGGGGGTCTCGACGAAGCCGTCCCCGTCGGAGTCGGTGTAGCCGGCCCCGGCGAGGAGTTCGCGGGCGTGGGCGGGGTCGTACTCGAAACCGAGTTCGGCGACGACGTCGGTGTCGATGTACTCGTCCCACACGGGGAGCAGGCCGGTGGGATCGGCGGGCTCGACGAGTTCGCCGTAGACGCCGGTGACGATGCGCTCCATGTCGATGCTTGAGGCGATCGCCCGGCGGAACTCCGGGTCGTCCAGGGGCTCCCGGGTGGTGTTGGGCACCAGCCAGGCGGTGTTGGCGGGGAGCATGTACGGGGGCTCGGAGTAGTAGGTCTGGATCTGCCCGCCGCTCTCCACGAGTTGGGCGATGCCGGGCAGGAAGTTGTTGGAGAGATCGATGTTGCCCTGCTGGACCTGGCTGAGGGTGGCCTCGTTGCTGGTGTTGACGATGTCGACGATGTACTCCGGGGCGACCTCGACGTCGAGCGCCTCGGTCGCCCACCAGTCGTCGTTCCTGGCCCAGACCATGCGGTCCTGGTCGTGGGTCTCGTACACGTAGGGGCCGGTGCCGACCGGGTTCTCGTTGGCGCCGGCGCCCACCTCCTCCTCGCTGCGCTCGGCCCACAGGTGCTCGGGGACGATCGCGTTGAAGTACAGCCAGTTGGCCCACTGCTGGTACTTGGGATCGGAGAAGGTGAACCGGACCGTGTGCTCGTCGACGGCCTCGGCCTCCTCCAGCCAGTCCCACAGCGGGTGGTAGGGGACGGACTCCAGCCGGCCGAGCTCCACGGTGAACACGACGTCCTCGGAGGTGAACGGTTCGCCGTCGGACCAGGTGACGCCCTGGCGCAGGTTCAGTTCGTAGACGTCGTCGGAGACCCACTCGCCGCCCTCGGCGAGCCAGGGGATGTACTCGCGCTCCTGGGCGTCGTACAGGAACAGGGTCTCGTAGGCGAGCCCGACGGTCCCGGTGACGTATTCCCAGGTCATGATGGGGTTCCAGTTGGCGGGCGGCCCCCACTGGGCGCCGGTGGTGTAGAGGGTCTGCTCGCGCGGGTAGCCGGCGGCGTCGCCGGAGTCCGCGCCGCTGCAGGCGGTGGCGGCCGTCGCGACCGCCAGCAGCCCGGCGGCGAGCCGTAGCCGGGTTCGCATCGGGGGTCTCCTTCCCGTCACGTCACGGGAAACGGCCCGTGGCAGTGGGTGGGCGGGTGTGTCGGCCGGGCGTCGCGTGGGACGCCCAGCGGCCGGGGAGCGCTCCCATAGCTCGGTCCGGCCGCTGAGCGCGCAGGGGGCAGCGGCGCTGCGGAGGGGAGAGTCCGAGCGGCTGCGGAGTGGTGCCCGCCGGGCGGCTGTGGAGCGGGGCCGGCCCGAGCGGCTGCGGAGCGGGAAGAACCGTCCGAGCCGCTGCGGAGCGGGCCAGCCCGAGCGGCTGCGGAGTGGGGAAAGAACGACGGAGGACGACGGGGTACCGGAGGCGGGAACGCCCACCGGTCGCGTAGTGGGGCGGCGGCGGTTCACTGAACCGGATAAGTGACCTCAGTGAAACACGTCACACAGAGCAGCGTCAACGGTCACATTCACTGCCGTTACCGCTCCGTGACCCGGACGCCGCAGGCCGGCCGAAGGTCCGGTGGGACCGCTATCCCCGGCGCAGCGGCCCCGTGCTGCCCCGAGGGCGCAACGTCGCCGCGGGGGTGCACCAGTCCGGCACGGTCTCCCCGTCCACGGCGGCCAGCAGCATGCGCGCCGCGCGGGACCCGTGTTCGACCACGTCGCGGCTCACGGCGGTGAGCGCGGGACGCACCAGGCGGCACAGCGCGGAATCGTCCCAGCCCACCACCGACAGTTCCTCGGGCACCGCGACGCCCATCTCCTGGGCGACACCGAGTCCGGCCACCGCCATCAGGTCGTTGTCGTATATCACCGCGGTGGGGCGCGGCACCGCGGCGAGCAGCCGGCGGGTCAGCCGGGCGCCGTCCTCCCCGGTGTAGTCGGCGTGCACGGTCTCGCCCCCGTCCAGCCCGAGCTCGCGGGCGGTCGCCTCGAAGGCCGCCGAGCGGGCGGCGGTGTGCGCGAGGTCGGCCGGGCCCGCGACGCGGGCGACCCGGCGATGGCCGAGGGCCGCGAGGTACCGCACCGCCTCGCCCACGGCCGCGGCGTCGTCGGACCACGCGCACGGCAGGTGACCGGCCCCGGCCCGGCCGCCGACCACCACGGCCGGCAGCCGCAGCCCGGCGAGCAGTTCGACCCGGGGATCGGCGACGCGCAGGTCGAGCAGGAGCACCCCGTCCACCCGGCGTTCGGCGGCCCACCGCCGGTACATCGCCATCTCGTCGGCCAGATCCGGCGCCACCTGCAGCGCCAGCGCCGTCGGCCCGCCGGCGAGTTCGCGCTGGATCCCGGAGACCAGCCGCATGAAGTACGGCTCCACGCCGAGCACGTCGGCCGGCCGCCCCACGATCAGCCCGATGGCCCCGGCCCGCCCGTCGGACAGCGCGCGGGCGGCGCTGCTCGGCGCCCACCCCAGTTCCTCGGCGATGGCGAGGATGCGCTCCCGCGTCGCCGCCGAGACACCGGGACGGCCGTTCAGCGCGTAGGAGACGGCCCCCTTGGAGACCCCGGCGGTCCGGGCGATGTCCGCGATCGTCGGACGCCGCACGTCTCCCACCCCCTGCCCCTCCACCGGTCACCGGCGCTGAACCGGTTCACCCGCTCCGAGCTTAGCAACGCGATCAGCGTCGCACGGGCGGCCGGAGGCCGCCCAACGTGCGCTGACGGCGTCACTTCACCGCGAGCACCGGGCAGGGCGCCTCCAGGATGACGCGCTGGGCGATGCTGCCGATGAAGAACTTCAGCACCGGGGAGCGGCGGCGGATCGTCAGCACGAGCAGTTCGGCCCGGGTGGTCTCGGCGAGACCCAGCAACTGGTCGGCCGGGTCGGGCTCCGCGCGGACGATCTCGTACTCGACGCCGGCCTCGCTCAGGCGCCGGCTCACGGCGTCCAGCGTGCTCGGGCTGGCGTAGGCGGGCGACGCCGGGGTGTCGGCGCGGTAGCTCACCACGACCACCCGTGCCGGGCGGCGCCGGGCCTCGGCGATGGTCTGCTCCAGGGCGGAGCGGCCCTCCGCTCCGTCGAGGTGGGCCAGGACGATGACGCCCGGCGTGGTCGGCGGCTGTTCCATGGTCGAGCGCTTCCTCTCGTTCGGTGTGTGGACTCAGCCCAGCGGGATCACCGTGGTGAGCACGCCCACCGCGAGCATGACGAGGGAGACGATCGCGGCACGCCAGAGCACCTTCTTGTGGTGGTCGCCCAGGTCGACCTTTGCCAGCGAGACCAGCAGCAGGATGGCCGGGACGAGCGGGCTCTGCATGTGCACGGGCTGGCCGACGATGGCGGCGCGCGCCATCTCGACCGGGGCGATGCCGTAGCTGGCGGCCGTCTCGGTGAGCACCGGAAGGATCCCGAAGTAGAAGGCGTCGTTGCTCATGAAGAAGGTGCCGGGGAGGCTGATCAGCCCGGTGATGACGGCGAGGTAGGGGCCCATCGAGTCGGGGATCACGCCGACCAGCCACTGCGACATCGCGTCCACCATGCCGGTGCCGTTGAGGACGCCGGTCAGCACCCCGGCGGCCATCACCATCGCCACGACCGAGACGACGCTGGAGCCGTGCGCGCCGAGTTCCTTGAGCTGGTCGGAGACGTGCCGGAAGTTGACGACCAGCGCGATCGCGCAGCCGATCATGAACAGTGTGGGGATCGGCATCGGTTCGAGGACGAGCAGCACCATGATGGCCACGGTCAGCGCCAGGTTGAACCAGATGAGCCGCGGGCGCAGGGTCGGGCGGTCGGGGTCGAGCGCGGTGTCGGCCATGCCGGTGCCCTCGTCCGGCCCGCCGGACGCCGGCGCGCCGCCGGTGGCCGCGGCCGTACCGGCGCCTCCGCCTGCGGCGGCCAAGGTCGCGGGGACGGCCAGTGCCGCACCCGCGGCGCGCAGCCGCCGGCGCTCGCCGACGCCGAGCAGCCAGGCGAAGACGAGCACGATCGCCAGTCCGGCGAACATCGACGGCAGCATCGGGACGAAGATGTCGGTCGGCTGCAGGCCGAGGGCGCTGGCGGCCCGTGCCGTGGGGCCGCCCCAGGGCACGATGTTCAGCACGCCGTTGGCGAGACCGGCCACGCAGGTGAGCACGACCGGGCACAGCCCCATGCGCAGGTACACGGGCAGCAGCGCCGAGGTGGTGACGATGAACGTCGTCGAGCCGTCGCCGTCCAGGGAGACCGCTCCGGCCAGGACCGCGGTGCCGACCACCACCTTGGCCGGGTCGTCGCCGAACACCCTCAGCACGAACCGGATGAGGGGATCGAACAGCCCGACGTCGATCATGATGCCGAAGTAGATGATGGCGAACATCAGCAGCGCGGCGGTGGGCGCGAGGTCGGTGATCGCCTCCATCACCATGTCCCCGAGGCCGAGCCCGGCGCCGGCGATGAGCCCGAAGATCGTGGGGACGATGATGAGGGCCGCGACGGGTGTCAGCTTCTTCGTCATGATCAGGAACATGAAGGTTCCGATCATGAGGAACCCCAGGGCGACGAGCATCGTGGAACCGGCCTCCTACCGCGCACAGCCGCCGCCCAGTGGGCGCGCGGGTACGCGCCGTGTACACAGAGGGAAATGCGACGTGATCTACGCTGTGACGCGCATCGCACGATACATCCGCGTTACCGCAGGTCCGCAATGCATTGCCAAGGTGCATTTAACTTCAATAGCGACCATTACGACCGAAACCGGGCGAGCATTCGCCATGCGGCGGCCATGACACAGAGTGACGGCGTTCTCCCGCGCACTCGCCACGGAGGCTCCGCCCCTCCGTTCACTCGCCACGGAGGCGCTGTCCCTCCGTTCACTCGCCACGGAGGCGCTGTCCCTCCGTTCACTCGCCACGGAGGCTCCGCCCGACCCACCGTCCGGTCGCTCACCGCGAGAAGGAGAACGCCGCTTCGCGGCGCGGGGCGCTCACGCGCCGCCGGGGGCCGCGGCCCACCGCGCGCCCGGCGGTCGGCCGGTGCGCGCACTTCACCTGACGCACTCCACGTCGTCGAGGAACGTCTTGGTCCCCTCCCGTTCCCAGGTGTCCAGGGGCGGCGGCGGGGTGAGCCAGTGGATGTCGAGGTGGTTGAAGTAGAGGTTCCCGCGCAGCTCGGGCCAGTACTCCTCCGGCAGCTCGACGGGGCAGGAGAACCGTAGGAACGCCAGGGCGCCGATCCGGCCGGGAACGTCGAAGCCGGTGACGCCGTCCATGCTCATCCGGCCGACGGCCCACGCCTCCGTTCGCCCCCAGCGGAGCCACGTCAGTCCGGTGAGCACGACGTAGGACCCGGGTTTGAAGGCCGTCGGCACCTGGAGGGTCTGCGTACGATCGCCCCCGTGGACGGCGAGGTGAACGTCGCTGCGCTGCGCCGTCAGAGCGGCACCCGTCACGTGGTTACGGCCGAGGATCGCCACCGGAACCAGCAGGAGGAGGACGACGGCGATCACCAGCCGACGCCGATGTTCGCGTTCCGTCTCCCGCACCGCCACCTCCCCGGGCCACGTTCGGGCCAGCCTACCGGCTGGGGCATCCCGCATGCCCCGGAAAGGGACGGAACGGACCGCTCCTATTCGGTGGGGCTGGGCGCCAGCGCGGCGGCCTGACGCAGTGCCTCGATCAGGCTGCGGTGGTCGGCCTTGCCCGTGCCGGCGATGTCGAACGCGGTGCCGTGATCCACGGAGGTGCGGATGACCGGCAGACCGACCGTGATGTTGACGCCGGCCTCCAGGCCGAGGATCTTCACCGGGCCGTGGCCCTGGTCGTGGTACATGGCGACCACGAGGTCGAAGTCGCCCCGCCCGGCGCGGAAGAACACCGTGTCCGCCGGCAGCGGCCCCTGCGCGTCGATGCCCTCGGCGCGGCACTCGGCGATGGCGGGTTCGATCTTCTCCGCTTCCTCGCCGCGGCCGAACAGGCCGTTCTCACCGGCGTGCGGGTTGATGCCGCACACGGCGATCCGGGGTTCGGCGATCCCGGCGTCGAGCAGGGTGCGGTGGCCGCGGCGGACCGTGCGGGCCACCAGGCCGGGGTCGATGAGCTCGATGGCGTCGATCAGGCCGATGTGCGTGGTGACGTGGATGACGCGCACCTTGGCGGTGGACAGCATCATCGACACCTCGGGCGTGCCCGTGAGGGCGGCCAGCAGTTCGGTGTGGCCGGGGTAGCGGCGGCCGGCCGCGTGCAGCGCCTCCTTGTTCAGCGGCGCGGTGCAGATGGCCTGCACCTCGCCGGCCACCGCAAGCTCGCAGGCGCGCCGCACGTACTGGTAGGCGGCCTCGCCCGCGACCGGGGAGAGCCGCCCGAACAGCAGGTCCGCGGGCAGCAGATCGAGGTCGATCACGTTGATCCGCCCGGGGCGGAACTCGGCCTCGGCCGGGGCGGCGACCGGCACGACCTCGACGCCGACACCGCAGATCCGGGCGGCCTCGGCGATCCGGGCGGCGTCGCCGACGACGATGGGGCGGCACCAGGACAGCACGTCGGGGCCGGCGAGTGCCTTGGCGGTGATCTCCGCGCCGATGCCGGCGCCGTCGCCCATGGTGACGGCGATGATGGGAGTGCTCAAAGGAGTGTCCTTCCGTCCCGGCAGAGCCGCACGGCGCGCGTGAGGGAGTCCGCGTCGCCGAAGCCGCCTGCCTTGGTGATGATGTGGCGCGGCGCCGCGCCGTCGGGCGCGCGCCGGCCGGCGCGCGCCGCACTGAGGACCGTCCCGGGTTCGAGTTCGGCGAGGACCTCCAGGCCGGTGACGCCCGCGGCCGGCAGTGCCGCGCGGGCGGTCTCGCCACCGGTGACGAGCACCAGGCCGGCGCCGGCCAGCGCGGTGCGGACGGCGTCGGCGAGCCGGCGGCACAGCCGCCGGGCCAGGTGCGGGCCGACCTGGCGGCCGGAATCGAGGCGGACGACGGTGTCGCCGTCGGCCGCCACGCCGGCCACCTTCGCGGCGACGGCCCGAAGGGCGGCGGCGTCCGCGGCCAGCAGGTCGTGCGGGTCGAGCGTGATGGTGGCGAACCCGGCGGCGGCCAGGGAGTCGGCCTGACCGCGGGCCACCGGGCTGGCGCTGCCCACGACGGCCAGCGCGCGGCCCGGTGGGAGAGCACCCCCGTGGCGGAACGGATCAGCACCGCCTCCGTGGCGGAACGGATCAGCACCGCCCGCGCCATCGCCGGGCGGGGCCGCGGCGCTGAGCCGCCGGGCGAGCGCGGCGGCGAGTCCGGCCGCGCCGGCCCACAGCGTCACGCCCTGTCCGGCGGCGGCGAGCCGGTCGAGATCGTCCTGGGTCTCGGCGTCGCAGATCAGGACGCGCGGGCGGCCGGGGTCGCGGAGCAGTGTCGCCCGCAACCGGCCGGGGTCGGCGCGCACGGCGGCGAGCGTGACACGTTCGGTGGGCAGCGGGGCGAGCAGCGCGGGGATGTTCTCCGGCGGCGGGGCGGGTTCGTTGGCCCAGGCGTCGGTGGTGTGCAGGGGACGGCCGTGGACGTGCTGGACGCCGTCGCGGGTGGTGCGGCCGGCGCGCGGGAAGGCGGGTGCGAGCACGAGGGGGCCGGGCCGTTCGGCCAGCAGTGCGGCGAGTTCGGCGCGCACCTGGCCGCGCAGGGTGGAGTCGACCTTCTTGACCACGGTGGTGGCCGGTCCGGTGCCGCGCAGCGCGGCACGCACGGCGGCGTCCGCCGCTTCGGCGTCACCGTGCCGGGTGTCGGTGTCGAGCACGGTGACGGCGGCCCCCGCCCCCGGGCCGCCGGGCGGCGGCCCGCCGTCGAGGTGGACGGTCACCGCCATGCCGTGCGTCCGGAAGGGGACCGACGCGTCGAGAGCGCCGGTGAGGTCGTCCGCCACCAGCAGCAGGTCGGTGTGCTCAGCCGGCATCGGACTCCTGATTCCCCGGGTGGTTCCGCGAACGGATCGAACGAAAAGCACGCTATCCACCTTGCGCGTTTCACGCAAGAGTGGCAGTGTGATGCGCGTTACGAGCACATTTCCGGGTCGCCTCGGGACCTGCGAGCACCCAGCGCACCGCGATGACAAGGAGTCCGATCTCATGACCGCCACCGATCCCGGCATCGGCCACGTGGACGTTCCGGGCACCGATCTGCGCGTTTCGCGCCTGGTGCTCGGCACCATGACGTTCGGGGCCCAGGTGGGCCATGACGACGCGGCGCGGATGCTCGACATCGCCGCCGACTCCGGCGTGACCATGCTGGACACCGCCAACGGCTACGCCGGGGGCGCGTCGGAGAGCATGATCGGCGACCTGCTCGCGGCGCGGCCCGGCCACCGCTTCCTGGTCGCCACCAAGGTCGGGATGCCCAACCCCGACGCCGGAGGTCTGCCACCGCTCTCTCCCGAGGCGATCCGCCGCTGCCTGGACGCCAGTCTGCGCCGACTGCGCCGCGACCACGTCGACGTCTACTACCTGCACCAGCCCGACCGCGCCACCCCGATGGCCGAGACGCTCGCCGAACTCGGCCGGCGGGCCGACGCGGGCAAGATCAGGTACGTGGGCGTCTCCAACTACGCGGCCTGGCAGATCGCCGAACTCCGGCACATCGCCGCCGGCGCCGGCCTGCCCGCCCCGGTGGTGTCCCAGCCGCTCTACAACCTGCTGAGCCGGCGCATCGAGGACGAGTACCAGGAGTTCACCCGCGGCGCCGGGATCACCGACATCGTGTACAACCCGCTGGGCGGCGGCATGCTCACCGGCAAGCACGTCTTCGAGGAGACCCCGGCGCAGGGCAGGTTCGGCACCGAGTCCGGGCTCGGCGAGATGTACCGGCAGCGCTACTGGAACCGCGAGCTCTTCGCGGCCGTGACGGAACTGGGCGAGATCGCCGCCGACGCCGGGCTGTCCCTGCCGGGCCTCGCCTTCCGGTGGCTGCTCGGCAACCCCGACGTGGGCGCGGTCCTGCTCGGCTCCTCCCGGGTCGAGCACCTGGCGTCCAACATCGAGGCCGCCGGGGGCGGGCCCCTCTCCGACGAGGTGCGCGCCGCCTGCGACGGTGTCTGGGGACGGCTGCGCGGCGTCGCGCCCGCGTACAACCGTTGATTCCGCGCGACGCCGGTCCCACGGGCGGGTGGCCCCGCTCCCCCGGACCGGCCGGACGACGCGGCGGCGCGACACCTCCCGGCCCGGGCGGCCGTGGAGCGGGAAATCTCAGCCCGAGCGGCTGCGGAGCCGGAAGAGAAAGGGACGAGTGAGCATGGGCGCCACGACAGCGGAGGACTTCACCGCCCGCCTGCGGCGGCGGGAACGGCTGGTCGGCTACTGGGTGGTCTGCGACAACCCGGTGGGCACCGAACGCATCGCGGGTCTCGGCTACGACTACGTGGGGATCGACGTGCAGCACGGGCTGCTCGACTACGCGGGGACGCTCTCCGCGCTCACCGCGGTCGACGCGCGCGGCCGGGCGGCCGGTGTCGTCCGGGTGCCGGCCAAGGACCCCGCCTGGGTCGGCCGGGCGCTGGACGCCGGCGCACGGGCGGTGATCGTCCCGCTCGTGGACTCCGCCGAGGAGGCGGCGGCGATGGTGCGCGCCACCCGGTACCCGCCGCACGGCATCCGCAGCTACGGCCCCATGCGCTCGGCGCTGCGGGTCGGGCCGGTGCCCGCGGAGGCCGACGACGCCGTGGCCTGCATCGTCATGATCGAGACCGCCGCCGCTCTCGACGCGGTGGAGGAGATCTGCGCGACCCCCGGCCTGGACGCCGTCTACGTCGGCCCCTCCGACCTCGCCCTCGCCCTGGGCGCGCGGTGGCCGGGCGATCCCGACGTCTCCGACGCCCTGCAGGACGCCATGAAGCGGGTCGCCGACGCCGCCGCGGCGGCCGGCATCGCGGCGGGCGCGCACAGCCCCGATGGAGCGACCGCCGTGCGGCGGTTCGAGACCGGC
Source organism: Marinactinospora rubrisoli (assembly GCF_042664915.1). Taxonomy (NCBI): domain Bacteria; kingdom Bacillati; phylum Actinomycetota; class Actinomycetes; order Streptosporangiales; family Nocardiopsidaceae; genus Marinactinospora; species Marinactinospora rubrisoli. The sequence goes on from NZ_JBHTBH010000002.1 coordinate 592,855, forward strand.
TTCACGTTCGCCACCATCGCCTCCGATCTCACGCACCTGGAACAGAGCGCCGCCGCGCATCTCGCGCAGGTCCGCCCCGCCGACTCCTGATCCACCGGGGCCGGGCCGCCGTCCCGGCCCGTTCCCCGGCCGCCGGGCCCGGTCCACCCCTTCCGGGCCCGGCGCGCCCGGTCCACCTCGCCGTTCCGCCGCGCGCCACCCGCGCCGGTGCTTCGCGGGCGACCGCCCGCTCTCCCACCGCCGCCGCCCGGCCGCGCCGCGTATCCCGCGCCCCCGCCGGCCGCGCGCCGCACGGGCCGCCGACGGACGCCGGCCCACACCCGCCGTCCCTCCTCCCCTCGTCCAGGAGCCCCTATGACCGCACAGACCCCCGTGTCCACCGCCGATGACCCGTACCGGGTGACCCGGGCCGACATCCAGGATCCGCCCGTCGGGCTGGTGCGCAGCCTGCGCTACCTCGGCCCGGGCATGCTGATGAGCGCGGCCGTGGTCGGATCCGGCGAGCTGATCGCCACCACCGCCCTCGGCGCCGAGGTGGGCTTCGCGCTGTTGTGGCTGGTCGTCTTCAGCACGCTGGTCAAGGTCGTCGTGCAGATGGAGCTGGCCCGCTGGACGATCCTCACCGGCACGCCCGCGCTGTCCGGCTACAACACCGTGCCGCCCCGGATCGGGCGGATCGGCTGGATCAACGTGCTCTGGATGATCATGGCGTGCGCCAAGATCCTGCAGCTCGGCGGGATCGTCGGCGGCGTCGCGGCGGCCTGCAGCCTGCTGTGGCCGATCGTCGGGGAACCGCTGAGCTTCACCTCCACCGCGGTGTGGACCGTCCTCCTGGTCGCCGTCACCATCGCCTGCATGTACACCAACCGCTACAGCCGGATCGAGCGCGTCGGCTTCGTCATGGTCGTCACGTTCACGGTCAGCATCGTGGTGATCGCCCTCGGGCTGCCGCTCACCCCGTTCGCCTACGACGCCGGGGACGTCGCCTCGGGCCTGTCGCTGGCGATCCCGGTGGGCGCGGTCGGCGCGGCCGTCGCGATGTTCGGCCTCACCGGTGTCGGCGCCGACGAGATGACCACCTACACCTACTGGTGCCTGGAGAAGGGGTACGCCCGCTGGGCCGGGCCGGCCGACGGCACCCCGGAGTGGCGGGACCGCGCGCGGGGCTGGATCAAGGTCATGCAGAAGGACGCCATGATGTCGTGGATCGTCTACACCTGCAGCACGATGTCGTTCTACGTGATGGGCGCGGCGATCCTGCACCCGCAGGGCCTGGTCCCCGAGGGCAACGACATGATCGTCACGCTGTCGCGGGTGTACACCGACGTGCTCGGCGAGTGGGCCAGCGTGCTGTTCCTCATCGGCGCGATCGCCGTGCTCGGCTCGACCATGTGGGCCTCCACCGCCAGCAACCCCCGGCTGTACACCAACATGCTCAGCCTGCTCGGCGTGCTCGACTGGCAGGACCCGCGCGCCCGGCAGCGCTCCATCCGGGTGCTGACCGTCCTGCTGCCCACCGTCTGGGGGCTGTCCTTCCTCTTCCTGCAGTCCCCGGTCCTGATGGTGCAGATCGGCGGGATCATGGGCGGGTGCTTCCTCGTCGCCGTGGTGGCGGCCGTCTGGTACCTGCGCCGCCGCGACATCGAGCCGGAGCTGCGCGGCGGGCCGTGGCTGGCCACGGCGCTGACGGTGAGCAGCGTCGCGATCTGCGCGCTCGGCGTGTACACCATCGCCCAGACCCTCGGTTTCGGGGTCGGCTGACCCCGGTCCCCGCCCGACCTTCCCGCCCCAGCGCCAGCAGACCAGCAGTCAGGAGCCACCGTGCCGGCCACCGTTCTCGTCACCACCCCCAGTTTCGGGCGCTTCTCCCCCGATCCCCGCGCCGTCCTGGAGACCGCCGGCTGCGTGGTCCGCGTGCCCGGGCCCCCCCACCCGCTGAGCGAGCGGCAGTTGCGCGAGAGCGCCGCTGATGCCGAGGCGCTGATCGTCGGCCTCGACCCGGTCACCGACGAGGTGCTGGCCGCCGCGCCCCGGCTGAAGGTGGTGGCCAAGCACGGGGTCGGGGTGGACAACATCGACGTGGCCGCGGCGGCCCGCCGCGGGATCCGCGTGGTCAACGCCCCGGCCACCAACACCGACGCGGTCGCCGACCTGGCGTTCGCGCTCATCCTGGCCTGCGCCCGGCAGGTGGTCGCGGGGCACGCCTCGGTCACCGGAGGCGGCTGGGGGCCGCTCTTCGGGCCGGAGCTCGCCGGCAAGACGCTCGGCGTCCTCGGCTACGGCCGCATCGGGCAGCAGGTGGCGCGGCGGGCGGCCGGGTTCCGGATGCGGGTCCTCGCCCACGACCCGTTCTGGCCGGACTCCGACATCGCCCGGGCCGGCGCGGTGCCGGCCGGCCTGGACGAGTGCGTCGCCGCGGCCGACGTCCTCACCCTGCACATGCCGGCCACGCCGGGCGCCCCGCCGGTGCTGTCCCGGGAGCGGCTGGCCACCATGAAGCCGCACGCGATCCTCGTCAACACCGCCCGCGGCGGGCTCGTCGACGAGGTGGCACTCGCCGAGATGCTGCACGCCGGCCGGCTCGGCGGGGCGGGCATGGACGTCTACGCCACCGAGCCGCCCGGGGACGGCCCCCTGGTGGGCGCGCCGCGGACCGTGCTGACCCCGCACATCGGCGCCTGCACGCACGAGGCGAACCGGGCGATGGGCACGACGGTCGCCGCCGACGTGGTCCGCGTCCTTCAGGGGCGGGAGCCCGAACACCCGGTGACCGTCTGACACCGGGCGCCCCCGGCGGCGCGCCCGGTGCGCTCCGCCGGGAGACCAGCGGAAACCGTAACGCGACCGTCACCCGTTGCGACCTCGTTCGGCGGCATTCTGGAAACGACCGCGAAACGCCCCGGGCGTAGCGGAACCCCGGGCCGTGGTCACGACCGGGACTGGGGGTGCGGTGATGACGGGAACCGCGCACGAGGACGCCGCCGCTCCGGCGGAGCGCCCCGGGCTCAAGCGGGCGATCGGCCCTGGCCTGCTGCTGCTCTTCGTCATCGGCGACATGCTGGGCACCGGCATCTACGCGCTGACCGGGCAGGTCGCCGCCGAGGTGGGCGGAGCGGTGTGGCTGCCGTTCCTCGTGGCCTTCGCCGTCGCGTTCCTGACCGCGTGCGCCTATCTGGAACTCGTGACCAAGTACCCGCGCGCGGCGGGAGCCGCCCTCTACGCGCACAAGGCGTTCGGGCTGCACTACCTGACGTTCATCGTCGCCTTCGCGGTCATGTGCTCGGGGCTGACCTCCTCGGCGAGCGCCGCCCGGGCGTTCGCCGGCAACCTCGACCGGGCGGCCGGCCTCGGCTGGGCGGACGCCGACGGCAACGGCGTGCTCATCACCGCCGTCGCGGTGGGGCTGCTGCTGCTCGTGGCGGCCGTGAACATCCGGGGCGTGGCCGAGGGCGTACGGCTGAACGTGGTGCTGACCTGCGTCGAGCTGTCCGGTCTCGTCATCATCGTCGTGGCCGGGATCGTGGCGCTCACCCGGGGCATGGGCGACTACGGCCAGCTCACCTCGTTCGCCCCGCCCGGGGGCGGCGCCGCGTTCACCGGGGTCACCGCCGCCGCGGCGCTCGCGTTCTTCGCGCTCGTCGGTTTCGAGGACTCGGTCAACATGGCCGAGGAGGTCCGCGAGCCGCACCGCACCTTCCCCCGTGTGCTGCTGCTGGGGATCGGCATCACCGCCGCGCTCTACGTCGTCGTCTCCACCATCGCCACCCTGGTGGTGCCGCTGGACCGGCTGTCGCAGGGCACCACACCGCTGCTCCAGGTGCTGACCGCGGTGGCACCGGCCTTCCCGGTGAGCGTGTTCGCGCTGATCACCATGGCCGCGGTCAGCAACACGGCGCTGCTCAACATGCTGATGGCCAGCCGGCTGCTGTACGGCCTGGCCGGCGAGCGGGTGCTGCCGGGAGTTCTCGGCGCGGTCCTGCGGCGGCGGCGCACCCCGTGGGTGGCGGTGCTGGTGAGCACGGCGATCGCGCTGGTGCTGGTGGCGACCGTGGACCTGGCCGTCCTGGGCGGCACGACGTCGTTCCTGCTGCTGTGCGTGTTCACGGTGGTGAACATCGCGGTGCTGGTGCTGCGCCGGGACCGGGTGGACCGCCCGCACTTCCGGGTGCCGGCGGCCGTTCCGGTCATCGGCGCGGTGGCGTGCGCGTTCCTGGCCAGCCCGATCTCGGGCCGCGACCCCGCCGTCTACCCGATCGCCGGGCTACTGCTCGCCGTCGGGACCCTGCTGTGGCTGCCCATGTGGCTGCTGCGCCGCCGGGCGGCCACGGACCCCGGCTAGAACTCCAGCCGCTCCGCCGCCAGCGCGTAACCCTCGCTGTACGTGGGGAACTGGGCGATCCCGTCATCGAGGCTGTCCACCGGCAGGCCGGCGCGGATGGCGAGCGCCGCCGTGTGGATCCACTCCCCCGACAGCGGCGCGACCGCCCACGCCCCCACGAGGGTGCGGCGGTCGCGGTCGGCGAGCAGGCCGAGCGTGCCGCGCGGCTCGGTCTCGTACGTCCACGGGCGGGCCAGGCTCGTGGGCAGGTCGACCTCGGCCGCCACCGTCTCGATCCCGGCCGCGGCGGCCTGGGCGGCGGTCAGCCCGACGGCCGCGATCTCCGGTTCGGCGAAGACCACGCGCGGCACGCCGGTGTAGTCGGCGCGGCGCTCGCGGCCGAGGATACCGTCGGCCACCAGCCGCCCCTGGTACTTGGCGACGTGCGTGAACAGCGCCACCCCGGTGACGTCACCGGCCGCCCACAGCCCGTCCGCGACCCGGCAGCGCTCGTCCACGGCCAGCCCCCGCTCGCCGGCCTCGACACCGACGTCGGCGAGCCCGAGGCCGTCGGTGCGGGGGCGCCGGCCCGCGCCGAGGATCACGACGTCGGTCTCCTCGCGGGTACCGTCGTCGAACTCCACGACCGTGCCGCCGCCCGCGCGGGCGGCTCGGCGGACCTGGGTGCCGGTGCGGACGTCGACGCCGTCGCGGCGCAGCCGCTCGGCCACCAGTTCGCCGACCCGGGGCTCCTCCCGGGTCAGCAGCCGGTCACCCCGCTGCGCGAGGACCACCCGCGTGCCCATTCCGGCCAGGAAGTACGCCAGTTCCACCCCCACGGCGCCGCCGCCGACCAGCACGGCGCGCTCCGGGATCTCGGTGAGCGTGGTGGCCTCCCGGTTGGTCCACACCTCGACCTCGTCCAGGCCCTCGATCGGCGGACGGACGGCGGCCGAGCCCGTGGCGATGACGACGTGCTCGGCGGTGAGCCGCTGACCGGCCACCTCGACGCGCCACGGGTCACGCCCGACCAGCCGGGCGGCGCCCCGGAGCACGGTCGCGCCGTTCTCCCGGTACTCGTCCACCTGCCGGGTGTCGTCGAGATGGCGGATCATCTGGTCGCGGTAGCCGCGCAGGCCCGCCCAGTCGAGGCCGGGCGAGCCCAGCCCGGCGGCTCCCCGTGCGCCGGAGCGCGCCTCGACCGGACGCAGCAGCGTCTTCGACGGGATGCACGCCCAGTAGCCGCACTCGCCGCCGATGAGCTCGCGCTCCACCACCGCGACCCGCCGGCCGGCGGCGAGCAGCCGGGAGGCGGCCACCTCGCCGCCGGGCCCCATGCCGATCACGACGACGTCGAACCTCGCGCTGTTCACCATGTTCACCTTGCGTCCCTTCTCCTCACACGCCGGGTGCCCCGGGCTCCCTACCCACGCGCCCGCCCGGCCACCCCGGACGGCGGAGCCGGACCTGCCCCGCGGCACCGGGGCACGGCACCGGCCGTTGCGCGATCGGGGCGTCCGATGCTTGCATGCCTCTGGGCGGCCGGGAACGTGAGGTGGGCGGGTGGAGGACTTCTGCGTGGTCGGGGGCGGGATCGTCGGGCTGGCGACGGCGATGCGGCTCCTGGAGCTCCGTCCGGGGGCGAGCCTGGTCCTGCTGGAGAAGGAGGACCGGCTCGGCGTGCACCAGACCGGGCACAACAGCGGCGTGATCCACTCGGGCATCTACTACCCGCCGGGCAGCCTGAAGGCCGAGTACTGCCGCCGTGGCGCGCGGATGACCAAGGAGTTCTGCGCCGAGCACGCGATCCCCTTCGACGAGTGCGGCAAGCTCCTGGTCGCCACCTCGCCGGTCGAGCTCGACCGGCTGGACGCGCTGCGTGAGCGCGCCGCGCGGAACGGACTGGCGGTGCGGCGGCTGGACGGTGGCGAGCTGCGCGAGCGCGAGCCCATGGTGCGCGGCCTGGGCGCGCTGCTCGTTCCGTCCACCGGCATCGTGGACTACCGGCGGGTGGCGCGGGCGATGGGCGAGGTGGTCCGGGCGCGCGGTGGCCGCGTGGAGCTGGGCGCCGAGGTGACCGCCATCGCGGAGTCGCCGTCCGGGGTGCGGGTGACGGCCGGTGGGCGCTCGTGGTCCTGCCGGCGGCTGGTGGTCTGCGGCGGGCTGCAGTCGGACCGGCTGGCCCGCATGGCGGGGCTGCGGATCGGCCTGCGGATCGTGCCGTTCCGCGGCGAGTACTACCGGCTGCCGGCACACCGCCGCGGGATCGTCCGGCACCTGGTGTACCCGGTGCCGGACCCGCGGCTGCCGTTCCTCGGGGTGCACCTCAGCCCCACGATCGACGGCGGAGTCACAGTGGGCCCCAACGCGGTGCTCGGGCTCGCCCGCGAGGGCTACCCCAAGTTCTCGGTGCGGCCACGCGACGTGCTCGACTACGCGGCGTTCCCCGGCCTGTGGCGGCTGGCGCGCACCCACCTGGGCACCGCAGCACGCGAGGTGCGCGACTCGCTGTGGAAGCGCGGCTACCTGCGGGCCTGCCGCGCGTACTGCCCGGACCTGACCCTCGCGGACCTGCTGCCGATGGAGGCCGGGATCCGCGCACAGGCGGTGCTGCGGGACGGCGGCCTCGCGCACGACTTCCTGATCGAGCGGACCGACCGTATGGTGCACCTGCTCAACGCGCCGTCACCGGCCGCGACCTCGGCCCTGCCGATCGGCGCGGCCGTCGCCGAGCACTGTGTGCGCACCGCGGCCTGACACGCGGCCGCCGTTCCCCGGGGGCCGCCCCGGTTCACCCCCGGGTCATCCCATGGACCGGAGTACTTCGCCCGGCCAGGCTAGAACTCCCCCATCCCCCGTCCCACCCCCCGATCCGGAAGGACCCCCGCATGCGGTTGCCCAGACCGTCCCGTCGCTCCGCCCGCCGGCTCTCCGCCGCGCTCGCGGCCGGAGCGCTCGTGCTCACCGCGTCCCCGGCCGTGGCCGACACCGGCCGCGGCTCCCACGATTCCGGCCCGCGCGGCACCGTCCGGTTCGCCACGTTCAACGCGTCGCTGAACCGCGCCGCCGAGGGCCGGCTCGTCGAGGACCTGTCCACCGGCGACAACGCCCAGGCCCGCACGGTGGCCGAGATCATCCAGCGCAGCCGCCCCGACGTGCTGCTGGTGAACGAGTTCGACTACGACGCCGACGGAACCGGCGCCGCGCTCTTCCAGCGCAACTACCTCTCGGTCGGCCAGGGCGGGGCCGAGCCGATCGAGTACCCGTACCGCTACACGGCGCCGAGCAACACCGGCGTCGCGTCCGGCTTCGACCTGAACAACGACGGCCGGGCCGTCACGGAGCCGGGCCGGCCGGGGTACGGCGACGACGCGCTCGGATTCGGCGAGTTCCCGGGCCAGTACGGGATGGTGGTGTACTCGCGGTTCCCGATCGAGGAGTCCGCCATCCGGACGTTCCAGAACTTCCGCTGGGCCGACATGCCCGGCGCCCGGCTGCCGGCCGACCCCGAGACCGGCGAGCCGTTCTACGGCGAGGACGAGCTGGCCGTGCTGCCGCTGTCGTCCAAGAGCCACTGGGACCTGCCGATCCGGATCGGCCGTGACACGGTGCACTTCCTGGTCAGCCACCCGACCCCGCCGAGCTTCGACGGGCCGGAGCGGCGCAACGTCCGGCGCAACCACGACGAGATCCGGCTGTGGGCCGACTACGTGCGGCCGGGGGCCGGCGGCTACATCTACGACGACGAGGGCCACCGGGGTGGCCTGCCGGCGGGCGAGCGGTTCGTCATCGCCGGCGACCTCAACGCCGACCCCAACGACGGCAACGGCGAGCCCGGCGCCATCCGCCAGCTCCTGGAGCACCCGCGGGTGAACGACGCGCGGCCCCCGGCCAGCGAGGGCGCGGTCGAGGCGTCCGCGGACCAGGGCGGGGCCAACGCCGCGCACGTGACCGACCCGGCGCTGGACACGGCCGACTTCGCCGACGAGCCCGGGCCGGGCAACCTGCGCGTCGACTACGTGCTGCCGTCCCGGAGCCTGCGGACGGCCGGCGGCGGCGTGTTCTGGCCGCCCTCCGCCGACCCGCTGTCCCGGCTGACCGGGGAGTACCCCTTCCCTGGCTCCGACCACCGGCTGGTGTGGCTGGACGTCCGGTCCCGCTGACCGTGCGCTCGGCGGTGCCCCGGGTCTCCCACCCCGGGGCACCGCCCGTTCAGCCCCGCCGCTCGATGGCGGCGTCCGCCCAGAACATGGCCTCCTCGATCCGGGTGATCGCCTGATCCTTCTCCCGGCCATCGGGCAGCAGGTCGGCGAGCTGCTCCGCCAGCCGATGGCACGCGGTGCGGACCTCGTCGTGCTGCCCGGCGCGGTCCAGGTCGGCCCGGCGGGGCGTGAAACGCCGGCCGATCTCGTCGCGATGCATGCGGGCCTCCCGTCGTCGGTGTCCGGGGTTCGCCCCTGGTCCTACCCGCATGAGCCGCCCGGCAGGACGGCTCGCCCCCGGTCCCGGGAAGGTGCGGGTCTTTAGTCCCCGGAGCGGTGGGCACGGTGCAGGCGGATGCCGACCGCGCTGACGACGAGCAGCACGACACCGGCCAGCAGCAGGGTCCCCGACGCGCCGATCGCGCCCTCCGTCCAGTCCCACACCAGTTCCGTGACGGCGATCGCGCAGCCCAGTACCCCGGCCACCAGGAGGACGGTCGCCCGTTCCCGCTGGTAGAGGAGGAGGAACAGCACGGCCACGGCCAGCGTCAGCGCGATCCAGGCGGTGTGGCCGCCGGCGCCGAACGTCATCTGCGCCCCGTACAGCGCGATGGCGGCGCCCAGCCCGTGGGCGAGGGCGCGGTGGGTGAGAACGCCCGTGAGCGCCACCGCGATCCACAGCAGGCCGAGGCCGAGCACGAGCAGGTTGCCGGTGGTGGCGGTCCAGTCCGTGAGATCCAGCAGTGCCGCGATCGTCCACACGCTCATTCCCGCACAGGCGACGAGCAGGACGGCGGCGGGCAGCACCGCGTAACCGGCGGCGGCCACCAGCAGGCCGACGGCTCCGGCGAGGGGTGAAAGGTCGGTATCGAGGGCGACCTGCACGGCGAGGGCGGCGGTCACCGACGCGAGGCCGGCCAGGACTCCGGCGAGGCGGCGGCGCACGGGCGGGACCCGGTGCCGGCGCCCGGTCATGGCCCGTGGGCCGCCCGCGGTCAGGACGCCGCCGCCGGCCAGCGCGAGCGTGAGCACGGTGAGCACCACCGCCCACGCCACGCGCTCCAGGTCGGCCCAGACGGCGGCCACCAGACTGACGGCGCCGGTGAGGGCGAGCGCGCCGCCGACGTACCCGGCGATCTCCGCCCAGCGGACGTGCGGCCGCTCGGCGTCGGCCGCCGCGAGCTCGGCGCGCACCGCCGCCGCCTGCCGCTCCGAGATGACGGCGCGCTCCACCAGCCGCCGCAGCGCCCGTTCGCGGGCCTCGGCCGGTCGGCTCACGCCGTCCGCCTCGGGGCACCGGCCGCCACGGGCCGCGGGGCACCGGACCGGCCGGCGTGCGCGGTCCGCGCCACGGGGCCACGCGACGGACCGAGCCGCCGGCAGAGCCGGCAGGCCGGGTGCGAGGTTCGGGGATGGGGGTGCATGGACGCTCACTCCTTCTCGGCGGTCGGGGGGACGAGACCCAGCCTGGCAGCACCGGGCGGGCATCGGGGAGGGGACGGGTACTCAGCTCACGGGCGCCGACGTACTCAGACGGGCGGCCGGACGTGGGAGGCGAGCGCGACCGCCTTCGGCCGGGCGGCCGTTCCGCGCCGGGGGGGACGCGCGGGACCCACCGGAGTGACCTCGAACGATAACCATTATCATTCTTGTCCGTACTGTCGCCATCCACACAGAATGTCCATTTCATGCGGTCAGTGCGGTCCACGCGCCGTTCCCTGCGGCCTCCTGTGTCATGCCGCGCTCGCCGGAACGCAGCCGAGAGAGGTCCCATGCATCCCCCTGTCCCCCGTCGCGCGCTCGGCGCGACCGTGCTGTCCGCCGCCCTCGTACTCACCGGCGGCTGCTTCTCCGGGTCCGCCGGCGGCGCAGCCGACTCCGAACGCCTGAGCGTCGCCATGCTGAACCCGCCGCGATCCGCGCTCAACCCCTTCAGCGACGACGCGTTCAAGCTGTCCCGGCTCGGCATCGCCGAGACCCTCGTCCAGCTGGACGAAGCCGGCGACCCACTGCCGATGCTCGCCACCGAGTGGCGCCAGACGGCCGACGACACCTGGGAGTTCGACATCCGGCGGGAGGTGACGTTCCACGACGGGACCACCCTGGACGCCCGGGTGGTCGCCGACGCCCTCACGGCGGCGACCGAGGCGCGGCCCAAGCCGCGCATCCTGGACGGCGTCGAGTGGGACGTCCGCGCCGAAGGTGACGACCAGGTCGTCATCACCACCAACTTCACCGACCCCCTCACGCCGCACCGGCTGTCCAGCCCGCAGCTGAGCATCCTCTCCCCCGACGCCTACCAGGGCGACGGGAACACCGTGGACCCGACCGGGCACGGCAGCGGTCCGTTCGAGCTCGTCACGTTGAACGGCAGCGACAGCGCCGCCCTCGACCGCTTCGAGGGGTACTGGAACGGGACCGCCGCGGCCCCCGGCATCGACGTGTCGTTCGTACCCGACGGCGCGGCCCGCACCGCGGCCCTGCGCACCGGAGAGGCCGACATCGTCGAGGCCATCCCGCCGTCGCAGGCCGCGCTGCTGGACGAGGGCACCTTCCGCGAGGTCCCGATGCCGCGCACCAACACCCTCTACCTGAACACTCGCGAGGACGGTGCCTCCGGCGTCTTCGCCGACCCCGCCATGCGCGCGGCGGTGCGGGCGGCGGTGGACGCCGAACCACTGGTCGAGAGCGTCTACGAGAGCCGCGCCGACCTCGCGGACGGCCTGCTCGGCCCCGCCCTGCCCTGGTCGGACCAGCGGCCCGAGCGTGGCGAGGGCCCCGAGCCGGCCGACCCCGACGGCGCCCGCATCACCCTGGCCACCTTCACCGACCGCGCCGAGCTGCCCGAGGTCGCGGCCACGCTGGAGCAGCAGTTGGAGGCGGCCGGATTCGAGGTGGAGCAGGAGATCCGGGAGTACGCCCAGATCGAGAGCGACGCGCTCAACGGTGAGTTCGACCTGTTCATCCTGTCCCGCGCGACGGTGCTGGACTCCGGCGACCCGGTCGCCTACATGGTCAGCGACTTCTCCTGCGACGGCGGGTTCAACATCTCCGGGCTGTGCGACACCGAGGTGGACGACCTGCTCTCGGCGGCCGAGCAGGAGGGCGACCCCGACGCCCGCCGCACCGCGACCCTCGAAGCCGAACGCGCCATCCTGGAGACCGACGCCGCGATCCCCCTGCTGCACGAACGGGTCATCCAGGGCGACGCCCCCGGTACCGAGGGAGCGCTCTTCGACCCGCGTGAGCGGCTCCTGGTCGGGCTGGAGACCCACCGGAGCACGGACTGACCATGCGGCACCCTCGCTGGCCGCGCGGTGGCGGCCTGTTCCTCGCGACACTGCTGTCCCGGATCGCCGCCGTCGCCGCGCTGATCGTGCTCGTCGGCACGCTGCCGTGGCTGACCGGACGCGACCCCGCCCTGACCATCCTGCGCGCCGGCTCCGCCGAGCGGGACCCCGACCCCGAGGCGCTGGCGGCCATCCGCGAGCGCCTCGGGCTCGACGACGGCCCGGTCGCGCTGCTCGGCTCCTGGTTGTCCGGTCTGCTCCATGGCGACGCCGGCACCTCCTGGGTGTCGGGGCGACCGGTACTGCCGGGCGTCGTGGAGGGCATCGGCGTCTCCCTGACGCTGATGGCCGGCGCGGTCGCGGTGGCGGTCCTGCTGGCGGCGCTGCTGTCCGGCCGTACCCTCCTGGCGGGATCGCGCGGAGTGGTACGGCACAGCAGCGGGATCCCCGCGGCGTTCTGCACCGCGCTGCCCGACTTCCTGATCGGCTCGGTGCTGCTCGTCGTGGTGGCGGTATGGCTGGGCTGGCTCCCCCCGTACGGGTGGACCGACGCCCGCAACCTGGTGCTGCCGGCGCTCGCGATGGGGATCCCCGCCGGCGGACTGCTCGGCCGCCTCCAGGACGACGCGCTGCCCAGCGCGTTCGGCGAGCAGTGGGCGACCACGTGGCACGCGCTCGGCTTCCGGCGGCGGACGCTCGCCGCGGGCGGGCTGCGGCGCGCGCTCCCGGCGCTGTTCCCGCAGTGGTCCCTGGTGGTCGTCGCGCTCACCGGCGGCGCGGTCACCGTGGAGACGCTGTTCGCCATCCCCGGGATCGGCCGGACCGCGCTGGGGGCGGCGGTCGCCCAGGACCTGCCGGTGCTGCAGGTCAGCGTGCTGGCGCTGGTGCTCATCGGCGTGCTGGGCGGCGCGCTGGCCGGGCTGGGCCAGCGCCTGGTGATGGGGCCGGCGCTGCGCGGCGGCGCGCTGACCCCCGTCGCCCGGCCGCGGCCCGAGCCGGGCCTGTTCGGACGGCTCGCCCCCGCGGGCATCGCCGTGCTGCTGGCCGTGGTGATCGTCGCCGGGCTGCTGCGCGACCCGTACACGGTGCAACCGGCGCTGCGGCTGGCCGAGCCGTCGTGGAGCCTGCCGCTGGGCGCGGACGCGCTGGGCCGCGACGTCCTGGCCCGGCTCGGGCACGGCGCGCTGCGCACCGCGCTGCTCGCGCTCGCCGTGACCGGGGCGGTGCTGGTCATCGGGCTGGTCATCGGTTTCGTCCCCGGGCTCGACCGAGGCCTGGTGGAGGTCGTCAACGCCATGCCGCCGGTCCTCTCGGGGCTGCTGACCGCCGCGCTGGCCGGTCCGAGCGTGCACGGCGCCGCCATCGCGGTGGGGGCGGTCGCGTGGGCGCCGCTGGCCGCGCACACAGCGGCGCTGGCACGCGAAGAGCTGTCCACCGGTTACGTGGAGGCGTCCCGGTGCCTCGGCGCGTCACCGTGGTGGATCTACCGCACCCAGGTGCTGCCGGCGGTCCTCCCCGCGGTCGCCCGGCACGCGATGGTCCGGCTGCCCGGCATCGCGCTGGCGCTGGCCTCGCTCGGCTTCCTCGGCCTGGGCGCCCAGCCTCCGGTCCCCGAGTGGGGGCTGGTGCTCGCCGAGGGCATGGGGTACGTGGAACGCGCCCCATGGGCCGCGCTCGCGCCGGCCGGTGCGCTGGCGGCGCTCGGCTGCCTCACCGTGGCGCTGGCCAACCTGCCGACGCCCGCGCCGGGCCGGCGTCGCACGCCCCGCCCGCACGCACGTCCGGCGGGTCAGGCAGAGGGTTCGGACGTGCGGCCGGCCGGGTCGGTGCAGTAGGCGACCACCATGTCGCCGAGGACGCGGCGGTCGTGCTCGCGCCGCGCCGGGTTCAGCGGTCGCGGCCGAAGATGGTGGTGAACCTGTGCCGGTCGGCGACGGCGCAGACGCAGTAGGAGCTGATGGCCATGTGCGGGTCGACGGCGTCGACGTCGGCCCGGAAGGTCCCCTGCTCCCGGCCGCGCTGCGGCTGGCGCCTCGCCGCCATGGTGCTCGTCGTCGGCCGCTACGCCTTCTTCGCACTGGCGACGCCGGTCAGTCAGGGATGGGGCCGCGGGTGAGCCGGAGCCGTCCCGCGGCACCCCGCGTCCGTGCCGGATCGCGGCGGGCGCGCTCGCGGAAGTCGCGGGGCGGCGTCCCGTAGGCGGCACGGAAGGCGCGGCTGAAGGCGGCGGCGTGCGCGAATCCCCACCTGGCGGCGATCCGCTGGATGGGGACGTCGGCCAGGGCCGGGTCGGCGAGGTCGCGCCGCGCGTGCTCCAGACGCTGGTCGCGGATCCACGCGGCGACGCTGGTGTCCTGTTCCTGGAAGAGCCGGTGCAGGTAACTGGTGGAGACGTGGTGCGCCGCCGCGATGGTGCGCGGGTTGAGGTGCGGATCGTGCAGCCGGCTCCGGATGAAGGCGCGGATGCGCAGGATCAGGGCGTGACGGTGCTGGTCCGGCGGTGCCGGAAGTTCGGTGTCGAGGGCGTTGGCGAACAGCGCCGAGATCAGGTCGAGCAGCACCGTGCCCAGCCGCGGGCCGTCGGTCGCGCGCAGCGAGGGGGCATCGGCGGCCAGGCCGGTGGCGAACGAGGTCAGCAGCGCGCCGACCCCGGTGCCGGCGGGCAGCGGCCGTCCCAGCACTTGGTCGACGCGGTGCGGCGGCAGCGTCAGCGCCGTTCCGGGCACGGTGAGGATGACGCTTTCGAACAGGCCGCCGTCGTGTGGTGCCCGCAGCACCGCCCTGCGCAGCCGGGGCAGGTCGTAGCCGCACAGTTCACCGGCGCCCACGATGCTGCGCCGACCCGCCCATTCGATGTGCGCGGTCCCCTGCCGCGGAATGATCAGCTGGTAGAACCCGGGATCGGCCTGATCCGCGAGCGCGCGGCTCCGGTACAGCCATGTCGACGCCATGGCCTTGACCACCACGGACACGGGCCCGAGCACGAGCATGCGCTCGTGGGCGTGGTGGTTCCCGGGACGGTCGCCGCTGATGTCGAGCGCGCCCGGTGCGCGCCTGTATCGCTCGCGCCACACCTCGAACCGCTCGACTCCGGGCACGCTGGCGGTGGCACACCCCGTCTCCAGCACCTTGTCCTCCCCATGTGCTTCGCGGGCCGCGCGGTGGGAGTCCACCGCCGGCGATCGCCTGCTCCGGGCGCGTCCGTCCCCCGACGCGCGCGCCCGGCTCCAGCGTCTCCGCAATCGCACGGATCGTCGGGGGGCGAAAAGCGACTTTCGGTGCTCGCCGAAGCTGACCGGTCAGCGCGGCCGGCCGGGGTGCGGCCGTGCCGGGAGCGCTCGGGGGTGCCGGTCCGGGTGCGTCTCAGGTCGCACCCGGACCGGCATCCGGCCATCCGCCACCGGTGCCGGGAGAGGCCGGCGCGACGCGTTCGCGCTGACGGCCGCGCTGGGGCGCCCGCTCGTCCGGGCGGATGGAGTCGCGGTCGTTCTGGGCGGGGTCCCGTGCGGAGTGCCGGGAGGGGCGGAGGACCCCTTGCGTGACGCTGTGACCACGCTTACAGTCGTCCCGTAACTGAAAGCGCTTTCCGCCTCTCGTGGGCGCGGCCTGCCGTCGTCTCCCCCAACCGACTTCCCGAGCCGAACCACGCACAGAGTGGAGAGAGCCCCATGGGCTGGGTGCAGAACTACGAACCGATCGGCGGCCTGTGGGGGTCCGCGCTGCTCGCCGCGCTGCCCATCGCGGTGCTGCTCGTCGCCCTCGGCGTCGCCCGGCGCTCCGCGCACCTGTCGGCCGGGCTCGGGCTGGGCGCCGCGCTGGTGGTGGCGCTCGCCGTCTACCGGATGCCGGTGGACCTGCTGGCGTCCTCGACCGTGCTCGGCCTCGTCTTCGGCATCTGGCCGATCGCCTGGATCGCGTTCAACGCCGTGTACTTCCACAACGTCACGGTGGCGACCGGCCGGTTCGAGAGCATCCGCGCGGCGCTGGCCGGCTTCAGCCCGGACCGCCGGATCCAGGCGCTGCTGATCGCGTTCGGCTTCGGGGCGCTGCTGGAGGGGGTGGCCGGCGGCGGTTCGCCCATCGCCATCACCGCGGCCATGATGGCGGCGCTCGGCTTCCAGCCGGTGAAGGCGGTGGTCCTGGCGCTGCTGGCCAACACCGCGCCGGTGGCGTTCGGGGGGCTCGGCAACCCGCTCATCGTGCTGGGCACCGTGGCGGGGCCGCTCATGGACATGGAACCGGCGACCGCCACCGAACTGTTCTCGGCGATGACGGGGCGCCAGGTGCCACTGCTGTCGCTCATCGTGCCCGGGTTCATGATGGTGGTCCTGGCCGGGTGGCGGCGGGCGTGGGAGGTGTGGCCGGCGGTGCTCGTCACCGGCGGCGGCTTCGCCGCCATGCAGTTCGTGGTGGCGAACTTCATCAGCCCCAGCCTGGTCGACGTCATGGCCGCGCTCACCGCCATGGGCGCCCTTTGGGCGCTCATGCGGGTGTGGCGGCCGCCGTCGGTGTGGCGCTTCGAGGGAGAGGAAAGCGCGCCGGACGGCGGTTCCCCCGCCGCCGGGACCTCACCTGCGCACACCGGCATCCGCGCCTGGACCCCGTACCTGATCCTCGTCGCGGTCATCCTCGTGTCGCGCATCGGCAGCCTGTTCCCCGCCCTCCCGGCGTGGGCGAACGTGACCGCGTGGCTGCAGAGCGCCACCCTGGAGATCCCGTGGCCGGGGCTGCACGAACGCGTCGTCCGGGTGGCGCCGATCACCTCGCCGGACGCGCCCTACCCGGCCGTCCTCACCATCGACCTGCTCTACTCCGCGGGATCGGTGGCCCTCATGGCCGCCGTCATCGCCGGCCTGGTGATGCGGGCGACGCCGGCCGTGCTCGCGCGGGTCTACTGGCAGACCTTCGTCCAGATGCGCTGGGCGCTGGCCACCATCATGATGATCCTGGCCATCGCGCACGTGATGAACTACTCCGGCGCCACCTCGACGCTCGGACTGGCACTGGCGCAGACCGGCTTCCTGTTCCCGTTCTTCGCGGCCTTCGTCGGCTGGCTGGGCGTCTTCCTCACCGGTTCGGACGCCTCCTCCAACAGCCTGTTCGGCCCCATGCAGGTGGTCTCCGCCCAGCAACTCGGCGTGGATCCGGTCCTGGCGGGCGCCGCGAACACCTCGGGCGGCGTGATGGGCAAGATGATCTCGCCGCAGAACCTGTCGGTCGGGGCGACGGCCATCGGCCAGACCGGCCGGGAGTCGGCGCTGCTGCGTCAGACCTTCGGGTGGTCGGTGGCGCTGACCGCGGTGGTCGGGCTCATCACGCTCGCCCAGGCGCACCTGTTCACGTGGATGATCCCGGGCTGACCACGGCCCGCTCGGCGGTGCCCCACCGGGCGCGCAGCATCGCCACGTGGCCGCTGAACTCGGTGACCATCGACACGCGCTCCGGTTCGAGCAGCCACTGCTGCTGGAGGCCGTCCATGACCGCGATGGTGCTGCGGGCCAGCGTCTCGGGCGGGGTGCCGGGGTGCATCTCGCCGCGCTCCCGCCCGGCCCGGACCGCGTCGACCAGCCAGGCGTGCACGCCGGCGTAGTGGTCGAGCGCCCAGTCGTGGGCCGGGTGGTCCGGCGCGGTCGCCTCCGCGGTCAGCCGGACGAACAACCCCACCAGGTGCGGCCGGGTGGAGTTGCGGG
Source organism: Marinactinospora rubrisoli (assembly GCF_042664915.1). NCBI lineage: Bacteria > Bacillati > Actinomycetota > Actinomycetes > Streptosporangiales > Nocardiopsidaceae > Marinactinospora > Marinactinospora rubrisoli. Next base: position 610,355 of record NZ_JBHTBH010000002.1, read on the forward strand.
CCGTGAGCGCGGCCAGCGCGTCGAACGCCGCCCAGCCGAGCGGCCGGCCGCCGTCGGCGGAGGTCAGGAACTCGCCGTCCCGGGCGTCGCGCTCCTCCAGAACGGCGGCCAGCAGCGCCGCCTTGCTGGGGAAGTGGTGCAGCAGGCCGGACTGCGAGAGCCCGGCCCGCTCGGCGACCTGCGCGATCGACGTGCCCTGGAAGCCCGAGGCGGCGAACAGCTCGATGGCGGCCCGCACCGCTCTGGCCCGGGACTCCGCACCATTGGCCTCTCCCCGCGACCTGCTGCGGGCGGTGCGGTATCGGGGCGGGAAGGACATGGTGCGGACTCCTCGGGCGGGGCTGCTGTCGCGGTGCGGACCGAACGCGCGGGCGGCGGATCACTCCGGCGGACGGCTTGTGGGCAGCGTAACGCGCACGTCGCCGAGGCCGCGGGCGATGAGCACGGTTCCGCCGGGCGGCAGTGCTCGCCACCGGCCGGCGTCGGCGTCCCACACCCGTTGCGCGCGCGGGTCGCACCGCACCTCCACCCGGGACCGCTCCCCCGGCGCCAGATGCGCCGCGGCCCAGCCGATCAGCCGCACGGGTTCGGCCGGATCCGCCGGGCGCAGGTACGCCTGGACGGTCTCGCGGCCGGGCCGGTCCCCGGTGTTGGCCAGCTCGACGCGGACCGCGGCGACCGTGCCGTCAGTGCCATCGGTGTCGTGGCCGGAGACGACCTCGCCCGCGCCGTACTCCCAGGTCGTGTAGCCGAGCCCGTGGCCGAACCAGAACAGCGGGCGCCGCCCGGACGCGTCCCAGCCCCGGTAGCCGACGGCGGTGCCCTCGGTGTAGGGCAGCTCGCCGTCCCGGGGAGCGGTCGACCACGCGGGCCCGTCGCCGTCCCGCGCCGGGAAGGTGGTGACCAGCCGGCCGGCCGGTTCCACCTCGCCGAGCAGCGCGGCGGCGACCGCCGCACCGGCCTCCTGGCCGGGCAGCCCCGCCCACAGCACCGCGTCCACGTGGTCCAGCCAGGGCATGAGCACCGGCGTGGCCGCGTTGACGACGACCACGGTGCGGCGCGCGGCGGCGGCGACCGCGGCGACGAGGGCGTCCTGCTCACCGGGCATCGCGAGGGTGGTCTTGTCGACGCCCTCGGTCTCCTGCTCCTCGGTGAGGCCGACGACGACCACGGCGACGTCGGCGTCACCGGCCGCGGCCGCGGCGGCGGCGATGGCCTCGGCCGGCGGGGGCGGCGCGGGACGGGCCACCAGGCCCAGCAGGCGCAGCCGGGACTCGCCGCGCAGTTCGGCGGTGATCCGCGCGCCCGGTTCCAGATCCGCGGTGGTGGTCCAGACGGGCGGGGCCAGGATGTCCTCGCCGGGCCCCTCCCCGCTGGGCAGCTGGACGGTCTCGTGCACGCCGGGGCCGGTGAGGGTCCACTCCCCCGCGCCGCGCACGCCGATCTGCATGCGCGTCGGTTCGCCGAGGACCACCTCGGCCGTGAGCTCGATGCTGGCCGCGTCGTCGGCCGCCCCGCCCTCGCCGGTGACGGTCTCGGTCCAGCCGACGTGCCGGGACTCCAGTACGGTGCCGGCGGCGTCGCGGGCGACCATCCGGATGCCGGGCAGCCCGGTCTCCGGGTCGCGCAGGGCCCGCAGCGGCGCGGCCAGCGGCCGGTTCCTGACCTCCACCCCGTCGACCACGGTCACCCGGTCGGCGCCCAGCGCCTCGGTCAGCCCTTCGGCCACGCTCACCACGTGCGGGGGCCGGACCTGGGCGGATCCGCCGCCCTGGGCGATGGTCTCGGTGGCGTGCCGTCCGATGACGACCACGCGGCCGGTGTCGGCGGCCAGCGGGAGTGCGCCCGAGCGGTTGGTCAGCACCGTCATGCCGCCGGCGGCCAGCCGACGGAGCTGGTCGCGCCGCTCGGGGCCGTCGGGGGCGGGGCTGACCGGCGGCCAGGAGCGGTGCTCGCCGAACGCCCCGACCCGGTCGGCGAGCCGCAGCAGCCGGCGCACGTGGTCGTCCACGGTGCTCTCGGCGACCTCGCCGGCGCGGACGGCGGCCACCAGGTGGTCCTCCCAGGGTCCGCCGGGGCCGGGCATGACGAGGTCGAGCCCGCCGTTGGCGCTGGCGGCGGTGGAGGTGGTGGCGAACCAGTCCGACACGACCAGCCCGTCGAAGCCCCACTCCTCCTTGAGGAGGCCGTTCAGCAGTTCGGTGTGCTCGGTGGCGGTGACGCCGTTGATGCGGTTGTAGGAGGCCATGACGGCCCACGCTCCGGCGTCGTCCACCACCATCTCGAACGGCAGCAGGTACACCTCGCGCAGCGTCCGCTCGTCCAGCACCGAGTTCACGGTGGTGCGCTCGGTCTCGGACTCGTTGGCGAGGTAGTGCTTGGGAGTGGCCGCGATCCCCTGTTCCTGCAGGCCGGCGACGTATCCGGCGGCCAGCGCGCCGGTGAGCAGCGGGTCCTCGCTGAACGCCTCGAAGAGCCGGCCGCCGAGCGGGGTGCGGTGCAGGTTGATGGTCGGTCCGAGTACGACGTGCACCTGCTGGGCGGCGGCCTCCTCGGCGAGCAGCGCGCCGACCCGGCCCGCCACGCCGGTGTCCCAGTGCTGGGCGAGCAGGGTGGCGTTGGGCAGCAGGGCGGTGATCCGCCCGCCGGTGAAGGTGTCGCCGCGCACGCCGGTGGGGCCGTCGGACAGCCGCAGCCCCGCGAGCCCGATGGCGGGTTCGGGCCACAGGCTGAACAGCGCCGCTCCGGTCAGCAGCCGGACCTTGCGTTGCAGGTCCAGGGCGGCGATCGCCGCTTCGATGCGTTCTTCGATGCGTTCTTCGCGGCCGGACCCGGCGAGGTCGCCGGTGGTGCGGGTTTCGGTCATCGTCAGCGCACTTTCTTGATCGGAAGGACGACGAGCGCGCCGAGCACGCAGATCGCGGCGGCGACACCCAGGAGCAGGCCGTAGTTGTGACCGCCGGCGGTGCCGACCAGCGCCGCGCCGAAGGCCGGCGCGAGCGCCTGCGGCCCGGCGTTGGCGATGTTGAAGACGCCGAGGTCCTTGGCGGAGTCGTCGGGGTTGGGCAGGACGTCGACCACGAGCGCGAGGTCCACGCCAACGTAGATCCCGTACCCGAGTCCGAGGATGATTTCGGCCAGGTAGAAACCGGTGACGGAGTCGGCCTGCGTGAGCGCGACCATCCCCACGCCGAAAACGAGGGTCGAGCTGGCGACGAAGACCTTGCGGCGGCCGAGCTTGTCGGAGAGCCAGCCGGCGACCTGCGCGGAGACGATCAGCACGACCGTGTAGATGAGGACGCCGGTCGCCATGACCGCCGTGGCGGTCGCCACGTCCAGGGAGAGTTCGTGCTGCAGGTAGAAGAGCCGGTAGGTGGTGAACATGAACGAGGCCAGCGTCACCAGGAAGCGGGACGCCCAGGCGTAGGCGAAGTCGGGGTGCCGCCGCGGGTCGACCCAGAAGGTCCGCAGGACCGTGCCGAGACCGCCCTCGCTCGGTGGCCGCCGGGGCAGCGGGCGGTCCGGGAGCACGAGGACGTACAGCAGCACGAGCGCGAGGCCGGCCACGCCCGGGACGAGGAACAGCGGAAGCATCTGGGTGCCCAGGAACTGGGCGGCGTAGGCGGCACCGAGGATCGCGAGGTTCTGGGCGACGCCGAGCAGGCCGCTGATCCTGCCGCGCTGGAACATCGGCACCTGGTCGGCGAGGGTGGCGACGAACGCGGCGAGCGCGGCGTTGGCGAGCAACTGCCCGAGGAACCAGGCGACGGCGATGACGGCGACGCTCTGCGCCGTCGCGATGACGGCCAGGCAGACCGTCAGCCCCACCGCGCCGATGACCAGCCACGGCCTCCGGCGGCCGAATCGCCCGGTGGTGCGGTCGCTGATCCGGCCGAACACCGGGTTGGCGACGAAGGCGGCCACCGCGCCGAGGCTGGAGACGACGCCGAGCGCGGCGACGGCGTCGTCCTCGCCGACAAGGCTCTGCACCTTGAGGGCGAGACTCGCGAAGACGGGGGTGAGCAGGGCCAGGAAGAGTCCGAGCTGGGCGAGCGCCATGGTCGCGACCACCCGCGACGGCGCCTTCTCGGTCGGGGGCGGGATGAGGCTGTCAGGCTCCGGTAGCGGGTCGGCGTCGGGCGTGGTGGTCCCCATGTGCGCCTCCTCGGCGAGGGTCAACGCTAGTGAGGTGGATCACACCACAAGGACCGACCGATTACCCGGTCGGTATATGAAGTCGCAACATTTCTGAAACGCCCCTGAAACTGATCCTTCGCGACATATGTCCGTAGCGTCGGTGTTCGCGGCGTCGCGCCGGGGCGGCAGCTCAGCGCGCCGGGGCGGCGGAGGCTCCGGGCCCGCCCGGCAGGGCCGCCCGCGCGAAACCGTACGGCGGCACGCCCGGACGTTCGGCCTTCAGCACCCCGCTCGCGAGCCGCCACACCACGTCGGCCGTCGCCAGCCGCTCGGGACGGTGGGTCACCACGATGACGGTGCCGGGGAAGTCGGCGATCACTCGGTCGATGACACCGGCCGCCGACGCGTCCAGGTGGGCGTCGGCCTCGTCGAGGAGCAGCAGCCGGGGGCGGGTGAGCAGGGCGCGGGCCAGGGCGATGCGCTGGCGCTGGCCGGAGGAGAGCCCGCCGCCGTGCTCCCGGACCTCCGTGCGCAGGCCATTGGGCAGGTCGGCGAGCAGGTCGGCGAGGCCGCTGGCGCGGATCGTCGTGTGCAGGCGGCGGCCGTCGACGCGGGGATCGGCGTACCGCACGTTCTCGCCGACGGTGCCGCGCAGCAGCGGAAGGTCGGGGCCGGCCAGGCCGATCGCGGAACGCACCGACGACGGGCGGGCCGCGGCGATGTCGGCGCCGTCGAGGCGGACGGTCCCGCCGTCGGGCGGGGTCAGGCCGGCGATCACCGACAGCAGGGTCGACTTACCGCTGCCGTTCGGGCCGACCAGGGCGACCACGCTCCCGGCCGGGACGTGCGCCGACACCGGGGTGAGCACTCCGGCCAGCCACACGCCCGTGAGCTCGATCTCGCCAGGGCCGTCGGGCAGCGGCGGTGCGGAGGCGGGTGGTCGCGGGTGGCGGGGACGGGTGAGTTCGGCGGCGATCCGTTCGGCCGACACCGTGTAGGCCGACCGGTACTCCGGCACCCGGGTGAGGTCGCGGGCGGAGGGGGTGGCGATTCCCGCGATGGCGATGGCGGCGGCAGCGGCGGCCGGCCCGGCCCCGCTGAGGGCGGTGGCGAGCAGCACCGCGGCCGTGGTCAGCAGTGCGGTGGCCTCCGCGACCGCCCGTACCGTGCCCACCGCCCGGGTACGCCGAACAATGGCGTCGGCCAGCCGGCGGCCACGCCGGGCGAGGACGCGGCGCTCGGCCCGCTCGCGGCCGAAGGCGCGCA
>NZ_JBHTBH010000003.1:0-348965 GCF_042664915.1 Marinactinospora rubrisoli
CTTGGGCGAAGTCGGCGTTTTCGGCGAGGAAGCCGTAGCCGGGGTGGACGGCGTCGGCGCCTGTCTGTTCGGCGATGGTGAGGATCTTGTCGATGTTGAGGTAGGAGTCGGCGGGGGTGTGGCCGCCCAGGGCGTGGGCTTCGTCGGCGACCTTGACGTGCAGCGCGTCCAGGTCCGGCTCAGCGTAGACGGCGACGCTGGTCAGGCCGGCGTCGCGGCAGGCGCGCGCGATCCGTACCGCGATCTCGCCCCGGTTGGCGATCAGAACTTTACGCACGGTCGAAATTCCTCCTGACGGCGTCGGGCGGTTGCTCGCGCCTGATGCTGAAAGTCTAGGTAGAGGGGATGGGCGACGGCTCGTCCGGCGTTCGCGCGGCGGTCGGAGCAGGTGCCGTGGGCGCGTGCCGGGCGACGGCCCGGCGCTCCGGACCGCCCCGCCCGCCGGTCGGCGTCAGCGCAGGCTGGTGCGCCACGCGTCGGGGCCGGGGCGCAGCGGAGCGCGCAGCAGCCGGGACCGGTCCTGCCACGCGGACCGGCGCGGCGCACCTGCGGACTCCGCTGCGGCGCGGGCGGCCCGGGCGCGGGCCGTCAGCACCGCGACCAGCGCGGCGACCTCCTCCGGAGTCGGGTCGCCGCGCACGACGCGCAGGTGCCCCGCCGGCCGGGGTTCCTGCCCGCTCACAGCGGGATGTTCCCGTGCTTCTTCGGCGGCAGCTGGGCGCGCTTGGTCCGCAGCGAGCGCAGCGCCTTGGCGACCGCCGTGCGGGTCTCCGAGGGCAGGATCACGCCGTCCACGTAGCCGCGCTCGGCGGCGGCGTACGGGTTGAGCAGGTGGTCCTCGTACTCCTGGATCAGCCGGCCGCGCTCGGCCTCGACGTCCTCGGCGGCGGCGAGGGCGCGCCGGTGCAGGATGTTGACCGCACCCTGGGCGCCCATGACCGCGATCTGCGCCGTCGGCCACGCCAGGTTGATGTCGGCGCCGAGGTGCTTGGACCCCATGACGTCGTAGGCGCCGCCGAACGCCTTGCGGGTGATCACGGTGATCAGCGGGACGGTGGCCTCGGCGTAGGCGTAGATGAGCTTGGCGCCGCGCCGGATGATGCCGTTCCACTCCTGGTCGGTGCCCGGCAGGAAACCGGGCACGTCCACGAAGGTGAGCACCGGGATGTTGAAGGCGTCGCAGGTGCGGACGAACCGGGCGGCCTTCTCGGAGGCGTGGATGTCAAGGCAGCCCGCGAAACTCATGGGCTGGTTGGCGACCACGCCGACCGCGCGTCCCTCGACCCGCCCGTAGCCGACCACGATGTTCGGCGCGAACTGGGCGTGCACCTCCAGGAACTCGCCGTCGTCCAGGACGTGCTCGATCACCCGGTGCATGTCGTACGGCTGGTTGGCGGAGTCCGGCACGAACGTGTCGAGCTCCAGGTCGGCCTCGGTGATCTCCGGCTCGGCCTCGACGTCGTCGTAGACCGGCGGGTCCTCCAGGTTGTTGGACGGCAGGTAGGAGAGCAGCGTCCGGACGTAGTCCAGCGCGTCCTGCTCGTCGGTGCCCATGTAGTGCGCGACCCCGGACCGGGTGTTGTGCGCCCGCGCGCCGCCCAGGTCCTCCATCGTGACGTCCTCACCCGTGACGGTCTTGATGACGTCCGGCCCGGTGATGAACATCTGCGACGTCTGGTCGACCATGACGATGAAGTCGGTCAGCGCGGGAGAGTAGACGTGCCCGCCGGCTGCCGCGCCCATGATCAGCGAGATCTGCGGGATGACGCCGGAGGCGTGCACGTTGCGCTTGAAGATCTCGGCGTACAGGCCGAGCGCGACGACGCCCTCCTGGATCCGCGCGCCGCCGCCCTCGTTGATGCCGACGACGGGGCACCCGGTCTTCAGCGCGTGGTCGAGGACCTTGACGATCTTCTCGCCGTACACCTCGCCCAGCGAGCCGCCGAAGACGGTGACGTCCTGGCTGAACACCGCGATCGGCCGCCCGTCCACGGTGCCGTAACCGGTGACGACGCCGTCGCTGAAGGGGCGGTTCCGCTGCAACCCGAACTGGGTCGACCGGTGCCGCGCCAGCGCGTCGAACTCGACGAACGATCCGGGGTCGAGCAGGGCGTCGATGCGCTCGCGGGCGGTCATCTTGCCTTTGGCGTGCTGCTTCTCGATGGCTCGCTCGGACCCGGCGTGCACGGCCTCGTACCGGCGGCGCCGCAGGTCGGCGAGCTTGCCCGCGGTGGTGTGGATGTCGATCTCCCCCGGGGGCAGGGGTTCAGGGGCTTCGGTCGCCATGAAACACCAGCGTAGTGCGGGTAATGGCTAGGCCACTCGGATGGCCGGGGGTTACCGGGAGGTATGTGGGGATGGGCACAGGTCGCCGCAGGTCACAGGTGGCCGGTGCGGCCGGGTCGCGCGACGGTCCGGCGCCGGGCCCGGAGGAAGAGCGGGAACGCGCGCAAGAGTTGGCCGTTCTGGCAAATCGGGACTGTCGGATATGGCCACACCGTCCCTATTCTTGGGGGACCCGTCCGCAGCGCCGTGGACGGATGGTCCCGACCGGACAGGGAGACAGCGCATGGGAGAAAAACGAAAAGGGATCAAAGAGGCGTTCAAGGCCAGGTTCAACCCCGACATGCCGGAGATGCCGCAACCGTCGTCCACGTCCGCCCCACTCAGCGGGGATGACGCGCGGAGGGCTGTGCGGGGAGCGCCGGCGAGGAACCTGCAGCAAGCCATCGACAACAGCCTTCAGACCGGAGAGAGCAACATCGAGAGGACCGGCGGAAGGCGCCCGGGGCAGAGCTTCCGGCAGATGCGCCGCAACAACAGCAAGCCACCCACAGCCTGATCTCTGATTGCCGCGGCGGCCGACGGCGCGCTGCACGGCCCATCGACGGTTCCCGCCGTCGGCCGTCCCCCGGCATCCTGCCCGTCGGTCGATGAACACCACGCAAATCCGCCGCCCCACCCCGACCCCGCCCTGGAATGGTCTGAACCAATCTCGCTATCGTGATCAGCATGACAGCGGTAAGTGCGGAACGCGACAGCGCGCGGCATGAGATGCCCGACCAGTTGCGGAGCGACGTCCGCCTGCTGGGCGGGATGCTCGGCACGATCCTGGCGGAGAGCGGCGGCGAGGACCTCCTGGCCGACGTCGAGCGGCTGCGGCACGCCGTCATCGGCGCGCGGGCCGGGTCGGTGTCCGGGGACGAGATCACCCGGCTGGTGGCCTCGTGGCCGCTGGAGCGCGCCACGCAGGTGGCGCGGGCCTTCACCGTCTACTTCCATCTGGCGAACCTCGCCGAGGAGCACCACCGGATGCGGTCGCTGCGCGAGCGCGACGACGCCGACAACCCACCGCGCGAGTCACTCGCCGCGGCCGTCGGCGACATCCGGTCCGAGCTCGGCGACGCCCGGCTGCGCGAGCTCGTGGCCGGGATGGAGTTCCACCCCGTGCTGACCGCGCACCCCACCGAGGCCCGGCGGCGGGCCGTGTCGACCGCGATCCAGCGGGTGAGCGCCCAGCTGGACCGGCTGCGCGGCGCGCACCCGGGGAGCTCGGAGGAGGCGGAGGCGCGCCGTCGGCTGCTGGAGGAGATCGACCTGCTGTGGCGGACCTCCCAGCTGCGGTCCACCCGGCTGGACCCGCTCGACGAGGTGCGCACCGCCATGGCGGCCTTCGACGAGACGATCTTCCGGGTCGTCCCCGAGATCTACCGCGCACTGGACACCGCGATCGACCCCGAGGGCGTGGGGCGGCGGGCCCCGCTCGCCAGGCCCTTCGTCCGCTACGGGAGCTGGATCGGCGGCGACCGCGACGGCAACCCGTTCGTCACTCACGAGATCACCCGCGAAGCGATCGCCATCCAGTCCGAGCACGTGCTGCGCGCCCTGGAGAACGTGTGCGAGCGCATCGGCCGCACCCTGACGGTGTCGGCCGAGCTGACCCCGGCCAGCGCCGACCTGCTCGACACCCTGGCCGCCGCGCAGGCCGGCTACCCGCGGGTCCTCGGCCGGATCGCCAAGCGTTCCCCGGAGGAACCGCACCGCCAGTTGCTGCTCTACGCCGCCGAGCGGCTGCGCGCCACCCGCGAGCGCAACGCCGACCTCGCCTACCCGGCCCCTGACGCGCTGCTGGCCGACCTGCGGGTGGTCCAGGAGTCGCTGGCCGCCGCCGGCGCGGTGCGGCAGGCGTACGGCGAACTTCAGCACCTCATCTGGCAGGTGGAGACGTTCGGTTTCCACCTCGCCGAGCTGGAGGTCCGCCAGCACAGCGCGGTGCACGCCCGCGCGCTCGCCGAGCTGCGCGAGGGGGCGGAGCCGTCCGAGCAGACCGCCGAGGTGCTCGCCACCCTCCGGGTCATCGCCTGGATCCAGGAACGCTTCGGGGTGGACGCCTGCCGCCGCTACGTGGTCAGCTTCACCCAGTCCACCCAGAACGTCGCCGACGTCTACGAGCTGGCCCGCCGCGCGCTGCCGACCGGCCGCGCCCCCGTGCTCGACGTGGTGCCGCTCTTCGAGACCGGCGCCGACCTTGCGGCCGCGCCGCAGGTGCTGGACGGCATGCTGGAGCTGCCCGAGATCCGGCAGCGTCTCGCCGACACCGGGCGGCGGCTGGAGGTCATGCTCGGCTACAGCGACTCCGCCAAGGACGTCGGGCCGGTGAGCGCCACGCTCCGGCTCTACGACGCCCAGGCCCAACTCGCCGGATGGGCGGAACGCCACGACATCCGGCTCACCCTCTTCCACGGCCGGGGCGGCGCGCTCGGGCGCGGCGGCGGGCCGGCCAACCGTGCGGTGCTCGCCCAGGCGCCCGGCTCGGTCGCGGGCCGGTTCAAGGTGACCGAGCAGGGCGAGGTCATCTTCGCCCGCTACGGCCAGCGCGCCATCGCCCGGCGGCACATCGAACAGGTCGGGCACGCCGTCCTCATGGCCTCGACCCCGTCGGTGCAGGACCACGCCTCCGCCGCGGCCGACCGGTTCCGCGGCACGGCCGACCGCATCGCCGACGCCGCGCACGCCGCCTACCGCGCGCTCATCGACACCGACGGCTTCGCCGAGTGGTTCTCCCGCGTCAGCCCCCTGGAGGAGCTGGGCGACCTGCGGCTGGGCTCCCGGCCGTCCCGCCGCTCGGCGGCGCGCGGCCTGGAGGACCTGCGGGCCATTCCGTGGGTGTTCGCCTGGACCCAGACCCGCGTCAACCTGCCGGGCTGGTACGGCCTGGGCAGCGGCCTGGCGGCGGTCCCCGACCTCGACGAGCTGCACGCCGCCTACCGCGAGTGGCCGCTGTTCGCCTCGCTGCTGGACAACGCGGAGATGAGCCTGGCCAAGACCGACCGGGTGATCGCCGAACGTTATCTGGCGCTCGGCGACCGGCCGGAGCTGAGCGAACGGGTCCTCGCCGAGTACGACCGCACCCGCGAACTGGTGCTGCGGGTCACCCGGCACGCGCGGCTGCTGGAGAACCGCACCGTGCTCTCGCGCGCGGTCGACCTGCGCAACCCCTACGTGGACGCGCTCTCCCACCTCCAGCTCCGGGCGCTGGAGGCGCTGCGCACCGAACCCGAGGGACTTTCGGAGGAGGACCGCGAGCTGCTGGAGCGGCTGCTGCTGCTCTCCGTCAACGGCGTGGCGGCCGGGCTGCAGAACACCGGCTGACGGCGCGCACCATCGTGGGACGCGGGGCGGGACGGACGCCCCGCGCCCCCGGTCGTCCCCGCAACGGGGGCGGCCCCGCCCGGCCCGGCCACCACCGGAAACGCGGTTCAATGGAGGTATGGCCCTGGGACCCGATCCGTCGCCCTACACCGACCTCCTCCGGCCGCCGCTGCGGGCGGCCGCGCTGAACCGCGCGCTGGTGCGCCCCGGGGAGCTGTGGAGCGGCATCGAGGTGGTTCCGGCGCTGGCGTCCACGAACACCGAGCTGGCCGCGCGCGCCCGGGCCGGTGCGGCGGACGGGACGGTGCTCGTCACCGAGCACCAGACCGCCGGGCGCGGACGCCTGGACCGCACGTTCCATACCCCGCCGCGCGCGGCGCTCACCTTCTCCGTGCTGGTCCGCCCGCACGTGCCCGCCGGCCGGTTCGGCTGGCTCCCGCTGCTCATGGGCGTGGCGGCGGTGCACGCCGTCCGGCGGGTGGCCGGCATCGAGGCCGGGCTGAAGTGGCCCAACGACGTCCTCGTGGGCGAACGCAAGCTGGCCGGCATCCTGTCCGAGGCGGCGTTCACCGGCGACGGGCCGGCCGTCGTCATCGGCATGGGGCTCAACGTCGGCCAGAACCGCGACGAACTGCCGGTGCCCACGGCCACCTCCCTGGTGCTGGAGGGAGCCGCGCACACCGACCGCGACCCGCTGCTGCGGGCGGTCCTGCGGAACTTCGCCGAACGCTACCGGACCTGGCAGGACGGCGACGGCGACGCCGAGGCCACCGGCCTCGCCGCCGAGTACCGGGCCTGCTGCACCACGCTCGGCCGCGCCGTCCGGGTGCACCTGCCCGGCGACCGCCGCGCCGACGGAACGGCCGACGACGTGGACGCCGACGGGCGGCTGGCGGTGCGCTCACCCTCCGGAGAGCGGACCGCCCTGAGCGCCGGTGATGTCGTGCACGTCCGCCCGGCCGACCCGGCCACCCGGTGAGCCGCCGTCCGGCGGACGCCGCCCCAGGTGGGAGCGCGGTTTCTTGACGCGCCGTGCCCCCACGTACTAAACCGGCAGTCACACGCGCGGGCGTCCGCGCACCACCGGTCACCCGATGGCGGGCGGATCCCAGGTATCCGGCGGCATCGTCCTGACCTCGACCACGAGAGAACGTATGCCGTCGCGTCCCGACCCCAAGGAGATCGAAGCCGCCCTGTTGGGAGGCGAGGCGCGATACACCCGCGCGGAGGCGGTGAGCCGGTCCGGAGCCGACGCGGAGTTCGTGGCCCGCGTCTGGCGGGCGCTCGGGTTCGCCACGGGCGGTGAGGACGCAGTGGTCTTCACCGACAGCGACGTGGAGGCGCTGCGCACCACGTCGGAGCTGCTCCGGCACAAGGTCCTCGACGAGGAGGCCGCGGTGCGGCTCGCCCGCGCCATGGGCCAGACCATGGCGCGGCTGGCCGAGTGGCAGACCAGCATCCTGACCACCCTCTCCTACGCGCCGCAGACCGTCGCCGAGCACGAGCGGCTCGGCCCGCTCGTGGGCCTGACCAAGGAGCTGCTGCCCGACATGGAGCTGCTCCTCACCCACATCTGGCGGCGGCAGCTCGCCGCCGCGGCCACCCGGACGCTCGCCGTGATCGAGAACAGCGAGGACGCCGCGCCGAACTACTTCCCGCTGGTCGTCGGATTCGCCGACCTGGTGTCCTTCACCACGCTCAGCCGTGAACTGGACGAGGTGGGGCTGGCCGAGGTGGTCGAGGGGTTCGAGGCGACCTCGGCGGACATCGTCGCCGCGAGCGGCGGCCGGGTCGTCAAGACCCTCGGCGACGAGATCCTCTACGTCACCGAATCCGCGCGCCAGGCCGCCGAGATCGCGCTGCAGCTCGCCGACGGCGTGAAGACGCATGTGGAGGTGCCCGACGTCCGGGTCGGCCTGGCCTACGGGCCCGTGCTCGCGTTGCTCGGCGACGTGTTCGGCACCACCGTGAACCGGGCCAGCCGGCTCACCTCCTTCGCGCGTCCCGGCACGGTGCTCGTGGACGACGCGCTCGCCGGGCTGCTCACCGATGAGGACCCGTTCCAGGTCGTGCCGGTGCGGGCACGGCACGCCCACGGCCTGGGCCAGCTGCAGCCGCACGCGCTGCGGCGCGCCTTCGAGCCCCGGCCGGGCGGGCCGGGCGCCGGACCGGCCTGACGGAGCGGTCGCCGGGCCGGGTCCGGCCGGAAGCGGCCACCGGTTGTCCACAGCCCTGCGGAAGATCTTCCGTCCGGCCGCGAAGTCGGGCATGTTGGAGGCGGACACGAACCGTAGTCGCCAGCCTCACCAACGAAAGGGTGGGACATGCCGCACGAAGTCCGCGCCGTCGTCTCCCGGGAGAAGAACGCCCCGGTCAGTGTCGAGTCGATCATCGTTCCCGACCCCGGTCCCGGTGAGGCGCTGGTCCGGGTCCAGGCGTGCGGGGTCTGCCACACCGACCTCCACTACCGCGAGGGCGGCATCAACGACGAGTACCCGTTCCTGCTCGGCCACGAGGCCGCGGGCGTGGTGGAGGCGGTCGGCGACGGCGTGACCGAGGTCGAGGAGGGCGATTTCGTCATCCTCAACTGGCGTGCCGTGTGCGGCAATTGCCGCGCCTGCCTGCGCGGCCGGCCGTGGTACTGCTTCGCCACCCACAACGCCCGCCAGAAGATGACGCTGGCCGACGGCACCGAGCTGTCGCCGGCGCTCGGCATCGGAGCGTTCGCGGAGAAGACCCTGGTGGCGGCCGGCCAGTGCACGAAGGTCGACCCGCAGGCGAGCCCGGCGGTGGCCGGGCTGCTCGGCTGCGGGGTCATGGCCGGCATCGGCGCCGCCATCAACACCGGTGGTGTCACCCGCGGCGACTCGGTGGCGGTCCTGGGCTGCGGCGGGGTGGGCGATGCCGCCATCGCGGGCTCCCACCTCGCCGGGGCGAGCACCATCATCGCCGTTGACATCGATGACCGGAAGCTGGAGCTGGCCCGCGGATTCGGTGCCACGCACACCGTGAACTCCCGCGAGGCCGACCCCGTCGAGGCCGTCCGGGAACTCACCGGCGGCAACGGCGCCGACGTCGTCATCGAAGCCGTGGGCCGTCCCGAGACCTACCGGCAGGCGTTCTACGCCCGCGACCTCGCCGGCACGGTCGTGCTGGTGGGGGTGCCCACACCGGAGATGCGCATCGACCTGCCGCTGCTCGACGTGTTCGGCCGTGGGGGAGCGCTCAAGTCGTCGTGGTACGGCGACTGCCTGCCGTCGCGGGACTTCCCGATGCTCATCGACCTGTATCTTCAGGGACGACTCGATCTCGCGAAGTTCGTGACCGAGACGATCGCTCTGGACGACGTCGAGGAGGCGTTCAGCAAGATGCACCACGGAGAGGTGCTGCGTTCGGTGGTGGTGTTCGAGTGACGGATTCGGGCCCGGCCATCCCGGTCGACAAGCTCGTCACCTCGGGCGTGTTCCGCCTTGACGACGGCGAGTGGGACGTCGACAACAACGTCTGGATCGTCGGCGACGAGCGCACGGCCGTCGTCATCGACGCCGCGCACGACCACCAGGCCATCGCCCGCGCGCTCGGCGACCGCGAGCTGATGGCCATCGTCTGCACGCACGCGCACAACGACCACATCAATGCCGCGGCGGCCCTGGCCGACCTCACGGACGCGCCGATCCTGCTGCACCCCGACGACGGGGTGCTGTGGGACATGGTGTACCCGGACCGCGAGCCCGACGCCCCGCTGCTCCAGGGCGAGCTGCTGCAGGCCGGCGGGGTGGAGCTGCAGGTGCTGCACACCCCCGGTCACTCCCCGGGCGCGGTCTGCCTGTACGCGCCGGAGCTGGGGGTGCTGTTCGCGGGCGACACGCTCTTCCGGGGCGGGCCGGGTGCCACCGGCCGGTCGTACTCGGACTTTCCCACCATCATCGCGTCCATCCGCGAGCGGCTGCTCACGTTGCCGGCCGACACCGTAGTGCACCCCGGCCACGGCGAGTCCACCACCATCGGAGCCGAGGCACCGCACCTGGAGGAGTGGCTGGCCCGGGGCCACTGAGCACCGGTCTCCGGGCCGCCGGACATCCGGTCCGGCGGCCCGGCGGCCCGGCTAGACCGGCCCCGTCACTCGCTCCATGCCGCCGGTCGCCGGCGGCAGGAACAGCGCGAACGTCGTCGGGTGGCTCTGCACCAGTTCCACCCGCGCCCCGCCGGACTCCGCGATGTGCCGGGCGAGTGCCAAGCCGAGCCCGGTGCCCTGGCCGCCGGACACCTCGCGCTCGAAGATGCGCGGTGTCAGCTCCTCCGGGACCCCGGCGCCCTCGTCGCTGACCTCGATCCGCACCGTCTGGCCGGTCGCCAGGCGCCGGATGGTGACCGTGCCGGCACCGTGCTGGTAGGCGTTCTCCACCAGGGTGGCCATGATCTGCGAGAGGTCGCTGGGCACGGTCATCGCGGTGAGCCCGTCGGTGCCGGTCATGCGCAGCTCGCGTCCGGCCTGGGCGAACACCGGGGACCACTGCCGGACGAACTGTTCGAGAACATCGTCGATGGCCACCTGTTCGACCTCGGGGTTCTGGCTCTTGCGGGCCCGGCCGAGCAGGCTCTCCACGATCTCGACCAGCCGCTCGGTCTGCGCGAGCGCGGCCTCGCCCTCCTGACGCACCACCGAGGGATCGTTCGCCTCGGCGATGATCTCCTCCAGCCGCATCGTCATGGCGGTCAGCGGGGTGCGCAACTGGTGCGAGGCGTCGGTGGCGAAGTGGCGTTCGGTCGCGATCAGGCTGGCGATGCGCTCGGCGCTGCGGTCCAGCACCTCGGCCACCCGGTCCGCCTCGGGGATGCCGTAGCGGTGTCCCCAGGGGGTGGCCTGCCCCGAGCCCAGCCGTTCGGCGGTCGCGGCGAGGTCGACGAGCGGCAGGGTGAGCCGCCGGGCCTGGAGCATGGCGAGTCCGACCGCCACGCCGATGGCCAGCAGCGAAAGCGAGGCGATCCCCAGCCAGGCGTTGACGATGCTGTCCCGGATGGCCGTGGTGTCCCGCCACACGTGCACGGTGACGTCACGGTTGGAGGTGGCGGTGGCCTCCAGCGTGGGCGTCTGTTTATCGGTGCGGGGGTTGTAGTCCCATCCGCCCGTGGACACCGTGCGGTCGCTGTTGGGCGGCTTGATCTCGATGTGACGCTGGGGGTAGACGCTGGCGAAGTGGTCGGCGTTGATGGTTCCGCTGTGCTGCAACTGCACGTCCGCCTCGGCCCCGATGACCTCGGCCTCGCGTTGCAACTGGTTGACGGTGTCGTCGTAGATCGTCTGGTAGGTGAGCGCGCCCAGAGGCAGGCCGAGCAGCATCACCGCGATGATGGTGACCACCAACGTGGAGAAGAGCATCCGCCTGCGCATGTCACCTCTTGTTCGCGTGACCGCCCGGCGCGCGGCGCGGGGTCACACTGCGGGACCAGCGTCTCCCGCTGTTATTCCCGCTCGAACCGGAATCCGACGCCACGCACCGTGGTGATGTAGGACGGCTGGTTCGCGTCGTCGCCGAGTTTGCGGCGCAGCCACGAGATGTGCATGTCCAGGGTCTTCGTGGAGCCCCACCAGTTCGTGTCCCACACCTCGCGCATGATCTGCTCGCGCGTGACGACCTTGCCGGCGTCGCGGACCAGGACCCGCAGCAGGTCGAACTCCTTGGTGGTGAGCTGGAGCTCGCGGTCGCCGAGCCAGGCCCGGCGGGAGTCGTTGTCGATCCGCACACCGTGCACGACCGGGACCTCCGCTCCGCCGCGGCGCAGCAGGGCGCGTACGCGGGCCAGCAGTTCGGCGAGCCGGAACGGCTTGGTGACGTAGTCATCCGCGCCCGCGTCGAGCCCGACCACGGTGTCGACCTCGTCGACCCGGGCCGTGAGGATGAGTATGGGCGTGCCATGACCTTCGGCTCGGAGCCGCCGCGCGACCTCCAGGCCGTCCATTTCGGGCAGTCCGAGATCGAGGACGAGCAGGTCGACGTCCCCCGCTCGGGCACGGTCCAGGGTCTCAACGCCGTCGACGGTCACGTCGACCGAGTACCCCTCCCGGCGAAGCGCACGGGCCAGTGGCTCGGAGATCGAGCTGTCGTCTTCGGCCAGCAAAACGCAGGTCATGCCACTGATCGTAAGTCGAGTTAGCGGGTTTTCCCTATTATGCGCGCCGCTTGGCGAAGGGTTGACCGAAAATGCGCAAGTCTCATAACCGACATAGTTCCCTAACGTCGCGGGGTGTCCGATCGCGCGCGGAGAGTAGCCGAGAAAGCGCAGGTCACAGCGGCTTTGCCGTCTCGTTGGCCGGCGCCTCGGCCACGGCCGCCACGGCCGGATCGTCCGCCGCCGGAGCGGGGAAGACCCAGGTGCGGTACGACCAGAACCGGAACAGCGACCCCAGGCCGACTCCGACCACGTTGCCGGCGATGTTGCGCGCCAGCGGGCCGTCCAGCCCGAGCACGTCGACGCTGAACCACAGGCAGCCCAGCTGGATCAGCAGCCCCACCCCGTTCATGACGAAGAACAGGGCGTACTCGCGCACCAGGCCGGTGCGCGCCCGGTGGCCGAACGTCCAGTACCGGTTGCCGAGGAACGCCACCACGGTCGCGCACAGCGTGCCGAGCGCCTGCCCGGCCAGCGGCGGCATGCTCAGAACGCTCCAGAAGAGGTTCGTGGTGGCGATCTGCACCACGTAGGCCACCGCGCCCACGGTGCCGAACTTCGCCACCTCGCGGAGCAGGAGGGAGAAACGCTGGTAGAGCGTCCGTACCAATCGCACGAGCCGTTCCGATCCGTCGCCGTGATGGTCACTAGACTTCCTGGGGGCCACGTCCGTGCGCGCGGCGCCGACTGCCGCGGCCGACGCCCCCTGCCAAGACGTGTTGAGAATGAGGAACTGTGAGCGAGCGTAATCGGTTCGTCCCGTCGGTCGGAATGGTCGGCGGCGGCCAGCTGGCCCGGATGACGCACCAGGCCGGGATCGCGCTGGGCGTGGACTTCCGGGTGCTGGCGGCCTCGGCCGACGACAGCGCCGCCCGCGTCTGCGGCGACGTGCACCTCGGCGACGACCGCGGACTCGCCGACCTGACGGCCTTCGCCAAGTCCTGCGACGTGCTGACGTTCGACCACGAGCACGTGCCCGAGCCGGTGCTGCGCGAGCTGGAGCGCGCCGGCGTGACCCTGCGGCCGGGACGCGCGGCGCTGCGGTACGCACAGGACAAGCTGCGGATGCGGGTCCGCGCCGAGGAGCTGGGGGTGCCGTGCCCGCGCTGGCGCCCCGTCACCGCGCCGGAGCAGGTCGAGGCGTTCGCCGCCGAGTGCGGCTGGCCCGTGGTGCTCAAGGCCGCGCGCGGCGGGTACGACGGCAAGGGCGTGTGGATGGCCGGCACCGCGGAGGAGGCGGCCGAGGTGGTCCGGCGGGCCGCCGAGAGTGACGTACCGCTGCTGGTGGAGGAACGGGTCGACTTCGTCCGCGAGCTCGCCGTGCAGGTGGCCCGGTCGCCGTACGGCCAGCTCGCGGTGTACCCGGTCGTGGAGACGGTGCAGCGCGACGGCATCTGCCACGAGGTGATCGCCCCGGCACCCGGCCTGGACGACGAGAAGGCCACCCACGCCCAGGAGCTGGCCATCGAGCTGGCGCACGCGCTGGACGTGGTCGGCATGCTCGCGGTCGAGCTGTTCGAGACCCCGTCGGGTGTGGTGGTCAACGAGCTCGCCATGCGCCCGCACAACTCGGGACACTGGACGATCGACGGCGCCCGCACCTCCCAGTTCGAGCAGCACCTGCGGGCCGTCCTGGACCTTCCGCTCGGCTCGCCGCGGACCACCGCCCCGGTCACGGTGATGGCGAACGTGCTCGGCGGCGCCGACCCCGATGTCTACAACCGCTACTTCCACGTCATGGCCAGGGACCCCGAGATCAAGGTGCACTTCTACGGCAAGGCGGTCCGGCCGGGCCGCAAGATCGGCCACGTCACGGTGTCCGGCACCGACCACCACGACCTCCTCGCCCGCGCCCGTGACGCCGCGGCGTACCTCAAGGGAGACCCGCAGTGACAGACCCCACCGGATCCGCCGAGAGCGCGGCCGCCGTCGGCATCGTGATGGGCAGCGACTCCGACTGGCCCTTCATGAAGGAGGCGGCCACGGCCCTGACGGAGTTCGGCGTCGGTTTCGAGGCCGATGTCGTGTCCGCGCACCGCATGCCGCACGAGATGATCGAGTACGGCGTACGCGCCGAGGAGCGTGGCCTGAAGGTGATCATCGCGGGCGCCGGCGGCGCCGCGCACCTGCCGGGGATGCTCGCCTCGGTCACCCCGCTCCCGGTCATCGGCGTGCCGGTGCCCCTCAAGTACCTGGACGGGCTCGACTCGCTGCTGTCCATCGTGCAGATGCCGGCCGGGGTCCCGGTGGCGACGGTGGCGGTGGGAGCGGCCCGCAACGCCGGTCTGCTCGCGGTCCGGATGCTGGCGGCGCACGACGCCGGGCTCCGGGAGCGGATGAAGAAGTTCCAGGACGACCTCAAGGCGCAGGCGCAGGCCAAGGGCGAGCGGCTGCGCCGTCAGGTCCGTGAGGGGTCCTCGCCGGTCGGGTTCGGGCTGGGCGGCCGGTAGCCGAGCAGGTCGCCGGGCTGGCAGTTCAGCACCTCGCAGAGCCGGGCCAGGGTGGAGAAGCGGATCGCCCTCGCCCGGCCGTTCTTCAGCACCGACAGGTTGACCACGGTCACATCGACCCGCCGGGAGAGCTCGGCCAGCGTCATCCCGCGCTCGGCCAGGAGTTCGTCCAGACGCACCGCGATGGGAGGCGGTGTGTCGTCGGCGGGGTTCTGGTCGGGGGGCACGGTCAGACGGTCCCCTCGACGTCCTCACGCAGCGTGACGCCGTGTGCGACGATCTCGGCGACCACGAGCACCCCGAGGCCGCACGCGATGGGAACCAGCGGGAACTGCCACGACAGGGCGAATCCCGAGGCGAGCACGGCGTGGGTGAAGGGCAGGTCCGCGACCAGGGACACCACCGAGGCGCCGAGCGCTCCGAGCACGGTGAGAACGCCGAGGCCGCGCAGCCGGGCGGCGACGGCGGCGGTGAACGGCCCGTCGGCCAGCACCATGCGGACGATGCGGCGCAGCATGATGATGCCGATCAGCAGCAGGACCGGTGGCAGCCCGGCGGCGACCATCGCGAGCAGTGTCTGCCACACGTTCGGCTCGGCGAGGGTCACCCCGACGTCGCCGGAGAACTCCACGCCGGGCCGAAGCACCCCGGGGTCGGCCCGGAGCCCGTCGAGCCGGTCGGCCGGGATCGTGACCTCGTACGGCAGCCGCGCGTGACCGGAGGTCAGCAGCGCGACGATGGGGTCGGCGACCACCGCGGCCACGCCCACGGCGGTGAACACGCCGACGACGGCGAGCAGGCGGTCCAGCGGTTTCAGCCAGGATTCGGTTCGGGGGGACATGGTGGCGCTCCTCAATGGCATATCGTTCATCGATGTTATCGAAAAACGATACGTATCGAAAATCGATATGTCAATGCGGTCGCTGGCCGAGGGAGGCCGGGCTCCTCGGCGGGCGGGGCATGCGCGTGACCAATGCCCGTGCGTGGGGGTGGGCGGTGCGCGATCGGTACGCCGGGGAGCCATCTGGGACGCGCGACGGGGACGCGGGGCGGGCGGCCCCGGAACCCCGCTCCGGCGTCCCGATCGACGGCCGGGGCCGGCCGGCGAGCGTGCTTCGGCGGCGATGAACGGCCCGTCGGCCAGCGGCATGCGGATGGTGCGCGCCGCATCGTTTGCGGCGATCCCCAGAATCAATGGATCGTCCGGCCGGGGGCGACGTGATACCTGTGGGCGGCAGAGTCCGCCTTCACCTGAGGCGACTCTGGCCGGCCATCGCCGTGCGGAGGAGCGGCATGACGATGTCGTCGATGATCCCGGTCACCGTATCGGCTGGTAGCGGTCCGCGTGACATCAGGTACTCATTGCGCAGCAGGTCGATGGGCAGCCTGAGGATGCGCGCGGTCGGCAGGCCGGATTCGACCTGGCCCCGGTCGGCCGCGCGCCGCAGGATCACCCGGGTGACGTCGTGCACCCCCTCGCCCATCACATAGGCCCGCATCTCGTCGAAAAGAGCGGGATCGTCATGGGTATCGGTGCTGAGGCCGCTGATGAGGTCCCCGGGGCAGCAGGTGACACCGATGCCTACACCACCATGCGGTTCGAGCGGACCGGACGGCTCCTCACCGTCTTCTTCCGCGACCCGGCCGAAGTGGACGCCCCAGACCTCGCCGTCCATGAGGAAGTCGGCCGCCTCATCCACGACCTTCGCGAGGAGCGCGAATCACGGGCGGCCATCCTGACCGGCTCCGGGCAGGCCTTCTTCACCGGACTGCAAGACCCGGTCGGCTCACTGCTGTGGCAGCGCGAGCAGGGACTGCGGGTGATCGACGCCGGCCGACAGGTGGCCAAGCGGATCGTCTGGGATCTGCTCGACGTCGAGATTCCGATCGTCGCCGCCCTCAACGGCGACGCGACCGGCCTCGGGGCGACGATCGCGCTGTTCTGCGATGCGATCTTCATGGCGGACACCGCGACCATCGCGGACCCGCACGTGCGGATCGGCGTTGTCGCGGGCGACGGTGGCGCGGCCATCTGGCCGATGGCCATGGGACCCGCCTTGGCCAAGCGCTCCCTGCTCACTGGTGACCCCGTCACCGCGTCACAGGCCGCCCACCTGGGCTCATCACGCACGTGTGCCCCGTCGGCGAGGTGCCGCCTGCGGCGACCGCGTTCGCCCAGCGTCTGGCCGCAGGCGCCCCCCTGGCCGTGCGCTACACCAAGATGGCCGTCAACCGGCTGCTCAAAGACACCATGGCAGGGGCCATCGAGCAAGGCCTCGCCCATGAGCTGCTGACGTTCACGAGCGACGACATGGCCGAGGCGCTGACCGCCGCACGCGACGGCCGGACGCCCACCTTCCACGGCGGGTAGCCTGCCGCGACGGTGAACACGTGCCGTGGTCCGCTCCGTGCTCCTCGTGACGGGACGCTCGGGTGCGCGGACCGTGTTCCTGAGGCGCTTCTCGCTGGGCCCGGTCGCCCCGTCACGCCTGCCGCCAGCGCTCCCAGAACGCGTCCGGAATGCCGTCCAGCAGGTCGGCCAGCGCGTCCAGCATCCCCGGGAGACGCCGTGGGCCGCCGCCCTGGTCGGTGCAGATGAGGTGCCGGCCGTCGAGATGGAAGCGGGTCAGGCCGTGCCGGCGGATCGCCGCGCACACCTCCGCCGACAGCAGGTCGAACGCGTAGCGGACCTCCGGGCTCTCGGCGTACACGTCGTGCGCGCCGCCCTCGGGATCGCGGACCTCCACGTAGGGTACCTGTGCGGGCAGCCGTACCGCGCAGACCTGGATGTTCTGCCACGCACCGCTGTCCGGCGCCAGATGCACGTAGTCGAACGCGATGAACGCCCGGCCGCGATGCCTGCCGGAAATCGCGTTGCGGACCCGCCCGAGGGGGCCGGGTGGCAGTACCGGGCGCGGCCAGCCCTGGATGAGCCGCTGGTCGCCGGTGCGGTACTCCCAGCCGTGGGCGGCCGCCAGCGCCCGGCGCCTACCGGCCAGTCCCTCGTCCAGGGGCGGTGGCACCCGCCCGGGCGGCCGGTCCGGGGCGCGCCGCCGGCCGGGCCCGCCGAGGGCCCGCAACAGACTCCTCGCGGCTCGCATACCGCCCCACTACCCCGGTGGGCGGTGCGGAACCGGCGCCGCGCTGACCGGCGCGAACGGCTTCAGAGCGGGCCGAGCAGCCGCGGCCACTCGATCGCGGGGCAGCGGTCCATCACCATGACACGCCCGGCCGCGCGCACCCGCTGCGCGGCGGCCTCGTCGATCACGCCGAGCTGGAACCAGACCGCGGCGACGCCGGGCAGGGCGAGCGCCTCGTCGGCGACCGCTCCGGCGTCCGCCGAGCGCCGGAACACGTCCACGACGTCCACCGGGAACGGGATGTCGGCGAGCGAGGCGTACCCCGGCTCTCCGTGCACGGTCGCCGCGCTGGGATGCACGGGGACGATCCGTTTGCCCCGCGACTGCAGGAAGCGGGACACCCGGTAGGCGGGGCGGTCCGGGTTGTCACCGAGCCCGACCACGGCCCACACCCGGGTCCCGGTGAGGATCCGCCGGATCTCGTCGTCCGTCGGCTCGGGGCCGACGCCGCCCCCGCTCATGGCCGCCCCAGCGCACGGTAGGTCCAGCCGCGTTCCCGCCAGTACTCCGGATCCAGCGCGTTGCGGCCGTCCACGATCCGCTGCTCGGCCACGACCTTGGCGAGCTCGTCGGGGTCGGCGTCGCGGAACTCGGCCCACTCCGTCAGCAGCAGCACGACCTCGGCGTCGCGCACGGCCTCCAGCATGGAGTGCGCGAAGTTCAGTCCCGGGTGGGCGCGCCGGGCGTTCTCCAGCGCCTCGGGGTCGTAGACGGTGACGTGCGCGCCCATCGAGCTGATGGACTGCGCGACGTCGAGGGCGGGCGAGTCGCGGATGTCGTCGGAGTTCGGTTTGAACGCCGCGCCCAGGACGGCGACCGTCCGGTCGGCGAAGCTGCCGCCGATCAGGCCGCGCGCGATGTCGATCGTGCGGGCCCGGCGCCGCTGGTTGATGGCGTCCACCTCGCGCAGGAACGACAGCGCGGGCTCGACGCCCAGTTCGTCGGCCCTGGCCATGAACGCCCGGATGTCCTTGGGCAGGCAGCCGCCCCCGAACCCGAGCCCCGGACCGAGGAACTTGCCGCCGATGCGGTCGTCATAGGACAGCGCCTCGGCCAGCTTGATCACGTCCGCGCCGGCGGCCTCGGACACCTCGGCCATGGCGTTGATGAAGGAGATCTTGGTGGCGAGGAACGCGTTGGCCGAGACCTTGACGAGTTCGGCCGTCTGCAGGTCGGTGACCAGGAAGGGGATGCCCTGAGCGATCTGGTTGGCGGAGATCTCCCGCATCACCCGCTCGACCCGGGGCGAGTCGGTGCCGATGACGATCCGGTTGGGGTGGAGGGTGTCCTGCACCCCGAAGCTCTCCCGCAGGAACTCCGGGCTCCAGCCCAGCTCCACCTCGGCGCCGGCCGGGGCGAGCTCGGCGACGCGGGCCGCCACCCGCGCGGCGGTTCCCACCGGGACGGTGGACTTGCCGATGACCACGGCCGGTCGGGTGAGGAGGGGGGCGAGGCTCTCGACAACGGCGTCGACGTAGCTCAGGTCGGCGGCGTTGGAGTCGGCGCGCTGAGGGGTGCCCACACAGATGAAGTGCACGTCGGCGAACTCGGCGGCCTCGGCGTAGTCGGTCGTGAAACGGAGCCTGCCGGTGGCGAGGTTGCGGACGAGGACCTCCTCCAGGCCGGGTTCGTAGAACGGCACCCGGCCGGCCGACAGGGCGTCGACCTTTGCCCTGTCCACGTCGAGGCCCAGCACGTCGAAGCCCATCTCCGCCATGCAGGCGGCGTGCGTGGCGCCCAGGTACCCGGTGCCGAGTACCGAGAGCTTCAGACGCTGTTTCGCGACCAATGGTTCGTCCTTCCTTCGACCGGCCCTGGCATGCTATCGGCGGGTTGCCGGGTCGATGCGGGCTGGTGATGGGTGCGGAGCTGCCGTCGGAAGGCGGCATGGGGACCACCCCGGCGGCACCACGTGGCCGAGCGCGGCGGCACACCGGGCGGCGAGCCGCGCGCTTCCATGGTGCGCTGCTTCATCGTGCCAGGTCAGGACCTCTGGGGGAGAGATTGCCGAACCCGGACCCGACGCGACCCGGCGGCGGCCACGACCGTCACGGGCCCCGGAAGGGGCGGCTTCTGCTGTTGTGCGGCTCCGTCGCGCAAGGCGGCACAGCGGGGATCACCGGCCGGCATTTCCCGTTCGGCATTCTCTCTGAAACCGTGCGGCGACGCCAGAGCGGGCCGGGCGTGCGATCACGCACCCCCGGCCCGCTCTCGCCCCTGCCCTGAGGGCATGCGCAATGGGTCCCGCCGCTGATCAGCCGTCCGTGCCCGGCGGGCGCGGGGCCCGTTGCGGGTCGGCCGGGGGCTCCGGTATCCGGGGAAGCGGACCGGTGCCGTACAGGTGGGGTTCGTCCGTCGTTCGCCTGTGCCGGGGTTCGGCGGCCGGCGGCATCTGCGGCATCGGGCCGGTCCCGTACAGGTGCGGCACGTCCTCCTCCGGGCGCCGGTGGCCGGCCGGCCTCCCCGTCCACTCGGGAGCCTCGGCGCCGGGCGGCGGGTGGTCCGGCCCGCCCGGCCGTCCGGTGGGCGGCTGCGGACCGGTACCGGCGAGCCCGGTCATGCCGTGCTGCCCGCCCGTCGCCGGGCCGGGCGGGTAGGGCGGCTCGCCGGCCCGCGGCGGCCGGGCCTGCTGCCCGGGATGGTGCACGTGGACGGACGGCGGTGGCCACTCCGTGCGCTCGGGCCGCGTCTGCACCGGTGGCACCCAGGAGTCGGGCAGCGCGTCGTTGTGCACCGGGCCGGTCGGCTGCGGAGCGGGCGCCGCGGGCGCGACCGGAGGTGCCGCGGGCTGCCGCCGGCCGGCCCGTGACGGCCGGCGGCCGGATCGCCAGCGCGACACCGGCAGCGACGCGGCCAGCAGCAGCACGCCGAGCAGCGGATAAATGGTCACCCCGTTCCACCAGAAGTCGAAGGGAATGACCTGGTTGAAGAAGTCATAGCCCGCCGGCTGCGACCCGAAGCCGCCGAGCACGGCGAGCGCGATCCCCGGGATCAGGGACGCGAGCGGCGACATCCGGGAACCCACCGCCAGGCCCAGCACGATGCCGAGGACGAGCAATCCCGCCATCCCGATGAGGAACCCGCCGGCGTAGTCGAACCGCGCCATGGCGAGTTGCAGGTTCCACTGGCTCCAGCCCAGCGCGACCACGGTGACGGGCACCAAGACGAGCCCGACCACCGCGCCGATCACATGCCGTACCGTGTTGGACACGAAAACCCCCTCGGTCCGTCCTGCCAGGGCAGCCGGACACCAACCTAGCCGCGCTGACCTGGCCGGACCAGAAACCGGGCGGCGAAATCGGCCGTGTTGGCACCCCCTGCCCGCGGCGTGCCCTCCGCGGTGGGGATCCGGATCAGCGCGGGTCGTCGCCGAGGGCGCGGGTCGGCGCGTCGTCGCCGGGCGCCTCGGGCCATGGCGCCGGTTCGAACCCGTCGCCGGTGCGCCGGAACGGCGTGGTGGTCTTGGCGTGTTCGTCGAGGTCGGGCTCGGGATAGGCGGGCGCCGTGCGCTGGCCGGGCGCCCGGTCCACGCCGCCCGCCTCGGCCGGTCCGGCCGCCGGGGGCGTCAGGCCCGGATCGGCGGCCCGCCGCCGGGACCGCCAGCGGGACGGCATCAGCGCGGAGATGAACAGCAGGGTGCCCACCACGACGTTGACGGGCAGTGCCGGCCCCAGCGGGTGCAGCATCGACCCCGCAGCGAGCACATCGGGGACCAGACGGTTCATCGACGCGTAGTCGAGCAGTGGCCACACCGAGGCCGCGAGGATCGCCCCGCCGGAGACGAACGCCGCCAGCGGCGAGAGCCGTGACCCCGCGAGCAGCCCCACGACGATGCCCACCACGATGAGGACGGCGACGCTGGTCAGCAGCATGCCGTTGCCGTAGTCGCGCGCGGCCAGCAGCGGCTGGAGTTCGCTCACGGACCACCCGGTGCCGGCCCACAACGCGGGGGTGATCATGATCCCGGCCAGGAGGCCGAGCGGATGTCGGAACACGGCGTCCTCCTCTGGCCTCGCCCCACGCTCCTCATACCACTATGACGGGATATCTAACGTGATAGTGCCCGAGGTGGACGGGGGCGACCGAGGTCAGCGCCGGTGCGGCCCGCGCCGGTGGCGGATCCGGCGGCGGGTCGCGCGGCCGGGGGGTTCCCGGCTCAGACCGGCTGGAGCCGGGCGGCCAGGAAGGGCAGCAGCACGTCGGCCACCTCGTCCGGTACCTCCTCGGCGAGATCGTGGCCGGCGTCGAAGACGTGACCGGTGACATCGCGCGCGAGCAGCCGCATTTGCGCCTCGTTCCGGTCTCCGATGAAGTCGGCGCCGCCGAGGGCAAGTACCGGGATGTCCAGCTTCGTCTTCGCCGCCTCCCGGTTCTGGTCGGCGTCGACGAGCATCGCGCGGTAGATCGCGAGCATGGAGCGGATGCCGCCGGGCATGGAGTAGCAGCGCACGTACTCGTCGACCGCGTCGGCGGTCGCGGTGTCGGGATGGCGGCGTTCGGTCTTGAGCATGTAGCTGATGAGCTCACGCTCGTGGCCGGCGATCAGCATCTCGGGGACGTCCGGCTGGAAGTAGAACCCCAGATGCCACAGGAACATGCCACCTGAGACGTTCTCGCGGGTGAGGGCGGTGTGGTCCTCGAAGCCGAACCCGGGCAGCAGCGCCTCGGCGAACACCAGGGCCTCGACGTGGTCCCGGTGCCGGACGGCGAGTTGGTAACCGACCACCGCTCCCCAGTCCTCACCCATCACGGCGTAGGAGTGGTGCCCGAGGTGGGCCATCAGTGCGGCGATGTCGTCACTCATCGTCGCGCAGTCGAACCCGTCGGCGGGGCGGGCGGAGTCGCCGAGACCGCGCAGGTCCGGCACCACGACCGTGTACCGGGCGGTGAGCCTCGGGACGAGGTGCCGCCAGTGGTGGCCGGTCTTGGGCACGCCGTGCAGCAGGACCACCGCCGGGCCGGACCCGGCCGTTCGGTAGTGCAGGCTGGTCCCGTTGACGGCGGCGCGGCCGGTGCGGACGGGGTCGCCGTGATGGTCGAGGATCATTTCGTCGCCTTTCCGGGGTGCTCGGCGGCGTGGGTCGCCGCACGGGTGTGCATTGATTCGGGACTGAACAGTCCCGAATGTGGGCGTGCGGGAGCCCACGGTTACGGGGAGGTCGGCCGCGGGCCGTGCCGGCGGCTCGCCGTTGGGTGTTGCTGGTCGCGCTCGCCGTCTCGCTTTCTTGCGCTGGCGACGCGGTTGGGCCTTCGGCTTCGGGCGTCGACGGCTTCAGGCGCTCGGCGGCTCGCCGTTGGGTGTTGCTGGTCGCGCTCGCCGCCTCGCTTTCTTGCGCTGGCGACGCGGTTCGGCCTTCGGCTTTGGGCGTCGACAGCTTCAGGCGCTCGGCGGCTCGCCGCTCCGTCAGCCGCTGCTCCCGGCCGCCGGGGCGGTCAGCATCGCCATGACCGCGTCCACCGTTGTGGTGATGCGGTCCTTCTGGTCCGCGCCCGCACGCGACAGCACCTTCAGGCCGTTGTTGAGCGTGGCCAGCATGGTCGCCGCCGACCTCGGGTCGACGCCGGACGCCAGTTCGCCGTCCGCGCGGGCCCGCAGCAGGGCGCCGTACAGTGCCGTCTCCAGGCGGCTGCGGTTGCCCTCCAGCCGCCGGGCTATCTCGGGGTCGGTGTCGCCGTGCTCCACCGCGGCGTTGACCGCGAAACAGCCCTCGGGTGTGCCCGGCTCGGGGGGCGTTGCGCTCGCCACCAGCAGGTCGCGGATGGCCTCCAGGCCGGACTCGCGGGCGGCCAGAGTGTCGGCCGGGCTCGGCACGACGCCGCCGGAGATGAATCGGTCCAGCGCGGCCAGGTACAGGTCGCGTTTGGAACCGAAGGTTCCGTACAGGCTGGCGCGCGCGATGCCCAGTTCGTCCGTCAGGTCGCTGGTGGACGTCGCCTCGTAGCCCTTGCGCCAGAACAGCCGCATGGCGGCGTCCAGCGCGGCCTCCGGGTCGAACTCCTTCGGTCGTGCCATGGCGGCACTCTACGGCGTTCTGGATAGATCGGTCAAATATCGGCCCGGCCGCTCGGCCGCACCGGCCGGACGGCCGGGCCGTACCGGCCGGTCAGACGAGTCCGCCGTTGGCGCGGACGACCTGGCCGTTGACCCAGTGCCCGGCCGGGGAGGTGAGGAAGGCGGCCACCTCGGCGATGTCCGCGGTCGTCCCCAGACGTTCCAGCGGCGGCTGGGCGGCCAGCCGGTCCACAGTCTCCTGATCCTTGCCGTCGAGGAACAAGGCGGTCGCGGTGGGACCGGGTGCGACGGTGTTGACCGTGATGTTCCGGCCGCGCATCTCCCGGGCGAGGATCATCGTGATGGCCTCCACGGCGCCCTTGGTCGCCGTGTACGGCGCGTACCTCGGAAGGGCCGTGCCGATCACGGAGGTGGAGAACAGCAGGATCGCCCCGCCGTCGCGAGTGCGGCGGGCCGCCTGCTGGGCGACGACGAAGGTGCCACGGATGTTCGTGCGGTGCAGCGCGTCCAGCTCGGCCAGGTCCACCTCGGCGATCGGGGCCAGGTACATGCGGCCCGCGGCGTGCACGACCACGTCGACGCCGCCGTAGGTCCGCTCGGCCGTGTCGAAGAGCGCGGCGACGGCCTTCTCGTCGGCGACGTCGGCCTGGACGGCGATCGCCTGCCCGCCGGCCGCGATCGCCTCGTCGACGGCCGCCCGGGCCTCCCCGGCGTTGCCCGCGTAGTTCACCACGATCGCGTGGCCGTCGGCGGCCAGCCGGCGCACGGTCTCCCGGCCGATCCCGCGCGAGCCACCGGTGACGATCGCGACCCGGCGCACGCCGCCGGCAGAGTCGGTGCTCATGGATGGAACGTCCTTTCGGTCCTGGTCGGGCCGACGGCACACCGCCGGCCCTTCGCTCCCCTCTACCCTCGCCGGGACCGCTCCGCGCTGCCACGGCTCTCCCGACCCGGGGGTCGCCACCCCCTGGATAACTCCGTCGCGACGCGCGACCCTGGGGGAATGGATCTCGCAGAGCTCGCCGCGTTCCTCAGGTCGCGCCGTGACCGGCTCCAGCCCGCCGACGTCGGCCTCGCCACGGGCTCCCGCCGCCGGGTGCCCGGGCTGCGGCGCGAGGAGGTCGCCCAGCTGGCGGGGGCCTCGGTGGACTACTACACCGAGCTCGAGCGCGGCCGCAGCGCCCGGCCGTCCGAGCAGATGCTCGCCGCCCTGGCACGCGCGCTGCGCCTGACCGGCGACGAGCGCGACCACCTCCACCATCTGGCGGGCTACCCCCGGCCGCCCGTCCACGGGCCGCTCAGCCACGTCAACCCGGCTCTGCTCGGTCTGCTCGACCGGCTGGAGGGCACCCCCGCCCGGATCATGACCGACCTGCACGAGCCCCTGGCGCAGAACCGGTTCGCCGCCCCGCTCCTCGGCGAGATCCCCTCCGACGGCGACCGGCGGGGCTACCGGACCAGCTTCGCCTACCTCTGGTTCGCCGACCCCCGGGAGACGCGTTCGCGCTACCCGGCCGAGGACCACGCCTACCACTCGCGCACGCTCGCCGCCGACCTGCGCGCGGTCACCGCCCGCCGCGGCGGCGACGCCGACGTCCGCGGCATGGTCGCCGAGCTGCGGCGGTGCAGCGCGGAGTTCGCCGAGCTGTGGGACCGGCGCGACGTCGCCGTGCGCCGCCGCACCCGCAAGCGCCTGGTCCACCCCGCCGTGGGCGTGATCGAGGTGGACTGCACCAACCTGTTCAGCGAGGACGGCCGCCAGCGCCTGATGTGGCTCTCCGCCCCGCCCGGCGACGCCGTCGCCGCCGACCAGCTCCGGCTGCTCGGCATCATCGGCGCCCAGGACCTGGGCACCGAAGGGCATGCGCCCCCGGTCGGCGCCGACGGCCGGCCGCGGACCTACTAGGCGGTGTTCGTTGTACGGGCGAGGTCGGTGCCGCCTCGCTGATGGCAGGGGCCGGTGATGGCCAGGCGGCGCAAGCCGGGCGGGCAGCTGGATCCAACGGTTCAGTGCGCGGCCTGCCCCAGGGGAACGACCGGGCGCTTCGGGTCCGCGCGGCGGCTCTCTCCTTGGCGGTCCCTGGGCCGTAGCGTCGGGCAGGCCGCGCCGGGGGATACCGGCGGAGAGGATGGCGCTGATGACGCGCGGTGGTCGGCCCACCGCTTGCCTCTGCGGCGGTGGGCGGGCATGAGCGGGGCGGGCAGGTCACACTCGAAGGGCCGGTGGGTGCATGCCGCCGGGCCACGTCACCCGGCGATTCCCGATACCGGCCCACCCCACGGACGTTTCAAAAACCACGCCTTAGCCAGTGCCGCGGCCGGCCGGATCGCTAATTCCGGTGCCCGTCGGCAGGGGCCGCCAGTAGCCGGTCCAGCTCGTTCCCGGCCTCGTCGTACCCGGCGTCGGAGATCCGTTGCAGCTCGCGGAGGTCACCGTTCGCGACCGCGCGCCGAGTCAGCAGCGATCCGGCGCGCATGCACCCCTCGTCCAGCAGGTCACTCAGCTCCGCAAGGTCGCCGGCCTCGTCGGCGAGGTCGGCCAGCCTGTCCAGAGCGGCCTCGTTTCCCGCATCGGCCAGCTCGCGCAGGGTCTCCCGATCGATGTTCATGTTCGCCATGACGCCATCCTGCAACCCTGCCCCAGGGGAAAGGTCAAGTGGGACGATGGCCGGGTGATCACCATCGGGCAGCTGGCCGGGTACATCGGAGTGTCGACCAAGACCATTCGCGTCTATCACGACAAGGGGCTGCTCCCCGAGCCCGGCCGCGATGCGTCCGGCTACCGGCGATACGGCGCGAACGACGCCATTGACCTGATCAAGATCCGGACCCTCGCCGAAGCGGGCGTCCCGCTGGCCCGTATCCGGGCCCTGCGATCAGCGACCGGCGAGGAGTTCCAGCAGGCGCTGCGCGAGATCGACGACGACCTCGCCGCCCGTATCCGCCGCCTGCGGAAGACGCAAGGGCGCTTGCGCCGGCTCGCCGCCGGTCAGTTGACACCGCTGCCCCCCGAGGTCGGTGTCCACCTGGAGAACCTGGCCGGCTGGGGATTCACCCCTCGATGGGTCGACCTGCAACGTGACCTGTGGATCCTCGTGTTCGCCACCCACCCCGATCGCGCGGGCGCACTGTTTCAGGACCAGGCCGAGATGCTGGCCGAGCCCGAGCTCCGGCGGCTCTTCCTCGACTACGACCACGCGCACGACCTCGATGCCGACGATCCCCGCATCGACGGCCTCGCCCGCCGGATCGTCGAGGCGACCCGGGAACGCTACGGATCCGGCGAACTTCCCCAGATGGGCGCGGCCACCGAGATCCCCGCTCTCATCCAGAGCACGGTCAACGCCGCGTCCCCGGCATGGCAGCGACTCGACACGCTCATTCGCGCACGCCTGGACGCGTGACCCGGCGGGACGGCACACCGTCCCGGCCGTGTGCGGGAGCCGGTCGGCGCGCCGCGCCGCACAGGGCGATCGTCGCCTGATAGGGCCCTTATTCGCAGACGTTGTCCGCGGCGGTGCTCGTCCGCACGGTGTCGCGGCCGGTGCCGCCCTCCGGCGTGGCCTCGGGCGCGGGCTCCGTGGCGGGGGTCGGGGGCGTCACGCCCTGGTAGTTTGCGCCGACCACGACCTGCATCGGGCCGGTCAGGGCCGGGTCCGCCTCCACCCGCGCGCCCGGGATGGCGGCGGCCACCGTCTCGGCCGCCCGCTCCTGGCCGGGGCCGTACCGGACCAGGGTCTCGGCGACGTCGTGGCTGAACCAGTTCTGTGCCTGGCCGGGCACCTGGAACCCCGCGCCGGCCAGCTCACCGGCCACCCGACCGCCGAGGCCGGACGTCCCGACACCGTTGAACACCTGGACGGAGATCTCACCGGCCGGCACGGGATCCTCCTCGGCATCGGCCGGTCCTTCGGACCGCTCGGCCGGCTCGTCCAGCGGCCGGTCGGCCGCGATGCGCGCGAACACCTCGCGGGCGGCCGACTCGTTCCAGGTGACCGCGACGTCGCCATGCGGGGTCCAGTACTCCATGTTCGCGACCGGCACCTGGGTGAACGCGACATCGGTCAGGCTGATGTCGCGAAGCTGGTTGCCGAGCTGGTTGATGGTCCCCGTGTCCAGCCCCTCGTCCACGGTCAGCGACCGCAGGGCGGTATCCAGGAACCGCGTGAACCGGTCCGGGTCGCTCAGCGTGTCCGTGCTCAGGACCTGGTCCAGCAGCGCGGACATGACCTGCTGCTGGCGGTCGATCCGGTCGAGGTCGCCGTTGCTGGTCTGCCGGGTACGGGCGAACGCCAGCGCCTCGGTGCCGTCGACGTGGTGGGTGCCGGCCTCCATGCTCAGGTGCGCCTTGTCATCGTGGATCGCCTCGGGCAGGCAGACCTCGATGCCGCCGACGGCGTCCACCACGTCGACGAACCCGCCGAAGTCGATCTCGACATAGTGGTCGATCCGCACCCCGGTCGCGGACTCGACCGTCTGCACGGCGAGCTGCGGGCCGCCGAACGCGTACGCCGCGTTGATCTTGTTGCCGCCGTGCCCGGGGATGTCCACCCAGGAGTCGCGCGGGATGCCGACCACCGTGATGGCGTCGCGGTCGCGGTTGAGGTGGACCAGCATCATCGTGTCGGAACGCTGACCCTCCACGTGGCCGACCCCCAGGTCGGACTGCCGGCCCGAGTCCAGCTCACCACGGCTGTCCGAGCCGATGACGAGGAAGTTCAGGGCGCCGCGCGCGCCGGCGTCCGGCCGGTCGGTGAGCCCGCCGAAGACGTCGAACCGGTTGATGAGCCCGGACGCCCACCCGGTGACCGCCCACGCGCCGCCCGAGGCGAGCAGCACGACGATGGACATCGCCCCGGTCAGCAGCAGCATGACCCGCTTGCGCCGGACCCGGCGGCTCGGGAGCGGGAACGGGGGAGCGGCGGCGCGGTTTCGCGAGCCGCGGCGGCCCTGGGGACGGCGGCCGTCATCGGCGGCACGCCGCCGCTTCGGGCGGGGCCGGTGGGCGTCGCGCGGGGCGTCCGCGGGCGGCAACGGCCCGGAGCGCACGCGGCGGAACCCCGACGTGCCGGGCGGTTCGGCGGTGTCGCCGTGCGTCCGGCTGCCGTCCCCGTCCTCGTTCATCGGGTGACCTCCCGCCCCGTGCGGCCGTCTGGCGCAGCTGGTGCGCTCCGAAACTGATGATCCCCAAGGGTCTCAGGAATCCCGACAAGGGGCATCGGATGCCGCGTCACGGCGTGTTGGGGGGCGAGTCGCGCAAGCGGCGCCATACGGGCGGCCCACGAGGGTGACGGGTACCGGCTGCGTCGTCCGAGGTCAACGGACGTACGGGCATGGTGGACCGCCCCGGCCCCAGATGAGGAAAGGCCGGGGCGGCACTTCTGAAGGTACCGCGAATCCCGGCGCCGTAGGCCGCTTTCGGCATCCTTTCGGGGGCCGGATGTGGCCGGGAGTGCAGTACCGTTGGCTGCGCGTTCCGGTGCGGACCCTCGCGACCCCCTCCGGACCGCACGCCGCCCCGCGGGTCCGCTCCTGCCCGGCTCGCCGGTGGCGCTCCCACCCGTCGTCCGCTCACTCCGCGACCCTTGGATATGCCCGTGACCTGGCCGGCCGTATCGGTAGTCATGCCCATCCTGAACGAGGAACGCCATCTCGCCGCCGCCGTCCGGCACGTCCTGAGCCAGGACTACCCCGGCGAGCTGGAGGTGGTGCTCGCGGTGGGCCCGTCGAAGGACCGCACGCAGGAGGTCGCCGACTCGCTGGCGGCGGCCGACCCGCGCGTGAAGGTGGTGGCGAACCCCAGCGGCCGGACCCCGTCCGCGCTGAACGCCGCCATCGCCGCCTCCTCGCACTCGATCGTGGCCCGGATCGACGGGCACGCGATGATGCCGTCGGACTACCTGCGCGTCGCCGTGGAGACCCTGGAGGAGACCGGGGCGGACAACGTCGGCGGCATCATGGCGGCCGAGGGCGAGACGCCGTGGGAACGTGCGGTCGCCGCCGCCATGACCTCCAAGATCGGGGTGGGCAACGCCAGGTTCCACACCGGCGGCGAGGGCGGACCGGCCGACACCGTGTACCTCGGCGTGTTCCGGCGTTCGGCGCTGGACCGGGTGCAGGGGTACGACGAGGCGTTCCTCCGGGCACAGGACTGGGAGATGAACCACCGCATCCGGCAGAGCGGGGGCGTGGTGTGGTTCCAGCCGCGGATGCGGGTCTCCTACCGCCCGCGCCCGAACGTGCGGGCGCTCGCCCGGCAGTACTTTCACTACGGCCGCTGGCGGCGCGTGGTGGCGCGCCAGCACAAGGGCACCATGAACCTCCGCTACCTGGCGCCGCCGGTGGCACTGGTGGCCATCGTGCTGGGGCTGGTGGGCGGCTGCTTCTTCTGGCCGGCCTGGCTCGTCCCGGCGGCGTACGTGCTCGCGGTGGCGGGCGCGTGCGTGCCACTGGGCGGCGGGCTGCCGCTGTCCGCGCGGGCGGCCATCCCGGTGGCACTGGCCACGATGCACATGGCGTGGGGGGCGGGCTTCCTGACCAGCCCGCCCGGTCTCGGGGCCGACTCCCGGACGGCGCGCGCGCAGCGGCAGGCGGCGTGACACGGGCGCGCGGGGGAGTGGGTCAGAGTTCCTCGCGCTGCACGGCGGTGAGGAAGGCGGTCCACTCGGCGCGGGGGAGGAAGAAGGCGCCGGCATCGCGGAGGGCATAGGAGCGGACGCCGTCAAGGGTCGGTCCTGCCTCGACGCACTGGCCACGGCTGTTGACGCTATGGCTGCTGGTGCGCCGAGCGAAATCGCTGAGGGGAGCCCTGTACTCGCTCACGGCGATTCCTTCTCCAAGGCCGCAATGAAGGCGACTGATTCCGTGGGACTCAGGCTGATGGCCTGCAAGCGACCGCACACACGCACCGATCGATCCATGTCGTCCCGTTTGAGATGACGGCCGCCGCTCAGCCCTGCTGCCCGTCCGGCTCCCCGCCCTTCAGCGCGGCCACGACCCCCGGAACGTCGTCCACCACCACCGCGTCCACGCCCGCCTCCGCGAACCGGGCCGCGTCCACCGGGTCCGGGCACCACGAGACGACCTCCAGGCCCGCGCGGTGCGCCACGTCCACCGTGTAGCCGACCGGACGCCGCCCCGGCCGCTCCGGGGCGCCGGTCAGGCCGAACGACCGCGCGTCGATCGCCACGATCGCGCAGCCCATCCCCGCCGCGCCGGCCACCGCCTGGTCCAGTGGGTTGCGCACGAACGGCATCCACGCCGTGGGGACCTCCGGCGCCTCCGCCTGGACGGCGAGCAGCACGGCCGGGTCGAAGGAGCACACGAAGACGCGGCGGCGGCGCGCCTCGCGGCGCAGGTACGGCAGCAGCAGCGCGGCCGTGCGCCGGTCCGGCGCCGCCGTGGCGTCCTCCATCACCGTCTTGACGTCCACGTCCAGCCCGGTCTCCGGCGGGATCACGTCGAGCGCCTCGTCCAGGGTGAGCAGCCCGGCCGCGCGGCTCTCGGCCGCGGGCAGGTCCACGATGACCCGGCCGTCCGGCAGCGCGGCGTCGTGGTGGATGACCAGCACGCCGTCGGCGCTGCGCCGGACGTCGATCTCCACCCATGACGCGCCGTCGGCGACGGCGGCCCGGAAGGACGCCGCCGTGTTCTCCAGGGCGCCGTTCACGGTGCCGCGACCGGCGCCGCGATGGCCGATCACCTCGGGGGCGTGGAAGATCATCGCGCCCCCCGGTCCGGCTGCTCACGGTGGCGCAGCAGCGCCTCGGCGACGCCGAGGTCACCGGGGTGCGTCACCTTGATGTTCGACTCCGCGCCGGGCACCAGCCGGACCGGGACCTCCGGCAGGTAGCGCAGCACCACGCCGCAGTCGTCGGTGGCGACCAGTTCCGGATCGGCGAGCGCCAGCCGGTAGGCGCGGCGGATCACGCCGAGCCGGAACCCCTGCGGGGTCTGCATCCGGCGCAGCGAGGCGCGCGGCGGCACCTGCCGGATGACCTCGCCGCCGGACGTCCCCGGCGCGGCCTCGACCACGGTGTCGCTGGACGGGATGGCCACCCCGATCGCTCCGGCGGTCTCCAGCGCCGCGATGCACGCCCGGATGATGTCCGGCGTCACCAGTGGCCGCACGGCGTCGTGCAGCAGCACGATCTCGTCGTCACCGGCGCCCTCCAGCGCGTGCAGCGCCGCCGCGGAGGTCTCCGTGCGCGTCGCGCCGCCCGGCAGCACCCGGGACACCTTGGTGTGCCCGCCCTCGGCCACGATCTTCTCGACCTCGCCGACGTAGTCGGCGACCATCAGCACGATGACGTCGTCGACCTCCGGCGCCGCGCAGAACGCCGCGATCGCGTGCTCGATGACCGGCCGCCCGGCCAGGGGGAGCAACTGCTTGGGACGCGGTCCGCCCATCCGCGTGCCCACCCCGCCCGCGAGCACCGCGGCGGTCACGCGCGGCCGGGTCCGGGGCGGGGGGCCGGAGTCAGCGGGCATCGGGTTTTCCTCCGGGTGGTTCGGTTCCGGGTGACCGGTCGGCCACGGTCGGGGCCGAGACTAGCGGACCCGCGACCGCGACCGGCGGGGATCCGCTCCCGGGAACCGGCGGGCGCGGACGAAACCGCACGGCGGTCGGTGGCGTACGGCCGTTCCGGCAACAAACTCCGAACAATCGGCTCTCCCGGATCCGCGCGCGTCCCCGCCCCGGTACCCTGAAAGGCGCCTGGATGGGTGTCTGGTGGGCGAATGTGAAAAGATCGGGCGCCGGGCCCCGGGAGCGTCGCCGCGGCGACGACCGAGGCGCACCCCACTTCTCGGACACCCGACCCCGGAGCCTGCCGCCGCCGCTTCCCGACGCGGTGCCGCGCGGGCCCGCGTGAGCACCCGTGTTTCAGGACCGCCGTCGGCGGAGTCGAAGCCCAATCCCGTGTCGTGTCCCAACCGCAGTCGGCGTGGCCGAGGCGACCAGCGGGACACCCCAAGACACGACTGCATCCCCGGAGGAGGTGACGGTGGCGTCCAGGGCGCTGTCCGTCTGGCAGAACCGGCAGGTAGTTAACCTCCTGGTCCGACGTGACCTGAAGGTCAAGTACCAGAAATCCATCCTCGGCTACGCGTGGTCGTTGCTGGACCCGCTGGCACAGGCGGCCATCTATTTCTTCGTGTTCGGCATCCTGTTCAACGCCCGGGTCGCGCCCGGCGGTGCCGACGCGCCGGGCGGGTACGCGCTGTTCCTGCTCTCGGGGATCTTCCCGTGGATGTGGATGAGCACGGCGCTCAACGACGCCAGCCGGGCGCTCATCACGCACGCCAAGCTCATCACCACGATGAAGGTGCCGCGGGAGATCTTCCCGATCGCCGTGGTGCAGACCAAGTTCATCGAGTACGTGCTGACCTGGCCGGTGCTGCTGCTGTTCGTGGTGGGCCTCGGCGGCCAGACGGGATGGACGCTGCTGTGGCTGCCGGTCGCCATCGCGGTGCAGTTCGTCTTCACCCTGGGCATCACGCTGCTGCTCGCGTCACTCAACGTTCTGCTCCGTGACGTCCAGCGGATCGTACGTATCATGAACCGCGTACTGTTCTACTCTTCGCCGATCATCTACCCGATCCACCAGGTGCTGGGCACTGAGGCATTGCCGGGCTGGTTCAAGACGCTGTATGAGATGAACCCGCTGGTCGGCATCTTCCAGATGCACCACGCGGTCTGGTATCCGAGCGAGGCCCCGAACCAGCTCATGCTGTGGTGCACCGTGGGGGGTGCGGTGGCCATGTTCGTCATCGGATACTGGACGTTCCGGCGTCTTGAGACAGCGGTCCTGAAGGAGTTGTAAATGGCGGATCCGGTCATCGAGGCCAAGGGGCTCGGCGTCAAGTTCGCCATGAACCGGCGCCGCAAGCTCACCCTGCGCGAGATGTTCATCCACGGCAAGAAGCGCGACCCCAACAAGGCGGGCAACGACTTCTGGCCGGTGCGCGACGTCTCCTTCGAGATCGCCCGGGGCGAGTGCGTCGGCATCGTCGGCAAGAACGGCACCGGCAAATCGACCCTGCTGAAGCTGATCGCCGGGGTGCTCATCCCGGACGAGGGCACCGTCACCGTGCGCGGCAAGGTGGCGCCGCTGCTGGAGCTGCGGGCCGGTTTCTCCGACGACCTGACCGGCCGGGAGAACGTCCACCTGGTCGGCTCGCTGCACGGCATGACGCCCAAGACGCTGGAGGAGAAGTTCGACGAGATCGTCGACTTCGCCGAGCTGCGCGAGGGCTACATCGACAAGCCGGTACGCCACTACTCCAGCGGCATGAAGGTCCGCCTCGGCTTCGCGCTGATCTCGCAGCTGGAGCACCCGATCATGCTGGTCGACGAGGTGCTCGCGGTCGGCGACAAGGCGTTCCGCCGGAAGTGCTACGACGCCATCGAGAAGATGCTGGCCAACAACCGCACCATGGTGCTCGTCTCGCACAACGAGGGCGATCTCAAGCGGTTCTGCAACCGCGGCCTCTACGTCAAGGACGGCACGCTGGCCATGGACACCGACATCAAGGCCGCGCTGGACGCCTACAACGCCGACACCAAGGCGGAGATCGAGGCGCGGGAGCAGAAGGCGGCCAAGAAGAAGGACGACGGCAAGGCCGCCTGAGCGGCACCACTCGGCACCACCACTACGACACGACGGCGGGAGGCCGTGCGGGGAGCCCGCACGGCCTCCCGCCCGTAAGGTCCCGCGTCGGTCCTTGCCAGGCGCCCCCGGCTGGGCAACGCTGCCGTGGGGTCCAGTCGGGAGGTAGCCTCCGTGGCGAGTGAACGTGACGATGTCGCCTCCGTGGCGCGTGAACGCGGCCAGGTGACGCCCGTGGCGAGTGAACACGGTGAGGTGGCCTCCGGGGCCGGTGCACCGGCCCCGGAGGCCACGGCCGTGCCGGAGACCGGCGTGCTCGCCGCGCGGGCGTTACGGCCGGTGTCCCGGCCGGTGGCGCGCTGGGCGGCCCGGTCGTCGGTGTCGCTGTCGGCGCTCGGCCGGGTGGCGCTGCTGCTCGGGGTCCTGGCCGCGCTGTGGTTCACCGAGGGTGGACCGCGCGGCGCCCTCGTCGGCTCGCTGCTGCTCGGTGCGGTGCTCCTCACCGACGCGGTCGCCGCCGAGCTGGACGTCCGCCGCACCGCGCTGGACGTGTGGCTGGCCGCGCTGCTGGCCCGGCTGCGCGAATACGCGGTCTACGCCGGGCTGGCCGTGGGGGGAACGGCCGCCGGGGTGCCCGGCGTCTGGCCGTGGGCGGCCGGCGCGCTCGTCGCGCACGCGATGCTCGACACCGTCCGGGCCGCCCGGGCCGCCCGGCCCGGCCCCCGTGACCCCGCAGCCGGTCCCGCACCCATGGAGCGGCGTCCCCCGGCGCTGATCGCCACGGTGGACCCGAGCCGGCCGGCCGCCGAACCGCCGTCCGCCGGCGACCCGGGCCTCCTGGACGAGCTGTTCGGTCCGCCCGCCGCCGAGCCCGCACCCCGCCGGTCCGATCCGCACGGCCGCTGGGAGCCGCGCACCCGGCGCGCCGGTCGTTCGGGCGGCGTCCGGGCGGCGCGCCGCCCCGGCCCCAGGGACGGCCGGCCGGCGCCTCGGCCGGAGAGCGCCGACGAACCGCAGCCGCCGCACCTCGCCGGGCGGGGCGCGTTCGCCCGCCGCCGGGCCTCCCGGACCGCGGGGCCGCGGCTCGGTCCCGGTGCGGTGCTGCGCGATCTGGCGGCCTTCGGCACCGCCGAACGGTTCGCGGTGATTGCCGGAACGCTAGCTGTTTGCAACGTTAGGGTGACGTTTCTCGCACTGATCATCGGTCACGCCGTGGCGCTGGCCGCCGCCCTCTCCGCCCCGTCCGATCGCGCCACCGCGAGGTGAACGCCGAGGTGAACGAGCCGCCCATGCCCCGCCCTGGACCGGCGCGGGAGGCTGACCTGCGTG
Source organism: Marinactinospora rubrisoli (assembly GCF_042664915.1). Taxonomy (NCBI): domain Bacteria; kingdom Bacillati; phylum Actinomycetota; class Actinomycetes; order Streptosporangiales; family Nocardiopsidaceae; genus Marinactinospora; species Marinactinospora rubrisoli. The sequence continues at coordinate 35,366 of NZ_JBHTBH010000003.1, forward strand.
TTCTCCGTGACGACGGCCACCTTGCGACCGCGCTCGGCCGGTTGACCGGCGACGCGTTGCCGCCGCTGCTGCCCACCGTCACGGGCGCGGCCGTCACCCTCGTCCTGCTACTCGCCGGACTCGGGGAAGTATCAGGCATTACCCTGTTCGCACCGGCCGCCGTTCTGCTGCTCTCCGGGGTGGCGGCGGGACACCCCCATGACGGCCGGTTTGATTGGATGGCTCCGCCGGTTCTGCGCGCGACGGAGTACCTTTACCTCCTCGCGCTCGGTCACCAAGCAGGCGTGCCCGGGCCACTGGTGTACGTACTCTTGACGACAGTCGCCCTGCACCACGGCGACGTCGTGCACCGCACGCGATGGGCGGCGGGACCGCCGGCCTGGGTCATGCGGGCCATGCTCGGCTGGGACGGGCGGATGCTGCTCGTCGCCGCCGGAGGGATGCTCGGCTGGCTGCCGTTCACCTACGGCCTGCTCGCGGGCTACCTCACGGTGCTGCTCGTCTGGGAGACCACGACGAGCTGGCTCGCGACCCCGGTCACCACGGCGGGGGAACCGCCGCGAAACGGATGGGGAGGCGTCGCCTCCACACCCCAGACATAGGGAGGAAGGCGCATACATGCTCGGTATGGTTCTTGCCGCGGGAGCGGGCCGCCGGCTGCGCCCATACACCGACACCCTGCCCAAGGCACTGGTGCCGGTCGATGGTGACACCACCATCATGGACATCTCGCTGCGCAACCTGGCCGCCGTCGGCCTGACCGACGTGGTCGTCGTCGTCGGCTACTGCGCGGCCGCGGTCGAGGAGCGCAAGGAGCTTCTGGAGAAGCGCCACGGCGTCAAGCTCACTCTCGTCCACAACGACAAGGCGGAGGAGTGGAACAACGCCTACTCGCTGTGGACGGCGCGGGAGTACTTCTCCGAGGGCGTCCTCCTCGTGAACGGCGACACCGTACACCCGGTGAGTGTGGAAGAGACGCTACTCGCCGCAAGGGGGCCGGAGCTCCTCCTTGCGGTGGACAACGTCAAAACCCTTGCCGACGAAGAGATGAAGGTGACCCTGGACGACTCCGGTCACCTGCGGCGGATCACCAAGCTGATGGACCCGGCCACCGCCGCCGGGGAGTACATCGGGGCGACCCTGATCGAGGGCACGCTGGCCGACGCGCTCACCGACGCCCTGAAGACCACCTGGGAGCGGGACCCGCAGCTCTACTACGAGGACGGCTACCAGGAGCTCGTCGACCGGGGCGGCAAGGTGGCCGTGGCACCGATCGGCAAGGTCGACTGGGTCGAGGTGGACAACCACGACGACCTCAGCCGTGCCCGGGAGATCGCATGCCGCTACTAGCCCGCACGCTCACCTCCCCCCTCGCGATCGACGTGCGGCGCGGCGCCATCGCCGACCTCGGCAAGGTGCTGGCCGATCGCCGGATCGCGAACGAGGGCCGTATCGCCGTCGCGGTCGGCCCGGGCCAGGGCTCCCAGATCGCCGCCGACCTCGACCTTCCGCACTGCGAGGTCTTCCAGGTCGACGGCGGCAGCGTCGACGTCGCCACCGAGCTGGGCAAGCGGCTGCGGGCCGGCGCCTACGAGGCGGTGGCCGGCATCGGCGGCGGCAAGACGATCGACGTCACCAAGTACGCCGCCACGATGGCGGGCATCCCCATGGTGGCGGTCGCCACCAACCTCTCCCATGACGGCATCGCCTCCCCGGTCAGCTCCCTGGAGCACGAGAGCGGCAAGGCGTCGATCGGCGTGACCATGCCGATCGCGGTGGTCGTGGACGTCGACTACGTACGGGCCGCCCCCGAGCGGCTGGTGCGCTCCGGCATCGGCGACGTGGTGAGCAACCTCTCGGCCATCGACGACTGGGAGCTGGCCGGCCGCGAGCAGGGCGAACCGGTGGACGGCATGGCCGTCACCTTCGCCCGGGTCGCGGCCGAGGCGGTGCTGCACCGTCCCGACTCCATCGAGTCGCAGGAGTTCCTGACCGCGCTGGCCGAGGCGCTGGTGCTGTCCGGCATGGCGATGTCGGTAGCCGGCTCCAGCCGGCCGGCCAGCGGCGCCTGCCACGAGGTGCTGCACGCCATCGACCAGCTCTTCCCGGGCACCAGCAACCACGGCGAGCTGGCCGGAATCGGCGCACTGTACGCCTATTTCCTGCGGCACCGTTACCTCGACCACGGAGAGTCGCGGATGGCCGCCATCCGGGAGTGCCTGCTGCGCCACGACCTGCCGATCGTGCCCGGCGACGTCGGGCTGGACGAGGACCGGTTCGCGCGGGCGGTGGCGTTCGCCCCGTCCACGCGTCCGGGGCGCTACACGGTCCTGGAGCACCTCAACCTCTCGGACGACGACATTCGGCGGAGCGTCGGTGAATATGTCAAAACCGTCGGTCGCTGAGGTCCGGGCGGGCGGCCAGCCGCCGGGCATCAAAGAACGCCGCAACGAGGAGCACTGGGCCGGACGGCTGTACATGCGGGACATCTCGCCGTACGTGAGCATGGTGTTCATCCGCCTCGGCGTGCCGCCGAACCCCATCACCTACCTGATGATGGGCTTCGGCGTCCTCGCCGGTTTGGTGCTGGCCTTCGGTGGGCTGTGGTCCGCGGTGCTGGCCGCCGTCCTCGTGCAGATCTACCTGCTGCTCGACTGCTCCGACGGCGAGGTCGCCCGGTTCACCGGGCGGACCAGCGTCGCGGGGATCTACCTGGACCGCATCGGCCACTACCTCGCCGAGATCGCGCTGCTCATCGGTCTCGGTGTCCGCGCCCAGGGCGGATTCGAGGCGGGCGGCTGGGTGATCGCCGGCATGGCCGCGGCGATCGGCGCGGCGCTGATCAAGGTGGAGACCGACAACGTCGTCGTCGCTCGTGCCAAGGCGGGGCTGCCCGAGCAGGTCTCCGAGGCGGCCATGCAGCCGCGCTCGGCGGGGCTCGGCCTGGCGCGCCGCGTGGCCGCGGCGCTGCGCTTCCACCGGGTGATCCAGGCGGTGGAGCTGTCCCTGCTCGTGGTCGTCGTCGCGGTCGTGGACGCGGTCCGCGGCGACCTGATCGCCACCCAGGCGCTCACCGTCGCGTGCGTGGCCGTCGCCGCGCTGCAGACGGTGCTGCACCTGGTCAGCGTGCTGGCCTCGCGCCGGCTGCACTGACCCGCCGGCCGGTCCCGGCACCGGGGCCGGCCGCCGTCCCGCCCGCGCGTCGCGCGACCGCGGCGCCGCCGGGGCTTTACTCTCCCGTTAGCCGGGCTCTGCGAATGTTGGCCACTGTTCCCGGTGTAGTCCATCTGTCGTCACGTCCACGAACGGTTCCCATGACCACTCCAGTTTCTTCGGGCGCCCCCGCGGAGGCCGTCGCACCCCGCGGAACCGAGGTGCCTTCGCGTACCGATGCCGGCGTCGAGCGGCTACCCTCCCGTACCAGCGACCGCGGCGAGGACCGCGTGGACCAGGGAGGTGCGCAGCGAGTGACCGTCTCCTGCGTGCTCCTGACCATGGGAAACCGGCCGGCCGAGCTGCGCCGTGCGATCAACAGCGTGCTGGAGCAGGAGGGGGCGGAGGTCGAGGTCGTCGTCGTCGGCAACGGCGCTGACCTGCCGGAGCTGCCCGACGGGGTCGTCACGCTGCGGCTGCCGGAGAACGTCGGCATCCCCGAGGGGCGCAACCACGGCGTCAAGGTGTGCACGGGCGACATCGTGCTGTTCCTCGACGACGACGGCTGGTACCGCTCGCGCAATCTGGTCCGGCACGTGCGGGAGAAGTTCGCCGCCGACCCGAAGCTGGGCGCCATCTCCTTCCGCATCGCCGACCCCGACGGCGGTCCCGACCAGCGCCGGCACGTGCCGCGGCTGCGGGTCGGCGACCCGCAGCGGTCCAGCCGGGTGACGACCTTCCTCGGCGGCGCCTGCGCGATCCGGCGCGCCGCCTTCGACCAGGGCGGCGGGCTGCCGGGCGCGTTCTTCTACGCCCACGAGGAGACCGACCTCGCCTGGCGCATCCTGGACGCCGGGTACGACATCGAGTACGACGCTGAGGCGGTCATGTACCACCCGGCGGTGGCGCCCACCCGGCACGCAGACTTCTACCGGCTCAACGCCCGTAACCGGGTCTGGCTGGCGCGGCGCAACCTGCCGTGGCCGCTGGCCGCGGCGTACCTGGGCACCTGGATCGGGCTGACCCTGCTGCGCGAGCGCTCCGGCCCCGCGCTGCGGTCCTGGTTCGCGGGGTTCCGTGAGGGCTGGCGTACCGACGCCGGACCGCGCACCCCCATCCGGTGGGCCACGGCGTGGCGGATGACGCGAATGGGCCGCCCGCCCATCATCTGAGCGGCCGGCCGGCGGGGGAACGGTGCCGGCCGGCACCCGGGAGCCCGGCGCGGCCCTGCGGGCACCGGCCGAGAAGGCCGCCGCCTACAGTTCGGTGACGACGTCCTCGTAGCCGAGCCGGGGCAGCCGCTGCGGGAACCAGGCGTTCTCGCCGGGGCGGCCGATGTTGACCACCACGAGCGTCTTCAGCCGGCCGTCGGTGAAGAACTCCTTGTCGATGGCCTCGGCGTCGAACCCGGTCATCGGGCCGGCCGCGAGTCCGGCGGCGCGCACGGCGATGATGAAGTACCCGATCTGCAGCGACGCGCTGAGCTGGCCGACCCGCCTGCGGGCCTCCGGGTCGGTGAACGATTCGCGGATCGCGGCGGCGCGGTCCGGGAAGAACGTGCCGGCCTTCTCCGGGAAGTCGGTGTCGACGGCGAGGATCGCGGTCAGCGGCGCGGTCCGCGTCTTGGCCTGGTTGCCCTCGGCCATGTGCCGCACCAAGCGTTCGCGGCTTTCGGCGGAGCGCAGCAGCACCACGCGCAGCGGCTGGGTGTTCATGGCCGTCGGGCCGTACTTGACGAGGTCGTGGATGGCGCGCACCTGCTCCTCGGTCACCGGTTCGTCGGTGAAGGTGCTGGCGGTACGGGCCTCGCTGAACAGCAGCTCCCGGTCCTGCGGACTCAGGTGCAGCGGCGCGGTGACGTCGGCCATGTCTCTCCCGGATCGTTCGTCCAAGCGTGAACGCTTCCCAGAACTTATTTGACCCGGAAGCTATTCCGGCCCGGTGCCGCGAAACCGGGCAGAGTGACGGACGCCACCCGGACCGGCCGGGTGGCGGCAGCGGAGGTCCGTGGCGGTCGCGCGCCTCACAGCCCGGTGGGCGACCAGACCGGGTCGGGCCCGGCGGTGGGCAGCACCGGCATCCGGCCGCCGAGGTCACGCGGGTCGCGCGGCCGGTCCTGTGTCGGCAGCGCCGCGCCGGTGGGCGCCGAGGCGCCGGCCGCACCGGCCCACTCTTCCAGCTGCCGGACGAAGGCGCGCGCCTGCACCGGCCAGTGGTAGCGGGCGCGGGCGATCGCGTGCCCGGTACGCGCGTACTCCTCGCGGAGCCGCGCGTCGTCGCGTAGCCGCAGCACCGCGTCGGCGGCGGCCGCCGGGTCGCCGAACGGGACCACCATGCCGCAGGGCCCCTGCGGCTGACCGGTCACGAGGGAGACGGCGGCCGGGTTCGGCGAGGTCACCACCGGCAGGCCGTGCGCCATGTACTCGACCACCTTGGTGGGCATCGAGTGCCGGTAGTTCGGCGTGTCGTGCAGCAGGCAGATGCCGGCCATAGCGCCGCTGACCATCCGCAGCGCCTGGTCGTTCGGCACGAACCCGTACCAGCGGATCGCGTCGTCGAGCTGGGCGTCCCGCAGCAGTTGCTTGGTCTGCGGGTCGGCCGCGCCGATGATCTCCACCCGCACCCCGTGCGGGCGCAGCAGCCGGCCCAGTTCGACCAGCTCGGCGGCGCCGCGCGCCCGGGAGATCTGGCCGAGGTAGACGACGCGGTCCGCGCCCGGCGGGCGGCTCGGCTCATCCGGCACGTTCGTGGTGTTGGGCACCACCGGGTGCGGCAGCGCGAACCGGTCGCGGTACCCCTCCTCGGCGAGCAGCAGGTGCATACGGCGCTCGGCCCGCCGCTCGACCGAGCGCACGATCGGGGCGAGCGGGCGGCGCAGCGGACGCGGCAGCCACGGCTTGGTGAGCAGCGCGGCGGCGGTGTCCTCGTGCACGTCCCAGACCGTGGGCGGGCGGTGCCGCGGCAGGGCGAGATGCAGTTCGGGGTCGTGGAAGAGGAGGAGGTCGGCCTGCGGGGCGTGCTCGGCCAGCGCGGTGCGGGCGGCGCGCAGGGCCGCGAGCCGACGGCGGCCGGCCGCGCGTGGGACGTCGATCGCGGTGAGTTCGGGCCAGGGCGTGACGTTGCGGGCGGTGAACGGCGCCAGGTAGGTGACGCGGTGCCCGGCGTCGAGGAGCGCACGGATCTGGCGGTGCAGGATGCGCGCGTCCTCGGGATGGTGGACCACGGTGGCCACGAGTGCGTGCATGGGGCTCCTCACCTGCCTCCTCCGGTTGCCGCCCAGGCCGGGCGGCGCGCCTCCCGCCACGCTAGGTAGCCGGGGAAACAGCGGGTGAAAACGGGGGTTACGGCAAGGCGTGACCGGGGTGAATCCCCGGATCACGGATGCGGTCGGCGTGTCCGCCCACAACCGGCGACACTACGCGAGAACCCTCGGGAACGCGCGAAAATCCGCGGGAACCCGTAAAACCGTCCGCACCCGCCGAACGGGCTCGACCAGCCGAAACCCGCGAGTGGACCGCCGCCCGGCGGCCGGGGCGGCCGGACGGCGGTCGGGGAGGACGGCGTGCTCGACGGCGGGGGGAGCCGTCAGAGCACCTGCACGCCCTCGCGGGTGATGGTGGCCGTGGTCCGCAGGTCGCCGGTGCCGTCGGCACCGAGGCGGCGCAGCACCCCGCGGGTGTCCAGCAGCAAGCGCGCGTGCTCGGTGAGCAGCGCGGGCCGGTACTCGCGGTGGTCGGTCAGCAGGATGGTCAGGTCGGCCTCGGCGAGCGCCCGCTCCAGGTCGGTGGCGCGCTCGACCGGGGCGCCGTTGACCGACCACTCCGCCACGCGCGGGTCGTGGTAGGTCAGGTGCGCACCCTTGTCGGCGAGCTTGCGGGCGACCGGCCGGGCCGGCGACTCGCGCTGGTCGGCGATGTCGGCCTTGTAGGTGACACCGAGCAGCAGGATCTTGGACCGGGAGAGCGCCAGGCCCGCGTCGTTGAGCATCTCCTGGGCGCGCTGCAGCACGTAGGACGGCATCCGGGCGTTGATCTCCTGGGCCAGCTCCACGAAACGGAACGGGTAGCCCAGCGTCTTCACCTTGTAGGACAGGTAGTTCGGGTCGATCGGGATGCAGTGGCCGCCGACCCCCGGGCCCGGGTAGAACGCCTGGAAGCCGAACGGCTTGGTGGCGGCGCAGGCGATGGCGTCCCACAGATCGACGTCGAGCTCCTGGCAGAAGATCGCCATCTCGTTCACCAGCGCGATGTTCACGTGCCGGTAGGTGTTCTCCAGCAACTTGGCCATCTCGGCCTCGCGGGTCCCGCGCGCCTGCACCACGGTCTGCACGAACTTGCCGTAGAACGCCGCGGCCGTCGCGCCGCAGGTCTCCGTCAGGCCGCCGACCACCTTGGGGGTGTTGGCCACCCCGAACGCCGGGTTGCCCGGGTCGATGCGCTCGGGGGAGAAGGCGAGGTGGAAGTCCTCGCCGGCGACCAGGCCCGACTCCTCCAGGATCGGCCGGACGACCTCCTCGGTGGTGCCCGGGTAGGTGGTCGACTCCAGGATCACCAGGGTGCCGGGCCGCAGGTGGGCGGCGATGGAACGCGCCGCCGCGGTGACGGCCCCGAGGTCGGGGCCGCCCTCGGCGGACAGCGGGGTGGGCACGCAGATGACGATCGTCTGGGCGGCGGCGAGTACCGCGGCGTCCGTCGTGGCCGAAAAGCCCGCCTGGCGCATGGACGCGATGTCGTCCGCGGACAGGTCGTCGATGTGCGACCGCCCCGCGGTCAGCCCCTCGACCACCCGGTCGCTGACGTCCAGCCCGACGACCTTGAGGCCGACCCGGGTGGCCTCGTGTGCCAGCGGAAGACCCACGTAGCCGAGCCCGATGACGGCCAGATCGTGGGTGGAGGTTGCGACGTCCACGGAGGTCCCCCTCGCGTCTTGAGGTCAGGCGGCGGGACGGCCCGTGCGGACGCCGGGCGTGGTCCGGAGCGGTCGCCCGGCCTCACTCCGACGCCGGCTGTCCCATCACGCGGTGGCCTGGTCTGGACAACTGGTCGGAAACTGCGGTGTACGCCGCGATGTAACGGTGCGCCGCCGCGGTCCAGGTCCGATCGCGCCCGACCCGTTCACGTGCGGCTTCGCCGTACGCGGCCCGCAGTTCGGGACTGTAGAACAGGCGTTCCAGACAGTTCGACAGAGCTTCGGACTCGTCCGGAGGAATTAACTCGCCGGTCACTCCGGGTTCCACCACCTCTCGCAAGGCGGGAAGGTCGCTCGCCACGACCGGCAGGCCGCCGGCCATCGCCTCCACCGGCTTGAGCGGGGTCACCAGCCGGCTGACCCGCTCGTCCCGCCGCGGCACCGCGAAGACGTCCATGGCGGCGTGGTGGCCGCGCACCTCCCCGGCCGGCACCCGGCCGGGGAAGAGCGCCGCGTCCCCGAGCCCCGCCTCGTCCGCCCGGCGGCGCAGCGCGGCCAGTTCGGGGCCGTCGCCGACCACCAGCGCGAACGCGGGCACGCCCCGCCCGCGCAGCAGCGCGACGGCGTCGACCAGCGTGGTCAGTCCCTCGTACCCGTAGCAGCTCGTCGTGGTGCCCACCACGAAGGCGCCGGCCGGAATCCCGATCCGCGCCCGCTGCTCGGCGCCGTCGGGCAGCGGCTCCAGGAACGCCTCGTCGACGGCGTTGGGCACCACGATCACCCGGTCCTCGGGCACCCCGCGCGCCACGATGTCGGCCCGCATGGTCTCGCCCAGCGTCACCACCAGGTCGGCGGCCAGCATGCAGGCCGTCTCACGTTCGCGCTCGGCCCGGTAGAACGCGTCCGCCGTGCTGCGGGACGGGTCGCGTGACAGCCACGATTCCTCCAGAAAGCCGCGCACCTCGTACACCACCGGCAGGCCGTACCGGCGGCCCAGCTCCAGCGCCAGCCGTCCGTTGCGGTGGTTGCTCGCCGCGTGCAGCACCTGCGGGCGCAGCCGCTCCACCAGCCGCCCGGCCATGCGCAGCGAGGTGCGCAGCTCCGCGGCGGTGTCCCGGGGCGCGGTCCACGGCAGCATCCGGTGGTAGGCCACGCCGTCCACCTCCACCCGCGGGCGCGGGTCGGGCACCCCCTTGGTGAGGGGGTAGCCGAGGCGGGTCAGCACCTGCGGGTCCAGCCCGGCGGCCCGCTGGCCCAGGGCGATCCGGTGCGTGCGCTGGGTGTATCCGGCGTTGGTGTGCGGCAGCGCGTTCGTGACCACGTGCAGTACCCGACCGTTCACCACGTCGTCGCGCGGCGTTCGCTCCGGCACGGTTACGCTGACGGCGTTAGCGTTCCACTGGTCAGGTGGGTCGTTCGGGGCGACGCGTCCCGTTCTGACCGCCAATCGGTGCGCCAGTCCGGCTCGGCGCCGCCCTTCGGGCAGCCTCGCCAGAAGTTCGGCCGTGAGCTCGGGCTGTTCGACGGCTATGGTGAACGCGGCCAGCTGGGCCAGGTGTCGGGGGGAAGCGTCATGAGCGGCGCGGCGGACGGTCTCCAGGACTTCCGCGCGACGACCCGCGTCCCACAGCGCGTAGGCCCGGGGCAGCCCGCCGAGGCGACCGCCCATGCCGCGGGCGCCACGGCGCAGCGGGCCCGGCAGCAGCCGGAAGGCCAGCAGCGGCAGCCGCGCGGGCTCGTCCCGCAGGTGCCGCCAGGTCAGGGTCGCGGTGAAAGTGCCCGCTTTCACGAAGTTGCGCACGGCCAGGAATGAAACCACGCCAGGGTGACCTCCCGGTGACGCCACGGCGTCGCGCACGGGACGTCGGAGGATGTTCGTGAAGGGAAACCGATAACCGATGGCGTCTGCACCGAGCCGCCCCGCGGAGGCCGCGACGGCCGAGGTCGTGCACATCGTTGGAGCACGTCCCAACTTCGTCAAGGCGGCGCCCGTGGTGGCCGCGCTGGCGGAGCGGGGTGTCCAGCAGGCCGTGGTGCACACCGGCCAGCACTACGACGACCGGATGTCGGCGGTCTTCTTCCGCGAACTGGGGCTGCCCCGGCCCGACGTCGACCTGGGTGTCGGCTCGGGTTCGCACGCCGAGCAGACCGCCGCGCTGATGGTCGGGCTTGAGCGGGAGTTCATCGAACGTTCACCCGGCTTCGTCATCGTGTACGGCGACGTGAACTCCACCCTCGCCGCCGCCCTGGTCGCCGCCAAACTGCACATCCCCGTCGCCCACGTGGAGGCGGGGCTGCGGTCGTTCGACATGACCATGCCCGAAGAGGTCAACCGCCGGGTCACCGACCAGCTCTCCGACCTGTGCTTCGCCACCAGCCCCGAGGCGGTCGGCCACCTCGCCAACGAGGGCGTCGACGTCGAGCGGGTGCACCTCGTCGGCAACCCGATGATCGACACGCTGCTCGCGCACCTCGATCGGTTCGACGTCGACGCGCTGCGCTCCCGGCTCGACCTGCCCGGCACCTACCTGACCGCGACGCTGCACCGGCCCGCCAACGTGGACGACCCCGCGATCGTGGCGCGCCTGGTGGCGCGGCTGCACGAGGTGGCCGACGACGTCGACATCGTGATGCCGGTGCACCCCCGCGGACGCGCCGCCTTCGAGGCCGCCGGGCTCGGCCGGCACGAGCGGGTGCGGCTGCTGGAGCCGCTGGGCTACATCGACTTCGTGACGCTGGTGCGTGGCGCCGCCGCCGTCGTCACCGACTCCGGAGGGGTGCAGGAGGAGACCACCATCCTCGGCGTCCCCTGCCTCACGCTGCGGCCGAACACCGAACGGCCGGTCACCATCACGCACGGCACCAACCGTCTCGTGGTGGACTCCGAACTGCCGGGCCTCGTCGCCAAGATCCTGGCCGGAGACGGCTTGGGGGGCACCTCGATCTCCGACGTGCCCCCGCTGTGGGACGGGCAGGCCGGCCGGCGCATCGCCGCGGTCCTCGCCAGCGAACTGGTGTGATGCCGATGGACACCACTCCCGTCGGCAGACCGCCGACGGAGAGCGGGGGCACGGTACCTCTCATCCCCCGTCGAACCTCGCGAAGTAGGGAAACCCCGTGAAACGGCGTGAACAGAGCCAGACCGAACAGCTCCGTCGGGCGCTCTCGGAGCGGGAGGCACAGCTCCAGGAGGCGCAGGCCCGCCTGGCCGCCCTGGAGGCGTCCACCTCGCTCCAGGTCGGCCGGGCGCTCGCCGAGGCCGCCAAACGGCCCGGCCGCGGCCTCGTCCGGCTGCCCCGCGACCTGTTCCGGCTCTGGCGCGGCGCCACTCGCACCACCCAGGCCGGCGGCGCCCGGCGCCGCCGCTCCGCCCAACCGGTCCGCTCCTACGACGCCGAGCGGCAGGAGACCCGGCTGCTGTCCGGCACCGCCGGTGCCCACGGAGACCGGCTGGTCGTCGCCGGCGTGCTCTCCCCCGAGGCGCACGCCGCCATCGAGCCCTACGTCCGGGTGGTGCCGCTGCGGCCGCACGACGCCCAGGTCGTGTTCGACACGATCGACGCCGACGTGGTCCTGGTGAGCGCCTCCGCGGCGTCGCCCGGCTCACCGTGGGCGCACGTGGGCGACCCCGCCGCCGCCGACCGCACCCGGGCGCTGCACTGGGTGGTCTCGGCCGCGGCGTCCCGCGGCGTTCCCGCCGTGCTGGTCCGCGACGCCCCCGCGCCACCGGGACTCGCGACCGTCGGCTTCGACCACGTCCACGACGGCGACCTCGGCGTTCCGCTGCACCGCTTCAACCCCATCGCCACCGAGCCGGAGCGGGAGACGGCGCCCAGCTACCTGCCCGCCGCCGCCCGCCCGCGTCCCGCGGTGGCCGCGCTGCTCGACCAGCTCACCGCGGACGGCCTCGGCCAGCGCACCCCCGACTGGCGGACGCTCCCGGAGGCGCTGCGCGGCGCCGCCGGGGTCGTGGTGGCCGACCCCGGGCTCGCCCAGCGGGCCCTGGCCTGCGGCACCCGCGCGCTGCTGCTCGACACCCCCAACTCCGATGCGGACGCCGGGCTGCCGGACGGGGTGCTGCGCACCGCCGCCGTGCACGCCGGGTCGCTGCGTTCCGGCGAGACGCAACGTGAGCTGTCGGTACTGCGCACCTCCGGCGCGCTCACCCCGGAAGAGGTGCGGGCGACCCTGCGCACCCTCTTCCTCGAACGCGCCACCCCGGCCCGGCTCGCCGACATCCTCGGCAGGGTCGAACTCGCCCCCGGCGCCGGCGGCGCGGCCCGCACGCTCCGGCACCGTTCCGTGGCGCTGCTCGCCCACCCCACCGACGACGTCGCGTCGCTGGCCCTCGCGGACGACGTGCTCAACCAGCTGCACGCGCCGGCGGAGGTCGTGGTCCCGCGTGGGGCCGAACACCTCACCGGCATCGAGCGGCTGCGCTCGCACGGCGTGCCGCTGCGCACCGCCGACGTCGAGCCGACGGCGGAGCCCACCCCCGCCCACTGGGCCGGACTGGCTGCCGCGGCCGACGCGCCGTGGACCGCGCTGTGGCGCGCCTCCAGCGGAGCCGGATACCTCGCCGACCTGCTGTGCGCCGCGGAGTGCTCCGGCGCCGACGCGGTCGGGCCGGCGATCGCGCCGTGGAGCGTGGCCGCCGACGACGGTTCCGCAATGAACTGGGCCGACCAGGACTACGTGTTCGTCAGCGCGATCGAGCCGGAGCTGGCCCGCCGCGAGCTCGTGCTGCGCGGCCTGCACCCGGGGGTGTGGAACCGGCACGGCGCCCGGCTGCTGGCGCTCGGCCCCGCCCGCGAGTCCGGACGCGATGCGGAACACGGCCGGGTGCACAGCGCCCCGAGCACGGGGTGACGGGCGTGGGTGGGTCACCGGACGCACTCGCCTCCGGCGTGCGGCGGCGCCGGTTGCGTTCGCTCGTCGGCTCACCGTTGGGTGGTGCTGGTCGCGTTCGCCTTCTCGCTTGCTGCACCGGCCCCGTGGGAATGGCCTCCGGCGCGGGGCGGCGCCGGTTGCGTTCGCTCGTCGGCTCACCGTTGGGTGGTGCTGGTCGCGTTCGCCTTCTCGCTTGCTGCACCGGCCCCGTGGGAATGGCCTCCGGCGCGGGGCGGCGCCGGTTCCGCTCGCTCGTCGGCTCACCGCTCCGTCCACAGGCAGTCCGCTTCCATCCGCGGTCGCCGCTTCCCCGAGCGGCGGCGCCCGCGTACAGTTCACCGTGCTCCTTTCGCGGTGGATCGGTTTCGAAGGGAAACACGTGACCATTCGCGCACTCGTCTACGGGGACGTCGACCTCAATATCATCGACGGCTCGGCGATCTGGGCGCAGTCGATGACCCAGGGCCTGGCGGCTGCCGGGTGTGAGGTCACCCTGCTGCTGAAGGCGCCCGTGAAGACCGACCGGCTGGTGGCGCCGCTCACCGGCGTGCCCGGGGTCACGGTGCGCCGGCCCTACGAGGAGTCGCTGCTCTCCGACCTCGGGCCGCGCGGCCTCACGCCGGAGCAGGCGGTGGGCCTGATCAACCGGCTGGACGGCGAGGCCCGGTTCGACCTCGTCGTGGTGCGCGGGCGGCGGGCGGCCATCGCGGCGGCCCAGGCCGAGGAGCTGGCCGGGCGGCTGTGGACCTACCTCACCGACGTGCCGCAGAACGTCGCCGAGCTGACCTCCGCCGCGGTCTCCGAGCTGACCGACATCGCCGTGGCCTCCCGGTTCCTGCTCTGCCAGACCGAGGAGCTGCGCGACTTCCTGGAATCCTCCGTCCCGGCCGCGTGCGGCAAGAGCGTGCTGTTCCCGCCGGTGGTCGTGGTGCCAGAGGGCGTCGCCGGTTCCGGCGTGCCGCACGAGCCGCTGAAGCTCGTCTACACCGGCAAGTTCGCGCCACGGTGGAACACGCTGGAGATGACCGAGCTGCCCGCCGCGCTCGCCGCGCAGGGGATCCCGGCCGAACTGCACATGATCGGCGACAAGATCCACCGGGACTCCCCGGACTGGGCCAAACGCATGGCCAAAGCGCTGGAGGACACCCCCGATCTGGTCTGGCACGGCGGGCAGTCCCGCGCCGAGGCGCTGCGGCTCTCCGCGCAGTGCGACATCGGCCTGTCCTGGCGCGACCCCGAGATGGACGCCAGCCTGGAACTGTCCACCAAGGTGCTGGAGCTGGGCGCCCTCGGCCTGCCGGTCGTGCTCAACCGCACGCCGATGCACGAGGAACTGCTCGGCGCCGACTACCCGCTCTACGCCGGTGAGGACATCGAGTCCGTCGCCGACGTGCTCGCGCTGGCGGCCGACCCCGACGTCTACCGGCGGGCCGCCGAGCGGTGCGCCGCCGCCTCGGCCAAGTTCACGCTGGAGCGCGCCGCCGAGCGGCTGCGCGGCTACCTCGATCTCGCCTTCCCGGCCGCACCAGCCGGCATCAGCACCGAGCGCCCGCTGCGCGTCGTGGTCGCCGGCCACGACCTGAAGTTCTTCACCCGGCTGGCCGACCACCTCATGTCGCTGCCCGGCCTGGAGGTACGGCTGGACGAGTGGGAGGCGCTGCGCACCCACGACCAGTACCGCAGCAAGGAACTCGCCGCCTGGGCCGACGTCGTCATCTGTGAGTGGTGCGGGCCGAACGCGCTGTTCTACGCCCAGCACAAGCGGCCCGGCCAACGGCTGCTCGTGCGGCTGCACCGATTCGAGCTGTACGCGGAGTGGCCGCGCAAGCTCGACATCGACAAGATCGACGCGGTCATCTGCGTCAGCCCCTACTACGCCGACCTCACCCGCGAGCGGGTCGGCTGGCCGGCCGACAAGATCGTCGTGCTGCCGAACTGGGTCGACGACGAGCAGCTGTACCGCCCCAAGCTCCCCGGCGCCGAGTACACACTCGGGATGATCGGCATCGCGCCGTCGCGCAAGCGGATCGACCGCGGCCTGGACGTGCTCGCCGAACTCCGCCGCCGCGACCCGCGCTACACCATGGTCGTCAAGACCAAGCAGCCGTGGGACTACTGGTGGATCTGGAACCGGCCGGAGGAGCGCGAGTACTACGAGCGCACCTACCGCCGGATCCAGCGCAGCGACCTGCTGGCCGACGGAGTCATCTTCGACCCGTTCGGCCCCGACGTCGCCGCGTGGCTGCGCCGGGTGGGCTTCGTGATCTCCACCAGCGACGACGAGAGCTTCCACCTGGCCCCGGCGGAGGGCGCCGCCTCCGGCGGAGTCCCGGCCGTCCTGGCGTGGCCCGGCGCGGACACCATCTACTCGCGGCGGTGGGTGCACGAGGACACCGACGCGATGGCCGACGCCATCCACCGCGTTGTGAGCGAGGGCCGGTTCGACGCGGTCCGTGCCTCCGCGCGGGCGGAGATCACCGGGCACTACGCGCTGCGCCGGGTCTGCCAGATGTGGACCGACCTCGTGGTCGACGGCACCGCGCCGCAACGGATCCAGCTCGACCGGTTCGCCACGGTGGGCCAGCCGGCCTCCTGACCCGGAAACCGCCGACGGCCCGGCGCGGGAACTCCCGCGCCGGGCCGTCGATGCATTCGGGGGCTCCCGGGCCGCGATCAGCCGCAGGCGTTCTCCGTCTCCTCCGCGGTCCGCGCCGACTCCGCTCCGGGCAGCTCCGCCGCGCCGGACCCGCCGGCGTCCCCGGCGAGGACCAGGAGCACCGTCTCACCGAGCGTGGCGTCCTCCTCGATGCGAGCGCCGTCCACGTGCTCGGCCACCGCCGCGGCGTGCGACTCCTGGCCGGGGGCGTAGTAGACGGTCGTCGCACTCGGCGTCTCGCCGGACGGGTTTCCGGTCCCCGCCACCTGGAAGCCCGCGGCGGTCAGCTCCGCACCCGTGTCGGCGCCGAGCCCGTCCACGTCGGTGGCGTTGAGCACCTCCACGGCGACCGCCGACGGGTCGGCCGGAGTGACCTCGGCCTCGGCGTCCTCCTGTGGCGCGTCGCCCGAGTCCGGCTCCGACCCGGAGTCCTCCGGCTCGGACAGCTCCACATCGGTGGCGATCGCCTCGAACAGCTGCGAGGCGTCCGGCTCCCGCCACGCGATGCGGTTGGTGTCCAGCGGATGCTGGCCGTTGGGCACGGTGACGAACCGCACGCTGGCCATGTCGACCTCGCGCATGGCGATGGCGACATCGGCCATGGCGTCGACGGTGAACTCGTCGTCGGTGGTGATGGAGTCGGTGACCGAGCCGAGGAAGGCGTACAGGTTGCCGGGACTGGCCAGCACGTCGCTGCTCATCACCTTGCGGAGCATGGCGCCCATGAACTCCTGCTGGCGGTCGATCCGCGAGATGTCGGTGCCGTCGCCCTGGGCATAGCGGGAACGCACGTAGGCCAGCGCCGTCTCGCCATCAAGGGTCTGCTCGCCGGCCTCGATGTCGAGCTTGGCCTTCTCGTCCTGCACGGCCGCCGGGACGCACATCTCCACGCCGCCGATCGCGTCGACCATCCCCTTGAAGCCGGTGAAGTCGACGCTGACGAAGTGGTCGATGTGGATGCCGGTCAGCTGCTCCACCGTGGTCCACAGGCAGCCGACCCCGCCGAGGCTCATGGCCTCGCCGATCATGCCGAGGTGCGGGTCGTAGCCGGGTTTGTCGTCGGTGGCCGCGCAGGCCGGCAGATCCAGATAGCTGTCGCGGGGGATGTTCACCAGTGTCGCGCCGTCATGGTCCGGGGAGACGTGCGCGATGATCAGCGTGTCCGGGCGCTCGCCCTCGGCGGCGCCGTAGTCGGCGTTCTCGCCGGTGCGCACGTCGGAGCCGATCAGCAGGATGTTCACCGCCCCCTCCACCTTGGTGGGGCGGTCGCCGAAGGCGTCGGTGTCGACGCTCTCAGCGTTGATGTTGCCGTAGATGTCGTAGTACGCACCGTAGGCGGTCAGGCTGCTGGCGATGACCAGGGCCGTCGTGCCGATCGCCACCCAGCCGCCCCGGGTGAGCTGCTCCCAGGGCCGAGCCGGAGCGTCGGGCGCCGACCTGCGGCGCCCCCGGTCATTCGCCATGGGAGGCTCCTCCACTCGCGACGGGAGGCTGTGCTTTCCCGTGCACTCGCCACGGAGAGCGCGCTTTCCCGTGCACTCGCCACGGAGACCGTGCTTTCCCGTGCACTCGCCACGGAGACCGTGCTTTCCCGTGCACTCGCCACGGAGGCTCCACACATGCGGGCATTCGGCACCAACGATCTGGTCAGAGGGGGACGAAAACCGCGCCGGCGCGGGAAACGCCGACGCGGTGATACGCGGGATGTTACGCCGAAAACGCGGCCAGGTGATCAGTGTGGTGCGGGCCGGCCGGGGTCAGCCGGCCCGCGGTACGCATCAGCCGCACTGGGTCTGCTCCTCCTCGGCGCTGCGCGCGTTGTCGCGCACCGAGTCGGGGACGCCGGCCGAACCCTGCATGCCGTTCCAGTCGGCGCCCAGTACGAGCTGGACCGTGGTGCCCAGGGCGGGGTTCTCCGCCGTGGTGGCGCTGGCGAGCTGATCGGCCACTGCGGTGGCGTGCGACTCCTGGCCGGGGCCGTAGTAGACGGTGGTCGTGTCCGATGGGCCGTCGGCGGGGTTGCCGGTGCCGGCGACCACGAAGCCCTCGGCGCCCAGCAGTTCGGAGACCTGACCGGCCAGCCCGCTGATGTCGGTGCCGTTGAGGATCTCCACGGAGACGTCACCGGGCGAGACCTCCGGAGTCTCCGCCGCCGCTCCGCCGCCGGAGCCGCCTTCCTCGCTCTGGCCGCCTCCGCCGCCACCGCCTCCGCCGCCGCCCTCGTCCTCGCCGGACAGGTCGACGTCCTGGGCGATCGCCTGGAACAGTTCGCCGGCCTCCGGCTCGGTCCAGGCGATGCGGTTCTCGTCCATCGGGTGCGGGCCGTTCGGCACCGTCATGAACCGCACGCTGGCCATGTCGACCTCGCGCATGGCGATCGCGATGTCGGCCATGGCGTCGACGGTGAACTCGTCGTCGGTGGTGATGGAGTCGGTGACCGAGCCGAGGAAGGCGTACAGGTTGCTCGGGCTGGCCAGGACCTCGCTGCTCATCACCTGGCGCAGCATGGCGCCCATGAACTCCTGCTGGCGTTCGATGCGGCCGATGTCGCTGCCATCACCTTGGGCGTAGCGCGACCGCACGTATCCCAGCGCCTGCTCACCGTTCAGCGTCTGCTCGCCGGCCTCCAGATCCAGATGGGCCTTGTCGTCCTGGATGGCCTGCGGGATGCACATGTCGACACCGCCGATCGCGTCGACCATCCCCTTGAAGCCGGTGAAGTCGACGCTGACGAAGTGGTCGATGTGGATGCCGGTCAGCTGTTCGACGGTCGTCCACAGGCAGCTCACGCCGCCGAGGCTCATGGCCTCGCCGATCATGCCGGTGTGCGCGTCGTAGCCGGGTTTGTCGTCGGTGGCCGCGCAGGCGGGCAGATCCAGATAGCTGTCGCGCGGGAGGTTGACGAGGGTCGCGCTGTTCTGGTCGGGTGAAATGTGCGCGATGACGAGGGTGTCGGGACGCTCACCTTCGGCTTCGCCGTAGTCGGCGTTCTCGCCGGTGCGCACGTCGGAGCCGATCACCAGGATGTTCACCGCGCCGTCCACCTTGGTGGGGCGGTCACCGAAGGCGTCGGTGTCGACGCTCTCCTGGTTGATGTTGCCGTAGATGTCGTAGTAGGCGCCGTAGGCGGTCAGGCTGGAGCAGATGACCAGCGCCGTGGTGATGACCGCGACCCAGCCGCCGGTGGTGAGGCTGTTCCGGACGGAGCGGAACGAGGGGAGGGGGGAGGCTTTCTGGGCTCTCCGCGCGGACCTTCGGGACGAGGAGCGGGATCTGGGCATTGCGCACCAAAGGGTCGGTGTCAGGTCAACGGCCTGATGGAGCCCGAGAGCGAGGGGGATTCGGGCGGGGGGCCGGCGATCGCCGTGACACGCTCCATGCCAAGCCGTGCTTGCAGGTTAGCCGAATCGGCACCGGGCGTTAGCACCAGAGAGGACGCGGGGGCGATCAGTGCCAGAAATCCCGACAGATCGGGACCGAACGCGGTGGGGAGATTCGGCGCGGAAGCGATCATAGCCACCCGGTCCGCCGCTGTCAGCCGCCAGTCCGCGGCCCGGCGATCGGCCCGCTCCGCGAGTTCGGCCCCGGTGAGCCGCACCGGGCCGTCCAGTGCGACGGCGGCCGGATCGACCGGCACGGGGGAGTGGAACCGGTCCGCGAACCCGCGCACCTCCACCGCGTAATCCAGGACCGTGGGCGGGCAGTCCGCGAGCGGGGCGCCGAGCGGATGCAGCGAGGCGCCGACGACCTCCCGGGCCCCGCTGTCCAGGGCGGCGGCCAGGCGCGGGGCGTCGGCCACCACGATCTCGCCCTCCGGCAGATCGCCGGAGCCCTCCGCCGCCTGCGGCGTTCCCCCGGCCGGGACCACCGCCACCCCCGCCGACCAGCAGGCGAGCACCCAGACGAGGCTCTGCCAGTGCACGGGAAGGGCGAGCACGACCCGTTCCCCCGGCTCGGCGCCGAGGCCGTCGACGATCAGGTTCGCGGTCTTGGCGACCCAGTTGTCGAACGTCGCGTAGGAGAGCTCGACGCGGCCGTGATCGTCGTAGGCGGTGACGAAGGGCCGCGCCCCGTCCACCGCGGCGGCGGCCCGCCACATCTCCTCAGGGGTCCGCGCTGGCACGTGCGCTCCTTCCGGACGGGCGGGACGGCGGGCTGACGGGAGGTCACATGCTACTCGGCCGCTGTCGCGTGCGCGGGCGGCCCGGCAGACCAGTGCGTTATGTCGGGTCTGCCTGATGTGTCGGGATGGTCAGGGGAGCGGAGGCCCGCCGCGTCCCGACCGCCGCGCGGAGCTGGCATCGTGGCTGCATGCGCCTGACACCCGGACGCCTCCTCGCCCGCCTCACCGTCGCGCCCGTCGTCGTACTCGGTGCCTGGCTGCTGGTCGCGTTCCCGCTCCTCGTGGCCGGCCAGTTCACGCCGCTCGCCGGCGCCGTATTGGGCCTGCCGGCGGTGGCCGCCGCGGTCGCGATCGTCCCCCGCTGGGTGCCCGACCTGCCAAGCCACCCGGGGCGTGTGAACGGGCAGGAGCGGGAGACCCCGTGGTGGCCGGTCGTCGCCGTGGTGCTGATCACGCTGGCGTTCGCCGCCGTGCAGATCCTGTACCACTCCGAGCAGATCGTCATCCGCCGCGACCCGGCCTCCTACGCGCAGTTCACCGCGTGGATCGCCCAGCACGGATCGCTGCCGATCCCGCAGCAGCGCGACCTCATCGCCGGGGACGACCCCGCCCTCTCCTACGACAGCGCCGCCTTCTACCAGGTCGGCGATGTCATCTGGCCGCAGTTCCTGGCCGGGATGCCGCTCATCCTCTCGGTCGGGTACTGGATCGGCGGACTCGACGGAATGCTCGTCACGGCGCCGCTGATCGGCGCGCTCGGGGTGCTCACCTTCGCCGGCCTGGCCGCGCGGCTCATCGGGCCGCGCTGGGCGCCGCTGGCCGCGCTCGCGCTCGCCGTCTGCCTGCCCGAGCAGTGGGTCAGCCGCTCCACCTACAGCGAACCGGCCGCCCAGGTCCTGCTCGTCGGCGCGCTCGTCCTGGCCTACGACGCCCTGGCCTATCGAGGAGCCTCCGTGGCGAGTGAACGGGCTTGTGGGGGAGCCTCCGTGGCGAGTGAACGGCCGTTCGTGGCGGCACGGGAGAGATGGGGCGTGCCGCACGCCCTGGCCGCGTCCGCCGGCCTGGCGTTCGGGCTCGGACTGGTGGTGCGTATCGACGCGCTGCGCGACGTGCTGCCGGTGATCGCGTTCGCCGCGCTGCTGCTGCTCGCCCGCCGGGCCCAGGCGGTGCCACTGCTCGCCGGACTCGCCGCCGGGCTCGGGTACGGCCTGGTCGCCGGGTTCGGGCTCTCCCGGCCCTACCTGGAGTACCTGTCCGACTCGCTGCGCCCCCTGCTGCTGATCTGCGGCCTGGTGGTGGCCGCCGTGGCGCTGGGCACCGCCCTGCTGTGGCGGCGCGGGCTGCCGCGGCTGAGCGGACCGCGGCGGGCGTTCGTGTCCAACGCGGCGGCGGTCCTGGTGGTGCTGGTGATGGCCGGCTTCGCCGTGCGCCCGCTCCTCTACGTCCAGCGCGGACACGGCGACGACGCCACGGGCATCTTCGTCGGCCAGGTACAGCAGTACGAGGGGCTGGCGGTGGACCCGGACCGCACCTACGAGGAGATGACCCTGTACTGGGTCGGCTGGTACGTCGGGCTCGCCACCGTCCTGCTGGCCACGCTCGGGGCCGCGCTGCTGCTGCGCCGCGTCCTGCGCGGCCGGGACCCGCAGTGGGTGCTGCCGCTGATGCTGCTCGTCTGGACGGTGGCGGCCACGCTGCTGCGTCCCGCCATCACCCCCGACCACCCGTGGGCCGCCCGCCGGCTGGTCGTGCTGGTACTGCCGGCGTTCGTGCTGCTCGCCGTGTGGTTCCTGGCCTACGCCGTGCGGTGGCTGCGGACCCATCCCGTCCGCCCGCCCACGTGGCTGTCCGGCGCGGTCGCCGCGGTGGGCGCCGCGGCGGTCCTGGTGCCCACCGCGGTCACCGCGGGCGGCATCATGTCCTACCGGATGGACGTCGGCACGGTGGCGGACACCGCGTCGAGGTGCGGCGGTTCGGTGGCCGCCGACGACGCGTTCGGGCAGCTGCTCCGCAACGTGTGCGGCGTGTTCATGACCTATCGCACCGGCGACGGTTCGGTGGCCGGGGCCGAGCGGTTGTGCGCGGCCATCCCCGAGGACGGCAGCGTGCTCATCGTGGACGCCGCCACCAACAGCAAGTTCGCGCAGCTGATCCGCGGCATGTGCGGCGCACCGACCGCGCACGTGGAGCCGGCCGACCCCGAGACCGTGCGGCGCGTGGCGGCCGAGGTGCGCGAACGCGGCCGCACGCCGGTCCTGGCCGGCGACTCCCACGAGAGGCTGCTCGGCCACCTCCCTGAGCCGGTCCGCGTCGAGCACGCCTTCGACGTGCACACCGACCAGGACCCCAGCACCCTCATGCGCCCGCCGGCCGGTCCGTGGGCGTTCAACGGCGACGTGTGGGTGGCCGTGGTCCCCGCCGATGACGCCGCCCGCGCGGACCGCTGAGGACCGCGCGCCGCCACTACGATGGCAGCACCCCCGCCCCCGTGACCGACCCCCAGGGAAGGCGAGTCGTGGCCGACGACGTGACCTCCGACGACGCCCCGTACGTCACCATCGTCCTGCCCTGCTACAACGAGCAGGACCACGTGGTCACCGAGGTGGAGCGCATCTGCGCGGCGATGGACGGCTCCGGCTACTCCTACGAGCTGCTGGCCGTGGACGACGCCTCCACCGACGAGACGCTGTTGCGGCTGCGCGATGCCGAGCCGCGGTTCCCCCGGCTGCGGGTGATGTCGTTCGAGCACAACGGCGGTGCCGGAACGGTGCGCCGCATCGGCAGCCAGCGGGCTCGCGGCGAGATCGTCGTGTGGACGGACGCCGACATGAGCTACCCCAACGAGCGGATCCCCGAACTCGTCGCCATCCTGGACAAGGACCCCGACATCGACCAGGTGGTGGGCGCCCGCACCCAGGAGGCCGGCACGCACAAGCTGCTGCGCGTCCCCACCAAGTGGCTGATCCGCAAGCTCGCCGAACGGCTCACGAACACCCGGATTCCCGACCTCAACTCCGGACTGCGGGCGTTCCGCCGTGACGTCGCCCGGCCGTACCTGCGGCTGCTCCCGCCGGGGTTCTCGTGCGTCACCACGATCACCCTGGCGTTCCTTTCCAACCAGCACCCCGTGCGGTACGTGCCCATCGAGTACGCCACCCGCTCCGGCAGCTCCAAGTTCCACTTCGTGCGCGACGCCTACCGTTACATCCTGCAGGTGCTGCGCATGGTCATGTACTTCAACCCGCTGAACGTGCTGATGCCGCCCGCGCTGTGGCTGCTCGGCATCGGCGCGCTCAAGGGCGTCTATGACGTGGTCAGCGACCCGGTGTACATCCGCAACAACACCATCATGCTGGTGCTCACCGGACTGATGATCGCCTCCATGGCGCTGCTCGCCGACCTCATCGTGCGCTCGCGGAACAACGGAACATGACGCACTCCGGGCCCGGCGGCGGCCGGCGGGTGGTGCTGGTCGGCCCGGCGCACCCGTACAAGGGCGGCGGCGCCCGGCACACCACCGAGCTGGCGCACCGGCTGGCCGCGGCCGGGCACGACGTCGTGATCGAGTCGTGGCGGGCCCAGTACCCGGCGTTCCTGTACCCGGGTCGCCAGACCATCGACACCCCGGAGGGCGCCCCCTACCCGCGCACGCGGCGGCGGCTGGCCTGGTACCGGCCCGACGGCTGGTGGCGGACCGGCCGTGAGCTGCGGCGCGCAGCCGACCTGCTCGTCCTCACCGTGCTGTCGCCGGTACAGGTCCCGCCCTACTTGGGGCTGCTGGCCGGTGCCGGGCGGGGGGTGCGCACGGTGGCGCTCTGCCACAACGTGCTGCCGCACGAGCGGCGCGCCGCCGATGTCGCGCTGGTCCGCCGGCTGCTGCGCCGAGTGGACGCCGTCCTCACCCACGCGCCGGGGCAGGCTGATCTGGCGCGTGGACTGCTCGCCGGGCGCGACGCCGACGTGCGCACCGCCGAACTGCCCCCGCACCTGCCGCGGACGCCGGCCCCGGCGGCCGGTGCGGCGCCGGAACAGCGGGTGCGCCGGCACCTGCTGTTCTTCGGCCTCGTGCGGCCCTACAAGGGGGTCGACGTGCTGCTGCGCGCCCTCGCCGCGGGTCCGCCCGACGTCACGCTGACCGTCGCGGGGGAGTTCTGGGGCGGCCCGGAGGCACTGCGCGGCCTGGCCGAAAAGCTCGGCATCGCCGACCGGGTCGAGCTGCGCGACGGTTACGTGCCGGCCGCCGGGATCGCCGACCTGATGGCGGACGCCGACGCCCTGGTGTTGCCGTACCGCTCGGCGACGGCGTCGCAGAACGTGTGGCTGGCCCATGAGCACGGCCTCCCGGTCATCGCCACCCGCACCGGCACGCTGCCGGACCACGTGCGCGACGGCGTCGACGGCCTGTTGTGCGCGCCGGATGATGTGGCGGATCTCGCCCGGGCGCTGGCCGCCTTCTACGCGCCGGGAGCGGCGCTGCGGTTGCGCGCCGGAGTCCGTCCGGTCGATCCCGAACCGTACTGGCGCGGTTATCTGGCGGAGCTGCTGAGGTAGCACCGGCCCGGTCCGCCACCTGCGCGGCACCGGCCGAGGTGAGATCTTCGGCACAGGGGATGGCCCGGCCCCGCCACGCCTCCCGCGCCCCTGGGACCGCGAAGTCGATCACCGTCGGTGATCTTGGTCGGGCGGCCCCCGGGCGCGGAACCGGACCGAATCGGCGGAGGGGTCCGCGCGTGGCGCCGTCTCCCCGTGCCCGCGCCGTGGCGGCGGTGCGCCACAGGGCGCCGAGTGAGACCCGTGTCACTCCCTCCGCGGCGGATCCGCGCGGCCGGAACCCGGGACGCCCGTACGGATACACCCCGGTTGACCTGCGCATTCGCCGCGCCGATTCGTGGCAGGCGATGTTCGGCGGGCGGCGAGTCGCCATGAGAGCGCTCCCATATCAGATGAAACTGTGATCTGGAACACATCACAACTGCGCTACCAGCAGCAACATGAACAAGTTTCATAACCCACTCATTCGCGGATTGACGCGGTCACGCGGAGTCGCCAGATTGGTCCGCACTCCCCCCGCTCGAAGGAGAAGCGACATGATCAGCCGAAGAACTCTGCTGGGAACCGCCTCCGCAGCAGCCCTGGGCATCCCCCTGCTCGGCGCCTCCGGGTGCGCGAGCTCCACCAGCGCCGGTCTGACCAGTTCGCAGGCGGCAGCGGGCGCGCTGCCGCTGACCGTGGTGAACAACAGCGGCCGGTTCCCCGACAGCGCGGTCCGGCTCTACATCGTCGGCACCAACCTGGAGACCGGCGAGCAGTCCTACGTCAACCGGGACGGCGCTCTGACCCCGGTCCGGGAGTCCGACAACACCGACGGCGGCTTCACCGACTACGCCATCCCGCTCTCCGAGGCCGGCGATCTCGCCCTGCCCTTCATGTCCGGGCGGATCTACGTCGCCCTGGAGGACAAACTCCGGTTCAAGGTGGTCACCGGCGGCGACGGGCGCGCCGCGCTGCAGTACCCGGCCGGCTGGGTGAGCAGCGACCCCAACTTCGGGGTGCTGCACGACACCGTCGAGTTCACCCACAACGACACCGGGATGTACTGCAACACCACCATGGTCGACCAGTTCAGCGTCCCGCTCGCCATCGAGCTGAACGGGGAGCAGGACCAGACCACCGGCACACTGGTGGAGGGCGGACGGGAGGCCATCTTCGCGGCCATCGCCGCCGACCCGGTCTTCTCCTCGCTCGTCGTCGCCGACGGCCGCCGCATCATCGCTCCCGGCCACGGCCTGGACGCCGGCCTGTTCCCGGCCGACTACTACGCGCCCTACATCGACGAAGTGTGGTCGCACTACGCGAGCAACGACCTGCGGGTCACCACCAACGCGGGCACCTTCACCGGGCGGGTCGACGGCTCGGGGCAGTTCGTCTTCGACGGCGGGGTCGCCCCCATCGGCAAGCCGTCCACCCGCGACGTCTTCTTCTGCGACGGCGCGCTCGCCGCCCCCAACGACGGAATCACGGGCCCGGTCGCCGCCATCCTGGGCGCCGGGTTCAACCGGTCCACCCTGGTGACGGCGAGCGAACAGCCCACGCGGGACCCCGCGACCTTCTACCAGGCCGACGTGACGAACCGCTATTCCAAGGCCTTCCACGACCACACCGAGGACGGCAAGGCCTATGGGTTCGCCTTCGACGACGTGGCCGAGTTCGCGTCCTACATCCAGGACCACGCGCCCGCGTCGTTCACCGTGACCCTCACCCCCTACTAGACCGCGCCGCGCCGAACCCCGGCGCCCGCTCGCCGCGGGCCCGGACGGCGCGCATCCCACGGCGGCGGGCAATCCCCCACCCGCCGCCCCGATCCGGTCCGGCCGCGCGCCTCCCCTCCGCTGCGGCCGGACCGGTGTCGTTCGGCACCGGCCGCCACATCCCCCACGGAAAAGGACCTTCCACCATGGCCACTCGCTGTCCCGCCCCGGTCCCGGTACTCCTCGTGACCGCCCTCACGGCGACCTTGGCCGGCTGCGCCGTCCCCGAGGCCGGCACGGTCTCGGCCACCGCGGCCGACGCCCCGCTCGCCTCGTGCGGGGTCTTCTTCGACGACTTCGCCTACAGCGGCGGCGACGACCCGGAGCTGGCCGGGCACGGCTGGAACGTGCGCGACTACCAGGGCGGCCCCGGAGTCCCCGGCGCCGGGTGGACGGCCGACGCCGTACGGTTCCCCAACGGGCAGGACGCGACGCTGCTCAGGCTGCACGCCGCCACCGACGGCACCCCCGCGGGGACGACCCAGGCGGAGCTGGCCTTCGGTGAACGCAAGTTCTTCGAGGGCACCTACGCCGCGCGCGTCCGCTTCACCGACGCCCCGGTCACCGGCCCGGACGGCGACCGGCTCGTCCAGACCTTCTTCACCATCACCCCGCTGGCCGCGGACAACGATCCGGCCTACAGCGAACTCGACTTCGAGTACCTGCCCAACGGCGGCTGGGGCGAGACCGGCCCGGCGCTGTTCTTCACCTCCTGGGAGACCTACCAGCGCGAACCCTGGCAGGCCGATAACACCCACGACGTGGCGCGCGGCTCGTTCGACGGCTGGCACGACCTCGTCGTCCAGGTGTCCGGCGGGACGGTCCGCTACCACGTCGACGGCGAACTGGTCGCCGAGCACGGCGGCCGGTACTACCCGGACTCACCGATGTCCATCAACTTCAACCAGTGGTTCATCGACCTGGACGCGCACAGCGGCGGTGGACGCAGCGAGTACACCCAGGACGTGGACTACGTGTACTACGCGGGCGACGAGGTGCTGTCCCCGGCCGAGGTCGGCGACCGTGTGGCGGCCCAGCGCGCCGCCGGCACCGAGCGCACCGACACGGTGGACGGCTGCGCGGGCTGACCCCGGGCGGTGCCGGACGGGCCGCCGGTACCCGCCGCACGCGAGCCGGCTCTAGCCTGGGACGACCATGCAGACCGTGCTGAGGATGCTCACCAGGCTGGGCCGGCTCCGCGGCAACCGCTGGCTGCGCGCCGCCATCGTCGCCCTCGTGCTCGCCTGCGCCGCCGTCGCGCTGCGCGCCCGATGGGCCGAGGCGCGCGACGCGCTGCTCGCGCTCCCGCCGTGGGCCCTCGCCGCCTCGCTGGCCGCGGGCCTGGCCGGGCTCGGGGCGCAGATGATGGCGTGGCGGGCGCTGCTCGCCGACCTCGGCTCGCCGCTGCCGGTGCCGGTCGCGGCGCGGATCATGTTCGTCGGCCAGCTCGGCAAGTACGTGCCGGGGTCGGTGTGGGCGTTCGTCGCGCAGGTCGAACTGGCCCGGGACCGCGACGTGGCGCGGCGCCGCGGGGTCACCGCCACGGTGCTCGCGGTGCTGGTGACACTGACGGTCAACCTCGCGGTGGCGGCGGCCACCCTGCCGCTGGCCTCGGGACAGGCGGCACGGCAGTGGTGGTGGGCGCTCGCGCTGGTGCCCGTGCTGCTGGCGATGCTGCACCCGCGGATCGTGACGTGGGCGCTCGGCCTGCTCACCCGGCCGACCCGGCCGGACGACGGCCGCCCTCCCGAGCGGGTCGGCGGCCGGGGCATGGCCGCCGCCGTCGGATGGTCGGCCCTGGCCTGGGTGCCGCTGGCGATCCACGTCTGGGCGCTGGTGGCCGGGACCGGTGGCGGCGGAGCGGCCGCGCTGCCGGTGGCGGCCGGCGCCTACGCCCTCGCCTGGACGCTCGGCGTCCTCGTGGTGGTGGCCCCCGCCGGGCTGGGCGTGCGGGAGGCGGTGCTCGTCGTCGGTCTGGCGCCGGTGCTGGAGCCCGGCGCGGCACTGGTGGTGGCCGCGCTGTCCCGGCTGGTCATGACGGTCGCCGACGTGCTGTGGGCCGGCGCCGCGATGCTGGCCGGTCCCCGCGGACCGTCCCGGCGGTCCGGCGGCGCGGTACCGGCACCGGAGTGCGCGCGGGGACCGGCCGGACGCGGCCGGCAGGGACGGATTTTCCGGGGCGGCCGCCCCGGGCGGCCGGACTCGCTAGGGTGAACCCCGTGCGGATGCCTGACGTCGTCGCCTTCGCCGGCCACCAGATCCACGTGTGCCGTTACCGCGAGGCCGGAACCCTGTTGCGCTGGCTCGGTACGGACCTGCGGGGCCAGGTGGTGCTCGACGTCGCCGGCGGCGACGGGTACTGGGCCGGGCAGGCGCGCCGCCGCGGAGCGCACGCCGTGTCGATCGACCTGGCGCGGCACAAGATGCTGCGCGGGCGGCGGCTCCGCAACGCCCCGGCGCTGCTCGAAGGCGACGCCCTGCGGCTGCCGCTGCGCGACGCCTCCGTGGACAAGGTGATGTCCATCTGCGCCATCGAGCACTTCGACGACGGGCCGGCCGC
This sequence comes from Marinactinospora rubrisoli, assembly GCF_042664915.1. Lineage (NCBI taxonomy): Bacteria > Bacillati > Actinomycetota > Actinomycetes > Streptosporangiales > Nocardiopsidaceae > Marinactinospora > Marinactinospora rubrisoli. Next base: position 63,964 of record NZ_JBHTBH010000003.1, read on the forward strand.
GCTGCGCGAGATGGCGCGGGTCCTGCGGCCCGGCGGCGACCTCGTCATGTCGGCCGACTGCCTGTCCCGCCGCGGTGAGTGGCCGGCGCTGTTCGAAGCGCACCGGCGCCGGTACCACGTCCAGCGCACCTACACCCACCAGACGCTGACCGCGCTCCTCGGCGAGTGCGGGCTCGACGTCCAGGAGTACCGCTACCAGTTCCGCGCCCGCGCCGCCGAACGCGGCTATCTCACCCTGTCGGCGCGCGGCGGCCGGTTCGGATTCAACGCGGCGGCGCCGCTCATCCCGCTCGTCTCGCTCAGCGACGCCCGCACGCCCAACGACCGGGGCAGCATCGTGCTGCTGAGAGCCCGCAGGCGCGCCGACGGGGAGTGACCCGCGGGGCGGCCCGGCCATCGGCCGTGCCCGGGGGACCGTCCCGCACGGAACCCGCGTGGCCCGGCGCGCGAATACCATACGGGGCGGTAGTGGTCACGCTCCGTGGACATCGCTGCTCCGAATCTTAACTACCCTTTAACCGTGGGGCGATAGCGTGCGCAGTTACATGGGTTACGGACGGTCGGCTGCCCGCCGACCGTCCGGTGTGCCGCAATACAGGACCGTCCCGCTCACGGCCGATGAGTTCACTGAAGCCCGGGCAGTGGTATGACCCCCGATCCAGGTCGGTCACCGCGTGCCCCGGACGCACTGGGGGGACCGTGCAGGCAGAGTTGAGTCGCATCGACTCTCGGAACGTGCTGCGACTGCGATTCCGGGAGTTCGGAACGGACAGATCCGAAGAGGGTGCGCCCCGGCTGGCGTTGCGTTCGCGGGGCGACCGACCCAAGACGGTACACGTGCCGGGGCTGCGGCGTGAGGGCGACCAGATCCGCGCCGACCTCGCCACCGTCTCGCTGCCCGACGGCACCTGGGACGTCATGCTGCTGTCCCGGGACGGCGAGCCCGAGCCGGTGGCCACCCGCGACCCGGGCTTCAGCCTCGCCGAGCGCGCCGCCTACCTGGCCGAACCCCGCGAGCGCGAGCTTCGGGTGATCCGTGGCCCCGAGGGGCGGCTGCGGGTGCGCAGTGCCACCGCGAAGCCCTACGCCGAGGTCGAGTGGGTCGACGTCGCCGACGGCCACGTCGAGCTCTCGGGCGTGCTCGCCTACGTCCCGCGCCGTGCCGGCCGCCAGGAGGCCCGGCTCGTCGCCCGGCAGCGCGAACTCTCCGGCGTGTGCACCGTCGACGCCGAGGTGACCGACGGCGCCTTCCGCGTGCGCGTCCCGCTGGCCGACATGGTGGCCGCCCACGAGCCCGCCCGCGCCCACAACGAGTGGGACCTGTGGCTGTGCACCCCCGAGGGTGAGCTGCGGCTCGCCTCGCTCGCCGACGACATCGTCGGCAAGAAACGGCGGATCAGTTTCCCGGCCACCGTCCTGCCCGGTGCCGGCCGCCGGGTGCGCATCCGGCCGTACTACACGGTGCACGACCACCTGTCGCTGCTCGCCACGCTCGCGGGGGCCGAGCGATGAAGATCGCCCTGGTCATCGCCAACGCCTACGGCATGGGCGGCACGATCCGCACCGTCTTCAACCTGGCCGGCGGCATGGCGGCCCGGCACGACGTCGAGATCGTGTCCCTGATCCAGCACCGGGAGCGGCCCTTCTTCACCGTGCCCGAGGGTGTGACGCTCCGAACGCTCGCCCCCTCGCGCGAGTGGGCCGCCCGCCCGAAGCAGAGCATGATGGCACGCTGGCGCGAGGCGCGAGGCTGCCGGGGCGTCCCCGCCTCGGAGACCTCGCGCAACGGCGCGTTCAACGGGCGCACCGAGTACGAGCTGCGCCGCTACCTGCGCGAGACCGACTCCGACGTGGTCGTGGGCACCCGCCCCGGTGTCAACATGCTCATCGCGCAGTGGGCGCCCGAACGGCTGATCACCATCGGCCAGGAGCACGTCCACCTCCGCGGGCACAAGGCCGACGTCCGGGCCGCGGTGCGCCGGCTGTACCCCAAGCTGGACGGCCTGACCGTGCTCACCGAAGCCGACCGCGCCGCCTACCAGGAGTTCCTGCCGGTCTCGCCCGACTGGCTGTGCACCATGCCCAACGCCCTGCCGCCCGGCGAGTACCCTCGCTCCACCCAGGAGAACCCCATCATCGCGGCCGCCGGCCGGCTCTCGCCGATCAAGCAGTACCCCAAGCTGCTGGAGGCGTTCGCCGAGGTCGCCCGCGAGCACCCGGAGTGGCGGCTGCGGATCTACGGCGGGGGCGGCAACGAGACCGAGCTGAAGGACGAGATCACGCGGCTCGGGCTGCACAACCAGGCCACCGTCATGGGCCGCACCAAGGATCTCACCGGCGAACTGGCCAAGGCGTCCATCCTCGCGGTCAGCTCGCGCACCGAGGGTTTCGGCATGACCATCATCGAGGCGTTCTCGGTGGGCGTGCCGGTGGTGAGCTTCGACTGCCCGCACGGCCCCAGGGAGATCATCACCCACGAGCACGACGGCCTCCTGGTGCCGCACCAGGACGTTGGCGCGCTGGCCGCGGGCCTGCTGCGCCTGGTGCGCGACGGTGATGAGCGCCGCCGCATGGCGGAGGAGGCGCTGCGCTCGGCCCGCCGCTACGATCTCGCGCCGATCATCGAACGCTGGGAGGAGTTCCTGAACGGCCGGCTGGCGGCCCGTTCCCGAGGCCGCCTCGCCGGAAGGGCGGCCTGACCGCCGCCCTTCCAATTGACCTTCAGTTAGGTCGAGGTTGCAGACTCCTCGAACGTGCCGCGGACGAGCCGCGGCGGGATCGAGGGGCAGGGCGACATGCGCGTGGTGCGGGCGACGGCGTTGGGCGGTCCGGAGGTACTGGAGCCGGCGGAACTTCCGGACCCGGTGGCCGGCCCGGGCGAGGTCGTGGTCAAGGTGGCCTACAGCGACACCCTTTTCGTGGAGACGCAGATCCGTGCCGGGGCTCCCGGCTTCCCGGTCGAGCCGCCCTACGTCCCCGGCGGCGGGATCGCCGGCACGGTGCTCGCCACCGGGGACGGGGTGGACCCCTCCTGGAGCGGCCGGCGGGTGGTCACCACCCTCGGCTGGAGCGGCGGATACGCCGAGCAGGCGGTCGCCGCGGCGACCGGCCTGGTCCCCGTCCCCGGCGGCCTCGGCCTGCGCGAGGCCGCCGCGCTCGTGCACGACTCCGCCACCGCGATGGCCCTGACGGACGCCGTGGCCGCCCGCGAGGGGGAGACGGTGCTGATCCTGGGCGCCACCGGCGGCATGGGCGTCCTCCTGGTCCAGCTGGTCCGGGCCACCGGCGCACGGGTCCTGGCGGGTGTGCGTGGCGAGCGCAAGCTGCGTCTGGCGGCCGAGCTGGGTGCGGACCCCGTGGACGTCTCCCGCCCGGATTGGCCCCGGCAGGTGTCCGAGGCCACCGCCGGAGCCGGAGCCGACGCCGTTCTCGACGGAGTGGGCGGCGCCATCGGCCGGGCGGCCTTCGAGGTGACGGCCGACGGCGGCCGCTTCTCCGCCCACGGCACCCCGGCAGGCGGCTTCGCCGGAGTCGCCCCGGAAGAGGCGCGGCGGCGGGGGATCGACCTGTTCGGCATCACCGACGTCCAGTTCGACCGGCCGACCCGCAATCGCTGGACGGCGCTGGGGCTGCGGGCGGCCGCCGAGGGGCGCATCAGGCCGATCATCGGCCAGACATTCCCGCTCGCGCGCGCCGCGGACGCGCACGCGGCCATCGAGGCGCGCACGGTCGTCGGAAAGACGCTCCTAGAGGTGTGACCGAGACCCGGACGGCGCCGGCACCTGCCGACCGACCGGGCACGTCCGCGCGAGCGAAGCCCCGCTGGACCGCCGGGCGACCGACGCACGCGCGGTCCTCCGGAACACCCTGTTCCCCTGGGTGCGCCTGATTCCCGGCGATGCCGGCGGCCGGCTTCTCACGGACCCGTTCACGGACATGGCCCACAGGCTGCACACCCATGCGGGCCGGGCCCCCGCTACGGCCACTACGGCCCGAGTGCGTCGAGGAGGTTCGTGGCCGACGCGGGAGACGGGCGGTGGCGGCACGGGGATTCGCGCGTTCGGCCGGACCGCCACCCCGGCCGTTCCCGTGTCGCCGCGTCGTCCGGAGGGCCGCCGAGGGAACGGCGAAGCGGCCCGGCGCGGCGCTCGCGGTCGCCGGGCGCGCCGCGTCCCGGAACACGGACCGCCGGTCCGGCCCCGGGTGGTGCCCTGTCGATCGTGAGCGCCGCGCCCGTGCGGTGCCGGTGCCGTTGCGGCACCAAAGGATCCGGGCAGCCGCTGCCGTGTGCCGCACGGCCGGTGGACGGCGGGCGTGTCGCGTCCTGGGGTGCGGTCGGCCGATCCGGCTTCAGGCGGTGCCGTGTTGACCGTCGGGCCGTCTGGTGCCGATGCCGGGCGCGGTCGAGATCCTGGGGTAGCCGCCGAGGGAAGGGCGGTGGGTCGGCCCCTGGTCCCGCGCTCGCGGTTGCCCGGCGCGCCGTGTCCCGGGACACGGACACCGGTCCGACCCCGGGTGGTGCCCCGTCGATCGTGAAGGCCGTGCCCGTCCGGTACCGGTGCCTTTTCCGGCATGTTGGCGAAGGCCTGGGGCGGCGCCGGGAGGAGTCGCGGAACGGAAATCCCGCCTGCTGTCCGGCGGTTTCGGCCGGAGCTCCGCCCGGCCGTACCGCAGCGGATGTCCCGCCACCGCCCCGAACGGTGTGCGGGCCGCGCAGCCCGGCTGCCTCCGCCGCGTCCGGCCGCCCTGCCGCCCCCGGGAAGGCCGGTCGACGCCCGCCCTCACCCAGCGACGGTACCCGGCCGCTCCGCGGACTTGGGGTTCTCTTGACCCGGCCGAATGGCGTGGCCGATAGGGCGGACGCGCCCCCGGAACCTAGGCTGGCCTGGTCGGATGCCACCGTCTCGCGCCGGTTCCGGAGGTGGTACATGCGCGTCCAGACGAGCCGGGTCCGGGCCGACGACATTCTCGAACTCGACCTCGCCGAACCCGCCCGCGCGGGCGCGCAGGTGGTGTTGCGGCCGCTCGGCGGACGGGCCACGGTGGTGCGGGGGCGCCGGATGCGGACCTGGGTCGGCGCCCGGCGGGCGTACGTCGACCTGCGGTGGGCGCCGCTCGCCGAGGGGACGTGGGCGGTCCGCTGGGCCGACCCCGGGCGGACGTCCCGGCCCGTGTGGACCGACGACCCGTGCTACGACCTCGCCGCCCGCCGCGAGTACGCGGCCCGGCCGTCCCGGCGGGAGGTCGCCGCGCTGCGCGGCGGTGACGGCCGGCTGCTGATCCGGGTGCGCCGGGTCCGGCCCTACGCCGAAGTACGCGAGGTCACGGTGCGCGACGCGACGGTACGGCTGACGGGGTTCCTCGCCCACGCGGCGCCGCCCCCGCCGGGCGCCCGGGTCGAGCTGCTGGTCCGGCAACGCGAGCGCGTCACGGAGTTCGCCTTCCCCGCCGGGCAGTCCGACGAGGTCTTCCGCTGCGCCGTGCCGCTGCCGCCGCTCGCCCACGCACACGACCACGGCCGGGCGCACAACGAGTGGGACCTGTGGCTGCGGGTGCCCGGCCGGGACCGCGGCTACCGGCTCCGCGGGCTGTGCGACGACATCATCGGGAAGAAGGGCCGCATCGTCTTCCCCGTGACCGCGGTGCGGACCGGCGCCGGACCGGTCGACCTGCGGCCCTACTACACGATCGCAGACGGTCTCTCGCTGCTCGGGACGGCGGCCGAGCCACCGGAGACCGGCGTTCCGGGCGGTCCCGGCGCGGGGGACTGACGTGCGCATCACCTTTCTCGTCGGCGACCTGCACGGCACGGGCGGCACCATCCGCAGCACGGTGACCCTCGCCGGCGGCCTCGCCCGGCGGCACCGGGTACGGATCGTCGGTCTGGTCCGCGGTGCCGCGCGGCCGTTCTTCCCCGTCGACCCCCGGGTGCGGGTGAGCGCCCTGACCGACAGCCGGGCCTGGGCCGACCGGCCGGAGCCGAGCCGGCGGGTCCGCGAACTGGAGCTGCGCCCGGCCACGCTGGTGCCGCGGAGCGAGGCGCGCAGCAGCACGGTGTTCAACGCCGCCACCGAGGAGGCGCTGAGCGCCTTCCTCGCCCGGGCCCGCACCGACGTCGTCATCGCCACCCGGCCCGGGCTCAACTCGCTGCTCGCGCTGCTCGGTTCCGACCACTACCTGCGCATCGGACAGGAGCACCTCAACCTGCGGCAGCGCACCGACGACGTCCTCGACCACGTCCGGCGGCACCACGGGCGGCTGGACGGGCTGACCGTGCTCACCGACGCCGACCGCCGGGACCACGCCGCCCTCCTGGACCGCCCCGACGGCTGGGCGGTCACCATCCCCAACCCGCTGCCGGACGTGCGCTACCCCCGCTCGCGGCTGATCAACCCGATCATCGCGGCGGCCGGCCGGCTCATCCCGGTCAAGCAGTACCCCGTGCTGGTGCGGGCGTTCGCGCGGGTGGCCGCCCGGCACCCGGACTGGCAGCTCCGCGTCTACGGCCACGGGCCCGAACGCGGCGCGATCCGCGCCGCGGCCGGCGAGCTCGGCCTCCTCGACCGGGTGGTGCTCATGGGGCGCACGCGCGACGTCACCGGGGAGTTCGCGAAGGCCTCCCTGGTCGCCCTCAGCTCCCGGCACGAGGGCTTCGGCATCAGCATCGTGGAGGCGTTCGCCGTGGGCGTGCCGGTGGTCGGCTTCGACTGTCCGCACGGGCCTCGCGAGCTGATCACGTCGGGGCGGGACGGCCTGCTCGTACCCGGCCAGGACGCCGACGCGCTGGGCGAGGCGCTGCTGCGGCTGGCCGGCGACGCCGCCGAACGGCAGCGGATGGGCGCGGCGGCGCGGGAGACGGCGCGGCGGTTCCACGTGGACCACGTCGCCCACCGCTGGGAGGAGTACCTGGTCGAGCGGCTCGGCTGACCGCGAGCGGGCCGTCCGAGGCGTGACACCGAGTGTGCGTGCCGCCACGAAAGGCGGCATGCCACCGGGCGTCCGGGTTATCGTGCGCGGTATGACGAGCGCGCGAAACGGTACGACGGAACAGCGCCCGACCCCCTCCGCGATGCGACGCGCACTGGCGCGGGCACGGGACGGGAAGACGCTCGACGCGAGCGAGGCCGAGGTGCTGCTGCACGCCCGCGGCGACGACCTCGACACGCTCCTGGACCACGCCGGGCGGGTACGCGACGCCGGTCTGGAGGCGTCAGGGCTGCCCGGCGTCATCACCTACAGCCGCAGCGTCTTCATCCCGCTGACCCGGCTGTGCCGGGACCGCTGCCACTACTGCACGTTCGCCACCGTCCCCGGCGATCTCCCGGCGCCGTTCCTCTCACCCGACGAGGTACTGGAGATCGCCCGGCAGGGCGCCGCCCTCGGGTGTAAGGAGGCGCTGATCACCCTGGGCGACCGCCCCGAGGACCGCTGGTCGGCGGCCCGCACCTGGCTGGACGAGCGGGGGTACGACGACACGCTCTCCTACGTGCGGGCGGTCTCCGTCATGGTGCTGGAGGAGACCGGGCTGCTTCCGCACCTCAACCCCGGCGCCATGAGCTGGTCGGACCTGCAGCGCCTCAAGCCGGTGGCGCCCTCCATGGGCATGATGCTGGAGACGACCTCCCGGCGGCTGTTCACCGAGCGCGGCCAGGCGCACTACGGCAGCCCCGACAAGGACCCGGCGGTGCGGCTGCGGGTCCTGGAGGACGCCGGACGCAGCAGCGTGCCGTTCACCACCGGGATCCTGGTCGGGATCGGCGAGACCACGGCCGACCGCGCCGAGTCGATCTTCGAGCTGCGCCGGATCGCGCGCGAGTACGGCGGCATTCAGGAGGTCATCGTGCAGAACTTCCGGGCCAAGCCCGGCACCGCGATGATGCACCGCCCCGACACCGATTTGACCGAGCTGGCCGCCACGATCGCCGTCACCCGGCTCGTCCTGGGACCGCGCGCCCGCCTGCAGGCCCCGCCCAACCTGATCGGGGACCAGTACGAGCTGATGCTGCGCGCCGGGATCGACGACTGGGGCGGCGTCTCCCCGGTGACCCTCGACCACGTCAACCCCGAGCGGCCGTGGCCGCGGATCGAGACCCTCGCCGCCCGTACCGAGGCCGCCGGTTTCGAGCTGCGCGAGCGGCTGTGCGTCTATCCCGAGTACGTGCGCCAAGGCGAGCCGTGGCTGGACCCGCGGGTCAGCGGGCACGTGGCCGCGCTCGCCGACCCGGCGACCGGGCTGGCCCGCCCCGACGCGGTGGTGACGGGGCGGCCGTGGCAGGAGCCGGAGACGGCGCCGTCCGCCGCCGGGCGCACCGATCTGCACGTCGCGGTGGACACCGAAGGCCGTACGGGTGACCGGCGCGGCGACTTCGACGCCGTCTACGGCGACTGGGATCGGGTGCGGGAACGCGTCCCCGACCCCGCACCCGGCACCGCGGCGCCGCCCCGATCCGCCCCCGAGGTCCGCGCCGCCCTGCGCCAGGCCGAACGTGATCCGGCGGGGCTGAGCGACGAGCAGGCGCTCGCCCTGCTGCACGCGGACGGCCCGGAGCTGGCCGAGCTCGCCGCCCTGGCGGACGCGGTGCGCCGTGACACGGTGGGCGACGACGTCACCTTCGTGGTCACCCGCAACATCAACTTCACCAACGTCTGCTACACGGGCTGCCGGTTCTGCGCCTTCGCGCAGCGGCGCACCGACGCCGACGCCTACACGCTCTCCCTCGGCCAGGTCGCCGACCGCGCCGCCGAGGCCTGGCAGGCCGGCGCCACCGAGGTGTGCATGCAGGGCGGCATCCACCCCGACCTGTCCGGAACCGCCTACTTCGACATCGCGCGGGCGGTGAAGGAACGCGTCCCCGGCATCCACGTGCACGCCTTCAGCCCCATGGAAGTCGCCAACGGCGCGGCACGCACCGACCTGCCCGTCCGCGAATGGCTGATCCGCGCCCGCGAGGCCGGGCTGGACTCCCTGCCCGGAACCGCCGCGGAGATCCTGGACGACGACGTGCGCTGGGTGCTCACCAAGGGCAAGCTGCCCACCCGCGCGTGGGTGGAGGTCGTCACCACCGCGCACGACCTGGGGATCCCCACGACGTCCACCATGATGTACGGCCACGTGGACACCCCGCAGCACTGGGTCGCCCACATCCGGCTGATCCGGTCGCTACAGCAGCGCGCCCTCGAACGCAACGGCCGGCCGGGGTTCACCGAGTTCGTGCTGCTGCCCTTCGTGCACACCAACGCCCCGATCTACCTGGCCGGTCTGGCGCGGACCGGTCCGACGGTCCGCGAGAACCGGGCCGTCCACGCGCTGGCGCGGCTGCTGCTGCACGGCCACATCGACAACATCCAGTGCTCCTGGGTGAAGCTCACCGACGCTACCTGCCGCCAACTGCTCGCGGGCGGCGTCAACGACGTGGGCGGCACCCTCATGGAGGAGACCATCAGCCGGATGGCCGGCTCGGCGAACGGCTCGTTCCGCACGATCAGCGACATCGAGGCCCTGGTCGGTCCGACCGGCCGCCCGGTGCGGCAGCGCACCACCCTCTACGGCGAGGTGCCGGCCGAACGCCGCGCGGCGGCCGCGGCCAGCGACGGGGTGGCCGAGAGCGTCCGCCGGACGCGGCGCATGCTGCCGCTGGCCGGGAACGCGGCCGGCGGGTGCCAGTCGTGACCGGCCGGCCCGGGGGTCACATCGTCCAGGGCACGTTGAGCCACGGGCTCTGCGGGTTGGTCATGAGCGCGTGGTGGGCGGCGACCGTGTCGGTGTAGTAGGGGCCGTACTCGCCCTCGTCGAATCGCAGCACCCGCCCCATCAGGTAGCTGGTGGACAGGTCCAGCCAGGAGGTGAAGTACCGCAGGCACTGTTCCCCGGCCCGCATCACGTACCACTCGGCGATGCGCGGGTCGGTGAACTCGGCGTGCACGCCCCAGCGGGCCATGTTGACCGCGCGGCCGAAGTCGTAGCCGATCATGTGGGTGACGAACGCGCCGGGCGGCAGCACGCCGTCGGCCGTCATGCGCTTCTCGTAGTCGAGGATCATGCCGGCCACGCCAAGCAGTCGCTGGTAGACGTCACCGCCGCGGTTGTTGTGCGTGCACCAGCGCTCGATGGCCGAGCGCCACGTGCCGGCGTCGACCGGGCCGCCGTACTGGTGGGCGAGCTGGCGGCGCATGCCCAGCAGCAGGGTGGCCGCGTCGTCACTGCTGGTGTCGTCGAGCAGCCGTTCGAGCGTCCGCCGCCACTCCTCGACGTTGGTGACGCCCCAGCTTTCGCGCAGCATGTTCCGCTTCTGCTCGGGTCCGCAGCAGGAGCACGACTTGACGATGGTGTTCCACGGTGCCTCGTTGTTGACGGCCATCTGCGCACCGCACGCGAAGGCGTGCGCCATGGGACCGTGGAAGTAGCCGTAGGGCTCGGCCAGGACGGCCGGAAGCTGTTCACCCTGTCTGGACGCGTCGCGTCGGAACGAAAACGGCACGGCTCCCCCGTAGAGCTGGGCCGCCGGCGCGCGGCTCCGGCGGCGGTGGCGAGCACCGAGGGTACAGCACCGGACGCATCGGTCCGGACCGCCGGAATCCGGCGCGGATCCTCCCGTTCCGGGGTCGGCGAAAGCGGCGGCTCAGCGCGGGCGGTGCGGCTCCTGCAGGTCGAGTTCGCGCTGCAGCGCCTGGTACACCTCGTGGCTGATCTCGCCCTTGCGGTACAGCTTCGACAGCGCTGCGCGCTGCGCGGCGGCCAGTTCGTGCTTCAGGAACACCGTGCCCTTCACGTGGTGCAGGGCCGAGCGGTCGCCGCCGGTCATCTCCAGCATCGCCCGGGACTGCCGCACCCGCAGCTTGTACATCTGGCGGTAGGTCTCGGCGGCCAGCGAGTCGACCTGGTCGTCGGCCAGCAGTTCGTCGATGCGGGTCAGCGCGGCCCGGCCCATGGCGACCTCGGCGAGCGCGATCTCGTGCCGCGCGCGGCTGTCCTGGGTGATCCGCAGCCGTCGCAGTACCAGGGGCAGCGTCATGCCCTGGCCGACCAGCGTCGCCAGGACCACGCCGGCGGCGAGGAAGATCAGCACGTTGCGGTCGGCGAAGGGCGCGTCGCCGATCGTCAGTGGCAGGGACAGCGCGATGGCCAGCGAGATCGCGCCGCGCATCCCGCTCCACCCGATGATGATCCGGTGCCGGATCGGACCGGGGTCCAGGCGCAGCCGATCCGGGAGGTGCCGCGCCACCGGTGTCACCACGACCTCCCACAGCAGCCGGAACGCCACGGCGGTGCCGATGACCGCGACCGACGTGACCGCCAGCTCGGCCATCGACCGGCCCACGACCTCGTCCAGCACCTCGTGCAACTGCAGCCCGAGCAGGACGAAGAGGATCGACTCCAGCAGCATCACGAGTCCCTGCCAGACGGTCCGTCCGGTCACCCGCACCCGGGGCGGCAGGATGCCCTCGCCGCGGGTGCCCAGCAGGAAACCGGCGACCACGGCCGAGAGCACGCCGGAGAACCCCAGCAGTTCGGCCGGGATGTAGGCGACGAACGGGGTGACCAGCGACACCACGAGCTGGGTGTTGCCGTCGTGCAGCCGGCCGCGCGACCACATCACCAGCTTGGCGATGACCAGGCCGAAGGCGACGCCGCCGAGCACCACCTTGACCAGCTCCAGCAGGCTGTCCCCGAAGGTGAGCTCGGCCGTCATGGCGGTGATGGCCAGGCTGAACAGGGTGAGGGCCACCCCGTCGTTGATGAGACTCTCGCCCTCCAGGATGGTGACGACGCGGCGGGGCGCGCCCACCCGCCGCAGGACCGCCGAGGCGGCCACGGCGTCGGTGGGCGCGACGGCGGCGCCGAGCGCGATCGCCGCGGGCCAGTCGGTGTTCGGCAGCAGCATGAACGTGACCGCGGCGACGGCGAACGCCGTCATCAGGGTCATGCCCACGGCGAGCGTCACGATGGGGCGCGCCTCGGCCCGCATCTCGCGCGGCGACGAGAAGAACGCGGCGTTGTAGATGAGCGGCGGGAGGAAGACCAGCAGCACGACCTCCGGCGATACGTGCAGGCCGCGCATCCCCGGCAGGAAGCTCACCGCGAAGCCGAGCAGGACGAGCACCACCGCGTCCGGCAGCCGCAGCCGCGGCGCGAGCAGCCGTCCGACGAGCACCACGAGGATGACGAGCAGGCCGGCCAGGATGTACTCGTCTTCGGTCAAGCGTGCCTCCCCGACGCCGGAGCCGCGCCCCGCCCCCGTGCAGCCTCTACTCCTTGACTCTATGCGGATCGCCAGGTCACCGGGCACGGGATCCGGCCCGGGCCGCCGAAGTGGCGCGGGCGGCGCCTCCCGCGAACCGTGCCGCGGACCGGACCCGTCCGGCCGCTCTCTTGCCCGGATCGGCCATTCGCGGACGGGGGGGGGCGGTGCGTGCCGCGCCGTTGGCGACTTCCATGGGGCTGAAGGCGTGGACGTGGATGCCGGGGACGCGTTCGTTCAGCGCCCGCGCGATGCCGCATCCGCCGGGGCGGCCCGAGGGGCGCCCCGCGCCGACCCGGCGGGGGCCGCTCCCATGGCGAGGTGACGGGCGCGGAGCCGGTTACGCGATGGCGGATCACGGCGGGCGGCCGGTCCCGCCCGGCCGAACGCCCCGATCGCCGACGGCGCCGGACTCACCCGGCTACCGCACCTCGATGAACGCCTCCGGGTCACGGGGCGGGCGTTCCCCCGGGGGCGCGGCCGGGTGGCCGACCGCGACGGCGCCCATCGGCCGCCAGTCGGCCGGCAGTGCCAGCGTCTCGCGAACCGTGCCCGGGCAGAACAGCGTCGAGGAGACCCAGGCCGAGCCCAGCCCCTCCATCGCCAGGCCGACCAGCAGGTTCTGCACGCCCGCCCCCATGGCCACCAGGAACATGGCCTCCTCGGCTGCGGCCCGCCGCTCGTCGGGGTAGGCGTGGGCGCCGTCGGCCACCAGGCACGGGACCACGAGGTAGGGCGCGCGGCGCAGCACATCGCCGCGCCGGGTCCGCCGGGCGACGGCCGCCTCGTCCCACCCGTCGGCCCGCAGGTCGGCCTGCCAGGCGGCCAGCATGGCGTCGAGCAGCCGTTTGCGCGTCTCGGCGGACTCCACCAGGATGAACCGCCACGGCACCGTGTGGTGCGGCGCGGGCGCGGTCAGCGCCGCGGCCACCGCCCGGCGCACCGCCTCTGGGTCGACCGGGTCGGCGGTGAACTCCCGGACCGTCCGCCGCGCGGCCATGACGTCGCGCGAGCCGTACCGGAACATGTCCTTGTCGGCGGTGCGCACCAGCGCCGCGGCCCCCGGGCCGTCCTCCTCGGTCACCAGGTGCGCCAGGCCGCGCAGCACCGCCACCGGCACCCCGCTGAGCTTGCCCTTGACCAGTTCACCGGCGGCGGCGATCTCATCGGCGACCGCGTTCACGGTGACGTCGAGCACGTTGCCGAACGCGTCGGCGCGGCCACGCAGGTCCTCCAGCGGGTTCAGCCCGGCGGCGCCGATGGCGATGTCAGTCTGCCCGACCCGCCACGGCCGACCGAAGGTGTCCGACACCACGACCGCGACGCGCACGCCCAGCCGGTCGCGCAGCTCGGCGCGGAGCCGGCGGGCCGAGGCGTCGGGATCCTCGGGCAGCAGCAGCACATGACCGGGCGGGACGTTGGAGGCGTCCACCCCCGCGGCGGCCATCACCAGGCCGTGCCGGGTCTGCACGATGCGGGTGCGCCCGCGCCGGGCCACCACCCGTACCGCCTCGGCGTCCACCGCGGCGGCGCGCTCCATGCGGCGCAGCCGCCCCTCGGCCTTGCTGACCACCTTGGAGGTGACCACCAGGATGTCGCCGTCACGCGGCTGCGCCGCCGCGGCGACCATGCCGGCGAGGTCGTCGCCCGGTCCGATCTCGGGCAGCCCGGTCACTCCGTGGACGCTGACTTCGGTCACGCGCGGCGCTCCTTCAGCTCGACCGCGAGGTCCAGGGCCGCCCGGGCGATCGCGGCGGTCGCCTCGGGGCCGGTCATGTACAGCGGGCGGGACCGCACGGCGATGCCCGCCACCTCGGTCCCGGCGTCGGCATCGTCCACCAGCCAGCCGTCCAGCAGGTCCGCGCCGTAGTGCCCGGCGACCGCCCCGGCGGTGCTGGCCACGCCGATCGCGGACAGGCAGGCGTCGGCCATGCCGCGCACCGGCGCGCCGCCGATGATGGGGGAGACACCGACGACCGTCTTGGCGGCCACCGCGTCGCGGATCCCGGGCACGCCGAGGATCGAGCCGACGCTGACCACCGGGTTGGACGGCGGCAGCAGCACGACGTCGGCCTCCGCGATCGCCTCCAGCACCCCGGGGGCGGGCTTGGCGTCGGCCGCGCCCACGCTGACGATCTCCCGGGCCGGGATCGCGGCGCGGTGCCGCACCCACCATTCCTGGAAGTGGATGGCCCGCCGGCCCTCCTCGTCATCGACCACCACGTGCGTCTCGACCCGGTCGTCGGTCATCGGCAGTAGCCGGACCCCGGGCCGCCAGCGGTCGCACAGCGCTTCGGTGACCGCCGAGAGCGGGTAACCGGCCGCCATCATCTGCGTGCGCACGATGTGCGTCGCCACGTCACGGTCGCCCAGGCCGAACCACTGCGGCCGCATGCCGTAGGCGGCGAGTTCTTCCCGGACGGTGAAGGTCTCGTCGGAACGGCCCCAGCCCTGTTCCTCGTTGATCCCGCCACCGAGCGTGTACATGACGGTGTCGAGGTCGGGGCAGATGCGCAGGCCGAACAGGGTGATGTCGTCACCCGTGTTGCCGATGACCGTTATGATCCCGCTGCCCGGGTTGTTCGTCTCCTCGGCCAGGGTCGACCGGAGGCCGCGCAGGAAACGCGCCCCTCCGATACCGCCTGCCAGCACGACTATCCGCATGGGCACAAGTCTGGCAGGGTGGAGCGGTGTATGTGCCGTGCCCCCTGAGGCCGGTGCCGGTGATGCCGCTCCTCCCACCGGAGTCACGCGGGCGGCATCGTGGGGCGCACGGCGGACACCCGGCGCCGTGGTTCCACGGCCGCCCGGCCGCCGATCCGCCGCTCCCGCGGCAGGGACGATCCCACGGGTCCGGGCCGGACCGGCGCCGTCGCCCTTTTTCCGCGTCTCCCGCCCGATTCACTGACAACCTGACGATATGCAAAGCTTCCACCGACGCGACAGCGAAGCAGCGGAGGGGAACCCTCTCTTGAACAACGACACCATCCAACGGTTGCGAGAGCCCGCCGCGTGGGTGCTGCTCGGCGCCGTGGCCGTGCAGATGCTCGCCGGCCTTATCTTCGTGTTCGGGTCCGCCGGTGCCTACGGCGGGACGAACATCCCCGGCCAACTCGTCTCCCAGCGCGAGACCTTCCTCGGCGTGGTCACGGTCGCCATGATCCTCGGGGCCGTGGCCCTCGTGGTCACCCAGCGCGAGAAGTCCCCGCGCGTGTTCGGGATCGTGCTCACCGCCCTCATCCTGCTGGGCGTGGGCGCCGTCTTCGGGCTCATCACCCTGATCATGGGATTCGTCGCCAACGTCGACGCCATCGCCGTCGGCTTCGGTCACTTCTTCCGCACCGGCGCCCAGCTGGGCGTGCTCGCCTTCGCCGGCCTGGTGCTGCTGCGGGTCTTCGGCGACCAGAACCTGGTCCCGCGGGTGCCGCAGCAGGCGGCCGGTCCGTACGGGCAGAGCGGCCCCCAGGTGGGGTACGGGCCGCCGACCGGCGCCCAGGGTTCGTTCGCGCAGCCCAACCCCAACCAGACCGGCCAGGGCTTCCAGGTCGGCGCGCAGGGGTACCAGCAGCCGGGCTACGGCGACCCGAACCAGACGGGCGCCGGCCGCCAGGGCTGGCCGCAGGAGGGCTACGCCCAGCCGAGCGGGGCCCAGCCGTCGTACGCGGCCCAGCAGCAGGAGGCCGCCGCCGACCCGCAGCAGAGCCAGCCCGGCTACCCCCAGACCGGGGCCCAGCCGTCCTACGGGCAGCAGTACGCGCAGGCCGCCGGCTACCCGCAGACGGGCGGGCAGCAGCAGGGCCAGGACTGGAGTTCCGCCTCCTCCGCGGAGTCTCAGCAGTCGCAGGGCTGGTCCGCCCAGCAGCCGCCCTACGCCGGCCAGCCCGGTTACACCGGCGCGGAGGCCGGGTACGGCGGCTACGGATCGGCGCCCGGCTACACCGCCCCGTCCGGCGAACAGCGCGGCTACGGCGACCAGCCGTACACCGGGCAGCAGCCGGCGGACGCCTCCGGCACGTCCGGAACGGGCGGCGCGGGTTACGGCACCGCCGATTCCGAGGCCACCATGGTGCAGTCGCCGTTGGCCGGGAACACCGGCGCCTTCCCGGAACAGCCGCCCGGCTCCTCCGGCGAGCGCGCCGCGCAGGACGCCATCCAGTACGGCTGGTACCAGCAGGGCGCCCCCGGCGGCGGTCAGGCGCAGCCCGGCGGCCAGCAGGGCGACCAGGCCGACTCCGAGGCCACCATGCGGGTCGACCCCGGCTACGGTGCGCAGTACGGCGCCGCCGGGTCGTACCCGGGCCAGCAGCCGCACGAGACCCCCGCCCCCTACGGCGGCGAGCAGGGCGGCTACGGTGGTGACCAGCAGCGACGCCCGGGTGCGGAGCGGGACGACCGTCCTCAGGGCTGGTACCGCGACGACGACCGGCGCTGACCCGGTCGGCCCTCGACACGCCACGGAAAACGTGTGGTAATCCGCTGAGTCGCCGCGCGCGAACGAGATCCATTGTTTGTTACGTGATATTCAGGGGATTACCACGCAACGTGCTTGACGTATAGCGAGACACGCGCGTGTAATTTCATGGTGTGATTCCACCCTCCCGGGGGCCGAATGGGAGGGTACATCGAGGGGGGCAATAGGAGGTGCGCATGAGCGAGGTTATCCCGCTGGCGCACGGCGCAGATGAAGATCTGGGCTGGCAGGAACGTGCCCTGTGCGCGCAGACCGATCCCGAGGCGTTCTTCCCCGAGAAGGGCGGCTCGACACGGGAGGCGAAGAAGGTCTGCCAGTCGTGCGAGGTACGGGCGGAGTGCCTGGAATACGCGCTGGAGCACGATGAGCGCTTCGGCATCTGGGGGGGACTCTCCGAACGCGAGCGCCGCAGGCTGAAGAAAGCGGCCGGTCAGGATTTCGATTTTCTGACGGACATGCTGTAGCCGGCGGGGGACGCAGCCCGCGTTCCGGACGTTTTGTCCGGGACGCGGGTCTTTTTTTGGCCGCTCTTTACCGGAATGAATGGTGATGCGGCATCCCGAAACGGCCGCCGACCTCGGATGATCACCGGATCGCCGCTCCGCGCTTCCGTCCGCCTTCCGCGCGGCTTGCGTGCCGGTTCCGGCCGGGTTCCGGAACGGTTCCGGTTCGGCCGTGGCGCCGACGGACCCGGAGGAGCAGCCACGGGGACACGCGCGGTGGCGTATCGTGATCTGCCGTTAGCGTCATGACCGCAATGGTCGTTTCGTCCACACACTGATCCCGAGAGCCGAACACCCGACGTGCTACCCCAGGACCCCGCCCGTCACATCGTCACGGCCGTCGTGGTCACGCATGACGGCGCCCGCTGGTTGCCCGAGACACTGGAGGCCGTACGCGGACAGTCGCGGCCGGTGCAGCGGGTGGTGGGAGTCGACACCGGCAGCCGTGACCGCAGCGGCGCCATCCTCGCCGAGTACATCGCCCCCGAGGCCATCCTCACCCTCCCCCGGGACACCGGTTTCGGGGAGGCCGTGCGCGCCGCCCTGGAGCACCCGCGGTCCCGGACGGAGTACCCGGCGGCGGAGGGGGCCACCGAGTGGGTCTGGCTCGTCCACGACGACTGCACCCCCGAGCCCGACGCCCTGCGTCACCTGCTCGCCGCGGCCGACGACGACCCCCGAGCCGCCATCCTCGGCCCCAAACTTCGCGACTGGTTCGACCGGCGGGTGCTCGTGGAGGCCGGCGTCACCATCGACGGCGCCGGCCGGCGCGAGACCGGCCTGGAGCCGCGGGAGTACGACCAGGGCCAGCACGACGGCACCCGCCAGGTGCTCGCCGTCTCCAGCGCCGGCATGCTGGTGCGCCGCGACGTCTGGGAGACGCTCGACGGGTTCGATCCCGGCCTGCCGCTCTTCCGGGACGACATCGACCTGTGCTGGCGGGCCGGCGGCGCCGGGCACCGGGTGCTCGTCGTCACCGACGCGGTCGCCTACCACGCCGAGGCCGCCGCCCGCCGGCGCCGCCGCCTCAGCGCCACCAGCGACCACCCGCGCCGGATCGACCGCCGCAACGCGCTCTTCGTCCTGCTGGCCAACATGCCGTTCGGCGCGATGGTCGGCGCGCTGCTGCGCAACTCCGTCGCCTCACTGCTCCGGGTGCTGATGTACCTGGTCGCCAAACAGCCGGCCAACGCGCTGGACGAGGCGGTCGCGATCACGCTGGTGTACCTGACGCCGTTCCGGCTGGTCCGCGCGCGGTTCCGGCGGCGCCGCAACCGGCGGCGCACCTACAGCGCCATCCAGCCGTTCCTCGCCCACGGCATCGCCATGCGGCAGTTCGCCGACCTCGTCGGCAACGTGCTCTCCGGCTCACCGGCGCTGGACACACCGGGCCGGCACCAGGCCGTCACCACCGGCCCGCCGGAGGAGGACGACCCGCTGCGCGACGACCAGAGCCTGCTGCGCCGCGTCATCACCCACCCCGGCGTGCTGCTCGTCACCGGCCTCGTCGTCGTCTCGCTGGTGGCCGAGCGCTCGCTGCTGCTCGGCGGCCGGCTGGCCGGCGGCGCGCTGCCGCCGGTGACCGGCGACGCCGGCGACCTGTGGAGCATGTACTTCGCGAGCTGGCACGACGTCGGGCTCGGCTCCGCCGCGGTCGCGCCCCCGTACGTGGGCATGCTGGCGGTCCTGTCCACCATCGCCCTCGGTCAGCCGCAGCTCGCCGTCACCGTGATCCTGCTCGGCTGCGTGCCGCTGGCCGGCTTCACCGCCTACCTGCTGGCCCGCCGGGTGCTGCACGTCCGCGCCGCGCAACTGTGGATGGCCGGGTCCTACGCCCTGCTGCCGGTAGCCACCGGCGCGGTCGCCCAGGGCCGGCTCGGAACCGCGCTCGTGCACGCGATCTTCCCGGTGCTCGGCATCCTGATCACCCGCATGATCACGCTGCCGCCACGCCAGTCGCGGCGGTCGGCATGGGCGCTCGCCCTCTTCCTCTCCGTGGCCATGGCGTTCGTGCCGCTGGTGTGGGTGCTGGCCCTGGTCACCGGCGCGCTCATCGCCGTGGCGTTCGGGCACGTGGGCCGCCGGCTGCTCGTCAGCCTGGCCATCGCGCTGCTCGCCCCGCTGGTGCTGCTGCTGCCCTGGACCCTCGACCTGTTCCGGCACCCCTCGCTGTGGCTGCTGGAGGCCGGGCTGCACCGCCCGGACCTGTCCGATGCCGGGCTCTCGGCGTCGGCGCTGCTGCTGCTGTCGCCCGGCGGCCCCGGCCTGCCGCCGATCTGGATCACCGGCGGGTTCATCGCGGCCGCGCTGTGCGCCCTGCTGCTGCTTCGCCGGCGCATGCTCGTCGCCGTCGGCTGGAGCGTCGCGCTGTTCGGCGTCCTGGTGGCGATCGTGGTCAGCAGGATCACGCTCGCCCCGCCGCAGGGCGGCCCGGTCGCCGCCGCGTGGCCGGGCGTGGCCATCGCGTTCGCCGCCACCGCCATGCTGCTGTCCGCGGCCATCGCCGCGCAGTCCTTCGGCGATCTGTACCGGCTGGGCGGCCTGCGCCGGATCTTCTCGCTGGCGCTCGCGGCGCTCGCCCTCACCACGCCGGTGGCGGCGGCCGGGGTGTGGATGTGGAACGGCGTGCAGGGGCCGCTCACCGGCGACGCCCGCCCGGCCATCCCGCCGTTCCTGGCGTCCCTCAGCGACGACGGCACCCAGGCGCGCACCCTCGTGGTGGCTCCCGCCGCCGACGGGACCGTGCAGTACAGCGTGCTGCGCGGCAGGGAACCCCGGATGGGCGAACCGCAGATCCCCACCGATGAGAACGTGCGGGCCCACCTCGACTCCGTGGTGGCGGCCCTCAGCGCCGGCCGCGGCGGCGACGAGGCCGGGACCCTCGCGCAGTTCGGCATCCGCTACGTGCTGGTTCCCGCGCCACAGGTCGACGACGGCGTGGACGTCACGCTGGTGGACACCATGGACGGCACGCCCGGCCTCAGCCGGTTGCAGCTCAACACCGACTTCGCCCTGTGGCGGCTGGACGAGCCGACCGGGCGCCTGCGGATCCTCGACACCGGGACCGAAGGCGCACCGGACGTGCTGGCCGGTGACGGTGCGGACACACCGGAGGCGGCCGAGGCCGCCGAGCCGGTCGTGCTGGAATCCGGAGCGGTCGACGCCGCGGCCGAGGTTCCCGCGGGGGACGGGCCGCGCACCCTCGTCCTCGCCGAACCCGCCGACGGCGGCTGGCGCGCCACCCTGGACGGAGCCGAACTGAGCGGAGCGGCGTCTCCGCTGGGATTGCAGACCTTCGAACTCCCCGAGTCCGGTGGGCAGCTGGAGATCACCCGCACCGGTGCGGCCCGGCAGGTCTGGCTCGTGGTGCAGGGAGTGCTCTTCCTCGCCGTCGTGGTGCTCGCGCTCCCGGGCGCGCGCACCGAAGAGGAGACGCGGCAGCAGGCGGAACACCAGCGCCCCCGGCCCCGCCGGCCGCGGCGCCGGCGTGCCGCGGGAGGCACCAAGTGGTGGACGCGGGGACGCGGCGGCAGGGGACGCCGCGCGGTACAGCGAGGGAGCAGGAGCGCAGTCAGGTGAGGCTGATCGTCGAGAACCGGTTCGCGCTGCTCGCGCTGGTCATGGTCGCGCTCGCGGCGCTGTTCGGGGTCGCCGCGCTGACCGCACCGTCGGCGGCCGACCGCGCCGCCGAGGAGCGGTCGGGAGTCGTCACCCGGGTGGAGTCGGCGGTGCGCGCCTGCCCGGCGCCGCGTGGCGGTGACGGCGCGCGGAGCGAGACCGCCGCATTCGCTCCCGTCGGCGACGGCGAAGACGGCGGCAGCCTGGTGGCGGTCCGCAATGAGGCGGCCGCCACGCCCGAAGGAAGCGACGGCGCGGCCGGGCGGCCGTGGAACAGTGCGGCCGACGACGACCGGCACACCGTGCTGCGCGCCGACGGCGGCGCCGCGGCCGGACTGGAGGTCGTGCAGACGACGGTCGGCCACGGGGACGACCCGTTCGCCACCGAGGTGCGCTGCCCCGAGCCGTCCGTCAGCACCTGGTTCACCGCGCCCGGCGGCGAGGAGCTGGACGATCTGCGGCTGTTCCTCGCCAACGTGGACGACACCGCCGCCACCGTCAACGTCGACGTCTACGCCACCGACGGCCCGGCGTTCTCCGACGACACCCGAGGCGTGACCGTCGCCGCCCACGACGAGCTCGAACTCCCGCTCAACGACCTCGTGGAGGTCACCAACGCGGTCGCCGTCCACGTGCGCACCAGCTCCGGCCGGGTCGCGGCCTCGTTGTTCGCCGAGCGCGGCGACACCGGCGCGGACTGGGTTCCGGCCACCACGCCGCCCGCCGAACGGCACGTCATCACCGGCATCCCGTCCGGCGAGGCCGACAAGCAGCTCATCGCGGCCACCCTCGGCGACGATCCCGCCACCGCCACGGTGCGGGTGATCACCGACGAGGGCGAGGTCACGGACGCCGTACAGCGGCTGGAGATCCCGCCGGCCGCCTCCAGCACGCTCGTCATCGAGGGGCCGCTCGGCCGGCGGCCCGGCACGCTCGTCGTGGAGTCCGACCGGCCGGTGGTGGTCGGAGTCGCCTACCAGCGCTCCGGCGACACCGCCTACACGGCGGCCACCCCGCCGCTCGCCGGCCCGCTCGACGGCCGGGCCGTCGTCCCCGCCACGCCGGACGGCACCGCCACGCAACTGGTCTTCGGGGCCCCTGGCCGGGGCGGCAGGGTCGTCGTCACGCCGGTCTCGGCCCGCGGTCAGCAGGGCACCCCGCAGGAGGTGGAGATCGCGGACGGTCACACGGTGGCGCCCGAACTCGACCTGCCGGGCGCCACGCGGGTGCTGCTCGTGGAGGTGGCCGACGGCTCCGGCGACGTCCACGCCGCGCGGGTGCTCCGCCAGGGCTCCGGAGACGGGCAGGCCACGGCCGTGCAGCCGCTGTGGCCGGCGCCGTCGGCGGTGCGGCTGCCCTCGACCTCGGACAGCCTGATCAGCGTGGTGCGGTGACCGGAGGGAACGGGCGCGGGTCGTGCGGGGAGAGCCGGGACGCCCGCCGCCTCGGCTCCGGCGGCGCCCGGGGTGAGCCCGGACCGCTTCGGTCGGCTCACGGTGTCACACCACGCCGGTCATTCAGCCGGATCACCACCGGCCATAAGACCCTTGTGTCAGCCGAGCCCTAGGCTTCGGGATCGACCGTCTCGGGCTCCAGGCCGAGCAGGTTGGCGACCTCCTCGACCACGGTGTCGTACACCAGGAGCGCCATTTCCTCGGGGTCCTTGGTGCGGATCTCGACCGGGCGGCGGTAGACGACGATGCGGGCCTGGCCGGACCTGGCCGTCTCCAGACGGGAGAACGGGATGCCGTCCTCGGCCGTCACTCCGGGAGGCACGCGCGGAACGTCCTCGACAAGGAACTCCACGTTGGCCAGCTCGCGGGCCCACACCCGCTCCAGTCGTTCGACGGCGTCGAGCACGAGGTCGTCGAACATCTGGGCCCTGCTCCGCGACATGGGGAGCTCGGGCGGCGTCATCGGGCCGCGGATCCCGCGTCCACGGCGGTCTCTGCGTCGCACTGGGTTGGCTTGAGGCCGGTGAAGGCGCACTCGTCGCACATATACGAGCGTAAGCCATCGGCGCCCCCTCGTGCAGCCCCTGCGCCGATCCAACGTGTCGGTCGCGGAACGGGTGTGGTCCGGGCTCCGGACACAGCCGGTGGATGCTGGCGCACCGGACGGTAAAGGCATACAGTCTGTGCCCGTGAGCGTTGTACGACGCTGCTCACGCACCGCGTGCAGGCAGCCAGCCGTCTTCACGCTCACCTATGTCTACGCCGACTCCACCGCCGTCCTCGGCCCGCTCGCCGCCTACGTCGAGCCGCACTGCTACGACCTGTGCGCCATGCACGCCGAGCGCCTCACCGCCCCGCGCGGCTGGGAGGTGGTCCGGCTGCCCGCCGACAACACCGGGGGCGGGCCGGGCAGCGACGATCTGGAGGCGCTGGCCAACGCCGTCCGTGAGGCCGCGCGTCCGCCGAAGGGCGCCGAGCCGGTGGGCCAGGGGGTCGAGACGCACCGCCGCGGCCATCTGCGGATGGTGAAGTCCGAGACGGCCCGGCCCGAGCGCGACCACCGCGACCAGCACCGTCCGCAGCGCGACGCCTGAGCCGGACCGGCGGCACCCGCGCGCGAGGCGGCCTCCGCCCGGTCTTGTACGTTGGACTACTGCGGGCCGCCGCCCGCACTTCGGTCCGTCCATCGACCCGTCCGGAGCAGCTGTGGGTGACCTCGGTCAGATCTTCAAGGCATATGACATCCGGGGGGTGGTCCCCGACACCCTGGACGCCGACACGGCGCGGGTCATCGGCGCCGCCTTCGCCCGGGTCGCCGGCGCGGACCGCGTCGTGGTGGCCCACGACATGCGCCCCTCCTCGCCCGGTCTCGCGGCCGCCTTCGCCGAGGGCGTGACGGGACAGGGCGTCGATGTCGTCGCGGCCGGTCTGGCCTCCACGGACCAGCTGTACTTCGCCGCCGGCAGCCTCGGCATCCCCGGCGCCATGTTCACCGCGAGCCACAACCCCGCGCAGTACAACGGCATCAAGATGTGCCGCGCGGGCGCGGCGCCGATCGGTTCCGACAGCGGGCTGGCCGAGATCCGGGCGCTGGCCGAGGAAGGCGTCCCGCCGCACGACGGACCGCGCGGAACCGTCACCGAGCAGGACCTGCTGGCCGACTACGCCGCCCACCTGCGCTCGCTGGCCGACCTCTCCGGCATCCGGCCGCTCAAGGTCGTGGTGGACGCCGGCAACGGTATGGGCGGCCACACCGTGCCGGCCGTGCTCGGCGACCAGCTGCTGCCGGGCCTGCCGCTGGAGATCGTGCCGCTGTACTTCGAGCTGGACGGCACCTTCCCCAACCACCCGGCCAACCCGCTGGATCCCGACAACATCGTGGACCTGCAGGCGGCCGTGCGGGAGACCGGCGCCGACATCGGGGTGGCCTTCGACGGCGACGCCGACCGCTGCTTCGTCGTCGACGAGCGCGGCGAGCCCGTTCCCCCGTCGGCGATCACCGCCCTGGTGGCCGTGCAGGAGCTGGCCAAGGAGCCGGGCGCGACCGTCATCCACAACCTGATCACCTCCCGGGCCGTCTCCGAGATCGTGCGCGAGCACGGTGGGAACCCGGTGCGCACCCGGGTCGGCCACTCGTTCATCAAGACGACGATGGCCGAGACCGGCGCGGTGTTCGGTGGCGAGCACTCCGCGCACTACTACTTCCGCGACTTCTGGCGGGCCGACACCGGCATGCTCGCGGCCATGCACGTCCTGCGGGTCCTGGGCGGCGACACCCGGCCGCTCTCGGAGATCACCGCCGAGTACTCCCGGTACGCCGGGTCCGGCGAGATCAACTCCGAGGTCGATGACCAGGCCGGCCGCATGGCCGCGGTCGAGAACGCCTACGCCGGCACCGCCGGGGCCTCCGTCGACCACCTCGACGGGCTGACGGTCGAGTTCGCCGACGGCAGCTGGTTCAACCTGCGCGCCTCCAACACCGAGCCGCTGCTGCGGCTCAACGTGGAGGCGCCGGACCCGGCCGCCATGGCCAAGCTCCGTGACGACGTGCTCGGCATCATCCGCGGCTGACCCGCCGCATCCGTCTCGGAGACCGCTCCGAGATCCACCACGAACCGGGAAGCACAGGGACTCCGACCCATGACCACCAAGATCGACGCCTGGCTGCTCGACATCCTGGCCTGCCCCAAGAGCAAGGCCCCGCTCCGCCTGGACGAGGAGGCCGGGGAGCTCGTCTGCGACGAGAGCGGGCTGGCGTACCCGATCCGCGACGGCATCCCCGTGCTCCTCGTCGACGAGGCCCGCAGCATCCGGTAGCCGCTGGGCGTCCGGCCGCCCGGAGGCGGGCGGGCGCCCCGCCGGTCCGGGGCCGGTTCCCGGCCGCCCGGGGCCGTCGAGGTGTGTCAATCCCGGCTTCTGGGGCAAACTGGGAGAACCGAAAACCGCGCCCCCGCGGATTCGCCGGTCGACGTGAGTGAGGGGGAGGCCGATGCCTCCGGAATTCGACGAGTCCCGTCTCGACGACCTCTCCGCGGAGACCACGCACGGCGCGGGCGGACTGCTGCGCCAGGCCGCCTCGGCCGCGGCGCAGGTCCGGGTCGCCCGGTCCGCCGCGCTGGAGGCGCCGCTGCACGTGCTCGCCGACGACGGCCGCCCGCGGTCGATCGTCGTCGTCGGCAGCGGGCCGGCCGCGTTCGCCGGCGAGATGCTCGACGTGCTGCTCGGCCCCGGTTGCCCCGTCGCCGTGCACACCGTGCGCGACCACCCGCTGCCCGGCTGGGTCGGCGGTCACGACCTGGTCATCGCGGTCGCCGCCGGCGGGAGCGACCCCACCGAACAGACCGTCCGGCTGGCCGCCGAGGCGATCCGCCGCGGCTGCCGGCTCGCGGTCGTCGGGCCGGCCGATGAGCGGCTGGCCGCCCTCGCCGACCAGGGACGCGCGCCGCGTGTGGTCGTCCCCGAGAGCGGCGAGGAACGGATGTCGCTGTGGGCGCTCGCCGTGCCGCTGCTCACCGCCGCCGCGCACGTCACGGGCGGCGCGGTGCCGGGCGAGACCTACGAGGCCACCGCCCGGCAGCTGGAGCGCATCGCGCACGAGTGCCGGCCGACCGCCGAGACGTTCGAGAACCCGGCCAAGAGCCTCGCCCTCGAACTCGCCGGGACGCTGCCGCTGGCGTGGGGCGGCGGCCCGGTCGCCGAACTCGCCGCCCGCCGGTTCGCCGCCCAGCTGGCCGCCAACGCGCGCTACCCGGCGCTGAGCGGCCGGGTGCCCGGGGTCGAGCACGACCAGCTCGCCGCCCTCGACGGGCCGCTCGGCGGCACCGGACCGCGCAGCATCTTCGACGACCCCGTCGAGGAGGGGCCGGTCCGGCTCCGCGCCGTCCTGCTGCGCGATCCCGTCCACGCGGAGGGCTCCGAGGAGACCGCCCGCGCCCTGAGCGCCGTCGAGCAGGCGGCGGCCGAACGCGGGGTGCCGGTCAGCACGGTTTCCACGGAAGGACGCCATCCGATGGAACGGCTGGCCGGTTTGATCGCTCTAACGGATTACGCCACTCTGTATCTTGCTGTGGCATATGGCGTTGATCCGCTGACACGTACGCTGGTCGTGCGCTAGGGAGTGTTCGTCGGAGGCTTCCGGGCCCGGAACGCCGCGAAGGCCACGTCCAGCGTCGCCCACCACCGCTCTGGAGGAGATTGATGCCCGGTCCCGAATCGCTGTCGCCGAACGACCCCACGGCGTTCGGCGACTACAGCGTGGTCGGACGCCTGGGGCGTGGCGGTCAGGGAATCGTGTACCTCGCCCGCGACCGCGACGGCGATGAGTACGCCGTCAAGGTGCTCAACGAGGAGTGGTCCCAGGACACCGACCTGCGCAAGCGGTTCGAGAAGGAGGTGCGCGCCGCCCAGAAGGTCGCGTCATTCTGCACCGCCGCCATCCACGAGGCCAACCTCGACGCCGAGCCGCCGTACGTGGTCAGCGAGTACGTCGCGGGGCCCTCGCTCCAGGAGGCCGTGGCGAAGGAGGGGCCGCGCAAGGGCGCCGGGCTGCAGCGGCTCGCGGTGTCGACCGCCACCGCCCTGGTCGCCATCCATCAGGCCGGCATCGTGCATCGCGACTTCAAGCCCGGCAACGTGCTGCTCGGCCCGGACGGGCCGCGGGTGATCGACTTCGGCATCGCCCGGGTCGTGGACGGCACCGCCACCATGACCAACTCGATCGTCGGCACGCCCTCCTACATGGCCCCGGAGCAGATCGAGGGCCGCGGGATCACCGACAAGGTCGACGTGTTCGCCTGGGGCTGCGTCATGGCGTACGCCTCCACCGGCAACGCGCCCTTCGGCACCGACAGCGTCCCGGCGGTCGTCCACCGCGTCGTGTCCGCTCCGCCGGACCTCACCGGAGTCACCGGACCGCTGCGCGCCATCATCGAGGACTGCCTCAACAAGGACCCCGGCCGGCGCCCCACGGCCCAGCAGCTGCTCATGCGGCTGCTCGGCCACGAGGACCCCGCCGCGGCCCCCTCCACCGACGAGGTGGTGGCGGAAGGCGAGCGCATCGCCGAGTCCGGCGGTGTCAGCGGCCCGCAGTACCCGCCCTACGGGCCGGCCACCCCCAGCGGACCGCAGACCCCCTTCCCCTACGGCACCCCGCCGCACGGCGGCATGGGCATGGGACCCCGGCCCATGACCGGCCCGCAGACGCCGCCGCAGAACGGCTACGGCCCGCCGCACGCGCAGCCCCCGCTGGGTCAGCCGATGCCGGGCCCGGTGAACCCCGGCGTCACCGGGCGGATGGGCATGGCGCCGCCGCCCATGACGGGGCCGAACGCGCCCTACCCGAACCAGCCGATGCACACCCAGGCGCCCCGCCCGCCGATGCGGCCACCGGCCAAGCCGGCCCCGCGGCCGCAGGCCCGGCCGACCGAGGATCCGGTGCTGAGCCAGGGCTGGGTCATCCCGGCGGTGCTCATCGCCATCATCATCCTGCTCCTGCTGCTGTTCCTGGTGGCGCTGAGCGGCTGACGCCATTCGGCCGTGCCACCGACTCGTGGTCGGCGGCACGGCCGACCGCGTTCAGCGCATCGTTCAGCGCATCGCCTGGGTCAGGCTGTGCACGGCCTGGGAGACGGCGTCATCGACGAACTCCGCCACGTCCGGCCACCGCTCGTCGGCGCCGTCGGTGGGGATGAGCGTCACGCAGTCGGTACACGCCAGGTCCAGTGCGTCGCCCTGACTCCCGGCCGTGCGCAGCAGCGCGTCGGCGGTCACCGCGAGAACCCCGGTCGCCGGATTCCCGACGTCCTGCACCGCGATCAGCAGCCGCAGGGTGCCGTCGGTGACGGTCAGGTCCAGCGCCGCCCACCAGCAGCCGGGCCCACGGGTGAACAGCGCGCGCTCGGCGGCGGCGTCCAGCCGCTCCTCCAGGACCGGGTCCCCCTCCGGAACCCCCGCGCTCACCGCGAACCGTGCTGCTGAGTCCAGCTCCCGCAGCACCAGCGCCAGCGAGGCGGCCTGGTGGCGCAGATGCTCCACGACGCGGCGCTGGATGGCGGTGGCCAGCGGGGCCGTGTTCACCGGCGGCTGGTCCCGCTGCTGGGCGCTCCAGCTCAGCTCGCCGCGCAGGGAGGCCGTCTCCAGGTCGGCGAGCAGCAACGTCAGCTCCACCAGGCGCTCCCACTCACCGGCCTGGAACCGGGCCCGCTCGTGCTGCCCGGCCAGCCGGTGGTCCATGACGAGCGGCGGATAGTTCGACCGCATCAGCGCCAGCGACGCCATCGCCCACGGCAACGGCCGCCGGTGCGCCGGAGGCCCCGGAGCGGGCCCGGCCGTGACGGCCGGCTCCAGGGCGGTCTCGCAGATGAGCTGGATGTGCGCCGCGCGGATGACGGGGTGCGTCTCCACCGACGCCGCCTCGGCGAGCGAGGCACCGGCCAGCTCGGTGGGGGAGGGCGGCCCGTCGAAGTCGGGGATCTCGCGGGCGAGCGCCTCCAGATAGTCCGCCGTGAGCGGCTGACCCGCGGTGCACTCCGAGGCCATGCGCACCAGGGCCTCTTCCTCCTGGCTCAGCCGCTCCCGCAGCTCCGGGCTGACGTCCAGCCGCTCCCAACCCCGCGAAAGCCGCTCCGCCCGAGCCACCTTCGCATCCAGCAGCCCGGCGAGCGCCCGCAGTTCGACGACATGCCGACGGAAGAATCGCCGCCGATCCTCCGCCCACCGATGCCGAGGCCGACGGGTCTGGTGTTCCGCCCAGATCTCCCGAAGCCGATCCAACGCCGCGAGCCTACGGCGCACATTGTCGGGGAACCGGCTCAGAGCAAGGTCAAGGCCGCGTGGGGTGTTCACGCCTGGAACCGTAACCCGCGAAACGCCCCGGAAACCTGAACGGCCGGAACCGGCAGCGGGACGGGAGGAATGGGAGTGGGCGGCGCGGACGGGCGCTAGGGTGAGCGGGTGGCAAAGTTGCGGGAATGGGCTTTCCCGGGTGAAGGAGCAGCAGGTCAACGAGAGTGCGCCCCGCACGCGCGGGGATGATCCCCAGGGCCTCGCCAGGAAGCCGCACTCGGCGTGGTGCGCCCCGCACGCGCGGGGATGAACCCGGCTTCACACGCCGCTGCCACTGGTCCGGGTCGTGCGCCCCGCACGCGCGGGGATTAACCCCTCGATCTGCTGGCGGACGGCCCGAGCATCCCCGTGCGCTCGCGTATGCGGTGGAGAGGCCAGCGATCGAGGCCATTGGCCAGACGGTCGCGATAACCGCGAGCGTCGCTGCCACGCGATGGGTGTTCCCTCGGGGCTGACTTCGCGGTGGCTCGGACTCCCGGGCTTCGCCGCGAGGTCGTGACCGGCCGTCCACCGTGGGATCCGGGCCGTGCGTGACAAGTGGGACCAGCACCCGGCACGCGGCGGGTCGGTGAGCCGGGCGCGGGGCCTCTCGGTGGCCCGCCTTCGTTGCTTATCGGGGGTCCGCCGTTCACCCCGTCACCCAGCGCATACCGCGCCACGCCGTCCGGCGATGCCCCGCATCCCGTCATCCTTCCGTGACCGCACATTCACCACTGGTTGGCGCTGTACACCCCGATATGTCATGGTTCTCGCGCATCATGGTCGGCCGACATGGACGCGGTTCCGGCCGGGTTTCCCCACCCGCCGCCGTGTTCTGGTGCCTCTCGCCGTGCCCTCCGTGCGGCGTCTCCCGTCCACGAAGGTGATCCGCCGCAGTGGTGCAATCCCCGTCGAGTACGTCGAGTACCTCGTCCGAGACCGGCCCGGCGCGGCCGTCCGAGTCGCCGAGGCCGGTTCCGTCGGCGGCGCAGGGCGGGTACCGGCCCGAGATTCAGGGGCTGCGGGCCGTCGCGGTGCTGCTGGTGGCCGTCTACCACATCTGGCTGGGGCGCGTCTCCGGCGGGGTGGACGTGTTCCTGCTGCTCACCGGCTTCCTCATCACCGGTTCGCTGGTGCGCATGGTGGAGCGGCGCGGCCGGATCGACGTGGTCGCGTTCTGGACGAAGCTGGTCCGCCGGCTCACCCCGGCCGCGGCGGTGGTGCTCGGTGGTGTGCTGGTCGCCACTTTCCTGTTCCTGCCGCCGGACCGGTGGCGGGCCGCGATCGCGGAGGTGGTCGCGGCCGGGCTGTACTACGAGAACTGGAAGCTGGCCCTCGACGCCGTCGACTACCTCGCGCAGAGCAACTCCGCCAGCCCGGTGCAGCACTTCTGGTCGCTCGCCATCCAGGGGCAGTTCTATCTGCTGTGGCCGCTGGTCATCGGGGTCGCGGCGTTCGTGGCCGCCCGGGCCGGGCGGTCGCCGCGGCTGGCGGTGGGGATCGCGCTCTCCCTGGTGTTCGTGGTGTCCCTCGGCTACTCCGTCGTCTCGACCGAGCTGAACCAGCGGTGGGCCTACTTCGACACCGGCGCCCGGCTGTGGGAGCTGGCCCTCGGCGGGCTGCTCGCTCTCGCGCTGCCGTACCTGCGGGTGCCGGCGTGGCTGCGGGTGATCTTCGGCTGGGCGGGCCTGGCGCTGCTGCTGTCCTGCGGGCTGCTGCTCCAGGTCTCCACGATGTTCCCCGGCTACATCGCCTTGTGGCCGACCGGCGCCGCCGTGCTGGTGATCGTCGCCGGGACCACCGGCAGCCGGGTGGGTGCCGACCAGCTGCTCCGGCTGCGTCCGCTGCACTACGTCGGCGACATCTCCTACGCGCTGTACCTGTGGCACTGGCCGGTGCTCGTCTGCTACCTCGCCGTCACCGGGCGGACGACGCCGAGCCTGACCGGAGGCGCCGCCGTCCTCGCGCTGTCGTTCGCGCTCGCCGCGGCGACCACGTGGCTGGTGGACGCCGGGGTCGGCCGGCTCGTCCGGGACCGGGCCACCCCGCTGCGCTCGCTCGCGATCGGGCTGGCCTGCCTGCTGCCGGTCCTCGCCGGTGCCGGGGGCTGGTCCTGGCGACTCGCCGAGGAACAGCGGGAGCGGGAGGCGTTCGTCGCCGACGTCGGCAACTACCCCGGCGCGCAGATCCTCACCGACGCCGGAGCGGACGCACCGCTCCGCGACCTCCCGGTCTACCCGGACCCGGCCACGGCCGCCGACGACGTCCCCGCCACCTACCCGGACGGCTGCAACCAGGGCACCCAGTCGGCGGAGGTGCTCACCTGCGCGTACGGGGCGGACGACCCGGAGCGGACGATCGCGCTCGTGGGCGGCTCGCACGCCGCGCACTGGTTCCCCGCGCTGGAACGGATCGCCGACGACAACGACTGGCGGATCGTCAATATCATCAAGGGCGCCTGCCTGTTCACCCCGGCCGAGCAGCGCTACCGCGGCGAGGTGTACACCACCTGCCACGAATGGAACGACGGGGTGATGGCCGAGCTGGCGGAGCTGCGCCCGGACGCGGTCTTCACCACGGCGACCAGCACGAGCATCGACACCGACGCCGGGTTCGGCGGCGAGGTGGTGGTCGACGGCTACCTGGAGCGGTGGGCGGAACTGGACCGGCTCGGCATCGACGTGCTGGCGATCCGGGACACGCCCCGTTTCGACTTCCAGGCCCCGGAGTGCGTCGCGACGCGCGGTCCCGACGAGTGCGTCGGGTCGCCGGCACCGTCGATGGCCGAGACGTCGCCGCTGGAGTCGGTGCGCGGCGTCCCGGAGAACGTTACGTTCCTCGACCTCAGCCGCTACCTGTGCACCGGTGACCGCTGCCCGGTCGTGATCGGCAACGTCCTGGTGTACTGGGACAACGCCCACTTCACCGCGACGTTCGCCCGGACCCTGGCACCCATGCTGGAGCGCGACATCCAGCAGGCCACCGGCTGGTGAGCCGCGCCGTGCCTCCGGCGCCGCTAGTGCCGGCCGAGCAGCCGGAGCGCCTTCTGCTGGTCGAAGTCCAGCGCACGGGCCGGCGGCGGTGCGAGCCGGCCGAGGCGCTCGCCGTAGCCGCGCACCCGCGCCATGGTGGCCGGTTCGGCGAGCACCCGCAGGGCGAAGGCCAGGGCGGCCGGGGTGACGTCGTACTGCCGCTCCAGCTCCAGGCCGGCTGAGACGGTGCGCAGGTCGGCCTCGGAGAAGCGGCGGTGCCGGTGACCACGCCCGGACGGCGGCTCCTTGGTGACCGGGAGCAGGCCGAGGCTCTCCCGGTAGCGCAGCATTCGGGGGGTCATGTCCAGCCGCTCGGCCGCTGCGGAGATCGGGATGTCACGCTCCATGGCGCGAAGCTAGTCAATCTGACAAAGCACTGTCAATCTCGTGCCCGGGCGCGTGCCGGATCGCCGGATCCGGGCCTAGACTCGGGACGCACCCAGAGGAGGAGTACAGACGCATGGCATTCGACTTCAAGGTCGCCGACCTGTCCCTGGCCGAGTTCGGCCGTAAGGAGATCCGGCTCGCCGAACACGAGATGCCCGGACTCATGGCCACCCGCGCCGAGTACGGCCCCTCCCAGCCGCTCCGGGGCGCCAAGATCATGGGCTCGCTGCACATGACCGTGCAGACCGCCGTCCTCATCGAGACGCTCGTGGCGCTCGGCGCCGAGGTGCGCTGGGTGAGCTGCAACATCTTCTCCACCCAGGACCACGCCGCCGCCGCCGTGGTGGTCGGCCCGGACGGCACCCCCGACGACCCCAAGGGCGTGCCGGTGTTCGCCTGGAAGGGCGAGACCCTGGAGGAGTACTGGTGGTGCACCGAGCAGGCGCTCACCTGGCCCGGCGGTGACGGCCCCAACATGATCCTCGACGACGGCGGCGACGCCACGCTGCTCGTCCACAAGGGCGCGGAGTACGAGAAGGCCGGCGCCGTCCCCGCCCCTGAGAGCGCCGACAGCGAGGAGTTCGCGGTCGTGCTGCGGCTGCTGGGCGCGAGCCTGGCCGCCGACCCGCAGAAGTGGACCAACATCGCGGCGCGCATCAAGGGCGTCACCGAGGAGACCACCACCGGCGTGCACCGGCTGTACGAGATGCAGCGCGACGGCAAGCTGCTCTTCCCGGCCATCAACGTCAACGACTCGGTCACCAAGAGCAAGTTCGACAACAAGTACGGCATCCGGCACTCGCTGCCCGACGGCATCATGCGCGGCACCGACGTCCTCATCGGCGGCAAGGTCGCGGTCGTCTGCGGCTACGGCGACGTCGGCAAGGGCGCGGCCGAGGCGCTGCGCGGTCAGGGCGCCCGAGTGGTCGTCACCGAGATCGACCCCATCAACGCGCTGCAGGCCGCCATGGACGGCTACCAGGTGACCGTCCTTGAGGACGTCGTCGAGACCGCCGACATCTTCATCACCACCACCGGCAACTTCAACATCATCACCGCCGACCACATGACCCGGATGAAGCACCAGGCCATCGTCGGCAACGTCGGCCACTTCGACAACGAGATCGACATGGCCGGGCTCGCCAAGGTGCCGGGGATCCAGAAGATCGAGATCAAGCCGCAGGTCCACGAGTGGCGGTTCGAGGACGGCCACTCGATCATCGTGCTGTCCGAGGGCCGGCTGCTCAACCTGGGCAACGCCACCGGCCACCCCAGCTTCGTCATGTCGAACAGCTTCACCAACCAGGTGATCGCGCAGATCGAGCTGTTCACCAAGCCCGCCGAGTACCCGACCGGCGTCTACGTTCTCCCCAAGATCCTGGACGAGAAGGTCGCCCGGCTGCACCTCGACGCCCTCGGCGTCAAGCTCACCACGCTCACCAAGGAGCAGGCCGCCTACATCGGCGTGGACGTCGCCGGGCCGTACAAGTCCGACCAGTACCGGTACTGACGGGCGGACGCCGGCCGCATGGCACTCCCTTCGCATGACGTCGCGGACCTCGGCCTCGCGCAGGCCGGGGTCCGCCGCGTGGAATGGGCCGAGCACACGATGCCGGCGCTGCGCAGCATCCGCGAGCGGTTCGACCGCGAGCGCCCGCTGGCGGGGCTGCGCATCGCGGCGTGCATGCACGTCACGGCCGAGACCGCCAACCTGCTGCGCGCGCTGCGCGCCGGCGGGGCCGAGGTGGCGCTCGCCGCCTCCAACCCGCTCTCGACCCAGGACGACACCGCCGCGGCGCTCGTGGCCGAGTACGGCGTCATGGTGCACGCCCGCGCCGGCATGGACGTCGCCACCTACGACCGCAACCTGGTCACCGTGCTGGAACACCGCCCGCACCTGCTGCTGGACGACGGCTGCGACCTGGTCAACACCGCCCACCTGCGCCGCCCCGACCTGATCGCCGAGACCGTGGGCGGCTGTGAGCAGACCACTACCGGCGTGATCCGGCTGCACCGGATGAGCGCCGAGAGCGCGCTGCGGCTGCCGATGGTGGCGGTGAACGACACCGCGACCAAGCGGATGTTCGACAACCGGTTCGGCACCGGGCAGTCCACCCTCGACGGCATCATGCGCGCCACCAACGCCCTGCTCGCCGGGCGCACGATGGTGGTCGCCGGGTTCGGCTACTGCGGCCGCGGCCTGGCCGAGCGCGCCCGTGGCATGGGGGCGCGGGTGGTCGTCACCGAGGTCGACCCGGTCAAGGCGCTGGACGCGGTGATGCAGGGGTACACCGTGCTGCCGATGGCCGAGGCGGCGCGGATCGGCGACGTGATCGTCACCGTCACCGGCAACCGCGACGTGCTGCGCGCCGAGCACATGGCCGAGCTCAAGGACGGCGTGATCCTGGCCAACTCCGGCCACTTCGACATCGAGATCGACCTGCCGGCCCTGGAGGCCCTCGCGGTCGAGATCCGCCGCGAGGTGCGCCCGCAGGCCGATGAGTACGTGCTCGCCGACGGCCGCCGGATCGTCCTGCTCGCCGAGGGCCGCCTCGTCAACCTGGGCGCCGCCGAGGGCCACCCGGCGGCGGTGATGGACATGTCGTTCGCGGTGCAGGCCCTCACTGTGGAGTGGCTGGCCGCCCACCACGCCGAGCTGTCACCCGGCGTGCTCGACGTTCCGGCCGAGATCGACACCGAGGTCGCCCGTCTGGAGCTGTCCGCGCTGGGGGTGCGCATCGACGAGCTGACCCCGGAGCAGGTCGACTACCTGGGGTCGTGGCGTGCTTAGGGCTTGTAGGGGTGGACGAACTGCCGATGACTGCCACGCATGCGATCCAGGTACCAGCCATCCGCTTCGATCCACTTGATGATCTCACCTGCTTTGAGGGGCATGCCGGTAACGTAGCGTAATTGATCGATTTTTTTGTGTGCAGACCAGATGGGGAGATGCCTCCTCACCCCCGCTGCCGTGCCAGCCGTTCCTCCTCGCGGCGGCGGCGCTCCGCCAGGACCGCGGCGAGGTACTCGTACGGCGCGGCCCCCGGCGGCGGAGGCGGGCTCACCGTCCGGGCCACCGCGTTGGCCACCTCGGCGCCCATCGTGCGGCGCGCCTCCTCGGTCAGTTCGTGGTAACGCTGCACGTACTGGCGCGCCATCTGCGCCGTCTCCGGATCCAGCCGCGACAGTTCCGCGGTGCTCGCCCAGCCCGTCAGGTGCGGCGGCATCGGGATCGGGGCGGTGTCGGCGCGGCGGGCGCGCTCCTGGACCACGAGGGTCCCGGCCAGGAAGTCGCCGACCCGGCGGCCGTCGCGGTTGACCAGCGCGACGATGAGCGCCACCACGCCGCTGGTCAGCCAGAGCTCCACGAATCCGCAGAGGGCGCGTGTCAGGGCCTGGCGGAAGCGTTCGGGCGACCCGTCCGTCCCTACCACCCGCAGGCCCAGCGCGAGCTTGCCGAGCGAGCGGCCGCGCGTCAGCGTCTCGACGGCCACCGGGTAGCCGACGATGACGAGCACCACCAGCAGGATCTGCAGCGCCGCCCAGGTGGCGCTGTCCAGCAGGCCGCTGACCTGGTCGAGGAGCAGCGAGAGACCCACCAGGACC
This sequence comes from Marinactinospora rubrisoli, assembly GCF_042664915.1. Taxonomy (NCBI): domain Bacteria; kingdom Bacillati; phylum Actinomycetota; class Actinomycetes; order Streptosporangiales; family Nocardiopsidaceae; genus Marinactinospora; species Marinactinospora rubrisoli. The sequence continues at coordinate 100,096 of NZ_JBHTBH010000003.1, forward strand.
AGCGCCTGGGCGAGGACGTCGAGGAACAGCGCGACCATGCGCGTGGCGAAACCGGCCGGCCGCAGGTCCAGGACGACCGCGTCCCCGGTCACCAGATCGGTCTGCTGGTAGTAACCGCCGCTGGGATGTGCCAATGCCGCCTCTCCCGTCCCACGGTCCGGCTGTCACCTCCCAGTCTGGCAGCGCCCGGACGGCCAGGCGAACCGGGTGTCCCGGCGTCAGTAGAGTCGGGGGCGTGGATCTCGACGTCTTCGCAGCCGCGCACCGCCCCGACTGGGACCGCCTGGAGCGGCTGGTCCGCCGGCGCCGCCGGCTGACCGGCCCCGAGATCGACGAGCTGGTGGAGTTGTACCAGCGGGTGTCCACCCACCTGTCGGTGGTGCGCTCCTCCGGGCAGGACCCCACTCTCACCGGCTGGCTGTCCGGCCTGGTCGCCCGGGCGCGCTCGGCGGTCACCGGGGCGCACACCCCGGCCTGGCAGGACGTCACCCGGTTCTTCACCCGCACGTTCCCGGCCGTGGTGTACCGGCTGCGGTGGTGGTGGATCGTGGCATCGCTCGGCACCGTGGCGTTCTCGGCGGCGCTCACCGTGTGGATCGCCACGGACCCGGCCGCCTACGACGCCCTGGGCACCCCCGAGGAGATTCGCGCCTACGTCGAGCACGACTTCGCCAACTACTACGTCGAGTACCCGGGGGCGTCGTTCGCCGCCCGGGTGTGGACCAACAACGCCTGGGCCGCCGCGCAGGCCCTCATCTTCGGCGTGTTCCTCTGCGTGCCCACCGTCTATGTGCTGGCGCTGAACGGCGCCAACCTCGGCGTGGCCGGCGGCATGATGTTCGCCAACGGCAAGGGCGACGTGTTCCTCGGCCTGATCATTCCGCACGGCCTGCTGGAGCTGACCGCGGTGTTCGTGGCCGCGGGCGTCGGCATCAAACTCGGCTGGACGATCATCGACCCCGGCCCCCGTCCCCGGCTGCGCGCCCTGGGCGAGGAGGCGCGTGCGGCCGTGGCGGTGGCGCTCGGGCTGGTGGTCGTGCTCTTCGTCTCCGGCCTCATCGAGGGCTTCGTCACCGGGTGGGTGCACACCACGTGGCTGCGGATCGGCATCGGCGTGGTCGCCGAGGCGCTCTTCCTGACCTATGTCTTCACCCTGGGCCGCCGTGCGGCGCGCGAGGGGGAGACGGGGGACATCGCGGAGCGGCCGGAGTCCGTGCCGATGGTCGGCTGACCACCGCGCTCTGCGATCACAACTCTTCGGGAACCAGCGTGAACGCGTCCGTATGGTTCGGCCGGACCGTGGTGAAATGGCGCCTGTCCAGCGTCGCGATTCTGGTGATATCCAGCCGCTGTGCGACAGCTATGACGGAGGCGTCGACGAAGCCGATTCGCAGTGATGCGTACTGCCGGATGATACTGGACGCGCACACGAGGTCGTGCCTGTCCAATTCCACGATCTCTATGTCGCTCTGTACGAGGAAATCCAAAAGATCGGACTCGGCCTTTGGGCCCAGTTTGTTCTCAAGGCAGAGCGCCGTCTCGGTGACGACCGGTGAAGGCAGCAGTATCTGGCCTGGCATGGTGGTCAGGAGTTCGGCGCAGACGGCATGGTACTTGTCCGAATTATCGAGAGCGGCCCACAGGACGCCGGTGTCCAGCAGAGTTACGATCACTCTGAAAAGCGTAGCTGTCGACGAACGACCTCGTCGTGCCTGATGGAAATGTCCGGCTCTCCTGACGAGAACCTGCCGATAAAAGGCATATTCCGGCGCGGCTGCTCGCCCTCACTCAGGAAGTGAGACAGTTCTTGGTCGGATGCGATGAGGGAACGTAGGCGCCGTATGCCGGATGGCGTAAGCTTATCTACCAGTTCGTGAAGTTCCCGGTAGTTGTGCTCTGGACTCATATCAGTAGTGTAACCTCTGCGGCCGCCGGAGCCCCTTCGCGTTCGAAGCTCCCCTCACAACCGCCCCTGCGCCTTCAGCGCGATGTAGGCGTCCGCCAGCGCCGGTGCGATCGTCTCCGGCGGGGCGTCCACCACCTCCACGCCGTGGCGGCGCAACTCCGCCGTGACCCGGCGGCGGGCGGCCAGGGTGCGTTCGGCCGCCGCGGCCTGGTAGACCGCGCGGGTGTCGCCACGGCCCGCCGCCATCTCGTGGACGCGCGGATCGCTCACCGCCGCCACCAGCACCATGTGCCGGCTGGTCAGGGCGGGCAGCCGGGGGAGCAGGCCGGATTCCAGGGCGGCGGCGTCCAGATCGGTGAACAGGACCACCAGCCGGCGGCCGCGGTCGCGTCCGCCGAGCACGGTGGCGACCAGCCCGGCCGGGTCGGACTCGACGAGCTCGGACTCCAGCGGCGCCATCGCCTGGACGATCGCGGGCAGCGCGCTCGCCCGGCCGTGGCCGCGGACCCGGGCGCGCACCCGGCGGTCGTAGGCCAGCAGCTCCACCCGGTCGCCGGCCTTCGCCGCCAGCGCGGCCAGCAGCAGCGCGGCGTCCATCGAGTGGTCCAGCCGTGGCGTATCGCCCACCCGGCCGGCCGACGTCCGCCCGGTGTCCAGGACCAGCAGGATGCGGCGGTCGCGCTCCGGCCGCCACGTGCGGACCACGACCGCGTCGCGGCGCGCGGTCGCCCGCCAGTCGATGGACCGGACGTCGTCGCCCGGCACGTACTCGCGCAGTGAATCGAACTCGCTGCCCTGCCCGCGCACCAAGGCGACGTGCTGGCCGTCCAGCTCCCGCAGCCGGGACAGCTTGCCCGGCAGGTGCCGGCGGCTGGCGAACGGCGGCAGCGCCCGCACGGCCCACGGCACCCGGTGCGTGCACTGGCGCGCGGCCAGCCCGAGAGGGCCGAAGGAGCGCACGGTCACCCCGGCCGCGTACTGGTCGCCGCGGCGCGTCGGGGTGAGAACGGTGCTGATCCGGCGCCGTTCCCCGGCCGGGATCGCGACCCGCCGCACCCGCGGTGCCGCCCCGGCGCTCGGCGGCCAGGCGTCACGGACGCGGGCGCGCATCGGGCGGCGGCCCGGGTTGGCCACCAGCAGGCCGACGGTCGCGGACTCGCCGAGCCGGATCGCGGTGTCGCCGTCGCGCTCGAACTCCAGCCGACGGGCGCTGGGAGCCAGCAGCAGGTCGAGCAGCACCGCCGCGACCACCAGCCCGGCGTACCCCCAGAGCACCCAGTCACCGGCGTTCCCGGCGATGAGCACCACCGGTACCCCGGCGAACGCCAGGAGGACCGCCCGTCCCGTGACCGCCATCGCCTGTTCCCGTCTCCCTGATTCGCTGGTCTCGTCCGGCGTCACCCGTGCCGCGTGGCCGCGTGGGTCAGCGCGGCACCTGCACCGACGCCAGCACGCCGTCCAGCAGGCCGTCCGTGGTGGCGCCCTCCAGCTCGGCCTCGGGGCGCATGGCGATGCGGTGCCGCAGCGTGGCCTTGGCGAGCGCCTTGACGTCATCGGGCGCCACGTAGTCCCGTCCCGAGAGCCACGCCCACGCCCGGCTGGTGCGCAGCAGCGCGGTGGCGCCGCGCGGCGACGCGCCGAGCTGCAGGGACGGCGACCGGCGGGTGGCCCGGCACAGGTCCACGATGTAGCCGAGCACCTCGGGCGCGACCCGCACCGCCTGCACCGCCGCGCGGGCCGCCCGGAGTTCGGCCGGACCCGCCACCGCGCGCACGCCGGCCGCGGCGAGGTCGCTCGGGTCGAAGCCGTCGGCGTGCCGGGTCAGCATGTCCACCTCGTGCTCGCGCTGCGGCAGCGGCACGACGAGCTTCAGCAGGAACCGGTCGAGCTGCGCCTCGGGCAGCGGGTAGGTGCCCTCGTACTCCACCGGGTTCTGGGTCGCGGCCACGACGAACGGATCCGGCAGCTCCCGTGGCCGGCCCTCCACCGTCACCTGCCGTTCCTCCATGGCCTCCAGCAGCGCCGCCTGCGTCTTGGGCGGGGTGCGGTTGATCTCGTCGGCCAGGAACAGGTTGGTGAACACCGGCCCGTCGTGGAACTCGAACTTCGCGGTACGCGCGTCGTACACCAGCGAACCTGTGACGTCGCCCGGCATGAGGTCCGGCGTGAACTGGACGCGCTTGTGGTCCAGACTCAGGGCGGCCGCCACGGTCCGGATCAGGAGGGTCTTGGCCACGCCGGGGACGCCCTCCAGCAGCACGTGGCCCCGGCACAGCAGGGCGACGACCAGGCCGGTGACCGTCTCCTCCTGACCGACCACGGCCTTGGCGACCTCGTCGCGCAGCGCGGTCAGCGCCGCGCGCGCCTCGTCGGCGGACGGTCCGTCGGGCGGCTGTCCGTACGTGGTGAAGGCGGTCACGGCGGGAGTCACCTTTCTCTGGGGTCGGTGGAGTCGGGTACGGAGCCGGGCCCGGCGTTCCGCCCGATTCGACGGTCGTGGCGGGGTGCGGGCCGTCCCGGGGAGTGGCGGGTCCGGCTCACCGGAGTTCGCCTTCCAGCCGGTCGAGTTCGTCGGCGAGCCGCACCAGGCCGGCGTCGTCGGCGTCGAACGGATCGGGGACGTCCGTGCCGCCCGGACCGTACAGCAGGGCGCGCACCCGCTGAGGGTCCGCGGCCGTGCGGGCGGCCACCGCCTGGACCACGGTATCGGCGTCGGCGTCCGGGCCGAGCCCCAGCAGCGGGCGGTTGCGGCCGAGGAAGCCGTCGCGCAGCGCGGCGGCGGCCCGGTCGCGGGCCCGGCGCTCGGCGTAGAGCCCGGCGCGCCCCTCGGTGGTCTCGGCGGCGCGCACCACGCTGGGGATCCGCTCGGCCACGAGCGGGCCGAGCCGACGGCCGCGCCACAGGGCCAGCAGCAGCACGGCCACGGCGAGCTGCCCGGCGGCCAGGTACACCGCGCGGGGCAGCACCTCCCACAGCGATGCCTCACCGGGCGGCTGGGGGGTGTCGGGGTCGAACCACACCACGTCGCGGTCGGCGACCAGGTTCAGGGTGAGCGCGGCGTTGCCGAGCCGGGACAGCCGCCCGTTGCGCAGCGGCTCCCCGGTGCCCAGGACGGTGACGGTGGCCGAGCCGTCGGGCACCTGCACCAGCGCGTGCCCGGAGTCGGCGGGGTAGCAGGCCGTGCCGCCGCGGCCATCGCCGGCCGGGGCGGTGTAGACCTCGCCCCCGGTGTCGGCGCTGCCGGCGGCGACCGCGGCCGGCAGCGGGCAGCCGGGCCGCAGCGGGCCGGCGTCGACCCGGCCGGACATCCGCACCCCGGGTGCGAGCGCGGAGAGCACCTGGGTGGTGGGCTGGACCAGCAGCCGGTCGCCAGGGGCGCCGGCCAGCCGGTCCACCTCCTCGGGCAGCAGCCGGTGCGACTGGACGAGGACCAGCAGGGAGTCCGGCCCGGCGGCGGCCAGCGCGGTGTCGAGGTCGCGGGCCACGGTGACCTCGGTCCTGCGGTCGCGCAGCACCTGCACCACGGCGCGCGAGCCGTCGGGGCCCGGCGCCTCGGGGTCGAGGTCGCCGGTGGGCAGTTGCCGGCTGCCCAGCGAGAGCACCACCGCGACCACGAGCAGCAGTGCGACGAACGCCAGCGGGCCGCGCGCGCGGCGCCAGAGATCGCCGGGGGACCGCGATACGGGGAGGGCGCCGGAGGCGCCGGGCGCCGGGGCGGAAGTGCCGGTCGGGGCAGGCGTGGGGCTCATCCGGTCCGCTCCGTGCGCCGGTGGGGGGTGCCGGCGCGCAGCCGCTCGTCGAGGTCGCACAGGACGGCGTAACCCTCGGCGGTGGCGGCGCGGTCGCCGTACCAGACGTCGTTGAACACCCGGGCCGCGGCGTCCAGCGCCGCGCGGTGGCCGGGGAGCGCGGCGGCGGTCTCGGCGGCCAGTTCGGTCGCCGTGCGGCCGGCGCGCGGCACGATGACGGCGCGGTCCTCCAGGTCGCGGGAGACGGCGCGCAGGCGTTCGCGGATGGCATCGGCGTACCCACCGGCCGCCGCGTGCCGTTCGGCGAGCGCCCGGTGGTCGGCGGCGGATTGCGGGACACCGGCGTCGACCACCGCACCGCGCCGCCGGGAGCGCCGGGCGGGCCGGGTGTACCAGACCAGGCCGGCGAGCAGCAGCACGAGCACGGCGAGCAGCGGGCCGAGGACCCACCAGCCGCCGGGCAGCGCGCCGCCCAGGCTGTCCAGCAGCTCGGACACCCGGTCCACGACCCAGGCATAGATCCGCTCGACGACGGTCGGCTCGGACTGCCCGTAGACCGGGTCGGCCAGTTCCTCCCGGGCCAGCCGGGCGGCCTCCTCCCGGCTGATCTCGGCGCCCGGCGCGAGGGCGGGCACAGCCGTCAAGCGGGGCCTCCCGGGCCGCCGGGAGCGGGACCGTCGCCGGGCGGGCCGGGCCACTGGCCCGCGGCAGGCGGGTAGCCCGGCGGTGCCGGGGCCGCGGTGGTGCGGTAGACGTCGACGTCGACCTGCCGCCCCGACGCGGCGGCGCCGCGTAGCCGCAGGTCCAGGCCCTCACGGCGCATGCGCATGTCGACGTAGAGCAGGGTGGTGACACCGGCGGCGAACGGGCTGGTCACCGCGCCGGAGATCACCGAACCGAGGTAGACGCTCGCGGCGTTGGCGACCGGCACCCAAGGGGCGTCGGCGCCGATGAACGGCGTCACCGCGCTCACCAGGGAGAACGGCGTCACGAGCAGGTTGGCGACCACTCCGGCGATGATCTGCGCGAGCAGCAGAATGCCGAATACCCGCCACCAGCTGCGCCGCACGAGCGTCCAGGACCGCCCGATGGCGTGAAACGGGCCGACCCGCTCCAGCACCACGGCCGGCATCGCCAGGGCCAGCTTGATGTACACCCAGGCGGCGAGCACCGTGGCGAGGACCAGGCCGACGACGAGCACCAGCACGCCGGACACCGGTTCCACGGCGGTCAGCAGCAGCCCTCCGGTCAGCACGGCCATCAGCAGGACGAACCACAACAGCGACAGCAGCACCGTGATGGCGCCGAGCCCGAACACGGCGCCGATCCGGCCGCGCACCGCCCGAACGGCCTCGCCCAGCGTCACCCGACGGCCGAGTACCGCGAGTCCCACCACGCCCGCCAGCAGGCCGGAGAGGATGGTGCCGGCGGCGAAGCTGATCAGCGAGCCGCCGAGCATGCTCACGGTGCTGAAGGTCGAGAACGGGAACAGCTCCTCCGGCGCCACCGCGGTCTGGTCGCTGAGCTGTTCCTCGAAGGTGAGCAGGTCGTTGGTGAGCGACCCGTAGCCGAGCGCCGGCAGCAGGCTGGCCACGGCCATCACGATGACGGCGAGCCCCAGCGACGCCCTGGGGTTGTGCCGGATGTAGCTGAACGCCCCGTTGAAGATGTCGCCGAGCGTGAGCGGGCGCAGCGCGACGACGCCGGGCCGCGGGGGGAGCGGCGGGCCGGCGGCGGGCCACTCAGGCCCGCCGTGCCCGGGCGGATCGCCACCCGGTGGACCCCAGCCGCCGTGCCCGGGCGGGCCGCCGTGCGGCGGCTGCCCCGCTCCGTACGGCGCTCCGCCTCCGGTGGGCGCCTCCCAGGGCGGCGTGGGGCCGCCCGGGGCGGCCCAGGAGCCGGGCTGCCGCGTGCCCGGATCGGGGTGCGGTGCTTCGTGCGGCTCGCCTTCCGGGGCGGCCGGCCGCTGCTCCGGCCGTCCCGACGGCGCGTCCGGTCGGCTCCCAGGGGCTCGCCAGAGCGGGCCGCCGTCCTGGGTCATCGGTCCCTCCGCTTCCGCTGCTGCCCCGTCGGGGTCTCTTCCGGGCGTGGCGTCACCCACGTTATGCGACCTCAACCTACTGCGGGACGAACCCCGACGTTGCGGTTATTTGTCGCTTATCGGCCAGCCAATACTGTTCACTCTTTTTGTATGCTTTCGTTATCTGGCCACCGTGTCGCCCACGGCCAGGGTGCGACTCCACTCTGGACGAGGCAATGGGTCAGGCGGCAAGGTGTTCGGGGGATCGGCCGGGGGACTGCTCTCGGCGTGTACGGGGAGTGACCACCGCGCCCGTGGCCATCCGGCCAACCACCCGCGGTGCCGACTGAATGATGGCAAGGTTGGGTGGCGGATGGCCGCTTCTGTGCGGGGATCCCGGCAGCAGGGTTCGAAGAAGTGCCGCTTGAGTGTCCAGAAAGGAGTAGGCGTTCGCGTCGCCGCCCCTCCACGGGGCGTCACGAGCGCCGGGTAACCGATGAAGGGACGCGTTCTGGTCGTCGACGACGACCTCGCTCTCGCCGAGATGTTGGGCATCGTCCTCAGAGGAGAGGGCTTCGAGCCCTCCTTCGTCCACGACGGGGACAAGGCCCTGGAGGCATTCCGCGAGACCAAACCCGACCTGGTGCTGCTGGACCTCATGCTTCCGGGGGCGGATGGAATCGACGTCTGCCGGCAGATCCGGGCCGAATCCGGCGTGCCGATCGTCATGCTCACCGCCAAGACGGACACGGTCGACGTCGTTCTGGGGCTGGAGTCCGGCGCCGACGACTACGTCGTCAAGCCGTTCAAGCCCAAGGAACTGGTGGCCCGCGTCCGCGTGCGGCTGCGCCGCACCGAGGAACCGGCCCCCGAGGTACTGCAGATCGGGGACATCACCATCGACGTCGCCGGCCACTCCGTGCGCCGTGACGGCCAGCCCATCAGCCTCACCCCCCTGGAGTTCGACCTGCTGGTGGCGCTCGCCCGCAAGCCGCGCCAGGTCTTCACCCGCGAGGTGCTGCTCGAACAGGTGTGGGGGTACCGGCACGCCGCCGACACCCGGCTGGTCAACGTGCACGTCCAGCGGCTGCGCGCCAAGATCGAGAAGGATCCGGAACACCCCGAGGTGGTCGTCACCGTCCGCGGTGTCGGCTACAAGGCCGGCACGGCCTGATCCGGCCGGAGACGGGGTAGATGAGCGGGAACCGCGCCGGACTGGACCCGCCCGGGCAGCGGCCGGAGGGCGAGGCCGTCGCGCTGACGCGCTGGCAGCAGGCCGGCGGTCTGCTGCTGCGCGGCTACCTCGTCGCGCAGCGTGCCGCCCGGGCGCTGGTGCGAGGCGTGCACACCCGGTGGCGCAGGTCCCTGCAGTTGCAGGTGGTGACCACCACGCTGGTGCTCTCGGCGCTGGTCACGGCGGTGCTCGGGTTCTTCCTCATGCAGCAGGTCCGCACCGGCCTGCTGGACGCCAAGGAGAGCGCGGCGCTGAGCGACCACCACGCCGGCCTCACCTACGCGCTCAACGTCATGCAGGACAGCGACCAGTCCGACCGCGACCGGCAGCTCGACCAGATCACCGACGACCTCGGGGCGCGCAGCGGATCCACCGGGCTGTACGAGGTGATCATCCTGCCCACGGTGGGCGGCATGACCGGCCGGGCCAGCGGTGACGTCTCCGAGACCAGCGTGCCCGTTCAGCTCCGTGAGCAGGTGCAGAACTCCACGGAGCTGGAACGCCAGTACTACCGCTACACCGAGATCGTCCGCGGCCACACCCGCGAGCCGGGCCTGGCCGTCGGCGCCCAGCTCTCCAGCGCGTTCGAGCTGTACTACCTGTTCCCGCTCGACCACGAGCAGGAGATGCTCGACCTGGTGCAGCAGACGCTCTTCCTGGTCGCCACGGCGCTCATTCTCCTGCTGGCCGCCATCGCCTACGTCGTCACCCGGCAGGTGGTGATCCCGGTCCGCCAGGCCGCGAGCTCCGCCGAGCGGCTCTCCTCGGGGGATCTCTCGGAACGCATGCGGGTACGGGGTGAGGACGATCTCGCGCGGCTGGCCATGTCCTTCAACGACATGGCGGGCAGCCTGCAGGAGAAGATCCGCGAACTGGAGGAGCTGTCCAAGGTGCAGCGCCAGTTCGTCTCCGACGTCTCCCACGAACTGCGCACCCCCCTGACCACCATCCGCATGGCCGGGGACCTGCTGTACGACGACCGCGACGACCTCGACCCGACCATGCGCCGCTCGGTCGAACTGCTCCAGAGCCAGCTGGAGCGCTTCGAGGAACTGCTGGGCGACCTGCTGGAGATCAGCCGGCACGACGCGGGCGCCGCCACGCTCGCGGTGGAGTCGGTGGACATCCGCGATGCCGTCATGCGGGCGGTGGGCGACGCCGAGCAGATCGCGGAGCGGCGCGGCATCAAGGTCGTCCTGCGGCTGCCGGCCGAGCCGTGCGTCGCCGAGTACGACGTGCGGCGCATCAACCGCATCCTGCGCAACCTCGTCGTCAACGCCATCGAGCACAGCGAGGGCAAGGACGTCATCGTGACCGCCGCCGGCGACCGCGACGCCGTGGCGGTCGCCGTGCGCGACTTCGGGGTCGGGCTCAAGGAGGGGGAGGAGCACCTGTGCTTCGACCGCTTCTGGCGCGCCGACCCGGCGCGGGCCCGCACCACCGGCGGCACCGGCCTCGGCCTGTCCATCGCCCGTGAGGACGCCCTCCTGCACGGCGGCTGGCTGCAGGCGTGGGGCATGCCCGGCAAGGGGGCCCAGTTCCGGCTCTCGCTGCCGCGCAAGGCCGGCGCCGAACTGCGCGGTTCCCCGCTGCCGCTGGCGCCGCCGGAGATGGCCATCGGCCGGGTCCGCCCCGCCTATCCGGCTCCTGCCGCCACCGGCGTCGAACGTGCCGCCGGCTGGTCGCCCGCCCTCGGGGAGGAGGCATGACCCCCGTGATCTCCGTCATCCGCACCCGCCGGCTCGCCGCCTTGGGCGCCGCGGCCTCCACCTGCCTGCTCGCCGCGCTGTCCGGCTGCGCGACCGTGCCGACCGGCGGGCCGGTGGTGCAGAACGCGGGCGGCGAGAACGCCGCCGAGCAGGACGGCACCTACGTCCGGCTGCTCCCCGCCGGCCCGCAGCCCGGCGTGGGCGAGATCGGGCTGATCCGCGGCTTCCTCAAGGACATGGGCAGCTTCGAGGAGAACCACCGTGCCGCCCGGTTGTACATGACCTCCGCGGAACAGTCCGCGTGGTCGCCGGACGGCACCGTGCTGGTCTACGGCGAACTCGACTCGGTCGGCCTGGACGTCACCCCCGACGAGAGCGGGCAGCGCGCCACCGTGCACATGCGCACCCCGCAGGTGGCCACCATCGAGCCCAGCGGGCAGTACGTGCCGGCCGGCGCCGGAGAAGTGATCGACATCACCTTCGAACTGGCCCGGGTCAACGGCGAGTGGCGCATCTCCGACCTTCCGAGCGACCTCGTGCTGAGCCGCCGGGACGTGGACCGGGTGTTCCGCCCCCTCAACCTGTACTACTTCAACCGTGACATGAGCACGCTGGTGCCCGACCCGGTGTTCCTGCCGGCCAACACCAGCCAGCTGCCCACCCAGCTGGTGAAGATGCTGGTGAGCGGCCCGACGGACTGGCTGCGTCCCGCCGTGCGCTCGTCCTTCCCGGCGGGTACCTCCGTGGCGGCGGCCTTCGACTCCGGCCGGGTCACCGTCGAGCTGACCACCGGCTCCGGGTCCGTGACGGACGCCGAGTTCGGGATGGGCGCACAGCTGGTGTGGACGCTCAAACAGCTGCCCGAGGTGCAGGAGCTGGTGCTGCGGGTCAACGGGGAGGAGGTCGAGCTGCCGGGCGAGGAGGACGAGAACGTGCAGACCGGCCTCGCCGCGTGGAACTCGGTGAACCCGGCGGGCGTGACCGACGACGTCCGCGGCTACTTCATCCGGGACGGCCAGCTGTGGTCCCTGGACGGTGAGCAGCAGGAGGCACGCGCCCTGGGCGCGGCCGGGCGCGGCGACTCCCCACTGGAGCTGTACGCGGTGTCGCTCGACGAGGACCGGGTCGCCGGGGTCACGGGGGACACCGTCCAGGCCGCGGACCTGGTCGAGAACAGCGACTACCGCACCGTGCTGCACGACGGCGACTACACCGGGGTCTCCTGGGACGGTTACGGCAACCTGTGGGTGGTCGAGGACACCACCCGGGAGCGGGAGGACGAGCCCGAAGCCGGATCGACCGCCGACGACACCGAGCGCGGCAACGCCTCCCCCTCCCCTCAGCCGAGCACACCGCCCCGGGGCGGCACCCGTGTCTGGCTCGCGCCGGACGGCGCCGACCCCGTCGAGGTGAGCGCGCCGGAGCTGGCGGACCGCGAGGTCGTGCAGCTGCGCGCCTCCCGCGACGGCACCCGGGTGGCGGTGCTCACCCGCGACGGCGACGACACCCAGGTGTGGGTGGGGCGCGTCGTGCACGGCGACGACGGCGTGGCGGTGCAGGAGTTCATCCCGCTGGCCTCGGACCTGAACCAGGTGGCCGACATCACATGGCGGGGAGCCGACCAGCTCGCCGTCCTGGGACAGAAGGACCGCGGCGCGATGCAGGCGTACCTGGTACCGCTGGACGGGAGTACCGAGTCCACCAGCGCCGGGGCCACCCCGGGCGCCGACATGCGCACCATCGCCGCGGCTCCGGGGGCACCGCTGCTCTCGGGGGTCGAGAACGACAACGTGTGGCTCACCAATGACCGGCTGATGTGGCAGCGGGTGACGGACGGGACGAACCCGGTCTATCCGGGCTGAGCGGCAGATCGCGTCCGGGACTCCGGGAAGCGGGCGCGGAGTTTTCCACAGCCCGGAGATCGCGCTGGCGGCCGGGCCGCCCGGACGCCGAGCCTGGGGACATGCGACGATTCCGCCTTGCCGCCCTCCCGCCCGCCGTCCTCGAACGTCTCGCCAGCGTGCCCCCGGCGTGGCATCGGCTCGCCGCCCGCACCGGAGTCACCGGCCTGTTCGACCTGGCACTCGGGGAACCCTGCGCAGGCTGCGCTCGCCCCGGCGGGCCCGTGTGCTCGCGCTGTGCCGATCTGATGGACCGCCGGCCCCGCCCATGCCGGCCGCGTCCGGGCTGCCCACCGGCCTGGGCCGCCGGGCCGCACTCCGGGCGCGATCGGGCGGTGCTGATCGCCTACAAGGAGCACGGCCGGCGGGCCCTGGCCGGGTTCCTCGGCCGCCGGCTGGCCGGTGTCGCCGTCGCGGCCGGGCACGCCGGGCCCGGCACCGTTTTCGTCCCGGTCCCCGCGAGCCGCGCTTCGGTGCGCCGTCGTGGCGCGGATCCGTTGCGGCTCCTCACGGCGGTGCTCGCCGCCGAGCTGGCCGCGAGCGGGCCGCCGGTGCCGGTCGCGGTGCGGGCGCTGCGGCACGTTCGGCCGGTGGCCGACCAAGCCGGTCTCGATGCCGCCGCCCGGCGGGCCAACCTCGCCGGGGCGCTCGCGGTCCGTCCCCGGGCCGCCCCGCTGCTGGCCGGGCGGCGGGTGGTCGTCGTGGACGACGTGCTCACCACGGGCGCCACTCTCGCCGAGGCCGCCCGCGCGCTGCGCCGCAGCGGTGCGCCGCCCGCCGGAGCGGTGCTGCTCGCCGAGCGCGACTGATCCGGCCCGGCCGGATCGAGTCCGTGGGACGGGCCGTAGGCGGAGATCGTCAAGAAGCCTTTACCTTCCTGTGTGGTTTGCGGCTTCTGGGACGGTTTGCGGGTGATGTGGGGGTGCCGTCGGCAGCCGAAGGTGAAATTGGCACCTGACATCTGGGGGATCTCGGGCTAGCGTTCCAGACATGGCACCCGTCCGGGTCCGTGGTTGCGTCGGACACGACGCCGTCCGAAGGGCGGCGTCCGTCCGGCAAGCCGATGCCAGCCGCAGGCGAAACGGCCCACGTAAGGCGACTTTTCGTCGACCGATCACGGTGCGGCTTAGAGGTAAGCCCTGCCTCGCCGGAGGTCCCGATGTCCTCCGGAACCGGGAGAAGGACAGTAGTGGCGCTCAAGCGCCGCGAGCTCCTCAGCAGGCGGATGTGGGGACGAAGACCAGGTCGGCCGGACGGGTGGCATATCTCTTCCCGCATGCCCGGGGCACCGGCCCCCGGCGTTCCCCGGCCCGTGCGCGCCGCGCCCGCCGGCCGGCGTGGCGCACGGCGGGCGCGCGGCCCGGCCACCATGCGAGCTCCCCGCGGCCGGCGGCGGGCGGTGGCCCCGGATTCACGGGTGAGGACGCGGACTCCATGGGTATACCTACCGCTCCCAGAGCATGTACCGGCGACCGCCCGGAGCCGCAGGGCATCCGGAGCACGACCACCAGGTACTGACTGCCGTCCGTCGGACGGCGACGGCGGAGAGGAGGACGGCACACGACGCCCTCCGCGCGGGCGCGAGGGCGACCACACAGCACCGAGCAGGGTTGCCGCCGCAGCGCGGCAGTCAGGCGACGAAGGGGGTCACGTGGACATCATCGTCAAGGGTCGACGCACCAATGTCAGCGAGCGCTTCCGGCAGCAGGTCGATGCCAAGCTGGCGAAGCTCGCCAAGTGGGAGAACAAAGGCATGAGCGTCGATGTGGAGGTGTCCAAGGAACGCAACCCGAAACTCGCGGACAGCCGCGAACGGGTTGAACTCACGATCCACTCCAGCGGCCCCGTGATCCGGGGCGAGGCGTCCGCCCACGACCGCTACACCGCGCTCGACATGGCCATCAGCCGCATCGAGGCGCGGCTGCGCAAGGTCGCGGACCGCCAGAAGGTGCACAAGGGCAGTAACCGCGCCCCCGTCTCGGTCGCCGCCGCGACCGCCGATCTGGCCGGAGCGCTGCAGTCGCCGGCCCCCGTCGCGGTCCAGACCGAACCCGCGCCCCGACCCGGGGCGGAACAGGCGCCCACTCCGGCGCCCACACCCAACCGGCCGGCCCGGGCCGCCGCCGGCACACCCGACGAGAACGTCGTCGAACTCGACACCCAGGGGGCGGCGCCGGTCATCGTCCGAGAGAAGTTCCACTACGCCAAACCCATGACCATCGACCAGGCGCTGATGGAAATGGAACTCGTCGGCCACGATTTCTACCTGTTCCGGGACGAGGAGCGCGACGCCCCCAGCGTCGTCTACCGCCGCAAGGGCTTCAACTACGGGGTTCTGCGCCTCATGGAATAGGCTGACAGCCAGCTGATCCGGGCGTCCGGCCCGCGATCTCCGGCCTTTCTCCGGAGAGTCGCGGGCCGCGCGATGTGGTACGGCACCCGCCGGGCGAATTCTCGTTTCGCTCGAATTCCGGGAAAACCAGCGAAAACCGGTGAAGCGGCGTCGGTCGCGTGTGCGTCGCGGCCACCCGCGATCCCGCGCGCCGCAGGCGCCGCGGGGGAGGAAGGGACACAGGTCGTGAGCGGGACTCCCCCCACCCGTTGCGAGCCCATCCGGGTCCTCGTCGTGGACGATCACGCGTTCTTCCGGCGCGGGCTGGTGTCCGTGCTCGCGGAGGAGGCCGACATCGACGTCGTGGGCGAGGCGGGCGACGGGGAGCAGGCCATCCGCCAGGCCGGTGATCTGCGGCCCGACGTGGTGCTGATGGACGTGCGGATGCCGCGCACCAGCGGGATCGACGCCTGCACCGGCATCAAGGACGCCGTGCCCAGCGCCAAGATCGTCATGCTCACCATCAGCGACGAAGAGGAGGACCTCTTCGAGGCCATCAAGGCCGGCGCCACCGGCTACCTGCTCAAGGAGATCGCGGTGGACGAGCTTCCCGAGGCCGTGCGCGCGGTCTCCGGCGGGCAGTCCTTCATCAACCCGTCCATGGCCACCAAGCTCATCGGGGAGTTCGCCACGCTCGCCCGCAAGGACAAGGGCCGGTCCCAGCAGGTCCCGGCGCCGCGGCTGACCGAGCGCGAGATGGAGGTGCTCCGGCTGGTCGCGCGCGGACTGAACAACCGCGACATCGGCCAGAAGCTGTACATCTCGGAGAACACCGTGAAGAACCACGTGCGCAACATCCTGGAGAAGCTCCAGCTGCACTCGCGCATGGAGGCCGTGGTCTACGCCGTGCGGGAGAAGATCCTGGACGTCGACTGACATCCGGAGCGGCGAGCCGCCGAGCGTCCGGAGCCGTCGGTGTCAATGGCCGAAGGCTCGATCGCGCCGGCGGTGGAGGGGAGCGAGGTGGGGAGCGCGACCGGAAACACCTGCGGCGAGCCGCCGAGCGTCCGGAGCCGTCGGTGTCAATGGCCGAAGGCTCGATCGCGCCGGCGGTGGAGGGGAGCGAGGTGGGGAGCGCGACCAGAGGCACGGAGTCGGTCACGCGTCGCCGGAGAGTTCCCGCTGCCGCTCCTTGATCTTGTGCAGCGGCGTCGAGTGCATCTCCTCCTCGTCGTAGCGGGGGTCATCGAGCACCACGTCGGTGAAGATGTCGGCCGCCAGGCACACCAGGCCGCCCAGCGCCATGGCGATCAGACCGGCGCCCATCAGCCACCAGTCGGGTCCGAGCGGCAGCGACACGGCGGCGAGCGTGAACCCCGTGATGATCAGCGCCACCGCGATCCACGAGCCGACCCTGCCGCGGTGGCTGGTGGTCGGCGCCCACATTCCTCCCTCGGTGACATATCCGCGGACGTAGCGCGTTCCGTGTCTGCTGTGCGCCATGATCGCCGCCCTCCGGGCCGACGGGGTTCGCCGTTCACCGCTTCTTCCCGAGGGGATAACCCACGCCAAACGCGCTAAACACCCGGCCGCGACGCCCCGGGCGCCGCGCGATATACACGTATGCCCGCTGAGGCAATAGGCTCGCCTACGATGGAACGCTGGGGGTAATGGACCGTCCCGCCTCCGGACGCGGGCAACGATCTGCGAGGAGCGGATAGGAAGTGCCAGGCATACTCGACAAGGTCCTCCGCGCGGGCGAGGGCAAGATCCTGCGCAAACTGAAGAAGCTGAAGGACCAGATCAACTCGATCGAGGATGACTACGTCGATCTGAGTGACGCTGAGCTGCGCGAACTGACCGACGAGTACCGGCAACGCCATGAGGACGGCGAGTCGCTGGACGACCTGCTGCCCGAGGCCTTCGCCACGGTGCGGGAGGCGGCCAAGCGCACGCTGGGCCAGCGGCACTTCGACGTCCAGCTGATGGGCGGTGCGGCGCTGCACCTGGGCAACATCGCCGAGATGAAGACCGGTGAGGGCAAGACCCTGACCTCCACGCTCGCGGTGTACCTGAACGCGCTGGCCGGGCGTGGCGTGCACGTCGTCACGACCAACGACTACCTGGCCCGCCGCGACGCCGAGAACATGGGCCGTATCTACCAGTTCCTCGGCCTCGAAGTCGGCGTGATCGTGCCCGAGATGAGCCAGGCCGACCGCCGCCGCGCGTACCAGGCCGACATCACCTACGGAACGAACAACGAGTTCGGCTTCGACTACCTGCGCGACAACATGGCGCTGTCGATCGACGACTGCGTCCAGCGCGAGCACTACTTCGCGATCGTGGACGAGGTGGACTCCATCCTCATCGACGAGGCGCGGACCCCGCTGATCATCAGCGGCCCGGCCGAGCAGAACTCCCGCTGGTACGCGGAGTTCGCCAAGATCGCCCCGCGGCTGCGGCGTGACGTCGACTACGAGGTCGACGAGAAGAAGCGCACCGTCGGCATCACCGAGTCGGGCGTGGAGAAGGTCGAGGACTGGCTGGGCATCGAGAACCTGTACGAGTCCGTCAACACCCCGCTGATCAGCTTCCTCAACAACTCGCTGAAGGCCAAGGAGCTGTACCGCCGCGACAAGGAGTACATCGTCAAGGACGGCGAAGTGCTCATCGTGGACGAGTTCACCGGGCGGGTGCTGCGCGGCCGCCGGTACAACGAGGGGATGCACCAGGCCATCGAGGCCAAAGAGAAGGTGCGGATCAAGGACGAGAACCAGACGCTCGCCAAGGTCACCCTGCAGAACTACTTCCGGCTGTACGAGAAGCTGGCCGGCATGACCGGTACCGCCTCCACCGAGGCGGCCGAGTTCAACCAGACGTACGACATCGGCGTCGTGCCGATCCCGACCAACAAGCCGATGATCCGCTCCGACGAGCGCGACGTGGTGTACAAGTCGGAGGACGCCAAGTTCGCGGCGGTCGTGGACGACATCGCCGAGTGCTACGAAAAGGGCCAGCCGGTGCTGGTCGGCACCACCAGCGTCGAGAAGTCCGAGCTGCTGTCCAAGCTGCTCAAGCGGCGCGGCGTGGCGCACCAGGTGCTCAACGCGAAGAACCACGCCCGTGAGGCCGCCATCGTGGCCCGCGCCGGCAAGCTGAAGGCCGTCACCGTGGCCACCAACATGGCCGGCCGCGGTACCGACATCATGCTCGGTGGCAACCCGGACTTCATCGCCGACGAGGAGCTGCAGGCGCGCGGCCTCTCCCCGCTGGAGACGCCCGAGGAGTACGAGAAGGCCTGGCCCGAGGCGCTGGAGAAGGCCCGCAAGGAGGTCGAGAACGAGCACGACCAGGTCGTCGAGGCCGGCGGGCTCTACGTGCTCGGGACCGAGCGGCACGAGTCGCGGCGCATCGACAACCAGCTCCGCGGCCGTTCCGGCCGGCAGGGCGACCCGGGGCAGTCCCGGTTCTACCTGTCCCTGCAGGACGACCTGATGCGGCTGTTCAACAGCGCCCGGGTCGAGATCATCATGGACCGGCTGAACATTCCGGACGACCAGCCCATCGAGTCGGGCGTGGTCAGCAAGGCCATTCAGTCCGCCCAGGGGCAGGTCGAGCAGCAGAACTTCGAGATCCGCAAGAACGTCCTCAAGTACGACGAGGTCCTCAACCGGCAGCGCAAGGTCGTCTACGCCGAGCGCCGCAAGGTGCTGGAGGGCGCGGACCTCAAGGAGCAGGTCCAGTCGATGATCGACGACGTGCTTGAGGGGTACGTGCGGGTGGCCACCGCCGAGGGCGACCCGGAGGACTGGGACCTCGACCGGCTGTGGAAGGCGTTCAAGCAGGTCTACCCGATCAGCTTCAGCTCCGACGACCTCATCGAGGAGAACGGCGGCGAGCTGGGCACGCTCACCCCGGACATCATCAACCAGCGGGTGAGCGAGGACGCGCAGGCGGCCTACGAGCGCCGGGAGGAGGAGCTCGGCGCCGACACCATGCGCGAGGTCGAGCGCCGCGTCATCCTCCAGGTCATGGACCGCAAGTGGCGTGAGCACCTGTACGAGATGGACTACCTCCAGGAGGGCATCGGCCTGCGTGCCATGGCGCAGCGCAACCCGCTGATCGAGTACCAGCGGGAGGGCTACGACATGTTCCAGGAGATGCTCGAAGGCATCAAGGAGGAGTCGGTCGGCTTCCTGTTCAACGTCGAGGTCCAGGTCAAGGGCCGCCCGGCCGCCGAGGCGGGCGCGCTCACCGCGGCCAGCGCGGCGGCCACCGCCACCGCGGTGCCGACGGAGGCCGCCCCGGCCGCGGCCGCCACCGTGGAGCCGGAGGAGGCGGTCCAGGAGCCCGAGGAGGTCGCCGAACCCGCCGAGGCCGAGCCGGTCGAGGCGGCGGAGCACCGGCCCGATGTCGTGGTGCCCGGGTTCGGCGCCGGCCGGCCCAGCCACCTCCAGTACTCGGCGCCCGCCGAGGACGGCACGGTGGAGCGGCACAGCGAGACGACCGACGATGAGTTCGGCGACGTCCCGCGCAACGCTCCGTGCCCGTGCGGCTCGGGCAAGAAGTTCAAGAAGTGCCACGGGGACCCGGCCAGCCGGTAGTCACCCGCCACGCACGCAGAGGGGCCCCGCACACGCGGGGCCCCTCGCGCTATCCCGGAATGCCCGGTTTCCGGCAGCGCCCCTCGCGCCGGACGGCACCGAGGAAGGCGGCCCACTCGCTGGAGTAGAGGGTGAGGTGGCCACGGTGCGGGTTCTTGGAGTCGTGGAGCGTGACGAAGGCGGGCGCACTCGACGCAGGCGGCCGCACCGCCGGGCTCAAGCCGCGGTGCCGGATTCGGGTTGGAGCGCAGGGCCGAGCAGCAGGCCGCCGTCCAGGACGAATTCCGAGCCCGTAGCGAAAGATGCGTCCTGGGAGGTGATGAAGAGCAATAGGCGGGTGATGTCAGAGGGTTCGGCGAGGCGGGGGATGGCGAAGGGATCGGGCGAGTAGACGTCGGCGATGGCCGGCTGGCCAGCGACGGCGGGTTCGTTGATCAGCGGTGTGGAGACGACGCCGGGGTGGATGGAGTTGACCCGGATGTTGTCCCGCCCCAGCTCCAGCGCGGCCGTCTTGGTCAGCCCGCGCACGGCCCACTTGCTGGCGGTGTAGGGGGCGTAGTAGGCCGTGCCGACGTGGGCCATGGTCGAGGCGATGTTGACGATGGTTCCGCCACCGCCCCTGCGCATCGACGGAGCCACGGCCCTGATGCCGAGGAACTGGCCGGTGACGTTGACGCTGAAGCTGTGCTCCCAGGTGCGGAGTTCGGTGTGCTCGATAGGGGCCGCCGGGTTCTGGACTCCCGCGTTGTTCACCAGGATGGTGACCGGCCCGAAGTGGCCTTCGACTTCTCGCACCAGTGCCGCCCAGTCGTCCTCGCTGGCGACATCCAGGCGAACGGACAGCGCCCGCTGACCGAGCTGAGCAGCGAGATCGCGGCCGGCGTCGTCGTCGAGGCCGGCGATGACGACGTTCGCCCCCTCGGCGTGGTAGCCCCGCACATGACTGCTGCCCATACCCCCGCTGCCGCCCGTGACGACGACGGTCTGACCCGCAAAGCGTTCCATGATGCATCCTTCCCGGCTCACATAGAGGTGAGCCGAGTGACTCACCTCTTCTCTCAAGGTATGAGCAGGGATAGAGGTGAGTCAAGTGACCCACCTCGCAGTAGGGGGCATACTGGGGGACATGACGGCACAGCCTTCCGAATACCACCGGCGGGTGGCAGCGCAGAAGCGGACGTCCATCATCGAGGCGGCGACGAAGCTGTTCCTCGACTCCGGCTACGACGGCACCTCGCTGGCCCGCATCGCCGAGGCGGCCGGAGTGTCCAGGGCAACGCTGTTCAAGCAGTTCACCACCAAGGCGGCCCTGTTCGAGGCGATCGTCACCGAATACTGGAAGGTCGACGACGAGGAGGCGCCCCTCCCCGAGCCAGGGAACCTCCGCGCGGGGCTTGAGGCCATCGGACGCCGATACGCGGCCCTTCTCACCCAGCCCGGCATGGCCGCCCTCTTCCGCATCGTCATCGCCGAGGTACCGCGCTTCCCCGAGCTCGGCGAGACCCAGTTCAAGCTCGGCAAGCTGCCCTACTTCGAATCCGTCCGCCGCTACCTGGCGGCGGAGAACGCCGCTGGTACAGCCCGGCTCGACGATGCGGAGATGGCGGCGACCCAATTCCTCGGGATGATCTCCAACTACGTGTTCTGGCCGCGGATGCTGCTCGCACACTGGGAGCCCGACGACACCGCCATCTCCAACGCGGTCGACCAAGCGGTGCTGACCATGCTCGCCCGATACGGCGCGCCGGGGACCCACGGCGCCTGAGACACCAGGCCCCGAACCCCGGGACAGGGCCGGACGCATGCCCGGAGGCGGGCCGGGGTGATCCGACCCGCCTCGCTGGACCCCGGGAGGTCAGGTCCGGTCGGAGTCACCGTCCTTGCCGGAGGCGGCGCCCTCCGCCGGGGCCGTACCGTCCGCGCCGGGCGTGCCCGCCGCGGCTCCCTCAGCCGCGGGCTGGTCGTCGCCGGGCTCACGGCCCGGAGTCGGCAGGTTCAAGCGGGTGATCAGCAGGTAGAACACCAGGTAGTACACGGCGAAGTAGACCACGCCGAGGCCGAGGATCCAGATCAGACCCGTGGTGTTGTCCTTGGTCGCGTTCAGCAGCAGGTCGATCAGCCCCGCCGAGAACCCGAAGCCCAGGTGCGCGTCCAGCGCGTTCAGCAGCGCCATGGATATGCCGGTCAGCACCACGTGCACGGCGAACAGCACCGGCGCGATGAAGATGAACGCGTATTCGATCGGCTCGGTGATCCCCGTGACGAACGCCGTGAGCGCCGCCGAGATCATGATGCCGCCCACCACCGTGCGCTGGCTCGGGTGCGCCGCCCGCCACATGGCGAGCGCCGCCGCCGGCAGGCCGAACATCAGCACCGGGAAGAAGCCGGACAGGAAGCCGCCGGCGGTCGGGTCGCCGGCCAGGTAGCGGTTGATCTCGCCGTGCACCACGCCGTTCGGCCCCTCGTAGGAGCCGAACACGAACCAGACCACCGAGTTGACGATGTGGTGCAGGCCGAACGGCAGCAGCAGCCGGTTGACCATGCCGTACACGCCCGCGCCGACCGCGCCGGAGCCGATGATCCAGGCGCCCAGGCTGTCGATGGCGGCGCCGACCGCCGGCCAGACGAAGCCGAACACCACGCCGAGCAGCAGGCCCGCCAGCGCGGTGAGAATCGGCACGAACCGCCGCCCGCCGAAGAAGCCCAGCCAGGTGGGCAGCTTGATCCGGTAGAAGCGCTGCCAGAGCAGCGCCGCCACCAGGCCGATGACGATGCCGCCCAGCACGTCCGTGGGGTTCTTGGCTCCCCAGTTGACGACCGCGCCGTCCACGGTCTCCAGGGTCACCCGCTCGCCGACCGTGCCGCCCAGGTCGAAGAAGATCGTCTTGGTCACCCGGTCGAACACGAGGTAGCCCACGAGCGCCGCGAGAGCGGTGGAGCCGTCGGCGCGGCGCGCGAACCCGATGGCGACGCCCACCGCGAACAGCAGCGGCAGGTTCTCGAAGAGGGCGTTACCGGCCTGGCCGACCACGTCGGCGACCGGGACCAGCCACGACATACCGGGCCAGCCGGCCGCACCGTCGCTGCCGAGCAGGTCCGGCTGGCCGAGGCGCAGCAGGATCGCGGCGGCCGGCAGGACGGCGATCGGCATCATGAGGCTGCGGCCGATGCGTTGTAGTACCGCCAGCAGCGAGGCGGTGGGGGATGGGCCGTTCGCGACGGCCGTTGGGGCGTTCACCGTGAAACCTCCCGATGGTGTGCCACCCGGGGTGGCTGGTGGGTGTTCGTTCCGGCCGCGGACCGGTGGGGCCGGACTCCGGGGACGGGGCGGGGTACCGTCACCCGGCTCCGCGGCGGAGCGGTTCGAGGGTGGAACGCAGCTGGTAGCGGTCGGCGCGGTAGGTGGAGATGGCGACCTCCACGCACGCGCCGGCGGCGAAGCTGCGCCGCTGCAGCAGCAGGACGGCACTGCCGGGGGGCAGCCCCAGCAGCCGGGCGTCGGCCGGGTCGCACAGGCCGGCCTCGATCGTCTGCTCGCCCGAGTCGAGCAGGACGCCGTACTCCTCCTCCAGCAGCTCGTACAGCGACCGCCCGGCCAGTGGCCGCCCGGCCAGGCCGGGGGCGACGGCGACCGGGATGTTGGACCGCTCGATCGCCATGGGTTCGCCGTCGGCGGTGCGCAGCCGCTCGATGTGGTGGACGGGCGCGCCCGGCTGGACGCCGAACAGCCGGGCCAGGTGGCCGCTCGCCGGATCGACCCGGCGAGCGAGGTCGCGGGAACCGGGGACGAAGCCGCGGGCGCGCATGTCCTCGGTGAAGGAGGCCAGCCGCAGCGACATCTCGATCTTGGGCCGGGCGACGAAGGTCCCCTTGCCGGGGACGCGGTACAGCTTGCCTTCCGCCACCAGATGGTCGATGGTCTGGCGGACGGTCATCCTGGACAGCCCGTAGCGGACGCCCAGCTCCCGCTCGGAGGGGATGGCGTCGTCCACCGCGAGCCCGGAATCCTCGATCCAGTCGAGAAGGATCTCCCGCAGCTGGGAGTACTTGGGTACGGGGCTCATGGGGTCGATCGTCATGGGGGAGACCTGTTCGATTCCGGACGTGTCGGATAGGGTGCCGCTGGTATAGGCCGGACTAGACCACGCTGGCTCCCCCCGTGTCAATGCCCTGACCGGTCGGACCCCGCCTCTCGCGCGGGAGGTGCGGCCGGGCGCGAGGTCGGCGGGAGAGCTGCGGGCGGCCGACGCGATCCGCGACCGGAAGGGGCCGGGATGACGAGTAGACCGAGCGTGATGAGCCGTGAGATCGCCGAACAGCCCGCGGCGATCCACGACACCCTGGCGGAGCTGCTGCCCCGCCTGACCGAGATCGCCGACCTCGCCCGCCCCACCCGCCAGGTGCTGTTCATCGCGCGGGGCTCCTCCGACAACGCGGCGGTGTACGGCGGGTACCTGGCGCAGACGCACGCGGCCCGGCTGGCCACGCTGGCGTCGCCCTCCGTCGCCACGGCCTACGGGACGCGGCTCGACCTCTCCGGCGTGCTCGCGGTGGCTCTCTCGCAGTCCGGCCGCACCGAGGAGATCGTCGAGACCATGAACTGGGCCGCCGAGTGCGGCGCGCGCACCGTCGGCATCACCAACGACGCGGACTCGCCCGTGGCACGGCTCGCCGACCTCGCCATGGTGACCCGCGCCGGTGACGAGGTGGCCGTCCCCGCCACCAAGACCTACACCACCCAGCTCACTGCGCTGGCCGTCCTCGCCCTCGCGCTCGGCGCCCCCCTGGACGCCGGCGAGCTGCGCGAGGTCCCCGCCGCGATCGAGCGGCTGCTCGCCGGCCCCTCGGAACCGCTGGACGCCATCGCCGACCGGCTGGTCGGGGTGCAGGGCGCGGTCGTCTCGGGGCGCGGACTGGCGTTCTCCACGGCCCTGGAGGCCGCTCTCAAACTCAAGGAGGCGTGCTACCTGCACGCCATGGGGCTCTCTTACGCCGACCTGCTGCACGGCCCCATCGCCGTCGTGGACGCCGACACGCCCGCCCTGCTGGTCGCCGCCGACTCCGGGCCCACGCTGTCCGGCACGGTCGCGCTCGCCGAACGCGTATCGGCCGCCGGCGCCCCCGTCTACGGAATCGGCGGCGGAGCGGCGCTCGCCGGGGCCTGCGACCTCGCGGTCCCCGGCCCCGACCTGCCCGAGTGGCTGGCCCCGATCGGCCTCATCGTGCCGGCCCAGCAGCTCACCGAGCGCCTCGCTCGCGGCCTCGGATACGACCCCGACCGGCCGCGGGGGCTCGGCAAGGTGACCCAGACGTCCTGACCGCCGCTCCCGGCCGCGCGACCGCCCCGTCGCCAATCGGGGGAGGCGGCGCGGCCGGATACGTGACCGAGATTAAGCTCGGCTGTGATCGGCATCGCGCGGCGGTATGGCACGATCCCGTAAGCCCGACCTGGAGGTAGCAGATGGCAGACAAAGCGACCGCGATCGTGGCGGGACTGGGGGGTGCGGCCAACATCAAGGAGATCGAGGCGTGCATCACCCGGCTGCGCACCGAGGTCGTCGACCCGGGACGGGTGGATCAGGCCGCGCTGAAGGCGGCCGGCGCGCACGGTGTGCTCGTCTCCGGGACGGTCGTGCAGGTCGTGGTCGGCCCGGAGGCCGACACTCTCAGCGACGACATCGCCGACCTGCTCGACTGACGGCGTCGCCGTGCCGCGGTACAGCGTCCCGTGGCGCTTGAACGGGGGATCCGCCTCCCGTGGCGCTTGAACGGGGACACGCCTCCCGTGGCGCTCGGACGGGACCGCACCGCGGCACCGGCCGCCACGCCGCCATCTCCGCCCGCGCCCGACCACAGCCCCCCGGCTCCCGTAAGGGAACGAGAAAGGAGTAGGGCTCGTGCTGTCTGTTCTCTCCCCCGTCGCCGGCACCGCGGTGGGGCTGTCCGAGGTGCCCGACCCCGTCTTCGCCCAGGCCATGGTCGGTCCGGGCACCGCGATACGCCCGCACCCCGGACCGCAGGAGGCGGTGGCCCCGGTCGGCGGCCTGCTGGTCAAACTGCACGCGCACGCGTTCGTCGTCCTCGCCGAGGGGGACCGCGGTGTGCTCGTCCACCTGGGCATCGACACCGTGAAGCTCGGCGGCGCGGGGTTCGAACGCCTGGTGGCCGAGAAGACGGAGGTGAGCGCCGGACAGCCGCTCATCCGCTGGGACCCCGCGGACGTCACCGCGCGCGGGCTGTCCCCCATCGTGCCGGTGGTCGC
The DNA here is from genome assembly GCF_042664915.1 of Marinactinospora rubrisoli. NCBI lineage: Bacteria > Bacillati > Actinomycetota > Actinomycetes > Streptosporangiales > Nocardiopsidaceae > Marinactinospora > Marinactinospora rubrisoli. The sequence continues at coordinate 125,813 of NZ_JBHTBH010000003.1, forward strand.
GCTGGACGCCGTGGGGGACGTCATCTCCCGCGCCGTCACCGGGGCGGTCGACCGGGGCGCACCACTGTTCCGCTGGGCCTGACGGGAGAACACCACACATGCCCGACCTGACCGCGACCGACGGCTTCCCGGTACCGCGGGCCGCGCTGTTCGACCTCGACGGAACGCTGATCAACAGCGAGCCGCGCAGCCTCGCCACCTGGGCCAAGCTGCTGGACGCGCACAACGTCCCCTATGACGACAAGCTGCTGCACCGCTTCATGGGGCGCCGCGGACAGGACGTCTTCGCCGAGTACCCGGACCTCATCCCCGATGTCACGCTGGACGTCATCGTCGCCGAGTTGCGGATGTACAGCGACGCCCCCGACCTCCCGCCGATCGAGCACCTGCCGAACTCCGTGGAGTTCGTCCACCGGCTGCACGCCGCGGACGTGCCGTTCGGGCTCGTCACCTCCGCCGGGCGTGACTGGGCCGAGGCGGCCCTCACCGCGCTCGGCGTGCGGGAGCTGTTCGGCCCGGTCGTGACCGCGGGCGACGTCACCCAGGGCAAGCCCCACCCGCAGGGGTACCTGCGCGGCGCCGAACTGCTCGGGCACGCCCCCGAGCACATCGTCGTGTTCGAGGACACTCCCGCCGGGATCGAGGCCGGCCGGAGCGCCGGGATGCGCGTCGTCGGCATCACCACCACGCACGAGCCGGCGACGCTGTACCGGGCGCACCGCGTCGTCGAGCACCTGACCGAGATCGACTGGCCGGACGTGCTGCGCTGACCCGCGCCGTCCCGTCCCCACGCAAGGAGCATGCACCGTGCCCCAGCGCCGCCTGACCGTCCGGACCGAGGTGGGACTGCACGCCCGGCCGGCCGCGCAGTTCGTGCGGGCGGCGGCCGAACACCCCGGCGACGTGACCGTCGCCCGGGGCGACGGCGATCCGGTGCCCGCCAAGAGCATCCTGGCCGTCCTCGCGTTGGGCGTCCGCCACGGGGACGAGATCACCGTGACCGCGGAGGGCGAACGGGCCGAGGCAGTCCTGGACGCCCTTGCGGCGATCGTGGAGGCGGACTGATCGGAGGGCGAACACGGAACGGCGAGCCGCCGAGCGTCTGGAGGCGTCGGCACCCCCTGGGCGTAGCCCCTCTTGTGTCGGCGGTGGAGGGGAGTGAGGTGGTGAGCGTGACCAGGGAGTTTGGGTGGCGAGCCGCCGAGCGTCTGGAGGCGTCGGCACCCCCTGGGCGTAGCCCCTCTTGTGTCGGCGGTGGAAGGGAGTGAGGTGGTGAGCGTGACCAGGGAGTTTGGGCGGCGAGCCGCCGAGCGTCTGGAGGCGTCGGCACCCCCTGGGCGAAGCCCCTCTTGTGTCGGCGGTGGAAGGGAACGAGGTGGCGAGCGCGACCAGAAATACCCGACAGGGATAACCGCAACAGAAAGAACACCGGGCCCTCCCGGTCCGGCGAATAACAAGGAGGACCACTTGTCGGAGACGCTGACCGGTGTCGGAGTGAGTGCCGGCGTCGGCTACGGGCGCACGCTCCGGCTGGCACGATCGGTGCCAGAGCCCCCCGCCGGTGCCCGCCACGACGGCGACGTCGAGGCCGAGACGCGGCGGGCGATGGCGGCGATCGAGGAGACCGCCATCGACCTCACCGAGCGCGGCGAACGCGCCGGAGGCGAGGCCAAGGACGTCCTCACGGCGCAGGCGCTGATGGCACGCGACCCTGCGCTGGCCAGTGACATCGAGAACCGCATCGGCGCCGGCACCTCGGCCGCGCGGGCGGTCTTCGAGGCGTTCACCCAGTACCGCGACATGCTCGCCAACGCGGGCGCCTACCTCGCCGCGCGGGTCGCCGACCTCGACGACGTGCGGGACCGCATCGTCGCGCGGCTGCTCGGCGTCCCGGTTCCGGGTATCCCCGAATCCGGCGACCCCTTCGTGCTGCTGGCCCAGGACCTGGCGCCGGCGGACACCGCGCTGCTCGACCCCGAGCGGGTGCTGGCCTTCGTGACCCGCGAAGGCGGCCCCACCAGCCACACCGCCATCCTGGCACGCGCCCTCGGCCTCCCGGCCGTGGTCGCCTGCGAGGGGGCCGAGGGGATCGCCGACGGCACCCAGGTGCTGGTCGACGGCGCCACCGGCGACGTCGTGATCAGCCCGGACGCCGACGTCGTCGCGAGCGCCAAGGCGCGCGCCGCGGCCCGTGCCAGCGCCGCGGAACGCAGCCGCGGCCCCGGCCGGACCGCCGACGGCCACCACGTGCCGCTGCTCGCCAACGTCGGCGGCCCCAAGGACCTGCCGGCCGCCCTGGAGAACGGCGCGGAGGGCGTGGGCCTGTACCGCACCGAGTTCCTCTTCCTGGACCGCTCCGACGCCCCCACGCACGAAGAGCAGGTGGCCGCCTACCGCGCCGTGCTGGAGGCGTTCCCCGGCGCCAAGGTCGTGGTGCGCACCCTTGACTCCGGGGCGGACAAGCCGCTGGCGTTCCTGCCGGCGCCGGCCGAGGAGCCCAACCCGGCGCTCGGCGAGCGCGGGCTGCGCATGATGCGGCGCTTCCCGGAGATGCTGGACGCCCAGCTCGCCGCCCTCGCGGAGGCGCACCGCGACACCGAGGCCGACCTGCAGGTCATGGCGCCGATGGTGACCGACGTCGAGGACACCGAGTGGTTCGCGGCCACCGCCGCGCGGGCCGGCATCGAGCAGGCCGGGATCATGGTCGAGGTCCCGGCGGCGGCCCTGCGCGCCGCGCACCTCGCCGAGGCGGCGGCCTTCTTCAGCATCGGCACGAACGACCTCACCCAGTACGCCTGCGCCGCCGATCGCGAGATCGGCACGCTGAGCCGGTTCCAGGACCCCTGGCAGCCGGGCGTGCTGGAGCTGGTCGCCCTCACCGCGTCGGCCGCGGCGGACGCCGGGCGGCCGTGCGGGGTGTGCGGGGAGGCCGCGGCCGACCCCGCGCTGGCGTGCGTGCTCGTCGGTCTGGGCGTGACGACGCTCTCGATGGGCGCCGCGGCGCTGCCGATGGTGCGGGCGGCCCTGGCCGCGCACACCCTGGAGCAGTGCCAGGCGGCGGCCGCGGCGGTGCGCGCCGCCCGCACGACCGCCGACGCCCGCCGCGCGGCGCGGGACGCGCTGCCCGGCCTGGCGGACCTGGGGCTCTGACGCGACGCCGGGCGGCGCACCCGCGGGTGCGCCGCCCGGCGCGAGCGGGCGGACAAGTGCCGCGGAAGGGCCTAAGGTGATGACGGGCCGTGAGTCGCCCGTTCCCGCCTTCTCCCCGATTCCGGAAGTGCTCGTGCGCATGTCCCTCCGTCGTTTCCTGGCCCCGCTGGCCGCCGGCCTGCTGCTGACCACCGCCTGCGGAGCCGCCGGCGGCGGCCAGAGCGACCCGGGTTCGCCGCGGCCCTCGGAGGCCGACGCGGCGGCGGCCGCCGCCGAACTGCTCGCCGACATGAGCGTGGAGGAGAAGGTCGGCCAGCTCCTCGTCCTCACGGCGGCCGGCACCACCGCCGAGGAGAACGCCGAGCTGATCAGCGAGTACCACCCCGGCGGCTTCATCTACTTCCCGGAGAACCTCACCGACGTCGAGCAGATCACCGCGCTGTCCAACGGGCTGCAGGAGCGCGCCGCCGACGACTCCGGCATCCCGCTGTTCCTCGGGGTCGACCAGGAACAGGGGCTGGTGGCCCGGCTCCCCGTGGGCGCGCGGTTCCCCGACGCGATGGCGGTGGGCGCCACCCGCGACCCCGAGGCCGCCGCCAGCCTCGCGAGCACCACCGCGGCCGAGCTCGCCGCGCTCGGCATCAACCTGGACTACGCGCCGGTCGCCGACGTCAACGTCAACCCCGACAACCCGGTCATCGGCATCCGTTCCTTCGGCTCCGACCCCGAACTCGTCGGCGAGATGGCCGCCGCCGAGGCCGCCGCCTTCGCCGAGGCCGGGGTCGTCCCCGTCATCAAGCACTTCCCCGGTCACGGTGACACCGACGTCGACAGCCACACCGGTCTGCCCACCGTCACCAAGTCGCGCGAGGAGTGGGAGCGCGTGGACCTGCCCCCATTCCAGGCCGCCGTCGAGGCGGGCGCCGACATGATCATGACGGCGCACGTCTTCATGCCCGAACTGGACGATTCCGGGGAACCCTCCACGCTGTCGGAGAACGTGATCACCGGCATCCTGCGCGACGAACTCGGCTACGACGGCGTCGTCACCACCGACGCCCTCAACATGGAGGGCGTGCGGCAGACCCACGACGACGGCGAGATCGCGGTCCGCGCCGTCCTCGCCGGGGCCGACCAGCTGCTCATGCCGCCGGACCCGCGGACCGCCTACGACGCGGTGCTGGCCGCCGTGCAGGAGGACCGGATCACCGAGGAGCGGCTGGACGAGTCGGTCCTGCGGGTCCTCGAACTCAAGCTGCGCCGCGGCCTCTTCGACGCCGGTCCCGCCGACGCCGGGCAGGCGGCGGAGGTGGTGGGCAGCGCCGACCACACGGCAGCGGCCCAGCAGGTCGCCGACGCCTCGGTGACGCTGCTGCGCAACGAGAACGGCGTCCTGCCGCTCCGTGAGGGCGCCGCGGTGCGGGTCACCGGCTCTGGCGCCGACGGAATCGCCGCTGCGCTGCGCGATCTCGGCTACCGGACCACCGACTCGGCCGCCGACGCGGACGTGACCGTGGTAGGAACCAACGGCGCACGCGGCGACGCCGAACAGCGGGCCGTGGTCTCCGACGCCCGGTCCGGTGGCACGCCGGTCGTGGTGGTGGCCCAAGGCACCCCGTACGACATCGCGGCGCTGCCCGGCCTCGACGGTTACCTGGCGGTCTACTCGTCCGTGGATGTCTCGCTCACCGCCGCCGCCCGTGTCCTGGCGGGCGAGGTGAACCCGTCCGGCCGGCTGCCGGTGGACATCCCGGACACGGACCTGGCGTTCGGGGACGGGCTGGGGTACTGAGTCAGGCGCGGCTGCCCGTGGTCTCGCGACCACCCAAGTGGCTGCGCCAGTCGCCATCGGCGAGCAGCCATCGGGGGACCATCCGCACGGGGAAGGGATGGTCGGTCTCGAAGACCTCGGTGCCGGCCGCGTGCCGCACCTCGTGATAGTCCTCTCCGCGTCGTCGCAACTCGGTGATCGCGGTTTCGCCGGAGGCGATGTCCACGATCCAGTACGCCGGAATCCCGAAGCGCGCGTACTCCAGCGTTTTGAACTCGTAGTCGCGGATGCTGCTCGCCGGCGAGACGATCTCGACGGCGAGCAACGGTGGGTGGGTGAGGTAGTGGTAACCGTACGGATCGGGGCTGACCGGCTCGTCGCGTTTGACGCAGACGTCCGGGATGCGGTGGTGCTCCCCGCCACGCTTGAGGACGAGGCCCGGACCCGTCTGGACCTCGAAGCCACCGGACGCGGCAGTGCAGAGCAGCCAACAGAGCCGGGTCTGCATGCGGACGTGCGGCAGGGGCGGCGCCGGCGACACGTCGAGCTGGCCGGCCACGAGTTCGTACCTCTCGCCGTTGTCCGCAACGTCGGCCAGGTCGTCCACGGTCAGCTGGTGCCGTGCCGGCCGCCGCGGTATGGGGCGAAGCGCGATCACGCGGATACCTCCGTCCGCCGAATGTGGGGACGTGTCTGCAAAGTCATGTGCTGCATGTCGGCCAGCTTGCCGAATTTTCGCCGCCTTCGAACGTGTATTCGAGTATCCAAATCTTATTCGCGTTCGCTCTCAGCGGAACGACCAGGTCAGTCCGGGTGTGCCGGTTCTGGTGCGACACCGACCTGGAATTCCAGGACGGTCGCGATCACACCCGTCACCGTGGCCCCAGAGGTTCGGTGACTTCCGGCCCCCTTCGGCCGAGCGGTCGGCCCGCTGTCTCAGGCGACCTCGTACAGCCCGGCCGGACTCGGAGGATTCGAATCTCGCCGTACGGGGAAAACTCTCCGCCCCACCGGTGGAACGGGCGCCGCTGGGGCGCGGGCCACCCCGTGAACGGTCACCCGGAGCGGATGGAGGCGATTCCGTGTCTGTGCCGTCAATGCCGTGCCGAGGCGTCATCACCGACTGGGGCGGCGTTCTCACCTCGCCGCTGCTGGAGACCATCGATGCCTGGCTGGAAGCCGACCGTATCGACCACGAGCGGTACCGCACCGTGATGCACACCTGGGTCAACGGCGCCTACGGCGGCGCCGGTGCGGCTCTGGCCAACCCCATCCACGCCCTGGAGCGGGGCGAGGTCGAGCCGAGCGTCTTCGAACGCCGGCTCGCCGCGGAGCTCCGCTTGGTCGATGGCGGAGCCGTCCCCCACGAAGGGCTCCTGGAGCGGATGTTCGCCGGTTTCCTCCCGGTCGAGGAGATGTACGCCGCCCTGCGCCAGGCACGCCGCCAGGGGGTGCGGACCGGCCTGCTGTCCAACTCCTGGGGCAACGGCTACCCACGCGACCGGTTCGCCGACACCTTCGACGCCGTCGTCATCTCCGGCGAGGTCGGCATGCGCAAGCCCGAGCCCGAGATCTTCCGGCACGCCCTCGACCTCATCGGACTGGCACCCGAGGAGTGCGTCTTCATCGACGACATCGAGCACAACGTGGCCGCCGCCGTCGAACTCGGCATGACCGGCATCCTGCACCGCGACCCGGAGGAGACCCGCGTCCGGCTGGAGGAGAGCTGCGGGATCTCGCTGGACCCGATGCCGTCCTGACCAGGCGGTGGCGCGCGGAGCCGGCCGACTTTTGGCACACTCGGCGTGACACCCGACGCCCACGCCCCGAATGAGTCGACCGATGCGCATCTACCTGCCCAGCACTCTCCCGGCCCTCGCCGCCGCCCTGGCCGAGGGCCGGTTCGAGCCGGCCCCGCTCTCGGGCTACGGGGTCACCCCCGCACTGCGCGCGCGGCTCGGCGACGACGAGGAGGAGCTGGAGTACGAGGCGATGCGCGCCGCGGCCGACGCCTCGCTGCGGCTCCTCGCCGCCGACCCGGCCGCCCCCCGTCGCCGCGTGGTGATCGCCGCCGAGGTCCCCGAGACCGCCGTCGACCCCGCCACCGAGTCCGGCGAACCCGCCGCGCTGACCGTCCACGGCGCCGTCCCGCTGAAGCGGGTGGCCTCGGCGCACGTCGATGATGAGGCGGCCATGACCGACGTCGCCACCGCGGTGACCGAGGACGATCCGGCCCGCGCGGACGAGCACGAGCTGCTGTGGTACGCGACGCAGGAGTTCCGCTATCTCGTGGAGTAGCGGGTCACCCGCGCTGAGCGATTTTTTTCGGGGGTGTTGGTGGTTCTGGCCACGGTCCCCTCGGCCGGGGTGACCGGCATGGCGGGCGGGTAGGGGATTCATGGCGGTTCCCGCTGCGTCGTGTTCGGAGGTGTCGCATGGACGCCGTGACCAACGTTCCCGTCCCCGTCAACGAGCCCGTCCTGAGCTACGCCCCCGGCAGTGGTGAGCGGGCCGCGCTCACCGCCGAGATTCAGCGGCTCGGGGTCGGCGGGGCGGAGCTCGCGCAGACGATCGGTGGCGAGTTGCGGTTCGGCGCGGGGGCGTCGATTCCGCTCGTTGTGCCGCACAACCGCTTCCATGTCCTCGGGCGGATGCCCAACGCGACGCATGAGGACGCCGCTGCGGCGGTGGCGGCGGCGAAGGCGGCGGCGCCGGCGTGGCGGGCGATGTCGTTCGATGACCGGGCGGCGATCCTGTTGCGGGCGGCGGATCTGCTGGCGGGGCCGTGGCGGCAGGCGCTGAACGCGGCCACCATGCTCGGGCAGTCGAAGTCGGTGCAGCAGGCGGAGATCGACGCGGTGTGCGAACTGGCCGACTTCTGGCGGTTCAACGTGCACTTCGCCCGGCGGCTGTACGCCGAGCAGCCGCAGTCCGCGCGCGGAGTGTGGAATCGGCAGGAGTACCGGCCCTTAGAAGGGTTCGTGCTGGCCATCACGCCGTTCAACTTCACGGCGATCGCCGGCAATCTCCCCACGGCACCCGCCCTCATGGGCAACGTCGTCGTGTGGAAGCCCGCGCCGACCCAGACGTTCGCGGCCTACTGGCTGATGCGGTTGCTGGAGGAGGCGGGGTTGCCGCCGGGGGTGATCAACATGGTCACCGGTGATGGGCGTGCGGTGTCGGAGGTGGCGCTGGCGGATCCGGATCTGGCCGGGGTGCATTTCACGGGTTCCACAAGGACGTTCCAGCATCTGTGGCGGTCGGTGGGCGAGCGGATCGGGGAGTACCGGTCCTATCCGCGGATCGTGGGGGAGACGGGCGGTAAGGATTTCGTGGTGGCGCACGCCTCGGCGGATCCTGACGTGCTGCGCACGGCGCTGGTGCGGGGGGCGTTCGAGTACCAGGGCCAGAAGTGCTCCGCCGCCTCCCGCGCCTACCTGCCGCGGTCGGTGTGGTCCGCCATGCGCGACGACTTCCTCGGCGAGGTGGAGGCGCTCACCGTCGGCGACGTCACCGGCGACCTCTCCACCTTCATGGGCGCCGTCATCGACGAGCGGGCGTTCGCCAAGAACGTGGCCGCGCTGGACCGGGCCAAGGCCACCGACTCCATCACCGTGCTCGCCGGTGGGATGGCCGATGACTCCGAGGGCTGGTTCGTCCGTCCCACCGTTCTGGAATGCGACGATCCCGAGGACGAGGTCTTCCGCACCGAGTACTTCGGCCCGATCCTGGCCGTGCACGTCTACGACGATGACCGCTACGATGCCGTGCTCGCCCAGGCCGCCGATGTCGCGCCCTACGCGCTCACCGGTGCGGTGATCGCGCGGGACCGCGCGGCCGTGGCACGTGCGACCGAGGCGCTGCGGTTCACCGCCGGCAACTTCTACGTCAACGACAAGCCCACCGGCTCGGTCGTCGGCCAGCAGCCCTTCGGCGGCGCCCGCGCCTCCGGCACCAACGACAAGGCCGGATCCATCTTCAACCTGATGCGGTGGGCGAGCCCGCGCACCATCAAGGAGGCGTTCACCGCCCCCACGGACTGGCGCTACCCGCACATGGCGTGATCCGCGGCCCGGCGCCGCCGGCGACTTCCCCGGCCGCGGCACGCGGGCGCTGTGGGTGCGGCAAGATAGAACGCGAAGGGCGGAGTTGCCCCTCCCGTCGCTTCGGTCCGGCTTGTGCCGCCTTCGTCCCGTCTCCGGGGCGACCGGTGAACGTACTGGTGCACGTACTAAGGAGCCTCCCATCAGCCGGCTGGTGTTGTGGAACATCGACCTCACCCTCGTGGACGTCGCCCGGGTGACGCGGGCCGCCTACGCCGAGGCCTTCGAAAAGGTCACCGGCCAGCCGCTCGTCTACCTGGCGACCACCGCGGGGCGGACCGACTCCGAGATCTTCTTCGAGTTCCTGGCGCGCAACGACGTCGACCTCGACTCCGACGACGACCCGCTCCCCGACTTCGCCGAGGCGCTCAGTGACGCGTTCGCCCGCCGCCGCGACCAGCTCGCGGCGCAGGGCCGGGCCATGCCCGGCGCCGAGGCCGCGCTCGCCGCGGTCGGCCGGATGGACGACACCGTGCAGAGCGTGGTGACCGGGTCCATCATGTCCAACGCCGTGGCCAAGCTCGCCGCGTTCGGCCTCGACGGGCACCTCGACCTCAGCATCGGCGGCTTCGGCTCCGAGCACTACCCCAAGGCGAGCCTCATCCAGTTCACCCGGATGCGCGCGGAGCAGGCCTACGGCCGGCGGTTCCCCGAGCAGGCGACCTTCTACATCACCGAATCCGTCCGCGACGTGGAGGCCGCCCGGATCGGCCACGCCGTCCCGATCGCGGTGGTCAGCGGATCGGCCACCGAGGCCCAGTTGCGCGCCGCCGGTGCGGAACAGGTGGTGCGCGACCTCACCGACCCGCAGGCGCTGCTCGCCGCGATCAGGTCCGGGGGCGCGGACGGCGCCGCCTCCTGACCGCTCGGCCCGGCGGCCGCGCCCGCGCATCGTCGCGCGGCGCAATGGCTGGCCACACGCGGCCCGGTCATGGTGCCGCGCCGCCCGTCCGCGTAACGTCACGGATGACCGCATGTGTACCGCACCCGAACGGAACTGGTGAAACGCACTCTTAACGGTGTTGATCACTGTGACGTCCGGGGAGAAGCAGTAGCCTAAGGGGCAGACCGGCAGGGACAACGAGGTCCCTGCGGTGACAAAGGACCTGTGCGCCACGACATGATCCGCCACGTCGGACCGACCGGACCGGCCGTTCCCGGCCGCCCGATCGGCGTCCTCGGCGCGCCCACAGGTCGACATCACCCGACGTCTGGGCCGACCCCAGACGCCTGGCGCAACCCCCGACGACTCACAAGGGAGTGAGATCGCACATGTCCGGGCAGTCAGACGCCGTAACGGATCAGCTTCTGCACGACGCCGTGACCCACTGGCCCGAACTCTCCGACCGGTCGCCCGACGACGGCGACGAGGTCGAACGGTTTCTACGGCTGTACTACCGACACGTCGCGCCCGAGGAACTCACCGAGCGCGCACCGGCCGAGATCTGCGGAGCCGCCGCGGCCCACCGCCAGCTCGCCGGATTCCGGTCGCCGGGCCGCGCCCGGGTCCGGGTCTACACGCCCACCCAGGCCGAACACGGCTGGGACGTCGGGCACTCCGTCGTGGAGATCGTCACCGACGACGCCCCCTTCCTCGTCAACTCCGTCACCATGGAGCTGAACCGGCAGGGCGTCGGCGTGCAACTCGTCATCCACCCCCAGCTGCGCGTGGAGCGCGACCTCACCGGCCGGCTCATGGCGATCGAACCGGACTCCTACACGCTGAAGCCGCTCGCCGAGTCGTGGATGCACATCGAGATCGACCGGCAGAGCGACCCCGCCGTGCTCCGCCAGTTGGAGACCGACCTCGAACGCGTGCTCACCGACGTGCGGCACGTGGACGAGGACGCGGCCAAGATGCGGCACCGCGCCGCGTCGCTCGCCGAAGAGGTCGCCGAGAACACCGCGACGCTGGTGCGCGGCGGCGTCGAGGAGCGCGAGATCCTGGAGAGCGTCGAGTTCCTGCGCTGGGCCGCCGACCGGCACTTCACCTTCATGGGCTACCGCGAGTACCTGCTCGTCGCCGACGAGGAGGGCCGCGAGGGGCTGCGTGCGCAGGCCGGCAGCGGGCTGGGCCTGCTCCGGCTGGACGGCGCGATGTCGTCCAGCTTCGCCGCACTGCCGCCCGAGGCGCGCGCCCGGGCCCGCGAGCCGCACGTGCTGGTGCTGACCAAGGCCAACTCCCGCGCCACCGTGCACCGCCCCCGCTACCTGGACTACATCGGCGTCAAGAAGTTCGACGAGCAGGGCAACGTCATCGGGGAGCGGCGCTTCCTCGGCCTCTTCACCTACGAGGCCGACACCGCCAGCATCTCCCAGATCCCCATCCTCAAGCGCAAGCTCGCCGAGGTCCTCGACCTCGCCGGATTCGACGAGGACAGCTACGACGGCAAGGACCTCGTCGAGATCCTGGAGGGCTTCCCCCGCGAGGAGCTGTTCCAGACCTCCGTGCCCGAGCTGCACCGCATCGTGCGCGGCGTGCTCCGGCTGCGTGAGCGCCGCGGCAGCAAGCTGTTCCTGCGCCGCGACGTCTACGGCCGCTACATGTCCTGCCTGGTCTACATGCCGCGGGACCGGTTCAACACCAACGTCCGGCTGGAGATCCAGCGGGTCCTCGACCGCGCCTTCCACGGGGCCACCATGGACCACAGCGTCATGGTCGGCTCCGCGCCGCTGGCCCGCGTGCACATCATGGTGCGCGCCCGGCGCGGCGAGGCGCTGCCCGAGGTCGACCACGACGCCCTCGAAGCCGAGGTCGCGGAGGCGGCGCGATCCTGGGACGACGACCTCATCGCCGCGCTGACCGACCGGTTCGGGCCCGACCGCGCCACCGAGCTGCTGCACCGCTACGGGCAGGCGCTGCCCGAGGGCTACAAGGCCGATACCGACGCCGCCACCGCCGTGGACGACATCTCCCGCCTGGACGTGCTCGGCGCCGACGAGCTCACGGTCAACCTGTACCGCCCGGCCAGGTCCGCCGGCGACCTGCGGTTCAAGGTGTACCGCAGCGGCGAGCCCATCTCGCTGTCCCGGGTGCTCCCGTTGCTGGAGCACATGGGCGTGGAGGTCGTGGACGAGCGCCCCTACCGGGTCGGGCAGGGGGAGCTGTGGCTGTACGACTTCGGGCTCGCCCCCGTGCAGACCGCCGACCTGCCGCCCGCACGTCTCAAGCAGCTGTTCGAGGACGCCTTCGTCGCGCTCTGGCACGGCCACGGCGAGTCCGACCGCTTCAACGCCCTGGTGCTGCGCTGCGGCATGACCTGGCGCGAACTCACCATCCTGCGCGCCTACGCCAAGTACCTGCGGCAGACCGGCAGCACCTTCTCCCCGGCCTACATCGCCGACGTGCTCGTCGCCAACGTGCACATCGCCAACCTGCTGGTGCGGCTCTTCGAGTCCCGGTTCGACCCGCGGCTGGGGACCGGCCGGGAGGAGCGCAGCGAGGCCATCGCCGAGGAGATCCGCGGCGAGCTCGACCTCGTCGCGAGCCTCGACCACGACCGGATCCTGCGCGCCTTCCTCGCGCTCATCGAGGGCACGCTGCGCACCAACTTCTTCCAGCGCGACCCCGACTCCACCGCGCCCGACGAGGGCCGGCCGTACCTGGTGTACAAGCTCGACCCCGAGAACATCCCGGACCTGCCGGCGCCCCGGCCCAAGCGTGAGATGTTCGTCTACTCGCCGCGGATGGAGGGCGTGCACCTGCGGTTCGGCTCGGTCGCCCGCGGCGGCCTGCGCTGGTCCGACCGGCCGGAGGACTTCCGCACGGAGGTGCTCGGCCTGGTCAAGGCGCAGATGGTGAAGAACGCCGTCATCGTGCCCACCGGGGCCAAGGGCGGCTTCGTGTGCAAGCAGCTGCCGGTCGGCGCCGATCGTGACGTCGTCCAGGCCGAGGTGGTGGCCTGCTACCAGCAGTTCATCAGCGGCCTGCTGGACGTCACCGACAACCTCGTCAACGGCGACGTCGAGCACCCCGCCGACGTCGTGCGCTACGACGGCGACGACTCCTACCTCGTGGTCGCCGCGGACAAGGGCACCGCGACCTTCTCCGACATCGCCAACCGGATCGCCGCCGAGCGCGGCTTCTGGCTCGGCGACGCGTTCGCCTCGGGCGGCTCCGTCGGCTACGACCACAAGGCCATGGGCATCACCGCCCGCGGCGCGTGGGAGTCGGTGCGCTTCCACTTCCGCGAGATGGGGGTGGACGTCCAGAACGAGGACTTCACCGTGGTCGGCATCGGCGACATGTCCGGTGACGTCTTCGGCAACGGCATGCTGCTGTCCCCGCACATCCGGCTGCTCGCGGCGTTCGACCACCGGCACATCTTCCTGGACCCCGACCCGGACCCGAAGATCTCCTTCGCCGAGCGCCGCCGGCTGTTCGAGCTGCCGCGCAGCTCCTGGGCCGACTACGACCCCTCCCTGATCTCCGCCGGTGGCGGCGTGCACGCGCGCACCGCCAAGGCCATCCAGATCACGCCGCAGGTCCGCGCGGCCCTCGGCATCGACGACGGCGTCACCTCGCTGACCCCGTTCGAGCTGATCCGGTGCGTGCTCAGGGCCCCGGCCGACCTGCTGTGGAACGGCGGCATCGGCACGTACGTGAAGGCCACCGGCGAGACCAACGCGACGGTCGGCGACAAGACGAACGACCCGGTCCGGATCGACGCGCCCGAACTGCGCGTCAAGGTGGTCGGCGAGGGCGGCAACCTGGGGCTGACCCAGCTCGCCCGCATCGAGTACGCGCTCGGCGGCGGCCGGATCAACACCGACTTCATCGACAACTCCGCCGGTGTGGACACCTCCGACCACGAGGTCAACATCAAGATCCTGCTGGACCGCGAGACCCGCGCCGGCCGGCTCACCCGGGAGGAGCGCGACGAGCTCTTCCTCAGCATGACCGACGAGGTCGCCGGTCTGGTGCTGCGCAACAACGACGACCAGAACGTGGCGCTCGCGGCCGCGCGCACGCAGGCACCCAGCATGCTGCACGTCCACGCCCGCTACGTGCGCCGGCTGGAGCGCGCCAAGAAGCTCAAGCGCAAGATCGAGTTCCTGCCCGACGACAAGACGATCGCGGCGCGGCGCTCGGCCGGCCAGGGGTTCACCGGCCCGGAGTTCGCCACGATGCTCGCCTACGCCAAGATCACCCTCGGCGAGGAGATCCTGGCCTCGGACCTGCCGAACGACCCGTACCTGCGCACCACGCTCACCGCGTACTTCCCCACGGCGCTGCGCGAGCGGTTCGCCGAGGCGATGCCGCGGCACCCGCTGAGCCGGGAGATCATCACCACCCAGGTGGTGAACGACATGGTGAACCGGTCCGGCAGCACGTTCGCCTTCCGGCTGAACGAGGAGACCGGCGCCGGAGCCGAGGACATCGCGCGGGCCTACCTCGTGGTCCGCGAGGTGTTCGGGATGCGCGACTTCTGGCGGCAGGTCGAGGAGCTCGACCACCAGGTCGACGTCGACACCCAGCTCAAGATGCTGCTGGAGGGGCGCAAGCTCACCGAGCGCGCCTCCCGCTGGCTGCTGCGGAACCGGTCGGCGCCCTTCGACCTGGGACAGGAGATCGCCTTCTTCCGCGAGGGCGTGGCGGCCATCCTCCCGCAGCTGCCCACCCTGCTGCGCGGCGGTGACCTGGAGGCGTTCTCCGATCGCCGCGCGCAGTACGTGGGGCGCGGGGTGCCCGAGGACCTCGCCGAGCAGGTCGCCGGCATGGTGGCGGCGTACTCGACCTTCGACCTGGTCGATGTGGCGCACCAGACGGGCCGGGCGCTCCGAGAGGTCGCCGAAGTGTACTTCCACCTCGCCGAGGAGCTGCAGATCAGCCGGCTGCGCGAGCGGATCGTCGCCCTGCCGCGTGACGACCGGTGGAGCACGATGGCGCGCTCGGCCGTGCGGGAGGACCTGTACGCCGCGCACTCCGAGCTGGCCCGCAACGTGCTGGTGTCCGGCCGCCCCGGTGAGACACCGGACGACCTGCGCGCCCACTGGATCGAGCAGAACGTCAGCGCCGTGGGGCGTGCCCGTCAGACGCTCTCCGAGATCTGGGAGAGCGAGCGCTTCGACCTGGCGACGCTCTCGGTGGCCTTGCGGGCGATCCGCTCGCTGGTGACGTCCAGCGCGAGCTGAGCCGTTCCGTCCCGGTGGCCGCGGTCTCTCCGGAGGCCGCGGCCACCGGCGTTCCGGCGCCGTGCCCGGCCCGGTCCGTCCCCGGGCGGCCCGCCGGCCTCAGCCGCCGGTGTCGAACCAGTCGCGCCCGGCCGCCCAATGCCGCACCCAGCCCAGCAGGCCCGGCCCGGCGGTGCTGAACGGGCCTGCCAGTGGTTGCGCGCCGTCCTCGCAGAACCACCACACCCGGCCGCGCTGCGGCCCGGTGATCACCAGCCGCCAGTCCATCCCGCAGCCGTCGGTGCCCAGCGGCAGCGTGCCGCTCGTCCACGCCTCGGCCACCAGCGGCTCGACCACGGCGTCCGGCCGTGGGTCGTCGCGCCACGCCCATGTCTCGGTGAGCGGGAACGGCCGGGTCAGATCGATCCCCTCCGCGCGGACCGAGCCGTCGCCCCCGGTGAGGCTGTCGTCCAGCCGCAGCAGGCCGTAGAACGGCGGCCCGCCGGGGCAGCCGTCACCGATCACCGCGACCAGGCTCCGGTACGGCTCGGGCAGCGTGACGCCGAACGCCTCCTCCCGTTCGCGCACCCCGGCCGGGCCGAGGGGCGGGCCGAGCGGGACGTGGCCGAACGCCGCGCGCAACGCCGCGGGTTCGGTGTCAGAGGCATCGGGCCACATGCCGCGAGAGACTACCGATTCAGCGTCGAGTGCGGAGGAACTTCCGACGCCGGGCATTGTCGGACCCGTCCCGGTCTGCTGCAATGTGGGGGTGAACTCGGGCGTGCGGTCGGCAGGCCGCGACGAACTTGCGGAGCGGGTGGCCGGCGCCTGGCACGACCCCGAACGGCTCCGCGCGCTGGTACTGGGCGCGCTGGACGACGGCCTCGGGCGGGAGGTGCTTCCCGCGGCCGAACGCCTTCGCGACATCGACGGCGACCCCGAGCGCGGGACGCTCGTCCTCGCGCTCGCGCTGCGCGGCTGCGCCGAACACCGCCGGGCCGAGGACGTGCTGGTCCGGCACATCCGCGCGCACGGCGGCAGCGCCGACACCTGGTTCGCCCTCGCGCCGCTGGCCTCGTGGCGGGGCAGTACCGCCGACGTCGACACCGCCCTGGACAACGCCCTGCGGTACGACCCGAACCACGCCGACGCGCTCGCGTGGGGGTACAAGCACCAGGCGCGCCGGCACGACGACGCGCACGCGCTGCGGTGGCTGGAACAGCGGGCGCGGGACAGCTGGCGGGCGACCGTCATGCTCGGCGAGCTGGCCCTGCACCGTGGCGACGTCGACGCCGCCGTGGAGCGGTTCGCCGCCGCGTGCGCCCTGCATCCGCGCCGCCCCGGGCCGCTCGACGCCGCGGCCCGGGCGCTCGCCGCCGCCGGGTACGACGACGCCTGCGCCCGGCTCGTCGTGGCGCACTGGACCGGATCCTGCGGCCCCTGGCCACTGATCGAGGCCGTGGAGGCGTGCCTGCGCCGCGGCCGGGCCGCCGACGCGGCGCTGGCCCTGGCCCGGCTGCGCGGCGTCGAGCTGTCCCCCGAGGCCGCGGAGTGGACCGCGGACCTATCGCTGCGGGTGGACGCGGCCTGCCTCGCCGCGGGCATCTGACCGGACGGCGCGCCCGGGCCGCCGCCCGCTGCGGACGGCACCCGCCCAACAGGCCCTAGACTTGCGAACGTGGCAGAACTGGACCCCGCGGAACAGATCAAGGAACTCTCGTCGACCCTGGCGAGTGTGGCCTCCGTGCTCGACCTTGACGGCAAGCGCACGGAGATCGAACAGCTGCGCGAGCAGTCTGCCGACCCCGAGCTGTGGAACGACCAGGACAACGCCCAGCGGGTGACCCGCCGGCTGTCGTACCTGGAGTCCGAGGTGACCCGGGTGGAGAGCATCCAGCGGCGGCTGGAGGACCTGAGCGTGCTGTTCGAGCTGGCGGCGGCCGAGGACGATGCCGACACGCTGGCCGAGGCCCAGGGCGAACTCGCCGCGCTGCGCAAGGACGTCGGCGACCTGGAGGTCCGCACGCTGCTCTCCGGCCCCTACGACGAGCGTGAGGCGCTGGTCACCATCAACGCCCAGGCCGGCGGCGTGGACGCGGCCGACTGGACCCAGATGCTGCAGCGCATGTACCTGCGCTGGGCCGAGCGGCACGGCTACCCGACGGAGATCTACGACACGTCCTACGCCGAGGAGGCGGGGATCAAGTCCACGACCTTCGCGGTGAAGGCGCCGTTCGCCTACGGCACGCTGCGCGGCGAGCACGGCACCCACCGGCTGGTGCGCATCTCCCCGTTCGACAACCAGAGCCGCCGGCAGACCTCGTTCGCCGGAGTCGACATCGTGCCCGTGGTGGAGCAGAGCGACCACATCGACATCGACGAGGGCGACCTCCGCATCGACGTCTACCGGTCCAGCGGCCCCGGCGGCCAGGGCGTGAACACCACCGACTCCGCGGTGCGCATCACCCACCTGCCCACCGGCATCGTCGTCTCCTGCCAGAACGAGCGGTCGCAGCTGCAGAACCGGGCCACCGCGATGTCGGTGCTCCAGGCCAAGCTGCTGGAGCGCAAGCGCCAGGAGGAGCGCGCGGCGCTCGCCGAGTTGCGCGGTGAGGCGGCCAGCAGCTGGGGCACCCAGATGCGCAACTACGTGCTGCACCCGTACCAGAACGTCAAGGACGTGCGCACCAACGTCGAGACCGGCAACACCGGCGCGGTCCTGGACGGCGAGATCGACGATTTCATCGACGCCGAGATCCGCTGGCTGCGCAACCAGGAGCGTGACGAGGAGTAGCGGAAACCCCTCGGAGCGGGGTGTGGCGGTGACGACGGGTATATGTGACCGTTATGACCGGTTGACGGTTCCGATATGCTCTACCCTGCTGAAGCAGCCACCGCCGGTGAACGGCGTGGGGCGGGAGGCGCCCGGCCGCCGGACACGGTGCGGCGGGCGCGGTGCCGGGTCGCGGTCGGACGCGACCACCGTGCCGGCCGCGGACCTCACGGTCAACGCGGTCGCACGGCGGACGTGATCGCCGATCCCGGCCCGGAGCGATCCGGGCCCTCGGCGCATGCCGATCTGGACATTCCGGGTTGCATTCCCCCCTACACTGTCGATTGGCCCAGTGGCCGTACCGGCCCCGCGCGGATCGGAAGCCGCCTGGGCACCCCTACCTCCGAGAACCTTGTGATGCTCCTGTGATACACCTCGAAAACGTCACGAAGGTCTACCCGACCCAGAAACGCCCGGCCCTCGACGGCGTTTCCATCGACGTCGACAAGGGAGAGTTCGTCTTCCTGGTCGGCCCGTCCGGCTCGGGTAAGTCAACGTTCCTGCGGCTTGTCCTCAAGGAGGAGAAGCCCACCAAGGGCAGGGTGCACGTCGCGGGCAAGGACCTCGCGCGCCTGTCCAACTGGAAGGTGCCGCACCTTCGGCGCCGCATCGGCTGCGTGTTCCAGGACTTCCGGCTGCTGCCCAACAAGAACGTGTTCGAGAACGTCGCGTTCGCGCTGGAGGTCATCGGCAAGCCCCGCCGGTTCATCCGCAAGGTCGTCCCGGAGGTCGTGGAGCTCGTGGGCCTGGAGGGCAAGTCGACCCGGATGCCGGGCGAGCTCTCCGGCGGTGAGCAGCAGCGCGTGGCCATCGCGCGGGCCTTCGTCAACCGGCCGCAGATCCTGCTGGCCGACGAGCCCACCGGAAACATCGACCCCGCCACGTCGATCGGCATCATGAAGGTGCTCGACCGCATCAACAGGACCGGAACGACCGTCGTCATGGCGACCCACGATGCCGCCATCGTCGACTCGATGCGCAAGCGCGTCATTGAGCTCGAAGAGGGCCAGGTCGTGCGGGACCAGACGCGTGGCGTCTACGGCCAGGCCTACTGACGGCCCGGTCGGCTGCGCGTTCCAGCGCTGACCGAGCAGCGCGGCGAAGCCCGACAAGGATGGACCCTTAACACATCATGCGAGCACAGTTCGTACTTTCAGAGATCTGGATCGGCCTACGCCGCAACCTCACGATGACCATCGCGGTGATCACCACGGTGGCCATCTCGCTCGCGCTCTTCGGCGCCGGCCTGCTCATCAACCAGCAGGTCACGGAAATGCGCAGGACGTGGGATTCACAGATCTCGCTCACGATCTACCTGTGCACCGACAACTCGCCGAGCACAGTCTGCGAGGAGAACGGCGCGGCCACCGACGACGATCGTGCGGCGATCCAGGCCGACCTGGAGCAGATGTCGGAGGTCGCCAGCGTCGAGTACGTGACCGCGGCCGACGCGTACGCCGACTTCCAGCAGCGCTTCTCCAACCAGGAGGCGCTCGTCGAGGCCACCCAGGAAGGCGACATCCCGGACAACTTCCGGGTGAAGCTGGCCACCCCGGACGACTACGAGGCGGTGCAGAGCGCGGTCGAGGGGCGTCCCGGCATCGACACCATCTCCAACGACCAGGGCGTGCTGGACCGCTTCTTCGGGCTGCTCGACGGCCTCAAGTGGGCGGCGCTCACCGTCGCCATGGTGCAGCTCGTCGCCGCGGCGCTGCTCATCGGCAACACGATCCGGCTGTCGGCCTACAGCCGCCGCCGCGAGACCGGCATCATGCGGCTGGTCGGCGCGTCCAACTTCTACATCCAGCTGCCGTTCCTGCTGGAGGGCGCCATCTCCGGCCTGATCGGCGGTATCTTCGCCTCCGGATTCATCTTCGCCACGAAGTACTTCCTGCTCGACCGGATCCAGTCCTGGTTCCAGTTCAACGTGACGCTCGGGCTGGGTTCCGTCTTCTACGTGATCGGTGTTTCGATAATCCTGGGCGTGCTGCTCTGTACCATCGCATCGTTCCTCACGTTGCGCCGCTACCTGCGCGTCTGAGCCCGCGGCGGCCCGCGCGCGTGCGGCAGGAAGGGGAGATCCAGTGCCACGGGAGAAGGGGCAGAAGCCCATCGCCCAGAACCGTCGGGCCCGGCACGACTACCACATCGACGACACCTACGAGGCGGGGCTGGTCCTCACCGGCACCGAGGTGAAGTCGCTGCGGGCCGGCCGCGCCTCGCTGGTGGACGGATTCGCCCTGGTGAAGGACGGCGAGGTGTGGCTGGAGAACGTCCACATCCCCGAGTACTCGCAGGGCACGTGGACCAACCACGCCGCGCGCCGGCCGCGCAAGCTCCTGCTTCACCGTGAAGAGATCGCCAGGCTGATCGGCAAGACCCAGGAGCCGGGCCGCACTCTGGTCCCGCTGTCGCTGTACTTCCGCGACGGCAGGGCCAAGGTCGAGCTCGCGCTGGCGCGCGGTAAGCGCTCGTACGACAAGCGCCAGGCCATCGCGGAACGTGAGGCGGCGCGCGAGGTCGAACGGGCGCTCCGCCGCCGGCGCTGAGCCGAGAGCCGCCGGGCGCCCGGCCGCGGCACCGCGGCCGGGCCGCATCCCGCGCCGCTCCGCCGGTGTCCCGGGGCGGTTCCGCGCTCCGCGGCCGTTCGGCACGGAGCCAACGACAAGCGCACAGGCGCTGTGAAAGGACCATCGAGGGTGTCCCCCCGTCACCTCCGTCGAATCCTCGCCGCCGGCGCGAGTGTCGCCATGGCGGCCACCGTGACCGCGTGCGCGGCAGAGCCCAGCCCCGAGGTCGCCGTCCGGACCTTCCTGCTGGACTGGCAGGCCGGTGACTACGAGGCCGCGGCCCGCCAGACCGACGGCGACGTCGAGGACGTCGCCCAGGCGCTGCGGCAGGCGCGCGACCAGCTCGACATGGCCGCGCTGAGACTGGGCCTCGGTCCCATCTCCCGGGAGGGCGACTCCGCCACGGCCACCTTCGAGGTCCAGGCCGACCTGGGCATCGGGGACCCGGTGTGGAGCTACGAGGGCAGCATGCCGCTCGCCCGCAGCGGCTCCGGGTGGGCCATCCAGTGGTCGCCGGCGGTGATCCACCCCCGTCTGGGCGAGGGCGAGCGCCTTGCCGTCACCTATGACGTGCCCGACCGGGGCCAGATCTACGACCGGAACGAGAACCCGCTGGTGGGCGGCACCGACGTCGTGGCGTTCGGAGTCCGGCCGGCCCGGCTCGACGACGTGAGCGAGGGCGTCACCGCGCTCGCCGAGCTGCTGGACGAGGACCCCGAACCGCTGCTCAACCGGGTCCGCTCGGCGCCCCCGGAGGAGTTCCAGCCGCTGGTGCTGATGCGCGCGAACGACGTCGCGCCGTCGCTGCTCACCCGGGCCGGGCGCATCGCCGGTGTGGAGACCGCCGAGCTGACCATGCCGCTCAACCCGACGATGGCCGCCGGGGTGATCGGCGACGTCGCCGGGACCGCCGAGCACAAGGTCTCCTCGCGCGTCTCCGGGCCGTACCAGGCCGGCGACACCGTGGGGCTGGGCGGCCTGCAGAGCGTCTTCCAGCAGCAGCTCGCCGGCACCGCCACCACCAAGATCGTCACCCTCGACCAGCAGGGCCGGCAGACCGAGGTCCTGGAGGAGTGGCCGGGCGAGTCGAGCGGCTCGCTGACCACCACGCTGGACAGCGTGGTGCAGGAGGCCGCCGAAGGCTCCCTGGCCGGCATCAGCGCGATCGTGCGCAACGCCGCGGTCGTCGCGGTGGACGCGCGCACCGGCGAGGTCCTGGCCGCCGCCGACCAGCCGGACACCACCGACCACGCCGGCACCTTCACCAGCGAGTATCTGCCGGGCGAGGCGTTCACCATCGTCTCCGCCGCGGCGCTGCTCGGCACGGGGGAGGTCACGGCCGACACCCCCGTCGCGTGCGACCCGGAGCTGAACGTCGGTGACCGCACGTTCAGCAACGCGGGCGGCCAGCTGTGGGGGCAGCCGACCCTGACGCAGAACTTCGCCAACGCCTGCACCACCGCGTTCGCCGGCCTGGGCGAGCGGGTCGGCCCGGACCGGCTCGCCGAGACCGCGGCCGACTTCGGGATCGGCGGTGACTGGGGCCTCACGGTCCCCACGTACCCCGGCGAGATCTCCGTGGCCGATGGCGCCGCCGGGACGGCCGCCGCCCTGGTGGGCGCCGAGGGAGTCCGGGTGAGCCCGCTGACCATGGCGCTGGCGGCCGGCGCGGTCGCCGACGGCTCGTGGCACCCGCCGCGGCTGGTCACCGGCGACGAGGAGCCCGAGGAGACCACGCCGGGGGTCGAACTCGACCCGGACACCGTGCAGGCCCTGCGCGCCATGATGCGCGCCACCGTGCAGGAAGGCGCCGGGACGGGCGCCAACATCGGCACGGTGCCGGTGCACGGCCAGACCGGGACCGCGCCGCAGCAGGTCGACGGCGAGGACGTCGTCGTCCAGTGGTTCGTCGGTTTCCAGGGCCAGATCGCCTTCGCGGCGGCCATCGAGGTCACCCCGGACGCGGGCGGCTACTCCTACGCCGTCGGCGCGATCGCGGACTTCCTGCAGCGCCTCCCCTACGACTACGTCGAGGACATCGGTGCGTCGGAGGAGGCCCAGGCCGCCGGCACCGGCGCCGCCGCGGGCGCCGGCCCGGCGTACTGAACCGGGGCGGCCCCGGCGATGACGACCGCCCCGCGCGACCGGGCAACCATCCGGGCCGCGCGGGGCGTCTTTCTCTATGACTGGCCCACAGAGGGGGCTGTGCGGACCAGTCATGAATAGCAGGACCTCATCTCGGGGGAGGCCCTGTGGTTCGAGGCCGGCCTGACCCTGCCGGCCGCCCTCGCGGGCAGCGTTGATGGATCCCGTCCGCGCCCGCGGGGGTTTCTCGCGTCCTGAGGGAATCGACTTGGACCGCGCGGCGTTGGAACGGTAGCGTATGAGGGTACGGCGGCCACGGCCGCACGTGCGCGCGGGTCCCAGGATCCGTTGAAAATTCCACAGGGGGTGATCGGTTTCGACTTCGGTAGACGCTTCAGGGGAAGCGGGCCGAGGGTTGCGGTTGTGACCTCGTTAATCCTGCGATCGCACCAACAACAAGTGCCAATTCCAAGCGCACTGAGTTCGCTCTCGCTGCCTAAGCGATAGCGTCTCTGTCGGTCTGGGTTCGTCTCCGGCCCAGGGTCCGGCATCGTTCAGGAGACTTACCGGTCGGGTCAGGCCACGGGGCCTGGCCGGGAAATTCACGTGGCTGGGCTCGTCAGCGACTTGTCTGCGTGAGCGCTGGAGCCGAGTAGAACGGTGAGCAGACTGCGCCCGGAGAAGCCCTGTCTCGGTACTGAAGGACGCGGGTTCGATTCCCGCCACCTCCACCTTTGCGGTCGCCGCATCGAATCGCGGCGACCGCTTCGAAGAGGCTGTGACCCTGGTTCCGCCAGGGGCGCGGCCTCTTCGTCGTTCCCGGAGCCCATGCCGGGCCGGCCATGTCAGACCTCATCGGTGGCCGGCGCGGGCGCGGTCCTGCGGAGCCGCTTGCTGGCGCGGCGGAAGGCCCAGAAGACCGCCAGCCCGGCCAGCACCGTCAGCGGGGTCCCCGTGACGACGTCCATGGTGGCCAGCCAGCCGGTGGAGTCGGCGAGGTAGGCCCACTGCTGGGCACCGAAGCGGGCGGCGAACATCGCCGTCACCGCGAGAGTGGCGAGATCGTGTGCGAGCAGGGTCGGCCGGTCCTCGCGCCAGGCGTGCCCGCCGCCGTGCACCGCGTTCCAGATCACTCCGGTCAGCGGCCGGCGCGCGACGAGTGAGACGAGTGCGGCGACGGCCCCGAGCAGGGCCGCCCAGATGCCGATGAGGAAGAAGTCGTTGGCCGACCCGGTCCAGGCCGAGACGCCCCCGGCGGCCGCGACGCCGATGACGCCGCCCAGGGCGTTCATCACGGTCTCTCCGCGTAGGAGTTGCAGCACGCCGATCGCCAGAGCGACGGCGATCGCGATGCCGATCGCGACGGGCAGCGAGACGAAGGCGACGACCGTGGCGAACACCACGACGGGCACGGCCGCGTACATCATCGTCGTCAGGACGCTCTGCTTCGCGGGCGCTGCCTGTACGGCGGTCTCGCCGGGGTGGTCCTGGGCGAGGCTGGGGTCGGTCATGGTCTTCGTCCTCCCTGCTGCTGGGAATGCGCTCGGCGGCGCGGAAACGGCGGTCAGGTCCTCGTCGGGGTCATGCCGATCCTCGTCTTCGGGCTCGGTCACGTGGTCCGTGCCGTGCTCAAGGAAAGGCCGTGCCGTAACGGCACACTCAAGTTCCGGTGACTGTGACGTGAGCCACGAGCGATGAGACACGTGGCCGTCACGGCGCGCTCGCTCCCTGAACCGAGTGACGCGCGCCACTTTCCGGGGGGTTGAGCGGGCCTGCGGTTGACCGTGCCGCAACGGCATGGTTTCGACTGGTGCGTGGCGGCGCGCCGGCCGGCGCGGGGCATCATCGGGAGAAGGGACGGTCATGGCGTGGAGTACCCGTGAGCTCGCCG
Source organism: Marinactinospora rubrisoli (assembly GCF_042664915.1). Classification (NCBI taxonomy): domain Bacteria; kingdom Bacillati; phylum Actinomycetota; class Actinomycetes; order Streptosporangiales; family Nocardiopsidaceae; genus Marinactinospora; species Marinactinospora rubrisoli. The sequence goes on from NZ_JBHTBH010000003.1 coordinate 150,330, forward strand.
AACTCGCCGGCACCAGCCTGCGGGCCGTGCGGCACTATCACGAGGTCGGGCTCCTCGACGAGCCCGAACGGCGGGCCAACGGCTACAAGCAGTACGGAGTCGCGCATCTCGTCCGGGTGCTGCGGATCAAACGTTTGACCGACCTCGGGTTCTCCCTGTCCCAGATCGCCGACATGGGAGAGGCCGACCACCATCCGGAGGAAGCCTTGCGCACTCTCGACGCCGAACTCGCCGCCACCATCGAACGGCTGCAGCGGGTCCGCCTCGAACTCGCCCTGATCCTGCGCAAGTCCGCGCCCACCGACCTGCCCCCCGAGATCGGCCCGGTCGCCACTCAGGCCGACCTCTCCGACGCCGATCGCGCACTCGTCGTCGTCATGTCCCGCGTCCTCGGCCCGCGGGGGCTGCAGACCTACAGCGACCTGCTCCAGGACATTCCGCGGGACCCCACGGACGCCGAGTTCGATGCCCTGCCCGCCGACGCCGACGAAGCGACCCGCCAGGACCTGGCCGAACGCATGGTCCCCTACCTCCGCGAGCTGTTCGCGGAGAATCCCGGACTCGACGATGTGCACAGTGACGCCCCGAAGGGGCCGCGCTTCGCCCTGGAGACGGTCGGCAAGGCGCTATGGGAGCTTTACAACCCCGCCCAGCTCGACGTCATGAGGCGTGTCCGCGACCTGACGCACGGGGAAGGGCGCGCCTGACCGAGGGGCCGAGGCCGGCGGGCCGGAGTCAGCCGTCGGCGGCGCCGATCAGCCAGGCCGTCCGGTACGCCGTGAGGGCGATGGTCTCGCTGGTGCCGAGTTGCACCCGGAAGGTCGTGAAGAACGCGTAGTCGTGCTCGCGGCGCTCGCAGGTGACGTCCTCGGTGGCGCAGCTCGACGTCGGATTGCTCACCCGAAGGAACGGCACGCCGTCCTCGATCACTCTCGCCCACACCCCGTAGGGGGTCAGCGCCGCGGCCAGCTCCGAGAGGTGGCGGCGCTCGGCCGAGTGCGCCAGCGGCGGTGTGGTGGGGCGGGCGTGTTTGGGGAAGGCCATGGTGGTGTCCTCGCAGCAGTCGACAGACCCTTCACTCAGTGTGACGGTAGGGTCGCCGATGTGCGCGGAACGTGACCGCGACACGCCGTGCGTGCGTCGTCGCAGGTCAGCGCGTCGCGCGCAGTGCCTCGGCCGCGCGGTCCACGTCCTCCTCGGTGGTGTAGAGGTGGCAGGCGACCCGGAGCCGGCCATCGCGCTCGGACGTCCAGATGCCCGCAGCGGCCAGCCGGTCGGACGTGCCGGGCGGTGCGTCGACCGAGACGATCGCGGACTCGCCGGGCGGCAGGTCCAGCCCGGCCAGGAACCGGTTGGCCAGCGCCACGTTGTGCGCGTGGACGCGCTCCACCCCCACGTCGGCCAGCACCCGGATCGACGCGGCGGCCCCGACCGCCGCGAACCAGGCCGGTGAGATGTCGAACCGCGACGCGCCTTCGGCCAGCTGCATGTCGGGGCCGTAGAACGCGCCCATCGGGTCCGCGGCGGCCATGGGCCCGGCATTGTGGGGGCGCATGACGGAGCGCAGCCGCGGCGAGAGGTACCCGAACGCGATCCCGCGCGGCGCCATCAGCCACTTGTAGCAGGAGCAGACCACGGCGTCGAAGTCGGTCGCGTTGAGCGGCAGCCAGCCCACCCCCTGAGTCGCGTCGACACTGACCAGGGTGCCGTGCCGCCGCGCCGCCGCGAGGACGTCGGCGACCGGCGCGATCTCGCCGCCGGCCGACTGCACCAGGCTGAACGCCACCAGCCAGGTCCGGTGGTCGATCGCGTCGGCCAGTTTCGCCAGGGGCACGGTGACCACCTCGACCCCGCGGTCGGCCTGCGCCAGCCACGGATACAGGTTCGACGTGAACTCGACCTCGGGGACGACCACCCGCGCGCCGTCCGGGACCGCCGCCGCGATCGTCCCCAGGATCTGGGAGGTGGCCGACCCGTGCACGACGTCCTCCCGGTCGGCGCCCACCAGCTCGGCGAACGCCGCGCGCGCCGTCTCGGTGGCCGCACCCCACGCGCCCGGACCGCCCGTCCCGTGCCGCCAGGTGTCCACCGCCGCCTGCAGCGCCTCGTGGGCCGGCCGGGGCGGGATCCCGTACTGCGCGGTGTTCAGCCAGGCCGAACGGACGTCCCAGAGCCGCTGTGCCGATGCGAGGTCCATGCGGTCCAGAATCTCAGACCGGCCGGCGGCACACGCGTGGGGCGCCCGGTTTCGCGGGCCCTACCCGAAGGCGCGGCCGACGCCCGACGCGCTGAGCTGGACGGTGTGGGTCAGCCTCATCCCGCCGGTGCCGCTGATCGTGCTGTCCCTGGTCTTCGAGGACCCCGCCGCCGACCTGGCGGCGCTGCGCTCGATCGGCCTCGCCGGGCTCGGTGCGATCGGCTTCGCCGCCTGCGACCGCTTCGGGTTCGGCGCCTGGGGCTTTCTGCTCCGCCGCTACGACGCCTCGATGGTCGCCCCGTTCTCGCTGCTCGTCCCGGTATTCGGAATGGGCTCGGCGGCGCTGTTCCTCGGCGAGGACATCAGCGGGCCGGGCATGGTCGCGGCGGTGCTCCTGGTCGGCGGAAACGCGATCACTTCCTTCGGCGGCCCGGAAGCGGGCCCCTGGCCCGTCACGCCCGGCCCGCTCGCCGCCGCCTCTCCGCCAGGAAGCCGGGATCGACGCAGTTGTCCCACCCGTCGGCGCTGCGGTGCTCCCAGTTCCACTCGTCCATCAACTCGTGGTACTCGTGCTGGACGCGGTGCACCACGCGTTGCCGCCAGCGGAACTCCACCCGCTGCGCGGAGGGCTTGACGGACGCGGATCCCTGCCCGGTGAGGACGCCGAGTTCCGGCGGGAACAGGGACGCGAAGGAGCTGTCGTCATACGCCGGTGTCGTCGGGGTGACCAGCCCGCCGGGACGGACGTCGGTGACCGGCGCGTTCCACACGACCTCGTGGAGGACCGGCCCGGTCTCCATGTCCGACCGGTCGTTGCCGGTCACGTAGTGCCCGTCCACCGCCAGCCGCCATACGCCGTCCGTGAGGCGTTCCCATGACGGGGCCGGCCCCTGGCCGGGTGGGCGCAGGCCCGGGAGCGCCCCCACAGGGGCGGTGACCCGGACCTCGTCGAAGCCGTACCGGCAGGGGCGTGACTCCGCGTCGTCGGATCCCGGGTCGGGGCCACGAACAGAGTCGACGCTTCCGTCACCGTCGTTGTGCGTGCGCTCCCATATGCCGCCGTACCGGCCGGCGTGGTCGTGGATGAAGTCCCAGCCCGCGCCCTTGCCACTCCCGTACTGCAGGTCGACCCGGCGGCCGTCAGGGAAGAGCCGCACCACGACCGGAACCCAGTACGACCCCCGGTCGGCCAGCACCTGTTCGGTGATCCACTCGGCCTCCGCCCGGTCGATCACCTGCCCAGGTCGGGCGTGGATCCGCAGATACGTGGTGAAGATGTTCGACATCGCGTCCTCGCGTGCGATGGTGCCGCCGAAGTTCGGTCAAGATCGGGGACCGCGCGCCCGTTCGTTCCCCGATGGTGAATTGCCCCGAAAAACGGCACGATGGCGGCGTGATCGCCACTTTCTATCGCGGATCAGGGCCCTACTGCTATTCGAATTGCCTGACCATGGTGCTCGGCGCCGACGCGCCCGATACCGCCGTCATCGAAACGGTCACCGGCAGCCCCTTCGGGATGCAGCTGATCGGCGGCTCGGTGCCGTTCTTCGACCCGTACGGCTGGAATCCGGACCTCGGCATCGATGACGCGCTGGCCGTCCTCGGCTGGACCGCGGAGACCACCAGCGAGGAGGACGCCGACGCCGCCCTCGACCGCCTCCGCGCCCGCCTGGCCGACGGACCGGTCCTCGCCGGACCGGTCGAGATGGGGCTCCTGAGGTACCAGCCCGGCAAGACCGGGCCGATCGGCGCCGACCACTACCTCATCGTGCTCGCCGTGGACGACGAGCACGTCACCGTGCACGACCCGCAGGGGTACCCCTACGCGCGGTCGCCGCTGGCCGACTTCGCCGCGGCATGGCGTGCCGACACGATCGACTACGGCAGGCCGCACACCATGCGCGCGAACTTCACCCGCCGCACCCGGGTCGAGCCCACGGACGCCATCGCCGCGTCCGTTCCCCGGGCCATCAGCTGGCTCGCCGGAGAGGGCGCCCGCCACGCGCCGCCGGGCGGCCTCGGCAACGGGGACGCGGCATTGGCGCTCGCGGAGCGTGTCGAATCCGGTTGCGACGACGCGCTCCGCGAGCATCTCGTCCACTTCGCGGTCCGGGTCGGCGCGCGGCGGCTGTCCGACGCCGCCGCCTGCCTGCACCTCGCCGGGTACACCCGCGCGGCCGGCATCGCGGCCGAGCAGGCGCGGCTGATCGGCGCGGTCCAATACCCGCTGGTCACCGGCGACGACCGCTCCGCCGCCGCGACGCTGCGCACACTCGCCCCGACCTACGGCGAACTCCGGGCGGCCCTCACCCGGCACCCGCGATAGCGCGGCCGGGCACACCGGCCGCCTCGGTACGGCCCGCACCGGATCCGCGCGGGGCATCGGCGGCCGGTTCCGGCCACCCGACGCGCCCACGCGGCCATCGGGGCCGCCGAACGACCGGAATCCGCGCACCGGCCCGGTCGGCGGCATCGGCGTCAGCCCGGCCGTACCGCCCACTCGCCGCCGGCCAGCACGCCGGCCGTGGCCAGATCCTCGTCCAGCACGAGCAGGTCCGCTCGGTACCCCGCGCGCAGCTCGCCCACGCCGGGCAGGCCGAGCGCGCGGGCCGGGACGGTGGACGCCGCGCGCGCCGCCGCCTCCACCGGCACGCCGACCTCGGCCACCGCCCGGCGGATCGCGTCCGGGAGCACGATGGTGCTGCTGGCGATCGCGCCCGTCTCCACCACGATCGCCCGCCCGCCGGCCACCCGGACGCGCAGTCGGCCCAGCGTGTACTCGCCGTCGCCCAGCCCCGTGGCCGCCATCGCGTCGGTGACCAGCGCGACGCGCTCCGGACCGGCCGCCCGGAACGCCATGCGGACGGCGGCCGGGTGCACGTGGACGCCGTCGTTGATCAGCTCCACCGTGACCCGCTCGTCGCCCAGCGCCGCGGCGATCGGGCCCGGCTCGCGGTGGTGCAGCGGGCGCATCGCGTTGAACAGGTGGGTGGCGACCGTGGCCCCGGCGTCGAACGCGGCCCGCGCCGTGTCGTACTCCGCGTCGGTGTGGCCGACAGCGGCCACCACCCCCTGTCCGGTCGCGGCCCGGATCAGCTCCAGCGCGCCCGGCAGCTCCGGCGCCACGGTGATCATGCGGACGTGCCCGCGCCCCGCCTTGAGCATGCGGTCGAACTCCCGCAGGTCCGGCTCCCGCAGCAGCGCCGGATCGTGGGCGCCGCACCTGGAGCGCGCGATGAACGGCCCTTCCAGGTAGATCCCGGCCAGCTCCCCGGAGTCGGCCAGCTCGGCCAGCGCGGCGATCTGCCGCAGCGTGTCCTCCGGGGTGGCCGCCACCAGGCCGCCCACGACCGACGTGACCCCGTTCCGCCGGTTGAACTCCACGATCCCGCGCGCCAGCTCCGGGTCGGCGTCGGTGAAGGCGGCGCCCGCGCCGCCGTGCACGTGGATGTCCACCCCGCCGGGCAACACCCACCGCCCGCCCAGGTCGGTGCCACCGGCGCCGTCCGGTGGCGCACCGGCGCCGAGCGCCGCGATCCGGCCGCGCTCCGCGCGCAACCAGCCGTCCTGCACGCCGTCGGGAGTCACCAGCCGTGCGTTCGTCACCAAGACCATCTGCCGCCTCCTGTGCCGGATACCACACATCATGCGGCGCCGCGCCGACCGGTCCAACAGGTGGGTCGGGGAACCCCGGCAGAACCCCCGTGGCGTGCGCCGATTCCCCGACCGGCGTCCCCGCCCCCGTGACCGGCATCGGCCCGGCGGCGCCGACAAAACCGCCCGCCGCGCATTGACGATAGCGGCGGCGCCCGCTCATGATGGTGCAATGACCGCCGGTGAGCTGCTCGTCCAGCGCCTGCACGTCGATCTCCGACAGCAGGCCAGCGCCCTCTGTCGTAGCTGAGCGCACGTGACAGGGCCGTGTGCCCTGTACCGCCCAGGACTCCCGCGGCGCTCGATCTCCCGGCCACCGGCCTCGGTCCATGTGATCCCTGGCGTCGGCCTCCCGTCATCGGGGCCGATGGGAACGTCCTGCCCTTTCGACCAGCGTTCCGTCCCCCGGCGCGTCCCGCGCGCCCGGCGCCCCCGGCCGCGAACACCGGAGTTCCCGGCCTCGTCGACCCTCTGCGCTACGTTCCGCCTGGCCCCGCGCCGTTCTCACCAGGAGATCATCATGACCCGCTTCACCGTGCTCGTCGCCGCCCCTGACGCCCGCTCGGCGGTGCGCACCGCGGCCCTGCACGCCGCCGACACCATCGCCGCCGCAACGGACATCGACGCCGCCGTGGAGGTGATCGACCTCGCCGAGCTGGGACCGGCGCTGCTCGCTCCCGACGCGGGCAGCGACGTGCGCGACGCGCTGCGCCGGGCCGCCGCCAGCGACGTCCTGCTCGTGGCCTCGCCGCAGGCGCACGGCAGCTACACCGGCCTGCTCAAGGTGTTCGTGGACCGGCTGCCGGAACTGGCGCTCGCCCACACGGTGGCCGTTCCGGTGGCCGTGGTGGACGACCTCCGCAACGGGCGCACCGTTGAGGAGGACCTGCGGCTGCTGCTCTCCGACCTGGGCGCGTGGGTCGCCGAGCCCGGCCTGCTGCTGGCCCGGAGCGAGCTGGCCGAGCCGGGCGAGGTCGTCGCCGCCTGGGCGGAGGTCGCGGCCCCGGCGCTGCGCCAGGCGTTCGCGGTCAGCGTCTGAGCATTCCGCCACTGAGCATTCCGCCACGAGACGCCCCTCCGCCCGCGCGGCCTGCTGGACGGCCGCGCGGGCGGACCGCGGCCGGGCGACCGGCCGGACGCCGTGACCGGCCCACGCCACCCGGCGTGCGGCTCGGCATGGCAGGCTGAGCGGCATGCGCGGCGTGGGTGGGCGATCGGCGCACCCGGAACTCTGGGCGTACCTGGAGTCACTGCACGAGGGCCGCGTCCTCTCCGGCGCCGTCGCGGCGATCGAACGCTTCGGCGTGTTCGTGGCGCTGGACGACGGCCCCCGGCACCCGGTCTTCCCCGGTGCCGGGTTCGTGACCATCCCCGAGTTGTCGTGGTCGCGCATCGAGGCGGCCTCGGACGTCGTTCGGGTCGGTCAGCGAGTCTCGGGCCGATTCCTCTGGTTCGACACCTGGAACCTGGAGGCCCGGCTGTCCCTGCGGGCGATGCGACCGGATCCGTTCCGCGGGTTCGCCGACCGCGTGGCGGTGGGCCGGGAGCTACCGGGACGGGTCACCAGGGTGGTCCCGTTCGGCGTCTTCGTACGCGTCGCCGACGGGGTCGAGGGGCTGGTGCCCGTGCGGGAACTCCCGCGCACGTCCGTGGCGGACCGGCCGGACGCCGTCCGGGTCGGCGACGAGATCACCGTCGTCGTCACCGGGATCGACCGGGCGGGCCGCAGGCTGACCTTGTCCCGGCGGCGGTAGCCGTCACCGGGCCGTATCCTCCGCTCGTGGGAGGTAGGGGCGGACGTAGGAGGCCGGCTCGAAGGCCGACAGCGCGAAGCCAAGGATCTCCACGTCGTCGCTGGCCAGCGTGATCTCGCAGGTCCGGTGCCGGGCCCGGTAGGGGACCGGCTCGCCCTCGTGGTGGGTGACCTCCCAGCGGGCGTGGTGCCGGGCGGCCACGGCGGCGAACGCCGGATAATCGGCGAACCGGCCGGGCACGCCGGGCAGATACGCCCGGACACGCGCTCCAGGCCGCGCCACCGCGCTCACCGCGGGCCCCGGACGGCCGCGAGGATGCGCTGGACGTCGGCCAGCCGCCAACGGGTGTGGACGATGCCGTCCGGCGTGCGGACGGTGTACTCCCAGCCGTCGGGGACGGAGCGCCGTTCCAGGTGATAGCCGGTGGGGAAAGCGGCGGCGATCGCGAGGAAAGCGGCATAATGCGCATCCTGGGTCGCGGATTCGGGGTGGGGTGTCGGGAAGGTACCATTCTGCATGTCTGCACCTCGGCATAGGTGGAGGCCGTGCCCTCGGACGGTGGCGACCCGTCGCGAGGGTCTATTTCTTGGCATTCACCTTGCGGGCACAGCCAGCGAGAACTCCAGTGATGACACGGATTTGCGGATTTCCTGAGAGAACCTAGAAAATTGTGTCAACCGCGTGTCACCATGAAGAAATGGTGGACAAGGTCGACGCGCTATGGGTGCGTTGGGGTGCGGAACTCATGCGGCTTCGTTCGCTGTCTGGCAGGACGCAGACCGATGTGGGAAAGAGTGCCCTGCTTTCCAAATCAACCGTCAGTTCATTCGAGCGGGGCACAAGGCTGCCAAAGCGGCATCATGCGGAAGCTTTGGACACAGCCCTTTCTACAGGTGGCAGCCTCACCCGCCTATGGCAGGAGCTCAAGCAGCAGCGGGAGGTTCCGGAGTGGTTTCGCGACAGTCTGCTCATGGAGCGCAAGGCGACGGAGATCAAGGAGTACCACTCCATCCTCGTTCCAGGGCTGCTGCAGACGGCCGAGTACGCGCGGGTGCTGATATCAGCGAGGCAGGTCGGGGCCTCGAAAGAACACATCGACCACACCGTGAAGGTGCGGACCGAGCGGCTCCCCACCCTGCTCGTGAACCGGCCGACGCTCTGGTTCGTCGTGGACGAGATCGTGCTCACCCGCGTGGTCGGCGACGAGCAGGTCATGCGGGGGCAACTGGAACACATTGTGTCCCTCGCGGACAACGGTACGATCCGATTTCAGGTCATCCCCGGTGATGTTCGTCGCCACTGCGGTCTTTGTGCGCCGTTCCGGGAGATGGTCACGAGTGCTGGTCAGGCTGTGGTGCGCATGGAGCATACGTTTGGCGGGACGAACTTCGGTGAACCTGACAAGGTACGTCAGATGCAGGGGTTGTTCGGCGCTCTTCAGGCGGAGGCGTTGTCGCCGATCCGCTCCATCGACCTTGTTCGAAAGATCATGGGGAACCTGCTATGAGCGAGTGGCACAAGTCCAGTTACAGCGATGGAGGCGGCGGCGACTGTGTTGAAGTTGCCGAGGGCCGCATCACCAAGGTTCGAGACACCCGGCATCGCCATCTCGGCCATCTCGACTTCCCTTCCGCCGAGTGGATCGCTTTCCTCACACAGATCAAGTCGGACAGAGCCTGAGCGTGGGAGGAACACCGACATGAACGACTGGCACAAATCCAGCTACAGCCAGGGGCACGGCGGCAACTGCGTCGAGGTCGCCGAGGGCCGTACCACCATGGTCCGCGACACACAACACCGTCACCTCGGCCATCTGGACTTCCCCGCCCCCGAATGGTCCGCCTTCCTCACCACCCTGAAGGCGGACCGCCTCTGACGTTCATGCGGTCGTGGCGCCGCGCCGTCGGGCGGTCTGCGCCGCCGCCTGCCCTGCCTGCCCCCGGACCAGCGCCACCACGAGCAGCGTCAATCCCAGTCCGGTCAGGCGCAGGGTGAGGGGAAGCGGCTCGGTGGGGAGCGTCTCGGCGAAGACGAGCGTGCCGAACAGCACCGTGACCACGTTGCCGACCACGTTCGCCACGGGGGTGGTGACCGTGGCGCGTGTCCGCTGCATGGCGGTCTGGAACAGCGCGATCCCCACCGCCCAGCCCAGCGCGTACAGGTAGGGGAACGGGGAGAGCAGTGCGGGCAGGACCGCGCCGATCGGGCCATGGTCGGCCAGCAGGCCGCCGAGTCCCTTGCCCTGGAGCCCGGCCGTTGCCTGGGCCAGGCCCGCGGCTGCCGCCAGCAGGACCGCGGACATGGCGGCGGAGGTGCGCCGGGCGCCCGCGAGCAGGGCGATGGCCATGGCGGCGGGCAGCGAACCCAGGCTGACCGCGAGCAGCAGAGCGTGGTCGGCGGTGCGGCCGGGTTCGCCGCTCGCTTCGCCGCTGGACAGGGCGAGGAGCAGCAGCGCGAGCGGCATCACGCCCAGTGCCAGCCGCTCGCCCGGGGTGATCGGTTCGCCGGACAGCAGGGCCGCCACCAGCAGGCCGGTCGCGACGCCGCCCGCGAACGCGGGCTGGACCACCGACACCGGCGCCAGACCCAGCGATACGATCAGGCCCACGCTGCCGATCGCGGCGAGCGCGCAACCGGCCAGCCACCGCCGGTCGCCGAGCAGCGTCCGGGCCAGCCGTCCCGGACGGCGGGGACTGAGGTCGGGAGCGCGGTGCAGGGCGCGCTGCTCCATGACGAGTCCGCAGGTGTAGATCGCGGCGGAGCACAGCGCCGTGACCAGACCGATCACGTCGAGCCGCCTTTCCGCGGGGATACGCCCGTTCACGGTATGGGGACGGGGGTGGTCGCGCATTCGGTGTCCGGGCGCATCCCCTGAAGTAGAACCTGTTACGTTCCGGGAAATCTGTCAAGGGCGACCGCGAACGCCGTTGACTCGGCGCCTGGTGACCAGGCGGATACGGTGGTGCGGCGGAACGGCGTCCACGACGGCGTGCTGGAACGAGTTCTTGCGGGGAGGGCGGCGTGCGGTGGATCGGGGCGCGCGCGGCGGCCACGGCCGCGCGGCTGTCGCCGGCCGCGCTCGGCGCGGCGGCCGGTGTGCTGGCCCTTGGGCCGACACTCGGCGCCGGTTACGTCCTCCGCTACGACATGGTGTTCGTGCCCGACCCGCCGCTGTCCCCGGCGGTGCTCGGCGCCGGGGACGGATTCCCGCGTGCGGTCCCCAGCGACGCCGCCGTGGCGCTGCTCGCCCGGCTGCTCCCGGACGTGGTGGTGCAGCCGCTCGTGCTGCTCACCGTCTTCGCTCTCGGCGCGGCCGGTGCGGCGCGGCTGGTGCCGGGTCCCTACCTGGTGCCCCGGCTCGCCGCCGCGCTGTACTACGTCTGGAACGGCTACCTCGCCGAGCGTCTGCTCCTGGGACAGTGGGCGCTGTTGCTCGGCTATGCCGGGCTGCCCTGGGTGCTGGCCGCCGCCGCGCGGCTGGAGCGGATCCGTGACCTGCCGCGGATGCTCGGCGCGCTGCTGCCGGCGGCGGTGGGCGGATTCTCCTCGGTACTGCTGTCGGCGCTGGTGGCCGTTCCGGCGTCGGTCCTCGGTCCGTGCCCCGGCCCGTGGCGGCGACGCGTTGCGGCGGCCCTCCGCCGGGCCGTGCTGCTCGCCGTGGCCCTGGTCGCGGTGAGCCTGCCGTGGCTGGTTCCGGCCCTGTCGGCGGTGGCGGCCGACGTCCGGACCGACCCGGCCGCGGTGGCGCTGTTCGCGGCCCGCGCCGACACCCCGTTCGGCGTGGCCGGCTCGCTGCTCGCCCTCGGCGGGATCTGGAACGCCCACGCGGTGCCGGCCGGTCACGGCCATCCGTTCCTCGCGGCCTCCCGGCTGCTCCTCGCCGTGGCGGCCGTCGTGGGCTGGGCGTGGTGGGCGTGGACCCGCCGCCTCCCGGTCCCGCTGACGCGCGGGCTGCCGTTCGCGGCCGGAGCCGGTTTCGCGGTGGCCGTGGCGGGGACCACGGAGCCCGGCCGGGCGATCCTCATCGCCCTGATCGGCGCCTGGCCAGGGTTCGGACCGCTGCGCGACGGCCAGCTCTACGTGGCGCCGGTCGCGCTCCTCCAGGCGGTCGGCTGCGCCGCGCTGGCGCACGCCCTCTGGCACCCGGGACCGGGGGGCGGGCCCGCCGTCCCCCGCCGCCGGGTCCGGCCGCCGCGCCCGGACCCGGGGCGGGTCGCCGGGCCGGTGGCGGCCGTGCTGCTCTTGGTGCTCCCGGTGGCGCTGGTCCCCGGGCTGGCGTGGGGCGCGGCCGGACGGCTGGTAGCGGTCGAATACCCCGCCGAGTGGGCACGGGTTCGCGCGATCGTGGACGGCGACCCGGCGCCCGGGGCGGTGCTCACGCTGCCCTGGAGCGCCTACCGGGGGCTGGACCGGGCGGGGGACGACCGGACCATCGTGGCGCTCGATCCGGCCACCAAGGTGTTCGCGCGGCAGGTGGTGTGGAACGACGCCCTGCGGGTGGCGGCCGACGGCCGGGTCCACGAGATCGCCGGTGAGGACCCGGCCGCCCGCACCGTGGCCCCGCTGGTCGCCGGGGGCTGGCCCGCGCGTGCCGCCCCCGATGTTCCCCGCCGCCTGGGCGCGCTCGGCATCCGCTACGTGCTGATCGACCGGACGGCGCTGGCCCGGGCGGCGGAGGCCGCCCCGAGGACCGCGTGGCCCGACCCGGGTCCGGAGGTCCGAGTGGTCCACGACGGGCCTCGGCTCGTGCTGCTCCGTATCGCGGACCCGCACGTGACGGCGGCGCCGGTCCGGCTGCCATGGTCGGTGACGGCCGGATGGGCGGTCACCGGCGGCACGCTGCTCTGGGCGGGGGCGGCGGCCGGGTGGGCGGCGATCCGGCGGCGTACGCCCACCTGATCCGGGGAACCGGTCCGAGCGGTTGTGCGTCCGCCGGCCACCGCCACCGAGGAGGGCCGGGACCCTTCCTCGATGAGCGGCGCCTCGACCGACGGCTCCTATCGTTCGCTGCCGACCTGACGACCCGGCCTCACTTCAGGTGCCGGGCGAAGAACCGGTTCCCGTCGTCTTCCTCGAACCGCGGGACGCCGGTGTGCCCGCCCATATTGGCGTGCAGCGTCTTCTCCTTGGAGCCGAAGGCATCGAACAGGTCCAGGGCCGCCTGCCGGTCGTTTCCCTCGTCGTCCCACTGCAGCAGGACCTGCAGCGGGATGGTGACCTGCCGGGCCTCCTCGAACAGCGCGCGAGGGACGAAACTCCCGGCGAACAGAAGGGCGGCCGAGATGCGCGGCTCGACCACCGCCAGCCGGAGGCCGATGGCGATCACCCCTCCCGCGTACCCGACCGGGCCGCCGATCTCAGGCAGCGACATGAGGGCGTCCAAGGTGCCCCGCCATTCCGGGACCGCCTTTTCGACCAGAGGGAGGACGAGCCGGTCGACGATCTCATCATTGACCGGCTCGCCTGCCTTCAGCGCCCGGTGCAGGTCGGCGCGGGCCTGCTCGGCGGCGGCGGAACGGGGCCGGTCACCGCTTCCGGGCAGCTCGATGGTGGCCGCGGCGAAGCCCTCCGCCGCGGAGTTCCGGGCCCGGGCCACCAATCGGGGGTACATCTTGCGCAGTCCGCCGGGGTGACCGAGCAGGACCAGTGGTGCCGGTGCGGATGCGGATCCGGGCGTCCACAGAAGGCCCGGGATCTCCCCGAGGGTGAATTCGCGTTCGAGGACACCGTCGTCGAGGCGCCGTTCGGAAGTGAATCGCATGGTCGTGCCTTTCGGGAGTGCTCATGAACGGCGCTCCCGGACGACCTATCGCCCGACCGTGACCCCGGAGGGGAGCACCCATGTCGATACGTTCACGGCTACCACCTCCTCGGTCTCTCGCACGGCCTCCGGAAAAGTAACAGTGGTCGCCGTGGTCCGCCAACAGGTTTGCGCGAAGGCTCCAAGGCCCGCCGCGAACGCGATCACCTCAGCGGGACCGGCCCAACGGGTCACAACGGCTTGCACGTCAAGTGCGGAGAAGCCATCGCCACCAGCGCAGCAGATCGTCGGCGTGGCTGCGAAGGCCGCCGCTGCCGCAGATCGAAGCGCGGCCGAAGGAGTACGGTCCCGGCCCCATGGTCGGGCGGCACGGAGGACCGCGGCCGCTGTGCCGCCCACTGGCCACGACGTCAGCGTGTCCGGCGAAGACACGCACGGATGGACCCCTTCCGCCCATCCGCCGGGCCGGTACGAGAACGCGTTACTCCTCCACGTCGACGGCATCCGCTCCGCGTGCGGCGACCCGCGACCGCTGCTGCTCAGAGGTGAGGGCGTCCATGTGGTAGCCGACCGCGCTCGGTTCTCCAGCGGGACGGTCACCGGACGAACCGTCACGGTTGGGGCACTCCTCTGGCCAATCGCTGTATCAAGTTCTAGTCTCGTTGCACCGCCCGCGCCCGCGCGGGGCGGGCGCGGAAGGAGGACACCCGGTGATCAAGCTCATCGCCGCCTGCGCCATCGGCGCGGCTCTGGCGGGCGCACTCACCTTCGTCAGCACCACGCTCATCACCAACGCCTCCTCCACCACGGAGCCGGTGACCGAACCGCTGTACAACTACGGCGAGCGCTGACCCGCGTCGGCCGGGCGGCCGTCGCGCCCCGTCAGGCGCCCGCGGCGGCGCCGTGCCGCCGCCCCGGCCGGAGCCGCCCACGCGACGACGGGGTCCCCGGGCCGAACAGGGAGGGCATGTGGTCGTCCAGCGGACCCGCGCCACAGCGCACCCGCCGACCGCCGGCACCCGCCGTCCGCCGCGGCCACGGCACGACCCGTCCGGCCCGCGCGCCCGGACCGGCCCCCGGCTGGACGGCGTGCGCGTCGCGGTGATCAACTGGCGCGACCCCTGGCAGGCGGCGGCCGGTGGCGCCGAGGAATACGCGTGGCGGGTCAGCCGGCACCTCGTCGCCTGCGGCGCGACCGTGACCTTCGTGACCAGCCGCGAGCCCGGCCAGGCGCGGGCCGAGACCCGCGACGGCGTGCGGTTCCGCCGCATGGGCACGGCGCTCACCGTCTATCCACTGGTGATGCTGTGGCTGCTGCGCTCGCGGTGGCGCTTCGACGTGGCGCTGGACTGCATGAACGGCGTCCCCTTCTTCGCCCCGCTGGTGCTGTCCCGCCGCACCCGGGTCATCAGCCTGGTGCACCACGTGCACGACGCCCAGTTCGACGCCTACCTCCGCCGTCCGCTGGCGTGGTTCGGCCGGTTCGTGGAGAGCAGGGTCGCGAGCCGCGTCTACCGCTCCTGTCCCACGGTCACGGTGTCGGAGTCGTCGCGCCGCGCCATGCGCGCCAAACTGCGCTGGCGCGCCCCCATCACCGTCATCCACAACGGCGGGTGGGAGCCGAGTCCGCCGCTCGCCCCCGCCGGGCCGCCCGCCGCCCCCGGCGCGCCCGCACTGGTCAGCCTGGGTCGGCTCGTCTCGCAGAAGCGCGTGGCCCGCGTGGTCGACGCCGTCGGCCGCCTCCGGCGCGACTGGCCCGGCCTGCGGCTGCACGTCGTGGGACGCGGTCCCGAGGCCGCCGCACTCGCCGCCCAGGTCGACCGGCAGGACCTGGCCGACCGGGTGCGGCTGCACGGCTTCCTCCCCGAGGCGGACCGGAACGCCGTCCTCGCAGCGGCGCGGCTGCACGTCACCGCGTCCCGGTTCGAGGGATGGGGCCTCACCGTGATCGAGGCCGCCGCGTTCGGGGTGCCCACCGTCGCCTATGACGTCGACGGGCTCCGCGACTCGGTGCGGGACGGCCGGACCGGCTGGCTGGTCCGCGACGGCCAGACGCTCGCCGACGTGCTGCACCGCGCCCTGGCCGAGCTGAGCGATCCTGCCCGCGCAGCCGAGATCAGCCGCGCCTGCCGGGAGTGGGCGTCCCGGTTCACCTGGGAGCGCACCGGAGCCGCCATGGCCGGACTGATCGCGGCCGAGATCAGCCCGCGGCGCGTCCGGCGGCCACGGCTACGGTGGAGGACGCGCCGCGGGGCGCCCCGGTGACGTCCCCCGCCCCCGTCTCCCCGGAGCAGGGCGGATCCGCCACGGCCGGACCGCCCGGCCCGCCCGCCCCCGCCATCCGGCCGGTCGACCGCGCGCTGGTCCGGCGAACCGAACTGCTCGCGGTGTGCCTGCTGCTCACCGCGCTCGCCCTCAGCACCGACCCGGGCCGCATCGTCGGCGACACCAAGATCGACCTCACCGTCGACCCGCTGGGGTTCCTCGCCCGTGCCCTGCACCTCTGGGACCCCGCCTACTTCGGCCAGGTGCAGAACCAGGCGTACGGCTACCTGTTCCCCAACGGCCCGTTCCACGCGCTCCTCATCACCACCGGCATGCCGGAATGGCTGGTGCAGCGCTGCTGGATGGCGCTGCTGCTGTGCGCGGCGTTCCTCGGCACCGTCCGGCTGGCCCGCGAGTTCGGGATCGGGTCCGCGCGGGCCCGCATCGTCGCGGGACTCGGCTACGCCCTTGCGCCGCGGGTCCTCACCCTCCTCTCCTACAACTCCGCGGAGCTGCAGCCGACGCTGCTGCTGCCGTGGATCCTGCTGCCCCTGGTCCAGGGCGCGCGCACCGGCCGCAGCCCGCTGCGCGCGGCGGCGCTCTCGGCGACGGCGTTCCTCTGCTGTGGCGGCACCAACGCCGCGGCGGAACTCGCGGTCCTCACCGTCCCGCTGCTCTACCTGCTCACCCGGTCCCCCGGCCCGCGACGGCGGCGGCTGCTCGGCTGGTGGCTGGCCGCCATCGGCCTGGTGTCGATGTGGTGGCTGGTGCCGCTGCTGCTCATGGGGCGGTACGTCTTCTCGTTCATGCCGTTCACCGAGGACGCCGCGACCACGACGAGCGTCACCACGCTGGCCAACGCACTGCGCGGCACCTCCAACTGGATGGGGTACCTGCCGACGACCTCGCTGCCGGCCGGTGCCGAACTGGCCGGCGAACCGTGGCTGGTCGCCGCCACGGCGGTGGTCGCCGCCCTCGGGCTGGCCGGCCTGCTGCACCACGGAACACCGGAGCGGACCTTCCTGCTGGTGTCGCTGCTGACCGGCACCGCCGTGGTCGTCGCCGGGCACACCGGCGACCTCACCGGGCCGGCCGCGCCGGCGGTCCGCGAAGCGCTGGACGGTGCGCTCGGCCCGTTCCGCAATATCCACAAGTTCGACGCCCTCATCCGGCTGCCGCTCGCCCTCGGCCTGGCCCGGCTGCCCGCCGCGGTGGCCGCCGTGCGCGCCGCCCGCCGTCCGGGCGGCGCACCGGCGCTCATGGCCGTGCGGCGGTACACGACCGGCCTGTGCGCGGTCGCGGTGCTCGCCACCCTCACCCCGGCCGCCACGGTCGGGCTGGCGGCGCCCGGCGGGTTCGAGGAGATCCCGGTGTACTGGCGCGAGGCGGCCGAGTGGATCGACGCCCGCGGCGGCACCGGGGTGACCATGGCCGTCCCGGGCTCCGCGCGCGGCGAGTACCTGTGGGGACGTCCCATGGACGAGCCCATGCAGCCGCTCATGGAGAGCGCCTGGACGAACCACCAGATCATCCCGTGGGGATCGGCGGGGGTGTCCCGGATGCTGCACGAGATCGACCAGCGGCTCACCTCCGGCCGTGGCTCCCCGGGCCTCGCGGACGCCCTCGCCCGCATGGGGGTCGGGCACCTGCTCGTCCGCAACGACCTCCAGCGTGCCGGCAACAACGGTGGCTGGCCGGCCCGGGTGCACCAGGCGCTCGCGGACTCGCCCGGGATCGAGTACGCGCGCGGCTTCGGCCCGGTCGTCGGCACCCTGGACGCGGTTCCGGCGTCCGCGTGGTACGACCAGCCGTACCAGGCCGTCGAGGTCTACACCGTGAACGGGACGGCGCCCCGGATCGGCACCGTGCCCCGCGACGGCGCGCTACGGGTCACCGGCGGGCCCGAGGCGCTGCTCGCGCTCGCCGAGCAGGGGCTGCTGGAAGGCGACCGGCCGGTCATCGTCGGCGACGACGCGGGCGGTGACGCCGCCGGGATCACGCCCGAGAACACCGTGGTGACCGACACCGTGCGCCGCCGCGAGGTGCTCTACTCCGACGTGCGCCGCAACACCACCGCCACGCTCACCGCGACCGAACCGCTGGAACGCGGCGCGCCCGCCCCCGACATCGCCGACCCCGCCTGGGACCCCTACACGGCGGTGGCGGTGATCGACGACGCCTCCGTGGCCGGGAACGGGGAACACGCCTCCGTGGCCGGGAACGGAGAACACACCTCCGTGGCTGGGAACGGGCAACACGCTTCCGTGGCCGGGAACGGACGATTCGCGGCGGTGACCGCCTCCTCCTCGGCCGCCGGTGCCGGGGCGCCGGCCGCCGAACGCGACCCGGGACGGCTGCCGTTCGCCGCGGTGGACGGCGACCCGGACACCGCGTGGCGGCCCGCCACGACCGACGGGGCCGAGGGCGCATGGCTGCGTGTGGCGTTCACCGGGCCGCGGGACGTCTCGGGGCTCACGGTGGCGTTCGAGGAGATCCCGGGCGAGCCGCCGCCGGCCGAGGTCACCGTCGTCACCGACACCGGGCGCCGGACCGTACCGGTCACGGCCGGGCCGGAGCCCCAGGAGATCGCCGTCCCGCCCGGCCGCACCTCCCGGCTGGAACTGCGGATGGGCGAACCGGCCTGGGATGCCGGACGGCCGGTCCGGATCGGTGTCAGCGAGCTGACGCTGCCCGGCCTTTCGGCCTCCCGGTACCTCGACGTGCCCGGTGCGGCGGACGCCGGAGCCGTGCTGTTCACCGGGTCGGTCGGCAGCGCGCCGGGGTGCCTCGCCGGATCGCGGGTGTGGGCCTGCCACCCCGACCTCGCGATCGAGGGAGAGGACGCGGCGGTCCTGGACCGCTCGGTCGCCCTCTCCGCGGCGGCGGCCGACCGCCTCGACACCGTCAGCGGCCACGTGGTCGTGGCCGACCCGGCCGCGCTGGAGCGGGCCGCCAACGCCGAGGGCGGGCATCCGAGGGTGACGTCGTCCAGCACCTCCGTCGACCATCCGGCCGCGCTGGGGCGGGCGGCCTTCGACGACGACCCCGCGACCGTCTGGTACCCGGACCCGGCCGACGACGCGCCGTCGTTGCGGGTCGAACTCGGGGAACGCACTGAACTGGACGCGATCCGGGTCGGCTTCCCGCGCGCCGACACCGTGACCGCGCCGGTGCGCGTCACCGTGGAGGGCGGCACCGCGGTGCGGTCGGGGTGGCTGGACGGCGATGGGCGGCTGGACTTCGCGGCCTTGACCGCCGACGAGGTGACGATCACCTTCGAGCCACCGCCCGGCCAGCCGCTGGAGGTCGCGTCGATCACGCTGCCCGGCGTGCCGCCGCTGCCCGACGTGCCGGACGCGGCCCTCGCCGCTGCCTGCGGTGCCGGGCCGCGGGTCCGGGTCAACGGGGAGGACGTGCCGACCCGGCTGACCGGCGACGCGCTGCGGGACGCGCTGGCCGGCCGGCCGGTCCGGTACGAGAGCTGCGGCGAGGTGCCGCTGAGGGCCGGGGCGAACCGCGTCACCGTCGACGGCGCCGACGTGGACGAGGGCCGGTACCACGTGCGGTCGGCGCTCGTGAGCGCCGCGGCGGCGGACGCCCGCCCGCCCGTGCGGACGGAACCGGTGCGGTCGACGGAGCTTTGGACGCCGACCGAACGCCGGGTCACGGTCGACGCCGACGACGCCGCGTACCTGGTGGTGAACGAGAACTTCAACGCCGGATGGCGGGCGAGCGTCGGGGGACGGACGCTCACCCCGGTCCGGCTGGACGGCTGGAAGCAGGCGTGGGAGCTGCCCGCCGGTACCAGTGGGACGGTCACCCTGCGGTACGCGCCGGACACCGCCTACCGCGCGGCGCTGGGCGTGGGGGCGGTCCTGGCGCTCGGTGTGGTGGCGGTGGCGTTCGCCCGGCAGGGGCCGGCCGCGGCGCGTGCCGGCCGTGGCCGGATCCGGGCGCCGCGGCCGGTAGTCCGGCTGCTGACCCGGGGGGCGGCGCTGCCGGCGGCGGGAGCCGCCCGCCCGCGAGGGGAGTGGATGCTCGCGCCGGCACTGCTGTACGGCGTGTGGGTGGGCGGCGGCACGGGCCTCGCCGTCGTCGGAGCGGTGCTGGCCACCGCGTGGTGGCGAGCCGGACGGCGGGAGGAGGCGGCCGGGCTCCCGGCCGTGGTCCCGGTGGACGCCGGGCCGCTGACCGAGGCGGCTGACGGATCGTCGGCGCGACGCGAGCCCGCCCGACGGCCGGGGCGCGACCGGCTACGCACGGCGGGCCACCGCGGCGGCCAGGCGGTCCGCCGTGCGACGCGCGGCGCCGCCACGGTGGCGGCCCACCCGTGGCTCGCCGCCGTGCTGCTCGCCGCGGCCGGTCTGGCCATCGCCGGAGGCGCCGTCGTGGCCGCCGCCAGCCCGGGCGCCGCACTCGCCGCGGCGCTGCGCGGCTGGGTACCGCAGTTGCTGTGCTTGACGGCCCTGGCCCGGGTGCTCGTCGTCCTGACCGGTCCGGAGGCGGTGCGGGACGAGCGGGCAACGGCCGGGTCAGGGCCGCCTGACGAGAGCGGGCGGGCGTCGCAGGACGCTCGGGACACCAGGGCCGAGGTCTCCGCGTGACCGCGCCGCACGAGACGGGCCGCTGCGCCACGGGACATGGGCGCGGGACGTCCCCAACGGGCGGGCCAGAGGGAACGTATCGCCCGGCCGCTCATGGCCGTCTGTGCCGCTGGTCACGCCGTGTCGTTCGGGGCGGGATCGGTGCCGCCACCGCTCATGGCGGCCTCGGGCGTAGCGGAGTTGCGTGGCCCAGGCCGGAGAAGGCTCAGGCGGAGGGGGCGGACCGGATGACGAGCGGCCGGGGCGGGACGTTCCGGGACGAGTGCGCCCGCCGAAGGCGGCGCGGTGCGACGACGCCCCGCGTTCGCAGGGGTTCGGCCGCGACGGTCATCGCGTTGCGCGGAGGGGACGACGCGGCCGTCATGTCGTCACGGGGTCGACCTGATGGACTCCTGCGGTATCGCGCCCACTCACGGTGGGCCGCTCGCGCCTCCGGACGCCCGGCCGATGGGAACGGAACGGGCACGCGGGGGTGGTCGCTGTCGGGGCCGTCCGTCGCGGGGGGTGGTTCGGGGGCGGGGCGTTGCGTGAGGGCGGGGCTGTCGGTGCGGGATGGGGATCGGGGGCCGGTCTCAGGCGGTTCCGGTCGGCCGGTCCATGGTGAGGGTGTGTGAACGTGTCGTCTTCGCAGGACGAATCCGCAGCGGGGCCGAAGGCTGCCGCCGACGCCGGGACCACCGGTGCGGCCACCGGCTCCGCCCGGCGGGCCGATGTTCCCGCGCTGCTGGTGGCGGCCGGGGCGTTCCTGGTCACCCTGGCGCTCCTGTTGCGCTTCCCGGTGCACGGCCAACTGGCCCGGCTCCCCGACGGCGGGCACCTGACGTGGCGGCTGGAGGCGGCGTCCGCGCGGTACCTGGACACCACCACGTGGCGGACCCGCGAGGACGCCGAGCTGGTGCGGCGGATCGACGCCGTCGGTGCACCGGTACCGGGCGCGGCCGACCGTGCCGCGTGGAACGTGAGCGCGACGACGTCCGGGCCGGACGGAACGCTCGGCCATCTGGCGTGGCGGGTGACGGTCGACCGGGAGTCGGGGGAGACGGTGGCGTGCTGCGGCGGGCATGTCGGCGGCGATCACTCCGTCCGGCCGGGCGGTCTCGGCCCGTGGTGGCCGCCCGGTGGCGGGGAGGTGGAACGCCCGGTGTTCGACCCGGACCTGCGCACCGCCGTGCCCGCCGCGCCGGGCGGCGCCGACGTGATCGCGGGCGTGCCGACCGAGCGCTATGTGCAGACCGTCGGGCCGGCCGTCGTTCCGGAGCCGGCGCGTCCGGTTCCCGCGAGCCTGTTCGGCTCCGACGCGCGCGGCACGGTGGGCGCGGCCCGCTGGGTGGCCGCCGAACGCGTCTACTGGGTGGAGCCGGTGACCGGCCGGGTCGTCCAGATGCGGGAGCGGCGCACGGAGACGCTGCGTCCCGTGGACGGCGAGATCGAGGGGGACGCACCGGAGCGGGTGCTACTGGCGGCCGACTTCCGGACCCCGTTGAGCGACGCGACCGCGAACGCCACGGCGGCCGGCCGCCGAGCCGATCTGCTGACCTCGACCCGGACCGCGCTGCCGGCCGGGCTCGCGGGCATCGGGGCGCTGCTGATACTGGCCGGATTCGTCCGCCGGGCCGCTGCGGGACGGACGGCCGATGGGAAACCCAGTGCATCCGGTCGGCGGACCGACGCGGTGCGGCGGCGCGCGGGATGAAGTGAGCCGGATGAGGGCACGGTCGTACCGGGTGCCCACCGCGCAGTACTTTCGCCGCATGCCACATGCCGACGACAACGTCGATATCGTCTGGAACCGGCTCTCAGAGTCGCGAATGACTCCCTACCTGGTGAAGGCGAACGGGGACCGGCGCGATGCTCTCGCGATGTACGAATGGAGCACGCGCATGGCCGCGACCGCCTTCGAGGACGTCGGTCACCTCGAAGTCCTGCTTCGCAACGCCCTCGACTCCTGCCTGCGCGCCCACTTCGACGAGGACGGCCGCGGCATCCCGTGGTTCCTCATGCCGATCCCCGGCGGCGACTTCGCCGACCAGGTGCAGAACGTGCGTGAGCGCCTTCGCGAGCAGGGGAAGGAGACCCGGGACCAGATCGTCGCCGGGTTGACCTTCGGATTCTGGTCGGGATTCCTGCGGGACCCGTACCAGGAACTGTGGCGTCCGTGCCTGCGCCGGGCCTTCCCTAACGCGCCGGGCCGCCGCGAGGAGGTGTTCGCCGTGCTGGACGGGGTCCGTCAGTTCCGGAACCGGATCGCCCACCATGACTCGATGCTCGGCATCGACATTCCGTCCGAATCCCGGCGGATCTTCACGGCGGCCCGGTACATCGACCACGATGTGGCGGACTGGCTGGAACGCCGGAGCCGGGTGCTGGAGGTGTACGCGGAACGCCCGATCACGATCGTGGCCGCGGCGGCGGCGGCAGAGGGCGCCGGAGGAGTGGCGGAGCGGTACCGCGCGAGCGCCGCACGGGTGGGCCGGGGCGTCCGGGAGGCCACGGGTCGCCTGGTGCGCCGGCTCGGCGGCTCGTAGCTCTTCGGTCGGGTGTGGCCACGGTGTGTTGCTCGCTCACGATCTGGAGAAGGAACACCGCCGGGCACGCCAGGCCGGGTCGTATCGGGCGCGGCCTCCCGGCCGGCGGCGAGATTCCACCGGACCACCCACCTCGCACCCACCGCCATAGCGCTGCGCCCCGGGCAGGTCAGCCGTCCGGCGGCCGTTTCCGCAGTACCAGGAGCAGGTTCCAGGTGACGATCTCGCGGAGGAGCGGCACATGGACCACCGAGGCCGCGGCGTCCGGCAGGTAACGGGGACGCGCGGCCAGGACGTCCACGGCTCCGGTACGGCGCGCGCGGGACGTCCAGCGCAGCATGCGCGCCGCCGATACGGCGAACATCGTGCGGCCGAAGTCGTTCTTCGGGCGGTGACCGGTGCGGCGGGTGTACCGCTCCGCCGCACGGTGGCCGCCCAGGTAGTGCCAGGGGGAGGTCTCGTGGCCGCCCCACGGGGAGAGCCACACCGTGTAGGACAGGAAGACGAGGCCGCCCGGGCGGGTCGCGCGGAGCATCTCATCGGCCATCCGCTCCGGTGCGGGGACGTGCTCCAGGACGTTGGACGAGAAGCAGATGTCGGCGGCGCCGGCGCGGAACGGCAGCGCGAGCGCGCTGCCGAGGACCGCGGTGTCCGGGACGCGGCCGTCGCGGAGCCGGAGTTCGCCGGCGTCGGCGTCCACGCAGACCGGGTGCGCCCCCGCGGCGCGGAGTTCGTCGGAGAAGTAGCCGGGGCCGCCGCCCACGTCCAGCACCCGGGCACCGGACAGCCCGGCCCGCCCACCCGGGAGGTAGTGGGCGAGTTGCGCCACGGTGTCGCGTGCCAGGATGCCGTAGAAGTGGTCGGGATCGGTCTGCTCTCGCCGGAACGCGCGGAACAGCCGCACCGACCGGGCCGCCGTGGCGCGGAACGGCGCCGGGGCCCCGGACTCCCGGGACGGGCGCGCGGTCACGGCGCCGCTCCCGGGCCGGAAGGCGCGTCGACGGTGGCGAAGTAGCGCAGGTGCCGCCAGTGGTCGCCCGCCCAGTACTCCTCGACCGTCCGGACGTGGGCGCCGTGGCCCGCCAGTACGCCCCGCACGTCCCGCTCGGGCACCGGGTGCATGCGCATGGGGGCCGGGTAACGCAGCACCAGCCGCTGCCCGAGGCGGATCACCGGCCACGGGGCGTACCGGAACAGCAGGCCCTTCGCCGTGCGGCGCTCCCGGTCGGGGACGCCGACCACCACCGCGCCGCCGGGCCGGACGACCCGGGCGAACTCGGCGAGGTAGCCGCGGGCCAGCGCCGGTGGGACGTGCTGGAGCACCAGGTCGCAGTAGACGAGGTCGAACCCGGCATCGGGGAAGCCGCCGAGGTCGGGGGAGTCGTGCAGCCGGAACTCGATCCGCCCGCCGCTGCGGTCCAGCCGCCGGGCCGCCGCGAGCATGGGTGCGGAGATGTCGAGGCCGACGACGGAGTCGAAGTGCGCGGCCAGCGCGTTGGACAGCCGGCCGGCCCCGCACCCGAAGTCGAGCGCCCGCCCGCTTCCGGGCGTCGCACCGGCCTCGGCCAGCCGCCGCAGCGCCGCGTCGACCTCGCGGCGCCCGGAGGCGAGGAACTCCTCGTCGTCCCAGCCGGTGTCGCGCTTCGCGGGGTCCACGCACACCGCCCACAGCGGCGCTTCGGCGCCGAGCCGGGTCCAGTCCCGCCGGACCTCGTCGAGTCCGGTACGGGTCCGTGACCGGCCGCCCGCGAGCACGGCGAATGCGCCGCGGACGGCCCCGTCCGTCCGCCGAGCCGCATGGTCACCGGGCGCAGAGTGCACCGGGGCCTCCTCGTCTCGCCGTGGGATGTGTTCCTGTGCCGCGTTCGCCGCCACCGGGACGGTCCCGTGTCGGCGGATTCGGGACGGTGGAACGCGTTTCATTCTGGCGGTCGGCCGGGGGGAGGTGTCAAGGCGCGACCGTCCGTCGCGGTGAGCCGCCTTGCCCAGGAGCCGGGGCGTTCCTATCATTGATTGACCGATCAGTTAATTAATCGAGGTGCATCGTGGCTCGCACGGCAGACCCCGACCGCACGGCCCAGCGACGCGAGGCGATTCTGCTCGCCGCCGGACGGCTGTTCGGCGAGCGCGGGTACGAGCGGACGACGGTCGCCCACATCGCCGAGGCCGCCGGGCTGAGCGCGGCCAGCGTCTTCTACTACTTCGCGGACAAGCCGGCGGTGTTCCGCGCGGTGTTCGAGCGGGATCTTCCGCTGGCGGAGGCGCTCATCGACCGGCACGCCGATGCGGCCGATCCCGTCGCCGCGATTCTCGACGTGCTCTCGGACCAGGCGCGGGACGCGGCGGACCCGGGGGCGGCCGGGATGGTGGTCGAGCTGCTGCGCCGTGTCGAGCACGACCCCGACCTGCTGTCCGTCGTCACGCGCACCGCACGGGTCGTCCGGGACGGCCTGGCCGGGCTCATCGCCCGTGGTATCGAGGACGGCGCCGTCGATCCCGACCTCGATCCGGCCGAGGCGGCCAGCTGGCTGCAGGCGATCGTCGACGCCACCTATCTGAACGCCAGGCCCGGCCATTCGCCCGTCGCCGCGCTGCGCCGCACGGCCCTGGCCTATCTGGCCCCGAACCAGCCGGGAGGGACGCACCATCATGAGTGAGCCCGAAGCCCGCGAGGTCACCGTGCGGATTCCCACGGCCTGGCGGTGCCTCGTACTCTCGGCCGGGGCCGTGCTCGGCTTCGGCGCCGCCTTCATCGTCGGCCCCGTCGTGGACGGGCTGGTCCGGCTCGCCGACGGCGCCCCCGCTCCGCTGCGGCTCGCCGCCGAGTTGCCGCTGGCATGGGCGGTGCCCGTGCTGACCGCCACCGGGCTCGTCCTCGGTGCGTGGCTCCTCAGAGAGTGGGAGCGGGAGAACCCCGTCGTGACGGTGAGCGGCGAGGAGGTGGTCGTGCGCCGCGCCGGTGTCGGCCTCCGCGTCGCCCGTGACCTCGTCGACGGAGTGTGCGCCGACGGCCACGACCTGGTGCTGGTGGACCGGGAGACCGTGGAGCTGGTGCGCGTGCCCGCGGACCGGGTCCTCGTCGGCGGGCTGCGGCGCGCGTTCCAGCGGTTCGGCTACCCCTGGCGGGGGCAGACCGATCCGCACGAATCCGCCTTCGCCGCGTGGGTGGACGGTGATCCGGACCTTGGGGAACGGGCGCACGCGCTGCTGCGCGCGCGGCACCGGGCACTGGCCGACAAGCGGACCGGCGCCGCCGAGGACGCCCGGGACGCGCTCCGTGATCTCGGTATCGCCATCCGGGACCGCCGAGGAGGGCAGCAGTACCGCCGGACATCGCGCCACCGGGCGGGTGATCCCGGGCACGGCTGATCGCCCGAAGAAAGGGCGCCCGGGTGGCCGGTCCGTTGCACGACCGGCGTGGTGAGACACGGGGAGCGGATCGAAGCGGCCTGCGCCCGGTCCGTGCGGACGGATCCGTCGCGCGGCGTACAGCCGCGATGCCGACGGCACCCGCTCCGATTACGGGAAGGGGCACCCTTCAAGGACGACGCGAGGGGCGACGCCGAGTGGAGCACCGGCGCTGACCGCTCCATGGTCCGCGCCCATCAGCGCGCGGGCGGAACTCGGTGATCGCCGAATCGGGCGGGCGCTGGGCGTGTCCGATCGGCGGATATCACCACGACGACGCGTCCGGTGCCCGCGGCGATCGTCGCGGCCACACGAAACCGTCCGGCGGCGCGGCCGGGGGCGCCGCACCCGAGCGGGCACCGGCCGCCGCATCGCGTTCCTGTTCGGTCCCCTCCGTGCCGGTGGGGTCCGCGCGCGGTTCCGGACAGTACGTAGAACGAGTTTTCCTTCGGCGCCGTGCTCGTTGCGGCCTCACTCGTGCTCCGCGGGTACGTTCTGCGGCACGCTTACTTCGCTGAGGACGATCTCGTCCTCATCGGGCGGGCGGCGGCGCCGCTGACCGTCGGCCACCTCACCGGCCCTTCCCAGGGCGGGTTCGCGCCTGGGCGATGCCGCTGGGGTACGCGCTGACCGCCGTCGCGCCCTACCACTGGCCCCTGGCAGCGGGGCCGGTGCCGGTGCTGCAGGCCGTGAAACCGTCCGGTGGCCCGCACCGCCCGGCGGCCCGGCCAGTACCGACCGCACGGACCGTCGAACTCCGGCGCGGACTCCGTCGGGCGCTGGGCGTCGGCCCGCACGGCGTCCCCGCCGGGCACGAGCGGGCCGACGTTCGGCACGGGATCGCGCCGGGGCCGCCCCCGCCGCCGAACGCCGCATCGCGTTGCTGTTCCGTATCCTCCACGGCGATGGCAGTCCGTGCGCCGCGCACGGCACTATGTAGAACGTGTTTTACTTCGGCGCCATCGCGGGCGCGCGTACCCGAGTGGGAGTCCTGGGCCGGGCGCTCGGACGGCGTGCCGGCGGGGCCGCGCGTCGGCTGCCCGCCGGGTTCGACGGGCCGTTCGTCGCCGGTGTCCTGCTCGTCGCGGCCTCACTCGTGCTCCGCGGGTACGTTCTGCGGCACGCTTACTTCGCTGAGGACGATCTCGTCCTCATCGGGCGGGCGGCCGCGGCGACCCTGACCGTCGACCATCTCACCGGCCCCTACCACGGCGGGTTCGCGCCCGGGGCGATGCTGCTGGTGTACGCGCTGACCGCCGTCGCGCCTTACCACTGGCCCCTGGCAGCGGGGTCGGTGCTGGTGCTGCAGGGGCTGGCGGGCCTGGCCATGTTCCGGCTGCTCCGGGTGCTCGCGGGGCGGCGGTGGGCGACGCTGCCGCCGTTGACGGTCTTCCTGGCGGCGCCGCTCGCCCTGCCGAGTGTGGCCTGGTGGTCGGCGGCGCTGAGTGCGGTGCCGTACCAGATCGCCATGGTGCTCGCCCTCTTGTGGACGGTGCGTCTCCACCGCGACGGCGAGCCGCGGTACGCCTGGTGGGCGGCCGGTGCGCTGCTGGTGGGGCTCGCGTTCTCCGAACGTGCGGCGCTGCTGCCGCTGCTGCTCGTGGCGGTGCTGCTCGTCGCCCGCCCGGCCGGGGGACCGCACGGGGGAGTGCGTGCGCTGCTGGCGGAGCGGCCAGGGTTCTGGACCGGGCTGGCCGCGCTGGCGATCGGGCAGGTCGCGCTGCGGCTCTCCGTCCAGGGGGCGCCGGTGGACCTGGGCGCGGTCGACCTCGGCGCGGCGGCGGCGATCGTCGCGCGGCTGCTCGGCGTCGTCTTCGCGACCGGTGTGGTGGGCGGTCCGCTGGAGTGGGGGCCGGCCGCGCCGGCAGGTGGACTGCCGGACCCGGCACCGGCGACGGTCGCGGTGGCCTGGACGGTACTGGGCGCCCTGGTGCTGGCGGGTCTGCGGTACCGGCGCCGGTCCTGGCGGGTGTGGGCGGTCCTCGCCGGATACCTGCTGGTGGCGGACGCGCTGCCGACGGCTCTCGGCTACGCCGCCTTCGGTTCCGCCGCGGGCGGCGACCCACGGCACCTGGCCGGCGCCGTCCCGGTCGCCGCCGTGTGCCTGGCCCTCGCCTTCCGGCCCTCCTCCCCGCCACGCGCCGGGACCGGCCACGCCCCGGCGCCGGCACCCCCGTCCCCCGCCCGGTACCGGGTTCTCGCGGCCGGGGCGGCCGTGGCGTTCCTCACCGCTTCCGTGTGGTCGACGCACACCTACGTCGCGACGCTCGCCGACGACCGGGTCCGCTCCTACCTGGGCACCGCCCGGTCGGCGCTGCGATCGGTCCCGGAGGAGGCCGGCGTCTACCCCCGCCCGGTGCCGGACGACATCGTGCACCCCTGGAACGGCTCGGCCCGGCTCAGCTCCGTCCTCCTCAGTCCGCTCGCCCCCGACGGAGTCGCCGCGCGGGTCGCCGATCCCCGCCCGGCGGCGGCCGCGCTGGTCTTCGACGACTCCGGCCGGCTGGTTCCGGCCGGCCCGGCGCCGGGCGGCATGTACGTCGGCCCGCCGGAGGACGAGGACTGCGTGGCGACCGTCGACGGCCGGGCCCTCTGGCCGGTGGAGACGACGGGCGGTCCCACCGTGGTGGCGACGCTCGCCTACACGGCCGACTCCGACACCCAGGTCACGCTCGGGGTCGGCGGCGCCCTGCTGCGCACCGCGCTGCCCGCCGCGCCGGAGGGCGGTACCCGCTACGTGCCGCTCGGCGGCTCCGGTGACCGGCTGCTGCTGGAGGTCGCCGACGACGAGGTGTGCCTGCACGCCGTCACGCTGGGGGAGCTGGCGCCGGTGGGCGGCTAGGTGTGTGGTGAAGCCGGATCCGGGAATCGCCCTGGCCGACGGCGCCGCCTCCGGGGCGGCCTCGGCAGCCGGACATGGACGAGGCTGCGGGCACCGCTGGATCCGGTGCTCGCTCGCACCCCGCCTACGGCGCCGGCGGCGGATCGGCCGTCCGGCGGCGCCGCGCCCCCCATCGCCGGACCGGCTCCTCCACCCAGCGGTGCGTGGCGGCGGCGAGCAGCAGCGTGCCGGCGGTCACCGGCACGAGATCCAGCCAGAACGACCCGGTGAAGATCTCCTGCCCGGTGAACTCCCGCCACAGGTACAGCACGACGAACTGCCACAGGAAGATCCCGTAGGAGACGCGGCCGAGGTAGCCGGCCACCGGATGCCGGAGCAGCGCGGGCAGCCACCGGCCCTCCGCCGGGACCGCGACGGCGGGGTCGGGCAGCAGGGCGGCCGGGGCGATGACGAAGAACGCGAAGAGCATGGAGGTGGCCATGTCCACCAGCGCGACCCAGAAGCCGTCCACGCCGACGAACCTCGGGCCGGTCGCCGGGGTGGCGGCCACCAGGTAGCAGGCGCCGGCGGTCAGCCAGCACAGCGTCGCCGACCGCGGCAGCGTGCGGCACAGCCGCCGCACCGGCCCGTCCGGTCCGGGCTCCCGCCGCGCCCATTCCGCGAGCACCGCCAGCGCCATTCCCACCGCGAACATTCCCAGGGTGCGGGGCAGCCAGGCGTGCAGCTGCGGCCGGGGCTCCGGATAGAACTGCAGCAGTGTGGCCAGCACCGCGAGCCCGGCGAGCGCGGCCAGCCCGGCGAGCAGCCGCCGGGCCCGCCCACCGACGCCGTCGGCCGGGGCGGAACGGGCCGCGTGGCGGGCCAGCAGGGCGGCCAGCACCGGCAGCGCCAGGTAGAAGGCGGCCTCCACGCACAGGCTCCACATCTGCCCCAGCCCCGGGGGACCGGTGCCGACCCACCAGGGGCCGGGATCGTAAACGAAGGTGAGGGTGAGCACCTCGGCCCAGGCCGGGACCGAGGCGATCCGGTCCCGTGACCACAGCAGCATCGCGGTGACGGCCACGATCCAGTAGGCGGGCAGGACCCGCAGCGCGCGCCGCCACAGGTAGCCGCGCGCCCGCGGGCCACGGACGCCGTCGAGGGCCGCGCTCGCCCAGGGGCGGTACAGCAGGAAGCCGGACAGCGCGAAGAACAGCGGCACGCCCATCTCACCGCGCGCGAGCAGTGCCCCGGGCACGCCGGGCGCCAGCGCGGCTCCGGTCTCCATCGCCACGTGGAACACCAGCACCATCAGCGCCGCCAGGGCCCGGACGCCCTCCAGCGCGGTCAGGCGGCCGTGCGCCTGCGGAAGGCCGGCCGGTGCGGGCGATGGGGTGGAGGGGACGGTGGGAGAGCCGGGGGAGGAGGTCACGGGCGGGCTCCTCCTCGGTGCGCGGGAGGGCAATAGAACTTGTTATAAAGAATGCGGCACACCCCGGTGACGTAGCTCACGGGGCGAACTACGATACCTCAAACTGAAGCACGTTCCAGATCGGGATCCCCGGCCCGGGAGGGGTCATGCGCCGTACCCTCGCGCTCGTCTGTGTCACTCTCGGAGTCTTCAGCCTGGCGCTGGCCCCGATGCTGCGGTTCTGGGTGGCCCCCGCACTGATGCGCACGCCCATGGACTACTACAACGAGGTCGTGAACCACGGCGAGAACGTCAGCTACTTCAGCGCCGAGGACCTGGAGTCGGTCGAGGGCGCGACCGTCGAGGCGTACTCCACCTTCCGCGCCGACGTACCGGCGAGCGACTCCGACGTCGTGGTGTGGGACCAGTTCACCTGGGTCACCGACGTCGACCGCGACTATCCGATCCAGTCCACCACCCGCCGCGCCGGGCATGACCGGTTCACCGGCCAGGCCGTCGACTGCTGCGATCCGTCGGTGAACGGTGAGCGAGCGGAGCAGAGCGGCCAGGTGTTCAAGTTCCCGTTCCTGACCGAGCGCCGCGACTACGAGTTCTTCGACACCACCACGCGGCGCACGTGGCCGATCGAGTTCCGCGGCGAGGAGACGGTGCACGGTGTGCCCACCTACCGGTTCGTGCAGGTGATCGAGCCGACGCGGGTCGGCGAGCGCACCATGCCCCGGAGTCTGCTCGGCATGGACGGCGAGGGCGACGTCACCGCCGACGAGATGTTCTCCCTCACCCGCACGTACTGGATCGAGCCGACCACCGGCATCCCCATCGACCTGGAGGAGCGCCACCACCGCGCGGCGAGCGTGGACGGCGAGGAGCGGCTCGTGCTGTTCGACGGCGTGCTGCGCTTCACCGAGGAGACCACCGAGGGCTACATCGAGTCGGCCACTCCGGGCATGACCCGGCTGCCGCTGGTGCGCGAGACGCTGCCCATCACGCTGGCGGGAGCGGGCGCGGCGCTGGTCGTGGTCGGGCTGCTGCTGCCGGTGCTGCGCCGCCGCACGTGAGGGCGGCGGACGCGCGAGGGTGGATCCGGCGGTCCGGTCCACCCCGCACGCCCGTAACCGCCGGACGTCAGGACCGGTCCGCGGCCGGCGGCACCGCCTGGCCCGGGGCGGGGACGCGTGCGCCGGTCTCGGCGACCTCCACGGTGGCGAGGTCGTGCGGCACCGGGCAGCCCTTGGGGAACGTGCCGATCCGGTTGGGGTCGAACCCGTCGGGGTAGCTCTTGATGTTCGGGCTCATCCGGGCCCACTGCGGCTTATCCCGCGGCGGCAGGAACCGGACGACGCGCGCCCGCGCCTTCAGGGACGCGTGCGCCGCCGCCCGCCAGAACCGGGACGGCTCGTCGTACCGGAAGGCGCGGACCAGCCGGTCGTCCAGCAGCCCCATCATGAACGGCCGCATGATCGGACGCTGCCACTTCGGGTAGAACTCGATCATCAGCTTCAGCGTGGAGTCGGCGACGGCACGCCCGCCCTCGGAGTAGCCGAAGTTGGCCTGTTCGTAGGACTCGAACAGGTCGAGGAACTCGGCGTAGGTCTCCGGGATCTCCTTGATCGCCATGTGCCGGCCGAGCCGCCGGTAGTAATTGGTGTTGGCGGCGATCTCGTGATCGGAGAGCCGCCGCCAGCCGAACCCCCAGTCGTTGATCCAGCGCACCGGCATGACCACGAAGGTGCTCAGCACGTACTGGTAGTCCTCGTTGCTGATGTCGTAGGACCGGTGCATCTGGTTCATCCGGCGCAGCGAATCGCGCCCGGGGCCCGGTTCGAAGCCGTGCTCCAGGATCTGGTCGAGGATGATGGCGGTGTCGTCGTACCGGTACTGGGTACGCGTCGTGAACTCGCGGGTCTCGCCGAGCAGTTCGCCGATGCTCGGCGCGGCGTAGGTCCGGTACAGGGCCAGGCCCAGGGCCTGCATGATGTCCCAGGGGAACTCGTGTGCGCTGAGAATCTGCGCGATCCGCCGGCAGTCGGCTTCGGCGTCGAGTCGATGGATCTCGTTGTACCAGTCGTACCGTTTCATGCACGCTCTTTCGATCTCGACGGATGCTCCGCGGTACGCGAAATGACCGTTGTCACATCTGCGACCGGATACCGGGACGTAGCGTAATCGCGGCGAGCCCGGACCGCAGCGGACCAACGGCCTTTTAGGGAGAGTTGTCGGATTTGTGATGCCGGGCGAGGGACGGCTAGGCCACGGGCGCCATCGTCGCCACGACGTGCTCGACGAGCGCGACCAGCACCTGCTTGCTCGACTCACGCAGCCGTGCGTCGCAGAGCACGATCGGGATCCCGTCGGCGATGCTGAGCGCCTCCCGCACCTCCTGAGCCTCGTACCGGTGCGCGCCGTCGAAGCAGTTCACCGCCACGACGAACGGGATCCCACGCCGCTCGAAGAAGTCCACCGATGGGAAACAGGTGTCCAGCCGCCGGGTGTCGGCGAGCACCACCGCGCCCAGCGAGCCGAGCGCCAGCTCGTCCCACATGAACCAGAACCGCTGCTGGCCCGGGGTGCCGAACAGGTACAGCACCAGCTCGTCGCTGATGGTGATGCGGCCGAAGTCGAGGGCGACCGTCGTGGTCGTCTTCTCTTCGACCCCTTCCAGGTCGTCGACACCGAGGCTGGCCTCGGTCATCAGCTCCTCGGTGCTCAGCGGCGAGATCTCGCTGACCGATCCCACCATCGTCGTCTTGCCGGCACCGAAGCCACCGGCCACCAGGATCTTGACCGCCGAGGGGATCACGCCGGCCGCCGCGCTGTCAGAGTCGTTGGATGCCATCGAGAACCGCCTGAAGTATGTCCCGGCTCACCGGGCTCTCCGTCGTGTAGGGGGCGCGGGCGAGGACGTATCCCCGGCCGATGAGGTCGCTGAGCAGCACCTTGACCACGGCCACCGGGACGTCCAGGTGCGCGGAGACCTCGGCGACCGACAGCGGGCGCCGGCAGAGGGACAGGATGTCCACCTGCTCGGGCTCCAGGGACATCTCGTCGACGTCGGCCCGGGCAGCGATCACCACGCTGATCATGTCCAGCTGAACGGTGTCGGAGCGTTGCCGTCCCCAGGTCATGACGTACGGCCTGACCAGGGGGCCCGCCTCTTCCGGAGTGGGCCCCGACGAGTGCTCGTCCGGCATTGGGTCCTCCCGCTACCGTGCCGTGCTTCCTGACACCTGCCCGCCGGAGGACGACGGCCGCTCGCCGTGCCGGGGAGCGGCGTCCAGGGAGCCGCCGACCTGTTCGACCAGCACGTTCATCTCGTAGGCGATCAGGCCGACGTCGGACTCCTCACCGGCGAGGACGGCGAGGCAGGCGCCGCTGCCCGCTCCCGTGACGAAGAGGTAGGCATGCTCCATCTCCACCACGGTCTGCAGCACCCGGCCGCCGCCGAACTGCCGGCCGGTGCCGCGCGCCAGGCTCTGGAACGCGGAGGCCACCGCCGACAGGTGCTCGGCGTCGGCCTGGCTGAGGGCTCCGGACTTGCCGATGGGCAGGCCGTCCGCGGACAACACGATCGCGGACCTCGCGCCCACCGCCCGTTCCACGAGCTCGTCCAGTAGCCAGTCCAGGTCTCTGGGGACGTTGTTCGTCACGGTCACGTATCCTTCTCCGTCTTGTTCTGTTGCTGCCGGCCGTCCGCGCGTCCCCGCCGCGTGCCCTGCTGAAAGGCGGACATGCTCTGGCGCAGCCGCTGGGACCGCTCCGGGTCCTCCGCGGGGGACGGATCGGCAGCCGAGGTCGGACCGGAGTCGTAGAGCTGGGGGGCGAGGTTCGCCTGTGGCCGGCGCTTCGGCAGCCGCGGCCGGGCGTCCGCCGCCGGGGCGTCCTCGGCGGACCGCTCCTCGGGTGCGGCCCGGCCCTCGGAGGGCGTGGTCACGTCGGCCGTACCGCCACCGTCCGGGGCGTGGTGCGAGCCGTTCGGGCCCGTGGACCACACGGTGCTCGCTGAGGGCAGGGTGGCGCCTGGGACCCGGCGCGGGCGGGACGGCCGCGGCGGTTCGGGCTCGCCGGGGCCGCTCAGCACGTCGCCGTCCGGAGCGGCGTGCGCGCCGCGCTCGGCGTGCCGGGGAACGACGTCGCGTGCGCCGTTCTCCGCCGTGCGGCCGGCCGCGTGCTCCTCGCCCGACTCGGCGGTGCCGTTGCCGGGCCGGCTCCGGTCGGCGGGGGCGGTGTCACCGGAGGCCGGACGGGCGGCGGGCGGCTGGTCCGTGGAGACCAGCGAACCGGGCAGCAGCACGATGGCCTGCACGCCGCCGTACGGCGACGCGCGCAGCCGGACCTTGATGCCGTGCCGCTGGGCCAGTCGCGAGACCACGAACAGGCCGAGGCGCATCTTCTCGTTCAGCCGCATGACGTCGAACTCCGGCGGGTTGGCCAGGAGTTCGTTGGCCGAGGTGAACTCCTCGTCCTTCATGCCGAGACCGCGGTCCTCGATCTCGATGGTCACGCCGTTGGGCACCTGCTCGCTGCGCAGGTGCACGCTGGTGTGCGGCGGGGAGAACGCGGTCGCGTTGTCCACGAGCTCGGCCACCAGGTGGATCACGTCCGCGACGGCCGGGCCGTTCAGCCAGACCCGCGCGATCCGCTGCCGCTTCACCCGCGTGTAGTCGCCGGACTCGGAGATGGCGCTGCGCAGCACGTCGATCAGCGGCATGGGCCGGTGCCAGGTGCGCCCCGGGGTCTCGCCGCCCAGGATGAGCAGGTTCTCGGCGTTGCGCCGCGAGCGGGTGGCGAGGTGGTCCAGCTTGAACAGCTCGGTCAGCTGCTCCGGGTCCTCCTGCTCGCGCTCCATCTTGTCCAGCAGCCGTAGCTGGCGGTGCACCAGCGTCTGGCTGCGGTGCGCGATGTTGAGGAACACCTTGTTGACGCCCTCGCGCAGCTCGGCCTGCTGGACGGCCGCGGCGACGGCGGTGCGCTGTGCCGCGTTGAACGAGCGGGCCACCTGGCCGATCTCGTCGTCGCTGTGCGACAGCTCGGGCACCTCGCGGGCGACGTCGACGGGCTCGTTGCGGCCGAGCCGCTCGACGATGCCGGGCAGCCGGCGGTCGGCGAGCTCCTGAGTGTCATCGCGCAGCCGGTTCAGCCGGTCGCTCAGGGTTCGGGAGGCGCGTAGGGCGAACCGGAAGGTCAGGACGGAGATCGCCGCCACGCCGAGCGCCGCGACGAGGAAGGTGGTGATGGCGCGCGCGGCGTTGCCGAGCTGCACGTCGCCGGCGTACATCGCCTGGGAGGCGCCCAGGTCGACCAGCTGCTCCTTGACGGGGGTGTACGCCTCGCGCCACTCCTGCTCGGAGATGGGAATGGCGAGGTTCTCGGTCTGCGCGCCCGTGACGGGGTCGGTCTCGATCTCGATCTGCCGCGCGGTGACCTGGTCCTCCAGCTCGGCCAGCGCGGCCCACTCCGGGCTGCGGTCGAGTTCGGTGAGCGCGCGGCTCTGCTCGGGTCCCACGAAGTCGCGAATGGAGTCCAGTGTCCGGTGGTAGGCGCCGACCAGGCGGGTGAACTCCTGCTGGTCCGCGGCGCTCAGTTCACCGGTGGCGAATGCGCGGGTGAGGTGGGAGTCGGCCTGCGCGAGCATGTCGACCGTGCGGAAGGTGTAGGTGGCGCTCATCCCGATGCCCACGACGTTGGCGGCCGGGATCTCCCGCGACTGCAGGTCGAACAGGTCGGCGCCGTTCTTCATGAGCGCGTTGTAGAACTCCAGCACGTCGGCGCGGGTGGCCTGGCCGCCGTCCACCTGGGCGCGGATCTCCGGGATGGTGTCGAACCGGCCGCGCAGGCTGATGATGAGGTCCTGCACCTCGGGGGAGGAGAGGGCCAGCGCGCCCTCGAACCGGGTGAGGGCGTCCTCCATGAGCACGTCGGAGTCGGCGCGGGCCTCGCGCAGCGCGTCCTCGTACTCGGCCGGCTCCTCCAGGTAGGCGACCGTGAACGAACGCTCGTCCATGACCGCGGTCAGTGCGACCGCGGCGGGGGTCAGCATGTCCTGGGTGCCCTTCGCGACCATGTACTGCAGGAGCGCGTTGTAGGCCAGGTAGCTGCTGGCCACCAGCCACAACGCCACCAGCGCCGCGGTCGGAACGAGGATGATCCGCCGGAGGCGGGTCCGGATGTTGGGATCTCGCTTCTGCTTCGCTGCCTGCACTGCTCTCCTCTGAGCCGTGGATCGCGGAGCGCACCACAGCACGGGGTGGGATCGGCTGGGGGCCGCGACGCGCGAACCACCGCACCTGGACGGAGGTGGATGCCCGGCCGGCACGGTATTTGACCGCCCGTGAGAGGAAACGGTCCCTGCGCCGTTACGCGGTCATAACTCCACCAAAGGGGGAATCCGGCCATCGGATCGTACCTTGCTGCATCTCGCCGGGAACGCCCTCGCACAGCGTGAAACAGGGGGTTTTCGGGGGCAAGATCCTGCAGGTCGTGCCAGCGGCGATCTGTCCCGCCAATCGCCATATCAGGGCGAAACGGGCGAGTGGTGCCAGTGTGGCGGTAGCGAAAATTATCAAAAAGTTACCGAACGCGTTGGCCGGGTCACGCGATCGTCCGAAGCGGGCCGGCTTTCGCGATTCGCCTGCGTGGACCTGGGGAGATGGTTAGCCTTCGGAGCCATGGGGGGAGTAGTCGCGCAATCACCGGCAGTGTCCGGCATTCCGGTCGACGTTCCGGTCGGCAGCACGGCGGGCCTCGCGGTGCCGGCGGCGGTCCTGGCCGTGCTGCTCGTCGTCGCGGGCTTTCTCGCCCACCAGCACCGCCGCTACGGACGGTTCGGTGGCTGGAGCGGCCAGGTGGGCACCGCCGTGCCGGCCACCGGATGCGGCCTGGCCGGTTACGCCGTATGGCCGCTCCCCGCCGGCACGGTCTGCGCCGCGGGTGCCGCCGCACCCGTCGGCGGGATCGGCCGGACCGTCCTGCCGCCCGACCCCGACACGCTGCTGCGCGCCGCGGTCATCGCCGCGGTGTTCCTGCCGGTCGGGCTGCTCGCCCGGCACCGCTACCGCAGCGGATGGGTCCGCGCGATCGCCCTCGGGCTGGCGCTGGCGGCCGTGGTCGAGGTGGTCCAGTACAGCGGGGTGTTCGGCCTCGCGCCGTGCGCCTACCGCGTGGCCGCCCTGGACGACGTCCTGCTGGCCGGGCTCGGCACCCTGCTCGGCTGGTCCGCCGCGCGGCTGCCGGAGCGGTGGCTGCCCCGCGGCTGGCCGGCGGCCGTGCCGGATCTGCTGCCGCCCGGCGGCTACCGCCGACTGCTCGGGCACACCCTCGACGTGGCGCTGTGCTGGTCCGGCGGTGCCCTGCTGGCCGCGATGTCGTCGGCCGTCGGCCTGATTCCGGAGGCGGACGCCGAGGCCCTGCGGCCGGCGATGTTCGGCGGACTGCTGGTGGCGGTCGGCGTGCTCGTGCCGCTGCTGCGCCGGGACCGCTGCACGCCGGGGCGGGCCGCCGTGCACCTGGCGCTGTCCGACTCGGGGCCGCCCCGCCCGGCCGCGCGCCGCCGGGTGCTCGCCCGGGCCCTGCCCTGCTACCTGCCGGCCGCCGCCCTCGTCGCTCTCGGCCAGGTGTGGTGGGCGCTGCTCCTGCCGGCCGCGCACGCCTGCTGCGCGCTGGTCCGCCCGGACCGGGCGGGCCTGCTGGACCTGCTCGCCGGTACCCGCGTCGTCACCCGCACCATGGTGGCCGGAGGCGGGCTGCCCGCCGCCCAGGTTCGCCACGTTCCGCCGCGCCCGCCCGCCGATCCCGGCGCGCCCGAGGCGGCCGGCCGCGGGTAGCGCCGGTTCCGGGAGGTCTCAGGACCAGGCGAGCACGCCCAGCAGCGCGCCCACCAGGGTGCAGCAGGCCCCCAGCGCGCCCCACAGCACCGGGACGCCGCGGCTCAGCCACGGGGCGGTCACGATCCGCGCGCGGTCCGGGCGGTCCGGATCGTAGGCCACGGTGACCGTGTCGCCATGCCGCGCCGCGGCCCAGCCCGTGCTGACGTGCGCGGCGAGCACCTCGTTCCCTTCGTCGGTGTGGAAACGCACCATGATCCGCGACGATCCGGCGCTCTCGTGGTAGCCCACCACCTCGGCGTTCGTGCGGGCGCCGCGGCCGGCCAGGACCGCCGATCGCCAGGAGGCGACGAACAGCCAGCCGAGGATCACCGCTCCGGCCGCGAGCGGCACCAGCGGGTACAGCGCCATGTCGTGATCCCCCGTTCCGTGGGCACGGCGATGGATTTCCTCTCCCCCGGAGGACGTGGTGGCCGCCGGATTCGTTCCGTACGCCGGATCACGCACCCGGCTGCGCCCGGCACCGTACGCGGCGTCCGCCGCGAGGATGACCGCGCCATCCTCCATGAGCAGTTGCCGGGATACGCCGAGCGGCCGATGTGCCGCCGGACCGGCGCCCCTAGCGTGGCACCGTGGCCGCCACGACACGGTGAAGTAAGGGGGTGTCGCGGCCGGTCACGGTTGACGGGGCTCGGGCAGGGCACGCGCCGGACCCCGCGCGGCGGCGGGCTCGGACGGTCGGTATCCGGTGCGTCCCGGGCCCGCCGGGCACCGCGGTCACGGTGCCCGGGTTCGGTGGCCGCCTGCGGCCCTTGGTGGCGCGGGTTACCAGCTCGTGGGGACGGGCTGTCCCTCGCTGTAGCCGGCCGCGCTCTGCAGACCGACCACGGCCCGTTCGTGGAACTCGGCGAGCGTGCCCGCCCCCGCGTAGGTCATGGAGCTACGCACGCCGGCCACGATTCCGTCCAGCAGGTCCTCCACGCTGGGGCGGTCGGGGTCCAGGTACATGCGCCCGGTGGAGATGCCCTCCTCGAACAGCGCCTTACGGGCGCGGTCGAACGGCGAGTCCTCGGCGGTGCGCAGCCGCACCGCGCGGGCCGACGCCATGCCGAAGCTCTCCTTGTACAGCCGGCCCTGCGCGTCGCGCATCACGTCGCCGGGCGACTCGTAGGTGCCGGCGAACCAGGAACCGATCATCACGTTGCTGGCCCCGGCGGCCAAGGCCAGCGCCACGTCGCGGGGATGCCGGACCCCGCCGTCGGCCCACACGGACCGGCCCAGTTCGTGGGCCGCCGCGGCGCACTCCAGCACCGCGGAGAACTGTGGCCGGCCCACGGCCGTCATCATCCGGGTGGTGCACATGGCGCCGGGGCCCACGCCGACCTTCACGATGTCGGCACCGGCCTCGATGAGGTCGCGGGTCCCCTCGGCGGTGACGACGTTGCCGGCCACCAGCGGCACCTTCGGGTCCAGCGCGCGCACCGTGCGCAGGGCGCCGATCATCTTCTCCTGGTGGCCGTGCGCGGTGTCGATCACCAGCGTGTCGGCGCCCGCGGCCAGCAGCGCGGCCGCCTTGCCGGCGACGTCGCCGTTCACGCCCACGGCGGCCGCGACCCGCAGCCGGCCGTCGGCGTCCAGCGCCGGCCGGTAGAGGGTGGCGCGCAGCGCTCCCGTGCGGGTGAGCACCCCGACGAGCGCGCCCTCGGCGTCCACCACGGGGGCGAGCCGGTGCCGGAAGTCGTGCAGAGTCGCGAACGCCTCCTTGGGGTCCGTCCCCGCCGCGACCGTGAGCAGGTCGGTGGACATGACCTCGCGGAGCTGGGTGAAGCGGTCGACACCGGTGCAGTCCGCCTCGGTGACGACGCCGACCGGGCGGCGCTTGTCGTCGACGACCATGACCGCGTTGTGCGCGCGCTTGGGCAGCAGGTTGAGCGCGTCGCCCACGGTGTCGTCCGGGTTCAGGGTGATCGGTGTGTCGTGCACCAGGTCGCGCTGCTTGGTCCACCGGATGACGTCGGCGACCACCTCGATCGGGATGTCCTGTGGGATGACCACGAGTCCGCCCCGGCGGGCGACGGTCTCGGCCATGCGGCGCCCGGCCACCGCGGTCATGTTCGCCACTACGATGGGGACGGTGGTCCCCGAGCCGTCGTGCGATGTGAGATCCACGTCGAGCCTGGACCCCACGGCCGAACGCCGGGGGACCAT
Organism: Marinactinospora rubrisoli; assembly: GCF_042664915.1. Classification (NCBI taxonomy): domain Bacteria; kingdom Bacillati; phylum Actinomycetota; class Actinomycetes; order Streptosporangiales; family Nocardiopsidaceae; genus Marinactinospora; species Marinactinospora rubrisoli. The sequence goes on from NZ_JBHTBH010000003.1 coordinate 190,779, forward strand.
GAACACGTCGCTGTAGGTCAGGTCGTGGTCGGGAACCTGGTTGTTCAGAAAGCGCACGCCGCTACCTCGGTCGTTACCCCCGGGGCCCGGCGCGGAGATCCGGACGGACCCGCTCGAAACCCCCCTTACGTGTTCATTATGACCGCGCCGATTACGCCCACCGCCAACCGTCTGGAATGATCTTCCGGCTGAAACCCACCCTCCCCTCCCGCCCGGAGCGTGATGTCGCACGCTCTGCTGGTAGCAGAAGGCACGGTCTGCTGGTAGCAGGAGACACGGTCTGCTGGTAGCAGAGGACACCGTCTGCTGGTAGCAGAAGACACGGCGCCCCGACCCCTCGACGCCGGCCGGGAGCCCCGCAGGAGATGAGATGACGAGCTTCACACTCGCGGACGTCCGCGAGCGCACCTACAAGAAGCGCGACGCCTGGTGGACGGTCTTTCTCGTCGACCCGCTCGCCGCGCGGCTGGTCGTCTGGACCGCCAACCGCACGAACATCACCCCGAACCAGATCACCTTCGGTGCGGGCGTGCTCGGCCTCGGCTCGGCGGTCTGCTTCGCGCTCGGCAGCTGGCCGTGGCTGGTCGCCGGCGCCGTGCTCTTCCACCTCAGCTTCGTGCTGGACTGCATGGACGGCAAGATCGCCCGGCTGAAGAACAACGGCTCGGTGTTCGGCGCGTGGGTCGACTTCGTCTTCGACCGCATCAGGTTCTTCGGCTGCATGCTCGCGCTGCTGATCGGCCAGTGGGCGGTGACCGGCGACATCGTCTACCTGCTCCTCGCCCCGGTCGTCACGTTCCTGGACCTGCTGCGCTACCTCAACGGCTCGCAGGTGGCCAAGACCCGGCAGAGCATGCGGGAGAAGCTGCGCGCGGCGGCGCTCGGGGACGTGACGGCGGCGGACGCCGGGTCGGACGACCCCGAGAGCACCGAGACCGCGGAGCCGGCCGCCGCACAGCGGCCGGCCGATGTGGCGGCGCCGGTGGTGTTCATGGAGGAGGTGTTGCGCGAGAACCCCGGGGTGGCCGCGGAGCAGGTGCGCACCGGCGCCTACCCGGCGGGAGCCCGGGTCATCGACGTGCACCAGGGGTTCAGCGCGCGGTTCGGCTGGTACGAGCGGGTCCGGGACCGGCTGTTGCGCAGCCGGGTGCGCCCGCACCTGTTCTCCGGCATCGAGTTCGAGATGTTCGTGTGCGTCGTCGCGCCGCTCACCGCCGTGGTGGCGCTGTTCACGCCGTGGCCCAGCCTGGTGGTGCCGGTGCTGGTGCTGTCGTGCGCCGCGCTGCTGTTCTTCGAGGTCGTCATCGTGTACAAGCTGTGGCTCGCCACCCGGGACTTCACCCGGGAACTCGACCGGCTGCGGAGCTGATCCCGTAGGCAGGGAAACGGGAACGGGGCGGTGGTTCGCGAACCACCGCCCCGTTCCCGTTCCGGCTCCCGCCGGTCAGGCGCGCGACTTGTCCCGCCGCAGGATCCAGTCCATACGCGGCTCGACCGCCCACTTCGTGGCGCGGCGGACCCACGGCGAACACAGCAGGAACGTCAGCCCCAGGGCGACGGCCGTGTTCACCGCCAGCCCCAGGTAGCCGGTGGTCAGCTCGTACCAGCCGAGCGAGTCGGCGATCCGGATCGGCAGGCCGTGCAGCAGGAACACGTACATCGTGAACGCGCCGAGCCCCGTGAACCAGGTGGTGCGGCGCGGGGTGAGCGACAGCAGCGCCGCCGTCAGCGAGGCCGCCAGGACCATGAACACGATGCGGGCGGGGATGCCGATCGGAAGCTCGACGTCCCGGTCGGTCAGGCTCTCCCGCCAGAAGACCCACTCCAGGCTGAGCTGCTCCAGGTACACGAAGCACATCACCGCGGTGATGAGCACGACGCCCACCGACCAGACGCGGACCCAGCGGTTGCGGAGGAACTCGAAGTGGCGGGGCTCCAGCATGAGGCCGGTGACGAAGAACGGCAGCAGGCTCAGCACCCGCGACATCTCCAGCACGTCGCCGACGGACCCCAGGCCGGCGGCCAGCGACACCACGATCGCCACCGGGATCGGCCAGCGCACGCGCTTCCACAACGGCACCGAAAGCCGCCACACGAACAGCGCGGCGAGGAACCAGGTGAGCCAGAGCGGCTGGAGCGGGGTGTCCGGCAGCGAGCGGCCGACACTGAGCGACTGCAGCGCGTAGATGCCCCAGAAGATGAGGTAGGGCGCGACGACCGTGGTGAGCAGCTTGTCCACGCGGCGCGCCGACCCGTCGAAGGACTTCGACAGGTAGCCGCAGATGAGGACGAACGCCGGCATGTGGAACAGGTAGATCCAGAAGTAGATCGCGCTCGCCAGCCGGGTGTCGCTCGCCGGCGAGATGACATGCCCGATCACCACGAGCACGATGAGCAGGAACTTCGCGTTGTCCAGCAGCGCGTCGCGGCGCTTCGCGGGCGCGCCGCCGGGCGGGCCGCCGCCGGTGTTCGCGGCGGCGGACGCGGCGGCCTGGTCACCGTCGGGGTGTGACTGGTTCTGCAGGGCTGTGGTGGTTGAGGCCACGGGATCTCCGAGTCACGGTTTCGGGATATGGGCACGGATGGTGCTGGTCACGCCATGCATCCGCGCCGGCGCGCTGCGTGGCGCCGTCCCTCGACACGGGACCCCGGCTTCCAGGGAACTGAGCCCTAGCGGATGCGGCTGGGAATTCTCTGAGAGGGCAGACTATCGGCCCAGTCCAAATCCGACCATTCCCGGGGGTGCCCGCGCGTGTGCGGTGGGTGGGCGTCGTCACATCGGCGCCCGCCCGTTCGGATTCGCCCACTACATTGGCGTGGCGGGCGCCCACCCCGGCGCGCGCCCGGGTCCGCCGGTGGCGGCGGACATCGCGAGTGTTGTGGGCGGGATGCCGGAAAGATTGCGAGTTCCTGGGGCAGCCGTTTGAGATTCGTTATCTCGAACGAGAGAATCGGCCAGGTGAGGGCGGCGGTGCCCTGCCCCGGGCCGTCCCGTGACGCGTGATCGGGAGGCCGGGCAGACCCGCACACCGGCTACCCCCTGGCCGCCCGCCGATGCTGGACCGGCGCCGTGACCACGGCGCGGGCCCTCCGGACCGAGGAATGAAGGTGGAAGCAGTGCCTCAGGCGGTCGATCCGCAGCGCGTCGCGCAGTCCGGGAGTGCGGTGATGGCGCTCGTCGACGAGATCTTTCCGCTCGTCGAGGGCTTCTACGTCGACCTGCACCGCAACCCGGAGCTGTCGCACCAGGAGCACCGCACCGCGCGTGCGGTCGCCGAGTGGCTGTCCCGCGCCGGCTTCGAAGTCGCCACCGGCGTCGGTGGGACGGGTGTCGTCGGCGTGCTGCGCAACGGCGACGGCCCCACGGTGCTGCTGCGCGGCGACATGGACGCGCTGCCGGTGGAGGAGCGCACCGGGCTGCCGTACGCGAGCACCGCGCGGGGGGTGGACGCCGACGGCAACGAGGTCCCGATCATGCACGCGTGCGGCCACGACCTGCACACCGCGTGCCTGGTCGGCGCCGCCGACCTGCTCGCCGGGGCCCGGGAACAGTGGAGCGGCACGCTGATGGTCGTGGCCCAGCCCGCGGAGGAGACGATCGATGGCGCGGCCGGGATGCTGCGCGACGGCGTCTACCGGCGTTTCGGCCGGCCGGACGTCGCGCTGGCCCAGCATGTCGGCCCGCAACCGGCCGGGATGATCGGGCACCGCGCCGGCGTCATCCTCGGCGCCGGCAGCACTCTGCAGGTGCGGGTCTTCGGCACCGGCGGGCACGGCTCGCGGCCGCACACCACGGTCGACCCGGTCGTGATCGCGGCGAACATCGTCAACCGGCTGCAGACCGTCGTCTCGCGCGAGGTCGACCCCAAGGAGATGGCGGTCGTCACGGTCGGCGTGCTGCGGGCCGGCACCAAGGCCAACGTCATCCCCGACGAGGCCTACCTGGAGGTCAACACCCGATCCCTCAACGAGCGGGTGGGCCGGCAACTGCACAGCGCGATCGAGCGGATCGTGCGCGCCGAGGCCGCGGCGTCGGGCGCCCCGCGCGAGCCCGAGATCACCCTCGCGCAGGAGACCGGGGTCACCGCCAACGACCCGGCGCAGACGAGCGCGCTGGCGGCGGCGCACCGTGCCTACTTCGGTGACGCCTACGTGGTGGACCTCCCCGAGCCGTTCTCGGGCAGCGAGGACTTCGGCGCGTTCGGCCTGCCCGGCGACGACCACCCGATCCCCTACGTGTTCTGGTTCCTCGGCGGAACACCGCATGACGTGTGGGCGGAGGCGCCGGGGGAGAGCCCCTACGAGAAGCTCGGGGCGCTGCCGAGCAACCACTCGCCGTTCTTCGCACCGGACCGCGAGCCCACCCTGCGCGCCGGGCTCGCCGCGCTGACCGTCGGAGCGCTCACCTACCTCGCCCGGCCCGTCGCGGCCGTCCCGGCGGCGCCCGAGGCACCGGTCGCGTTCGGCGCCGACGGCGGCACGCCCGCCGAGTCGGCGCCGACCGCCGTGCACCCGGAGCCGGACCGGGTTCCGGAGCCGCTGCCCGACGAGCAGGGCGGCTCCACTCAGCGGGCCGACATGGCGGCGCTGCTGGACGACGACGAGCCCGCACCGGCCCCCGATCGTGTCGGCCGGCACGCCGTCGGCGGTGGCGACCTGCTCGACCCTCCTCCGCCGCCGCGCGGGCCCGTGCACGGTACCGAGACCGGGCCCTCCGAGCCGTTCGGCCGCCCCGAACCGCCTGCGGGTCCGGCCTTCCCGGCTCCCGCGCCGCAGGGTCCGCCGATCTCGGCGCCGCCTCCGCCGCCGGGGGCGACTCCCTACCGGCCGGAGTCGGACCGTGAGCTGGGGCTGGACGAGCCGCCGCAGGGGCCGCCGGTCTCCGCGCCGCCTCCGCCGCCGGGGGCGTCCCCCTACCGGCCGGAGTCGGACCGTGAGCTGGGGCTGGACGAGCCGCCGCAGGGGCCGCCGATCTCGGCGCCGCCTCCGCCGCCGGGGGCGTCCCCCTACCGGCCGGAGTCCGACCGCGACCCGGGTCCGGACGAACCGCCGTACCGCCTCTAGGACGCGGCCGGGGTTCCGGTCGGCGGGCCGGTGACCGATATCGCCGGTTTCCCCCGACGCTCGCCGGCGGCGTTGCAGAATGAGCCGCATGCCCATCATGTACTGGGGGAGCCGGCGCCGACGGCGGGCGATGCGGCACCCCCAGGAGAACCTGCTGCTCCTGGTCTGCCTGGGGGTCAGTGCGCTGGCCGCGCTCGGCGCGGTCAACCGGGCGATCCAGGGCGAGACCACCGAGCCGCTGCTGCTCCTGAGCATCCCCGGCGTGGTGTTCTTCGTCCGGGGGCAGTTGTACGCGCGGCAGCGGGTCAACGGGGTGCGGCTCAGCGAGCGGCAGTTCCCCGAGGCGTACCGCATGGTGGTGGACGCCGCGCGGGCCTTCGACCTGCCCGAGGTGCCGGACGCCTACGTCGTGCTCGGCAACGGCCAGATCAACGCCTTCGCCTCCGGACACGGATTCCGGCGGTACGTGGCCATCAACAGCGACCTGTTCGAACTCGGCGACAAGCACGGCGACCAGGACACCCTGCGGTTCGTCATCGGCCACGAGGTCGGGCACATCGCCGCCGGGCACAGCTCCTTCTGGCGCCAGCTCGGGGTCTCGATCGCCAACATCATCCCCGGTATCGGCAGCTCCCTCAGCCGCGCGCAGGAGTACACGGCCGACAACCACGCCTACGCGTTCTGCCCACAGGGCGCGCACGGCCTGCGCGTGCTCGTGGCCGGCAAGTACCTCTACCGTGCGGTCGACTTCGACGGCATCGCGGCGCGCGCCCGCACCGACCAGGGCTTCTTCGTGCTACTGGTGAACCTGCTGTCCAGCCACCCCATCAGCACCTGGCGGTTCGAGGCGCTGCGGGACCGCTCGCGGCCGGGCAGGGTGCTGTGACGCCCGGGGCCTACAGCGCGGCGAGCAGGTCGGGGGCGAAGTTCGCGCCGGTGAGGACGGTGCCCACCCGGGCACCGGGGATCTGGTGGTGGGCGAGCGCGGCGACGCCCACCGCGGCGGCCGGCTCGACGATCATCCCCAGCTCGTCCCGCAGCATCCGCAGCGCCGCGAGGATCTGGGCGTCGTCCACCAGCACCATGTCGTCCACGACCTCGGTCATCCACGCCACGGCGGCCGGGACCGGCACCCGGACGGCGAGACCGTCGGCGATCGTGCGCACCGCCGAGGTGGAGACCGGACGCCCCGACCGCCAGCTGTGCGCCATGGCGGGCGCGCCCGCCGCGCACACCCCGACGATCCGGGTCTCGGGGGAGTCGGCCTTCAGCCAGGCGCCGACACCCGAGACGAGCGCGCCGTTGCCGACCGGAACGAGCAGGGTGTCCAGCCGCAGCGACGACAGCTCCACCCCGATGGTGCCGGCGCCCTCGGCGAGCAGCGGCTCATGCCCGTCCTCGACGAAGACGCAGTCGGCGCGCCCCCGCGCGTAGTCGAGCGCCGCCTGCTTGGCGCCGTCGAAGTCGTCTCCCCCGACGACGACCCGCGCGCCCAGCTCGCGCATGCGGGCGATCTTCGCCCGGTTGGCGCCGGCCGCGGCGAACACCCGCACGGTCAGCCCCCGCTGCCGCGCCGTGTAGGCCACGGCCTGCCCGAAGTTGCCCGCCGAGGCGCACACGATCGCACGGGTCTCGCCGGTCTGGCGGAGCAGGAAGTCCGCGCCGCGGCCCTTGAACGAGCGGATCGGGTTGAGGGTTTCGATCTTCAGGAAGGTCTCGCGGCCGAGGCGCCGCGACAGGGACTCGTCCGCGAACTGCGGCGTGTCGCGGAACGCCGGGTCGACGAGGTGGGCGGCGGCTTCGATTCGGTCCAGGCTCAGGGGGGTGCGGATCGCCATGTGCGCATCGTAGGTGGCACGGCCCCCTCCCCATAGTGGCGTTCGGCCCGTCCGCCGGAGTTCGGCGCGGCCGGATGCGGCAGAGTGGCGGGAGCCCTGTTACCCCCGAACGCCGTGGAGTGCGCATGTCGACCCCGATCCCCTGGCCGGTACCCGAGCCGGAGCTGCCCGCCGACGTCCATCCCGCGCTGGCCGCGGTGGCCCGCGCGGCCCACCGCGCCTACGGCGAGGCGCGCCGCCGGCACACGCGCGCCGAACTCGGCACCGAGACCGCCATGGGCGCCGACGGCACCCCGACGATGCTGGTGGACCGGCTGGTCGAGGACGCCGTCGCCGAGGCGGCCCGCGCCGCCGGTGCCAACCTGCTCAGCGAGGAGGCCGGCTTCCTCGACAACGGCTCGGCCGTCACCCTGGTCGTGGACCCGGTGGACGGCTCGGCCAACGCCGCCGCCGGCGTGCCACTGTCGTGCATCGCCGCCGTGGTCAGCGTCGACGGTACGGCCACCGAGGCGCTGACCTGCTGGTTCGACACCGGGCGCAGCTGGCACGCCGTCGCCGGGCGGCCGACCCCGTACCGCACGTCCGGGCGCACCCGGCTGGACGGCGCCGCCCTCAACGTGCTGCGCCCGAGGCCCGCCGGGCGGGACGCCTGGCACCGGCTGACCGACCGCGCCGCCCGGATCCGTATCCTGTCCACCACCTGTCTGGAGGGCGCGCTGGTGGCCGAAGGCTCCATCGACGCGTTCGCCGACGCCGGCGGCGACGTGCACCGCATCATGGATCTCGCCGCCGCGATGGTGACGGTCCCGGCCGCCGGCGGCGCGGTCATCGACGCCTTCGGCCGCCCGCTGGAGATCGACCCCGATCTCACCCGGCGCTGGTCGGGCATCATCGCGGCCACCCCACGACTCGCCGAGGAGATCGCGGCGGCGGTGACCGCCGGGTGACGGGCGTCCGGTGGTGCCCGGGCCGGTCGTTCCGGTACGCCGCAGCATGCCGAGGCGGCCCGCCACCGGACCGCCCCGGCCATGCGCCGCCACGCGTGCCGCCGAACACGCCCTAACCCTGCCGCGCCGCCACATGGCTCTTGGCGAGGTGCTCCGGCAGCGGCTCGTGCCGCAGGTACCGGCGGCTGAACGTGCCGGTGCCGTGCGCCACCGACCGCAGGTCGATCGCGTAACGCACGATCTCCAGCTGGGGCACCTCGGCGCGGATCAGCGTGCGGCCGGGCGGCACCGGTTCGGTGCCCACCACCCGGCCGCGGCGGGCCGAGAGGTCGCTCATCACCGCGCCCATGTAGGCGTCGGCGACCAGGACGGTCAGTTCGTCCACCGGTTCCAGCATGGCCACCGCGGCGTGCTCGGCGGCATCGCGCAGGGCGAGCCGCCCGGCCTTCTGGAAGGCCATGTCGGAGGAGTCGACCGAGTGCGCCTTGCCGTCGTAGAGCGTGACCCGGATGTCCACGAGCGGGTACCCGGAGGCGACGCCGTGCTCCATCTGGGTGCGGATCCCCTTCTCCACCGACGGGATGTACTGGCGCGGCACCACCCCGCCGACGATCTTGTCGATGAACTCCAGCCCCGTTCCCGACGGCAGCGGCTCGACCCGGATGTGGCAGATCCCGTACTCGCCGTGTCCGCCGCTCTGCTTGACGTTGCGCCCGGTGCCCTGGGCGGGCACGGCGAACGTCTCGCGCAGCGGAATCCGCATCTCCTCGGTGAGCACATGGACGCCGTACCGGTTGGCCAGCCGGTCCAGCGCCACGTCCTGGTGCGCCTCGCCCATGCACCACAGCACCATCTGGTGCGTCTCGGGGTTGACCTCGACCCGCAGGGTGATGTCCTCTGCGGACAGCCGAGCCACCGCCTGGGCGAGCCGGTCCTCGTCGGACTTGGACGCGGCCCGCACCGCCACCGGCAGCAGCGGTTCCGGGAAGGTCCACGGCCGCATGAGCAGCGGGCGTTCCGGATCGGACAGCGTGTCGCCGGTCTCGGCCCGGCTCAGCTTGGCGACCGCGCAGATGTCGCCGGCGACCACCTGGCCCACGGGCCGCGACTCCTTGCCGAGCGGGACGGACAGGCCGCCGACCCGCTCGGCCACATCGTGGTCCTCGTGCCCGCGGTCGTGCAGACCGTGCCCGCTGACGTGCACCATGGTGTCCGGGCGCAGCGTCCCGGAGAACACCCGCACCAGGCTGACGCGTCCGACGTAGGGGTCGCTCACCGTCTTGACCACCTCGGCCAGCAGCGGGCCGTCCGGGTCGCAGGTCAGATCGGGGACCGGTGCGCCGTCAGGCGTGGTCACCGGTGGAACCGGCCGCTCCTGGGGGCCGGGGCAGGCGCGCGGCAGTTCGGTGAGCAGCTCGCCGACGCCCACGCCGGTGGTGGTCGAGACGGCGAGCACCGGGTAGAAGGTGCCGCGCGCGACCGCCGCCTCCAGGTCGGCGACCAGCATCGCGGGGTCGAGTTCCTGGCCCGCCATGTAGCGGTCCATGAGGGTCTCGTCCTCGCTCTCCTGGATCACCCCCTCGATCAGCGCCGCCCGCATCGACTCGACCTGGCCGGCCACCTCTTCCGGCGGCGCCGCCTCGACGGGCCGCCCGGTCGAGTAGTCGTGGTACCGGCGGGTGAGCAGCCCCATCAGCCCGCGCACGGTGCGGTGCGCGCCCTCACCGGCGGTCACGGGGAGGTAGGCCGGCAGTACGTTGGCGCCGAACGCCTCCTGGCACTGCCGCACCGTGTCCGCGAAGTCGGCGCGCGGGTGGTCGACCCGGGTGATCGCGACGGCGCGCGGCATGTCGAGGGCCGCGCACTCGTCCCACAGCATCCGGGTCTGCTCGTCGATGCCGTCGGTCGCCGACAGCACGAACAGCGCAGCGTCCGCGGCGCGCAGCCCGGCGCGCAGGTCGCCGACGAAGTCGGCGTAGCCGGGCGTGTCCAGCAGGTTGACCTTGATCGGGCCGCCCTCTCCGTCAACGATGACCGGCTCGACGGTGAGGTTGATCGAGCGCTGCTGCCGGATCTCGGCCTCGTCGTAGTCGCTTACGGTGGAGCCGTCCTCGACCCGGCCGGCGCGGTTGACCGCTCCTGCGGCCTGGAGCAGCGCCTCGACCAGGGTGGTCTTTCCCGTCCCGGAATGGCCGACCAGCACCACGTTACGGATGTCCGCGGGCTTGTCGGCCGCGGGCGCCCTGCCGGTGGTCGCCGGACCGGATTTCTCCGCCATGCTCATCAGCTCCCCACGGGTGACGTCGATGTCCCGTTCCGGATGTGACGCGGGACACTTCTACCGTCGCCCGGCGAGCCGGATATCACAAGGTCTGTACCGGGATGGACGAGGGCGGACCGGATTGACCTGGCATGGTGACGCCGCCGGTGGAAGGCATCGCCGAAGGTGAGCGGAGGTTTCCGTCAAGTCCGGCGAATCTTCTCCTAGGCTGTGCCCCGTGCCGTGGTCCGAAAGCATTCCTCAGTTCAGCTCCACCGCCACCCTCCTCGCCTTCGTCCTGGTGGGGTACGCGGCGATCGGGGAGCCGCTCCTCGGCTGGCCCGCGTTCGCCTGGCTGCGCCGCCGGCGCTCGTCCGTGCGCTGGGCGCTCGGCGCCTTCTATGCGCTGACCATCGCCATCCAGGTGACCTGGGTCGTGATCGTGGCCGCGATCCTGCTGCTGTCGCCCGGGCTGCACCCCGGGGACCTCGGCCTGCGAGCGCCGCACGCGCTGCTGCCGCTGCTCACGGGGGCGGGCACGGCCGTCGCGGTGCTGGTGGCCTGGTGGCTGGCCGGCGGCGTCCGCCGCCGGTTCGGGCGGTCCCGCGCCCGTGCGCCGCGGCAGGAGGAACCGGCCGGGCGGCAGCGGACCGCACCGGGCGCGCACGTCATGGCCGTTCTCGCGCCGCGCTCCCGGCGGGAGCGCCGGCTGGCGGTGGCGGTGTCGGTCACCGCCGGTGTGTGCGAGGAGGTGCTCTACCGCGGGCTGTTCATCGCCTTCGGCGTCTCCCTGGGGCTGCCGGTCTGGGCCGCGGCGGTGCTGTCTTGCCTGCTGTTCGCGGTGGCGCACGTGTACCAGGGCTGGTGGGGGCTCGTCGGGCCGGGGCTGCTCGGTGTGCTGTTCACGCTCACCTACCTCGGTACCGGCAGCCTGATCGTCCCCATCCTGCTGCACCTGGCGATCGACCTGGGCGGACTGCTGTTCACCGGCTCCGGCCGCCGGCGCCGCGTCGCCGTGGCCTGACGTTCCGCCGGAGCAACCCCCGCCGCGGGTGACCCGTCTGACGTTGCCGCGTCGATTTGTACGGCCGTACAGTGATGTACGTCCGTACAAGTTCACCCCTCCGAGGAGAGTGCCGTGGCGTGGGTCCTCGTCATCGTGGCCGGAATGCTGGAGACCGTCTTCGCGGTCTCCCTCAAGCAGAGCGCCGGATTCAGCCGCCTCTGGCCCAGCGTGCTGTTCGTCGTCGCCGCGGCGGGGTCGTTCACCCTCCTGGCATTGGCGTTGCGCACCCTGCCGGTGGGCAGCGCCTACGCTGTGTGGACCGGGATCGGGGCCGCGGGCACCGCCGTATTCGGCATGCTGTTCCTCGGCGATCCCGTCCAAGTACTGCGCATCGTCTCGATCGTGCTGATCGTCGCCGGAGTCGTCGGCCTGCAGCTTGCGGGCGGTGGGCACTGACCGACACTCACCCGATGGACAGCGAGAGGGCCGCGAGGGAGGAGACGCGATGCCGGACCTGACGACCCGGGGGGAGCGGCGCCGGGAGCAGCTCGTGGCGGCCGCCGCCGACATCCTCGCCGAGGAGGGGTTCGCCGGTGTGAGCCACCGGACCGTGGCCGGCCGGGCCGGCGTGCCGCTCGGCTCCACGACCTACTACTTCGAGTCGCTGGAGGATCTGACCCGCCAGGCGCTGGAACGCATGGGGGAGCGCTACCTCGCGCGGGCGCGGACGCTGCTCACCGAGTTCCGTGCCCGGCCGGCACCCGACGGTTTCCGGCCGCTGGCCCGCCTGGTGGTCGACATGCTCGGCTGGTCCGACGGCGCCCCCGGCCTCCCGCTGTTCTACGAGAGCTACGTGCAGGCCGGCCGCAACCCCTGTTACGCGGCGGCGGTCCGCGAGTGGAACGCCGGGCTGGTCCGGCTGCTGCCGCCCGCCTTCGAGCACACCGGACGCGGTCTCGGCCCGGAGGACGCCCGGCTGCTGCTCGCGCTCAGCGACGGCCTGCTCGTCACCGCCCTCGCGGAGGACACCCCCGACCCCGCCGACAGCGCCGCGCGTGCCCTCGCCGCCGCGCTTCCCCGGCTGTTCCCCGCCTGAGGCCGGCCCGCCCTGCCGGGGTGGTGCCGGACCGACCCCGCCGGGCGGGACGGCACCCGTGCCGTCCGCCGGCGCGTCGGGCACGATGGAGAGGTGCCCGACTCCGCTGACCGCCGCCCCGCCCCGCATCCGCTACCGCCCGCACATCGTGACCGCGTCGTCACCAGCGACGGCGTCCATCTCGACACCGTGCTGCTGCGCGGCCACCGGCGCACCGACCGCGCCATCGTCCTCGCCAACGGCTTCACCGGCAGCTGGCGCAGCCCGCACACCCGCATGATCGCGCGGCGGCTGCTCGCGGCCGGCGACGTGCTCGCCTTCGACTTCCGCGGCCACCACGGCTCCACCGGGCTGTGCACGGTCGGCGACAGCGAGGTGCACGACCTGGAGGCCGTCGTGGCGCATCTGCGCGGGCTCGGCTACACCCGTTTCGCCACCGTCGGCTTCTCCATGGGGGCCGCGGTGGCCATCCGGCACGCCGCCTCCTTCGGCGGTCCCGAGGCCGTGGTGGCGGTCAGCGGACCGAGCCGCTGGTACTACCGGGGGACCGCGCGGATGCGGCTGCTGCACTTCGGGGTGGAGCGCCCGGCCGGGCGGCTGTTCCTGCGCCTGGTCCGCCGCGTGCGGGTCATCGACCGCCACTGGGACCCGGTGCCGCCGGACCCGACTGAGAGCGCCGCCCTGGTGGCGCCCGCCGCGCTGCTGGTCGTGCACGGCGACGCCGACGCCTACTTTCCCACCGAGCACGCGCACCGCGTTCACGAGGCCGCGCGCGAGCCGCGCGAATTGTGGATCGAACCGGGCATGGGGCACGCCGAGCGTGCCGTCACGCCGGAACTCGCCGAGCGCCTCACCAGGTGGCTCGCCGCCCGGCTGGACGGCGGCCGGCCCGCCGGCCAGGCGACGGGCGAGGCCGCGCCCGGAACGGGAGGCGCGCGGCCCGGCGCGGCGAGCCTTCCCCCCGCCCTCGCGGACGGGGTGGAGACGGGATAGAACAGGGAGATGCCGCGAGCCACCGCACAGCCGGACCCGTCCCGCGCCGGTCGTCCCATCGTCGGAAGTCCGGACCGCTACGGGCTGCGCGGCCGGGCCTTCCGGCTGCTCGTCCTGGCCACGGTCGCGAGCTTCGCCGGCTACTGCCTGCTGCTGCCGGTCGTGCCGCTGTGGGCCGCGCGCGGTGGCGCGGGGGCGGTGGGCGCCGGCGCCACCACCTCGGTGTTCATGCTCACGACGGTGCTCACCCAGGTGGCGATGCCGTGGCTGCTGGACCGGGGCGGATACCGGTGGACGTTCCCGGCCGGCGCCCTGCTGCTGGGGCTGCCCACGCCGTTGTACCTGCTGACCGCCGACCTCGGCCCGCTGATCGCGGTCTCGGCGGTGCGCGGGGTGGGATTCGGGATGGTCAGTGTCGTCGGCGCGGCCCTGGCCGCCCGGATGGTGACCCCGGACCAGGTGGGACGGGCCGTCGGTGGCTACGGGCTCGCCGTCGGGCTGCCCAACCTGGTGCTGCTGGCCTCGGGGGTGGGGCTGGCGCTCAACGCGGGGTTCGCGGCGGTGTTCTGGGCCGCCGCCCTCGCGCCGCTGCTCGGCGCCGTGGCCGCGGTGGCCCTGTGGCGGGTCGGCGGCGACGGCATGCCGGACGCGACCGAGCCGCCCGCCCGGCCGGGGCACGGCGCCGGGCGCACGGCCGGCCGCCGGACGGCCGCGGGCCTCGCCGCGCCGCTGGCCGTCATGCTCGCGATGGCGATCGCCTCCAGCGGCGTCGTCACGTTCCTCGCCATCCCGCTGGAACGGACCCCGGGCCTGGCGACGACGGCGCTGCTCGCCTACAGCGTCGCCCTGCTGGTGGCGCGCGGTGCGGCCGGCGCGTTCGCCGACCGGTGCGGCCGCCCGCTCTTCCTGCTTCCCGGTCTGGTGGGGGCGGTGGCCGGGCTCGCTCTGACGTCGTGGGCGCTGTGGCCGCTCGGCGATTCGGGCGGCGCGCCCGGTGCGGCGGGCGCCGCCGCGGTGGTGGCCGGTGCGGCGCTGTTCGGCGCCGGGTTCGGCGGCGCGCAGAACGACACGCTGGTGGTGATGTTCCGCCGGGCCGGGCCGCGCGGACCGGGCACGGCGAGTGCCGCGTGGAACATCGGCTACGACGCCGGAACCGGCGCGGGTGCGCTCGTCCTGGGGATCGCGGTGCGCGACCTCGGCTACGGGCCCGCGTTCGCCGTGGCCGGCGCGGTGGTCGCCGCCGCGCTCGCGCTGCCGGTCAGAACGACGACACGTGCACGTGATCGTAGTGGTTCTGCGTGATGCTGCCGCGGTCCTCCATCTGCCGCCACCCGGCCCCCGGGTTGCGGGAGTCCCAGATCCGCTGCTCCCAGATGACGTACATGACGCCCAGCCGGTCGGCGTTCGCCCGCGCGTACTCGGCGATCTGGTCGCCCAGCTCCTGGTTGGCCGAGGAGGGGGAGGCGCCGGCGGCGCTCATCATGAAGTCGCAGGCGCGGCCGGAGCCGTGCTCGCCGGGGTCGCCCGGGCGCAGGCAGCCCACCTCGTAGGGGGCGCCGAACGTCATGATGATCTCGTCGCGGATCGCCGCCATGCGCGGCGTGGCGCCGTCGAAGCCCCAGCCCTTGGCGCTCTCGGGCACCGTGCCGTTCCCGGCGCCGGCGGCGGGCTCGGGAACCTGTTCCCGCTCGTAGCGCTCGATCCGCGCCAGGATCTCGTCGCGCTGCTCCTCCAGGTCGCCGACCAGCTCCCGGGCCTCCGCCAGTGCGGCGTCGGCCTCCTCGCTGGCCTGCTCGCGCTCCTCGCGCAGCTCCGTCAGTGCGAGCACTCGCGAACTGTTGGAATGGGAGAGCTGCCCGAGGACCGCCGCGTCCTGCAGCATGTTCTCGGGTGAGCTGCTCAGCGCGAGTTCGATGGCCGGGTCGAGGCCGGTGCCCTGGTACTGCGTGGCCGCGAACCGCCCGACGCTGTCGCGGGCCTGCGCCAGTTGCTCGTCGACCTCGGTGAGGCGCGCCTCGGCCTCCTCGGCCGTTTCGCGGGCGTCGGTGTACTGCCGGAGCTCGCCGTTGTACTCGGTCTCCAGCTCCTCGGCCCGCTCGTTCAGCTCCTCAAGGCTGAGTTCGTCCTCGGGGTCCGCGTAGGCCGTTCCCGGCAGGACGAACACGAGCGCCGAGAGCAGGCCGGCGAACGCGGCGGCACGCCGCGCGGTGCGGGAGGCGGGAAACAGGAGAGTGTGCATGAGAGTCACCGGGGGTCGCCATCACGGTCTGCTGGTAGCAGGGAACACGGTCTGCTGGTAGCAGGGAACACGGTCTGCTGGTAGCAGGGGACGCGGTCTGCTGGTAAGTGCGTACAGGCGTGGCACGGGAACGGGGGCCGGGGGCCACGTGATGCTGGGGCAGACCTTATGAGATACGGCCGTTACCTGCCTAGTACTTGTCCGAAATTGATGATGAAAGCGACATGAGGGGTGCTACGCGCCATATGACGGTGTTGCGAAGATCGTGGTGGTCCGTCGCAGGTCACCGGAGGCCCCCGAAGGCACTGGGCAGCCCGCCGGATTCGGCGGCGGCACCGCGCGCGGGCTCCCGCTCCCGCAGGAACCACGCCGATCGCCGCACCTCCCGCATGGCGGCCCGCCGGTCGTCCCGGTCCAGCCGGTCGAGGTACAGCGTCCCGTCCAGGTGGTCGGTCTCGTGCTGCAGGCAGCGCGCCATCAGGCCGGAGCCGCGCAGCGTGACGGGCTCGTTCCGCAGGTCGACCCCGGTGACCACCGCGTGCTGCGCGCGTCTCGTCGGGTACCAGAGGCCCGGCACCGACAGGCAGCCCTCGCCGTCGTCCTGGATCTCCTCGGAAAGCTCGACGATCTCGGGGTTGATGACGTAGCCGATCTCGCCCTCGGCGTTGTAGCTGAACACCCGCAGCCCGACCCCGATCTGGGTGGCGGCCACCCCGGCCCGCCCGGGGAGGTCGACGGTGTCGAGCAGGTCACGGACCAGCGCCTCGGTGTGCCGGTCGAAGGTCGTGACGGGGGTCGTCGGGGCGGTCAGCACGGGGTCGCCGAAGTACACGATCGGGCGCATGGTCATGCCCGTCAGCCTAGCCGCCGCGCCGCAGGCGCCCGGCCGGGTCCGCCAGGCTAGGCCGGTGCCGGCCGCAGGGCGTCGTCCAGCACCATCTCGATGTAGTCCAGGGCGGCGCGGCGGCGCTCCAGGGTACTGCGGTAGAGCGACGGCAGCCGGGAATCGCGCCGGATGCGCAGGCACTCGTTGACGATGCGGTCCCAGCGTTCCGGGAACGCGTGCAGCGCGTAGACCCCGGCGCCCGACTTGGAGGTGATCTCGCCGGTGCGCAGCGTGAAGTGCAGCCGGCTGACGCTGAGCACGCCCCAGGACGGGGCGAGCGAGCCGAGCGCCGCCAGGCCGCGCGGGGTGACCAGCCGCCCGGCCTTGGCCCGCCATCGCCGCCAGTGCTCGTCCAGGTTGCCCAGTGACCACGCGCGAAGTCCGTCACGCTCGTCCCACACGTCCAGCTCCACCGGGTGCGGGCCGCGCACCCGGACGCCCTTCTCGGCCAGCACGTGCCAGGTGACCGGGTTCACGTCCGCGCCGGCCCGGGCGCGGAACCGGCCGCCGATGACGGAGGCCACCGGCCCACAGGCGTTGGGGTCGTCGACGAGATCGTCCCAGGTGACGTGGATGCCGTTGAACTGCGGACGGGGGTGACGCGAGCGGACCCGGGCGTGCACCCGGCGCAGTGCCAGGCGGTCGGCGTCGGTGAGCGGGCGGTCGGTGACCACCACGAAGTCGACGTCGCTGGAGTGCGGACGGAAGTCGCCCAGGGCCACCGAGCCGGTGAGGTAGAGGCCCTCCACCAGCCCTGGCGCTTCGGTATCCGCCTCGTGCAGGAATGTCGTCGTCACGGCCCGCACCTGCGGATGGACTGCCATCTGTTCTCCAGTCTGGTCCGCGCGCGGACTCGAATCGGTCTTGGTCGGCTTGCCGGGCGGTGCGGCCCGTGGCGGCGATGCCCACCCGGTGGCCGGGCGAGCGATGCCGCCGCGTGCGGTTCGCGGCCCGGTCCCGGCTCCGCGTGGCCGCCAGGGGCGGGCGGCGCCGGCGGCGCCGCGCCCCCGTGTCCCCAAGTTTGGAAGCTCCGCACCGTCCAAGGCAAGTGAAGCGCGACGACCTTCATCCTGTCTCCCCACGTCATGGGCGGTGGGATGTGGGCGCATGGTGGTGCCTGCACCCTTGACACCGCCGCCTCCCGAACGGCGGCTCAGCAGCCCCGGGGCCGAGGCTCAGGGCGTGTTCGGGGGCGCGCCAGGGTCCGCCCCGGACGCCGGCCGGGCCGCGCGGGCGCCAGCATGAAAGGCGACGGGGGTCACACCGTGGCGACCGGAACGTTCCCGGCGCCGGCCCCGTTGGGGGAGTGAGGTTCCCGCGGCCGTCCGGCCGCGGGGGCGTGGAGCGGGTGGGCCCGTTCCCGGCCACGGAGCGGGTCGTCCGTTCCCGGCCACGGAGCGGGTCGTCCGTTCCCGGCCACGGAGCGGGTGGTCCGTTCCCGGCCACGGAGGCGACCGGTGCCCCCGCCCTCCGTACACACGCGGGCGCTGGGGCGGGGACCACCGGTCGTCCCAAGGAGCGCCCGGCGTCCCGGCGGGCCGGTCAGTCGCCCGAAAGCACGTGGGGCCCGGTACCGGCCTCGGCCATGGTCTCAGCCGCCGCCAGCAGTCCCGCCGTCAGCTCCGGCCAGTGCGCTTCCCGGCGGCGGAACGGCAGCACCGCGCGGCGCAGCAGCGCACCGGCCGTGCGCGCCGCGAGAGCCCCGCGCACGGCGGCCGCGCCGTCGGCCGGCGCGGCCGACAGGTAGCCGTCGAGCAAGGGGCCGAGGACGCGTTCGGGGGCGTCCGCCGCGGACCGTCCGGCCGCGATCTCCCCGGCGGCGAACTCGGCCAGGTCCTCGGCGGGGTGCGCGACGCGGACCCGGTCCAGGCCCAGCGGCACCGGGCGCTCACCGGCCGCGATGTGATCGGCGGTGCAGGCGCCGAGCGACAGCACCATGAGGTCTCCGGTGCGTCCGCCGTGCCGGGCGGCCGCGTCGCACGCGGCGGCCACCGCCGTCGCCCGCTCCGTCAGGCCCGGCAGCAGCGCGGCGATCGCGCGCGCGGCCGCCCCGGCGGTCGGCGGCGCGTCCGATTCGGGCAGCTCCCGCGGCGGCGGGACCGCGTGGATCCGGGCCAGCAGCTCCCCGGTGGCGGCGAGGGCGTCGCCCACCGCGGGATCGGCGGCGGCCAGCAGAGCGCCGAGCGTCCCGCCGGGCACCCAGCGGGTGGCGAGCACTCCGAACCGGCTGACCCGCTGCAGGTCGGGTACGGGCACCCCGGCGGCGGCGAGGGCCAGATGCGCGGCCACGTTGACGCCATCGGCGCGGCACCGCACCGTGTACCGCGGCTGCCCGGCGGCGTCCTCGACCCGGCCGCTCCACCGCCGGCCGGGCTCGTGCCGCAGTGTGCGGACCCGCCCGCCGGGCAGCGGCGCGAAGCGCTCCGGCCCGGCGGTGAAGTGCCGCAGCGCCGGCAGGCCCGGATCGTCGGCCGCCGCGGTGACGACCAAGCCGTGCTCCCGGTCGGCCAGGACGCCGGGCCACCCCGGGTCGGTGAGCTCGGTGACGTCCACCACGCCGGCGCCGGGCCGGCCGGCAGGGGACCAGGAACGGTCCGGCCCTGGGCCGCCGTCGCCGGGACGGTGCGCCGTGACGGTCACTCGCCGGGTCCGGTCGGCGTACTCCAGCACCGCGCCCGCGCGGGCGGAGCCGCCTGCGGGGCGATAGTCGAGCCGGTCGATCCGGACGCTCCGGGGGAGTTCGGCAGCGGCGGGCAGCAGCGCCGCGATCCGGTCGCGCAACTCCTCCGGCGCGAGCAGCGCGCGCAACGCGGGCAGCCCCGGATCGCGGTCGGTCAGGTCAGCGTCGGCGGTCGGCAGCACCGGGTCCCCTCCTCGTCCGGGCGCACCCTACCTACCCGCTGGAATCCGCAGGGAATCCGGGGACCGGCGGGCGGCGTTCCGGGCAGTGGGAGCGGAGGCGTTCAGCGGAAACGGAGAAAAATTCCGCACGGCGTCGCGCGAACGGTGATTCCTGTCGACAGTGCGTTATTTCAGTACGGAATCCGGGTATTTTCGAGTCCCCGGCAAGGGTCGAGGAATTATCGAATTCCCCGGGCGGATCTCTCTAGGGAAGTTGGGAATAGTGTGTCGCGTCTCCTGGCGGCGTTCGCGGTACCGGTCCGGAACGGCCACAGCTCCCGCCGCTGGGCCGATTCGAGTGACCGTGATAACAGCGGGGCGCTGTGGCGGGGAAGAAGCGCGCCCGGATACAATTGGCCCGGTAAAGGCGTAGGGGCCGGGCATGTCGATGACGATTTCCCCCCATCCGCCTGTGGCGCCGACGAGGCGATCTTTGCCGGAGTTTTTCCCGGCATGGCCGGTACGATCGGCCGCTGTTTTCACGTGTGTAACACGAGGTCATTGCCGTGAAACGCGTGATCATTACGCTGCCTTGATCCGGGCAGACGCTCAGGCGACTCTAAGGAGACGGACATGGTCCCCACGATGATGCTCGTAGCCGACAGTTCGCGCGATGCCCACCGCAGGGAGGCGCTGTGCGACCTCGCCGACGCGGTCGCCCGCCGGGGGGAGGCGCCGGTCGTCTCGTCCTTCGGCACGTCCGACGAACTGGAGTCCGCCGTCGCGTCGGTCGACGGGCCGCTCGTCGTCGTCCCCGCCTTCCTGGCCGGCAGTGACCGCGTCAGCGCGGAACTGCTCGCCGGACTCGACCTCGACCAGCGGTTCGACGCCTGCGCCACGCCCCCGCTGGGCGCGGTACCGTCCATCGTCGGCAGCCTGGCCCGCCGCCTCGGCCAGGCCGGTTGGCGGCCCGGCGACGGCGTGGTCCTCGCCGCCGACGGGGCCTTCGACCAGGACGAACGCCAGCAGCTCACCTCGGTGGCGCGGATGCTCAGCCGCCGGGTGCAGTCGCCGGTGCAGGTCGGCTATCTCGACGCCTGGGCACCCTCGGTCGGCGACGCCGTGGAGCGGCTGCGCCGCCGCGGGCAGCGCCGGGTCTGCGTCGCGTCCTGGCAGCTGGTCGACGGCGCCGGGCATGAGCGGCTGCGGGAGCTGGACGCCACGGCCGTCACCGCTCCGCTGTGGCCGGCCGGTGTGGTGGTCGACACGCTGCTGTCCCAGCACCGCGCGGCCACCGCGCGGCTGGCGGCCTAGACCCTCGCCGGATCCGGTCCCGCCCGCGCCTCAGCCCTGGACGAGGGACGCCGGGGTGGGCAGGTCGGCGAGGAGTTCGTCGGACGCCGACAGCCGCCACGCCTCCAGCACGAGTTCGCTGAGTTCGTCCAGTTCTATCCCGTCCAGGTGCACCACGACCCAGCCGAAGCCGCCCGCGGTGAACTGCACCTCGAAGACCTCCGGCCGCTCGGCGACGAGGGCGCGCTGTTCGGACAGCGTCTGCTTCAGGCCCACGGTCCTGGTACGCGGCCACAGGTAGCCGAACTTCTTGCCGTGCACGCTGAACGCCGTGTACCGGTCCGTCTCCTCGTGCTCGGCGTCCGGCAGCGCGTCCACCAGCCGGAGGAACCGCGTGATCTCAACACCCATGAGGTGAGATAACCACATATCGGCCGATCTGTGGCGCGCGGGCCGCGCTCGCCGCCCGGCCGGCCCACGGTCCCCGCCGCCGCGCGGTCGCCGGACCGTGGCGCGGTGCGGGCACCGGCGTTCGGCCGGCGCCCGCACCGTCCGGGATCAGTGGCCGCCGTGGCCGCCGTCGCCGGTGTCGGCCGACGGCGACGGGCTGCCGCCCAGCATCGCGGTCATCTGCTCGATCTCGGACTCCTGGGCCGAGACGACCTGCTCGGCGAGCGCGATGGCGTCGGCGTTCGCGCCCTCGTCGATCTCCGTCTGCGCCATCTCGATCGCGCCCTCGTGGTGGGCGATCATCATCTCCAGGAACCGCTCGTCGAATTCGTCGCCGCTGGCCGACTCCAGCGCGGCCATGTCGTCCTCGGACATCATGCCGGGCATGCCATGGTCCATGGAGCCGCCCTCGGGCTCCTCGCCCCACGACTCCAGCATCGCGGTGAGCTGCTCGATCTCCGGCCCCTGAGCGGCCTCGATCTCCGTGGCGAGCTCCCGGACCTCCTCGCCGGCCCGCTCCTCGGCGAGCCCGGCCATCTGCACGGCCTGCTCATGGTGCGGGATCATCATCTGGGCGAACATCACATCGGCGTCGTTGTGCTCGGCGCCGCTCTGCTCCTCGGTGGCCGGGGTCGGCTCCGCGGCCGGAGCCTCGTCGCCGGTACCGCAGCCGGCCAGGAACACGGCGGTGACGAGCGCCACGGGGGCCAGCAGCCGGGCACGGCCGAACGCGGGCATGGTGAACACGGACAAGGGACTCTCCCTTACGTTTCTCAATTGCACAGGTGGTATCCGCGCCGGACGGTGCCGGGGCGGAGGGATCGGTCGCCGAAGCGGGGCGCGGGCACGGACGTGCGCCGGCGCCTCCTGGGGCATCTAGATCCGCAGCACCTGAAGGAGGGAGAGCGTGGGCGGCCGTGGCGGCGGCGCGCCGGACGGGCGATGACGGCGCCCCTGCGCGCGGGTGCGGACCACCGTGCCGGGCCAGCGGGGGAACGCCCCGGCGGCCAGGCCGAGCAGTACGACCACCAGCCCGCCGATGGCCAGGCACACCGAGGTGGGGTCCAGCGGCGGCGGAGCGTCGTGCCCGTCGCCGTCGACCGGAGATCCGGCCATGGCGCCCATGCCGCTGTCGGCGGCACCGTCCATGGCGCCGTGCGCGGCACCGTCCGCCGGTGCGGAGGCCGACGTCTCGGGGGCCGGGTGTTCGCCGGAGTGCAGGTGACCGAGCGTGTGCATGCCCGCCAGACCGGTCAGTACGCACAACAGCAGCAGCGCGTGCGCCCACGCACGGGGAGTCCAGTTCTCCCACATGCCGGGGGCGGCGCGTCGCCGCGTGCGTACCGGGAAGGTCACATCCCTAGGGTAAATGCCCCCGGCGGGTATAGAAACGCGCCCCCCTCGGGTAGGGGAAGGGCGTCATCTTCGCAACCGGACTTGCGGTGCGGGTTCCCGTCGAGCGCTCCCGGGCGTGGCGTCCGCGACCGGACGCCCGCCGGCGGTCGGCTCCGGTGCCGTACGCGAGCCGGTATGCGAGGGCAACGCGGCGTGAGGAGAACGTGTGAAGCATCGGCGAGAACTGTCGCGGCGATGGCGGGAGCCGAGTCGCGGATCCGGCGGCCCGGCCCGGAGGCGCAGGGTGATCACATGAGCGGCGTCATGACGGAATTGGCCGACGACGTCCAGCGCGACCGGCTGGTGCGGCGCTTCGGGGCCAAGGCGCGGAGCTGGCTGGCCGGGCTCCCCGCCCTCGTGGACGAACTGGCCGGCGAGTGGAAACTCAGCATCATCGGCCGGGCGCCGCACGGGCAGACGTCGGTGGTGCTGTTCGCGCGGCGCGTCGACGGCAGCGCCGCGGTGCTCAAGATGAGCCCCGACCCCGCGCTCCTCGCGACAGAGGCGTGCACGCTGGGGCTGTGGCGGGAGACCGGCCGGGTCCCCGCCGTGTGGGAGGTGGACGAGCAGCGTGGCGGCTTACTCCTGGAGGCGGTCGAACCGGGTGAGCACGTCGCCGACATGACGACCTGGCCGCCGCTGGAGGAGATCGCCCGGCTCATCCGGGACCTGCACACGGCGCGGGTCCCCGAGGACAAGGTGTCGCGGCTGCGCCCCCTGCAGAGCCGCGTCAACTTCGTGTACCACCTGTGGGAGCAGCGCCGCGTCCAGGGCCGTGCGGCCGACCTCGTCCCACCGGTGCTGCTCCACCACGGCCACGCGCGCGCCCGCGCCCTCACGGCCAACCAGGACAACGTCGTGGCGCTGCACGGCGACCTGCACCCCCACAACGTCCTGAACGGCGGACCGCGGCGCGGCCTCGTCGCGATCGACCCGCGGGCCTGCGTGGGCGATGCCGCGGTGGACGCCATGAACTGGGCCCTGTGGGGGGTCGCCTCCCGTGAGGAGGTCGACCGCCGCATCTCGGTGCTGGCGCCGGCCATCGGCAGTTCGCAGGAGCGGCTGCTGGGCTGGTGCCGGGCGATCGCCCCGATCCTCGCCATCTCGCGCGCCAACCGCGGCGAGGCGCACCTGCCCGAGTTCGAGGTGCTGATGAGCCTGTCGGCCTGCTGAGGCCGCTGCCCCACACGCGGCACGGGCGCGGCCGGCTCCGGCCGGCCGCTCCCGCGCCGCTCGCCCGATTCCAGCCGCCGACCCATGACGAGCGAGGAACCCATGACCGTCGCCCTGGTCACCGGAGCCAGCCGCGGCATCGGCCGCGCCACCGCGGTTCAGCTGGCCCGTGAGGGACACGACATCGCCATCGGCTACGGCCGCGACGCCACGGCCGCCGAACGCGTGGCCGAGGAGGTCCGCGCCCTCGGGCGGCGGGCCGCCGTCGCCGGGGGCGACCTCGCCCACCCCGAGACGTCCGGCGCCCTGGTCGACGCCGCCGAGCGGCAACTCGGCCCGGTGGACGTCCTGGTGGCCAACGCCGGAATCGCCGGCCGTCCGGCGGCCCTGGCCGACATCGGCGTGGCCGACTGGGACCGCATGCAGGCGATCAACCTGCGCGCCCCGTTCCTGCTCGCCCAGCGCGTGCTGCCCGGCATGGTCGAGCGGGGCTTCGGGCGCACCGTGCTGGTCTCCTCGATCGCGGCCTACACCGGCGGGGTCGTCGGCGCGCACTACGCCGCCTCCAAGGCCGGCCTGCACGGCCTGGCGCACAGCCTGTCCCGGCAGGGCGCCGGGCACGGCGTGACGGTCAACGTGGTCGCCCCCGCGGCGATCGACAGCGACATGCTCTCCGACGAGCAGACCCGCGCCCGGCTGCTCGCCGCCACCCCGCTCGGCCGGCTCGGCACGGCCGAGGAGGTCGCCGACGTCATCGCGGCCGTCGTCCGCAACGGCTACCTGACCGGCCAGTCCCTCCTGCTGGACGGCGGCCGGTACCCAACTTGAGAGGCGCGTGCAGCGACGAACCGGCCTCCTCCCGTGATCTCTAAGGGAACGTTGCTGTCCTGGTCGATCTCGGCGGGACCCTTCATCGTGCTCCCAGACGGCGTGCGCGGCCAGTGGCAGGGTGTCGAATCCGACGTCGACCCCGACAGCTCGGTCGACACCTGGGGCGACTCGTCGGCTTCGCCGACTCCGGCCACATCTTCGTCCGGCTCGATCCGCTTCGGCGGATCTGACACGGGCGCGGCGGCCCGTCAGGGCTGCCGCGGCCCCGTCTCGAAGCGGTAGCCCATCCCCGCCTCGGTGATGAGGTACACCGGGTGCGCCGGGTCGGGTTCCAGCTTGCGGCGCAGCTGGGCCAGGTACACCCGCAGGTAGTTGGTCTCGCTCTGGTAGGCGGGGCCCCACACGTCGTGCAGCAGCTGCCGCTGGCTGACCAGACGGCCGGCGTTGCGGACCAGGATCTCCAGGATGTGCCACTCGGTGGGGGTGAGCCGGACCTCGACACCGTCGCGGGAGACCCGCTTGGCGCCCAGATCCACCGTGAACGCCGGGGTGCGCACCACCGGCGCCTCCTCCGCCCGGACCGCGCGGCGGGCGGCGGCGCGCAGGCGGGCCAGCAGTTCGTCCATGCCGAACGGCTTGGTGACGTAGTCGTCGGCGCCGGCGTCCAGCGCCTGCACCTTCTCCGTCGAGGAGTGCCGGGCGGAGAGCACGATGATGGGCACCGCCGACCAGCCGCGCAGGCCCTCGATCACCTCGACGCCCTCCATGTCCGGCAGGCCGAGATCGAGCAGCACCATGTCGGGGGAGCGCTTGGCCGCCGCCGCCAGCGCCGACGCGCCGTCCGGAGCGGTGTCCACCTCGTATCCGCGCGCCCGCAGGTTGATCCGCATGGCGCGCAGGATCTGCGCGTCGTCGTCAACGACCAGTATCCGCATCCGCCACCCCGGTCTCGACCCGGTCCCGGCCGTTCACGCCGCGCAGCCGGAACACCATCATCAGTCCGCCGCCGGGCGTGTCCTCCGCCGTCAGCGTGCCGCCCATCGCCTCGGTGAACCCGCGCGCCACCGCGAGTCCCAGGCCGATGCCGGTGCCGCGCGGGGCGTCGCCGAGCCGCTGGAACGCCTCGAAGATCCGCTCCTTGGACTCGTCGGGCACCCCGGGCCCGTGGTCCGCCACCCGTAGTTCTACCGTTTCGCCGAGCGAGCTGGCCGCCACCCGCACCGGAGGGGCGTCCGGCGGATTGTGACGGACGGCGTTCTCGACGACGTTGGCCACCGCGCGTTCCAGCAGCCCGCGGTCGATGTGCACCCGTGGCAGGCCCTCGGGGACGTCGACGGCGACCCGGCCGGGGATGCCGATGAGTGTGGCCGGGACCACCTCCTCCAGCCCGACGGGGCGCAGGATCGGCCGCACGGCGTCGGTCTGCAGCCGGCTCATGTCGAGCAGATTGTCCACCAGGCCGTTCAGGCGGTCGGTGGCGTCCTCGATGTTCTCCAGCAGCTCCTTGCGATCGGTCTCGGACAGCTCGATGTCGGTGGCGCGCAGGCTCCCGACGCTGGCCTTGATGGAGGTGAGCGGAGTGCGCAGGTCGTGCGAGACCGCGGCGAGCAGCGCGGTGCGGATCTTGTTGCCGGCGGCCTGCCGGCGCGCCTCGGCGGCGTCCTTCGCCAGCCGCTGGCGTTCCATCGCGATGCCGAGGTGGGTGGCGAACGCCCCGAGCACCCGCCGGTCCCCGGCCCGCAGGACGTGCCCGCGCATGGCCAGCGCGAGCGAGTCGCTGACCGATACCAGGGCGTCGGCCTCGCCGGGATCGGCGCACGGCGCGTGCCCCACGCCCTCGACCAGCCGCCACCGGCCGTCGTCGCCCTGTTCCAGCAGCGCGGCCGAGCGCTGGCCGAACGTCTCGCGCAGCCGCCGCAGCAGGGCCGGGACCGGTTCGTGGCCGCCGAGCACACTGGTGGCCAGCAGGCTGAGCGTGCTCGCCTCCGCGCGGGCGCGCGCGGCCTGCTTGGACCGGCGGACCGCGAGATCGACGACCACCGCCACCGCGATGCCCACCAGGATGGAGACGATGAGCGCGATGATGTTGTCCACCCGGTAGACCCGCAGCCCGTACAGCGGTTCGGTGAAGTAGAAGTTCACCAGCATGCTGCCCCACACCGCCGCGAGCATCGCCGGCCACAGGCCGCCGACCAGCGCGACCAGCACGGTGACCGACACGAAGAACAGCACGTCGGTGGTGAGCCCGAGATCGTCCAGCCACGGCATGTGCAGGGCGCCGGTGAGCGCGACCGGGGCGAGCACGCCCAGGAGCCATCCCCACGCCCGGCGGCCCGCGCCGAGACCACCCGGCGTGAGCGGCGGCAGCAGCCCACGGCCGCGGCCGACCTCCTCGTGCGTGACGATGTGCACGTCGATGTCGCCGGACTCCCGCGCCACGGTCGCGCCGACACCCGGACCGAACACGTACTGCCAGGCGGGCCGGCGGGACGAGCCCAGGACGATCTGCGTGGCGTTCACACCGCGCGCGAACTCCAGCAGCGCGGTCGCCACGTCATCGCCCAGCACCTGGTGGTAGGTGCCACCGAGCTCGGCGAGCAGCCGCCGCTGGCGGGCGATCGCGTCGGGGGCCGCCGAGGTCAGGCCGTCACTGGAGACCACGTGCACCGCCATGAGCTGGCTCGGCTGCGGCTGGCCGCCGCGCGAGCGCGCGGCGATGCGCGCGGCGCGGCGGATCAGCGTCTCGCCCTCGGGGCCGCCGGTGAGCGCCACGACCACGCGCTCGCGCGCCTCCCAGGTCGCGCGGATCTTGTGCTCTCCCCGGTACCGGGCCAGCCCCTCGTCCACCCGGTCGGCCACCCACAGCAGCGCCAGCTCGCGCAGCGCGGTCAGGTTGCCCTCACGGAAGTAGTTGGACAGCGCGGCGTCGATCTTCTCGGCCGGGTAGATGTTGCCGTGCGACATCCGGCGGCGCAGCCCGTAAGGGGACATGTCGCACAGCTCGATCTGGTCGGCCCGGCGTACGACGTCGTCAGGGATGGTCTCGCGCTGCCGGACGCCGGTGATCTGCTCCACCACGTCGTTCAGCGACTCCAGGTGCTGCACGTTCAGGGTGGAGATGACGTCCACTCCAGCGGCCAGCAGCTCCTCGACGTCCTGCCACCGCTTGGCGTTTCGCGAGCCGGGAACGTTGGTGTGCGCGAGCTCGTCGACCACCGCGACCTGCGGGGCGCGCTCCAGCAGGGCGTCGATGTCGAGCTCCTCCAGGCGGGCGCCCCGGTGGGTGCGCGCCGCCCGGGGCAGGATCTCCAGCCCGTCCAGCAGCGCGGCGGTCTTCGGGCGGCCGTACGTCTCGACGTACCCCACGACGATGTCGGCGCCGCGCTCCTGGCGGCGCTGCGCCTCGCTCAGGGCCGCGTACGTCTTGCCGACCCCGGGGGCCGCCCCGAGATAGACCCGCAGCCGTCCGCGTCTCGCGCCGCTCATGGTGCCGCCGTCGCCGTTCGAGGAAGCGGTGCGCCGTCCGGTCCCGCGCCGGGCGGCGGGCCGGATGCGGACTCCGGCAGCCGGCCCGGTTCCAGCTTATGGCGGCGGCCGGCCGCCGGGCGAGCGGCCCACCGGCCCGCGCGCGGGCTCACCGGGCCTGCTCCAGCGCCAGGTTGAGCTCCAGCACGTTGACGCCCGGTGCGCCGAGAACGCCGAGCGGGCGGCCCGCGGTGTGCTCGGCCACGAGCGCCCGCACGGTGTCCGGCGGCAGGCCGCGCGCGTGCGCCACCCGGTCCACCTGGATCGCGGCGTAGGCCGGCGAGATATGCGGGTCGAGGCCGCTGCCGCTCGCGGTGACGGCGTCCGGCGGGACGGCGCTCTCGGGCACCCCGTTCTCGGCGGCCACCGCCGCGCGGCGCTCCTCGACCAGGGCGCGCAGCTCCGGGCTGTTCGGCCCGAGATTGGACGCGCCGCTGGCCGCGCCGTCGTAGCCGTCCGCTCCGGCGGCGGACGGCCGCGGGTGGAACCACTCGGGTCCGGTGAAGTTCTGGCCGATCAGGGCCGAGCCGACGATCCGGCCGTCCGCACGGACCGGCGAACCGTTCGCCTGGTGGGGGAACACCAGCTGGGCCAGCCCGGTGACCGCGAGCGGGTAGCCGACGCCGAGCAGCACCGTCATGACGAGCAGGAAACGGACGGCCGCGTTGTAAGGGCGCAGCCACTGCGGTAGAGGTCCCATGTCACACCAGTCCTGGGATGCGGGAGACGACCAGGTCGATCAGCGCGATGCCGGCGAACGGGGTGACGAGACCGCCGACCCCGTACACCAGCAGGTTGCGGCGCAGCATGCGGGCGGCGCCCATCGCCCGGTAGGCGACGCCGCGCAGCGCCAGCGGGATCAGCGCCACGATGATCAGCGCGTTGAAGATCACCGCTGAGAGGATCGCCGACTCCGGGCCGGCCAGCCCCATGATGTTCAGGTGGGCCAGCCCCTCGTAGCCGGCGATGCCCGCGAACATCGCCGGAATGATCGCGAAGTACTTGGCGACGTCGTTGGCCACCGAGAACGTGGTCAGTGCGCCCCGGGTGATGAGCAGCTGCTTGCCGATCTCGACGATCTCGATGAGCTTGGTCGGGTCGGAGTCGAGGTCGACCATGTTGCCGGCCTCCTTGGCCGCGCTGGTCCCCGAGTTCATGGCGACGCCGACGTCGGCCTGGGCGAGGGCCGGGGCGTCGTTCGTGCCGTCGCCGGTCATCGCCACCAGCCGGCCGCCCTCCTGTTCCCGACGGATCAGGTCGAGCTTGTCCTGCGGGGTCGCCTCGGCGAGGAAGTCGTCCACGCCGGCCTCCTCGGCGATGGCGCGCGCGGTGCGCGGGTTGTCGCCGGTGATCATCACCGTGCGGATGCCCATCGTCCGCAGCCGTTCGAACCGCTCCCGCAGCCCCGGCTTGACGACGTCCTTCAGGTGAATGACGCCGAGCACGCGCGCCGTCGCGCCGTCGGCCTCGGCGACCACCAGCGGGGTGCCGCCATTCTCCGAGACGGTGTCGACCAGGGCCGTCACCGCTGCGTCGTAGCGTCCCCCGTTACGTTCGACCCAGCGTTTCACCGCCGACCCGGCGCCCTTGCGGATGCGCCGTCCGCCGGCCAGGTCCATGCCGCTCATCCGGGTCTCGGCACTGAACGGCACCGGGGTGCCTTCGACGCCGTCCAGGGTCGCCACGGCTGCGGCGACCGGTTCGGCGGGCGAGCCGGCGGGCAGCCGCCGGGCGCGGCAGAACGCGCCGATGCTGCGGCCCTCAGGAGTGTCGTCGGCCGAGCTGGCCAGCAGCGCGGCCGTCGCCAGCTCCGGCTCGTCCACCCCGTCCACCGGCAGCAGCTCGTGGGCCTGCCGATTGCCGAGCGTGATGGTGCCGGTCTTGTCCAGCAGCAGGGTGTCGATGTTGCCGGCGGCCTCCACGGCCCGGCCGGACATGGCGAGCACGTTGCGGCGCACCAGGCGATCCATCCCGGCGATCCCGATGGCCGACAGCAGCGCGCCGATGGTGGTGGGGATGAGACAGACCAATAGCGCCACCAGCACAAGGATCGACTGCGGCCGGCCCGCGTAGCCGGCGAAGGGCTGCAGGGTGACGACCGCGAGCAGGAAGACGATGGTCAGCGACGCCAGCAACGTGCTCAGGGCGATCTCATTGGGGGTCTTCTGCCGGTCGGCGCCCTCGACCAGGGCGATCATCCGGTCCAGGAAGGTGGCGCCCGGCTCGGCGGTGATCCGCACGACGATCCGGTCGCTGAGGACCCGGGTGCCGCCGGTGACGGCGCACCGGTCGCCGCCGGACTCGCGGATGACCGGCGCGGACTCGCCGGTCACCGCCGACTCGTCCACGCTGGCGACCCCCTCCACGACGTCGCCGTCGCTGGGGATGGTGTCGCCCGCCTCGCACACCACGAGGTCGCCGACGGCCAGCCGGGTCGCCAGAACGACCGTCTCCGCGCCGTCGCGGAGCAGCCGTGCGGTGGTCTCGGTACGGGCGCGCCGCAGCGTGTCGGCCTGCGCCTTGCCGCGTCCCTCGGCGACGGCTTCGGCCAGGTTGGCGAACAGCACGGTCGCCCACAGCCACAGCGTGGTGACCCACGCGAACACGCTCGGCTGCACGGCGGCGAACACCGTGGTGAGCGCCGCACCGACCAGTACGACGAACATGACCGGTGCGTGGATCATCGTGCGCGGGTCGAGCTTGCGCAGCGCCGAGGGGAGCTGGGCCGCCAGCGCCCGCGGGTCGAAGAGCCCGGGCAGCGGGCGCGGGTGGGCCTCGGACGGTCGCGGCCGGCCCTCGGGACGCGGTGGTGTGGTCGTTTCGGACATCTAACTCAGTCCTTCGGCGATGGGGCCCAGCGCGAGCGCCGGGAAGAAGGTGAGCCCGGTGACGATGAGGATCGTGGCGGTGAGCATGCCCACGAACAGCGGCCGGTCGGTCGGCAGCGTGCCGGAGGTCACCGGGGCGGGTCGCTGCCGGGCGAGGGCACCGGCCAGCGTGATGACGAAGACGATGGGCAGGAACCGGCCGAAGAGCATCGCCAGCCCTACCGTGGTGCTGAGGAACGGCGTGGCGGCGTTGAGCCCGCCGAACGCGCTGCCGTTGTTGTTGGCCCCGGAGGCGAAGGCGTACAGCACTTCGGTGAAGCCGTGGATGCCGCCGTTGGTCATGGCGTCGCGGGTGGCCGGCACGGCCATGGCGATGCCGGTGAACACCAGGACCAGCGCGGGCGTGGTGAGGATGTAGAGCGCGATGAGCTTGATCTCGCGCCCGCCGATCCGCTTGCCGAGGTATTCGGGGGTGCGGCCGATCATCAGCCCGCCGAGGAAGACGGTGAGCATCGCCAGGACGAGGATGCCGTAGAGTCCGGAGCCCACGCCGCCCGGGACGATCTCGCCGAGGAGCATGTTGAAGAGCGCGAGCCCGCCGCCGAACGCGGTGAAAGAGTCGTGCATGGAGTTCACCGCTCCCGTGGAGGTGGCAGTGGTGGCCGCGGCGAACAGCGCGGACGCCCATTCGCCGAACCGGACCTCCTTGCCCTCCATGGCCGCGCCGGCCGTCTGCGTGGCGATGCCGTGGCCTGCCACCTCGGCGGCCGTGAGACCGGCCAGCACCAGACCGAAGATGACGCCCATGGCGGCGAGCAGGGCGAGTCCGTGCCGCCGGCTTCCGGACCCCGAGCGTGCCAGCATGGTGCCGAACGTGCGGGTGAGGCAGACCGGGATGAGCAGCAGGAGCAGGACCTCCAGCAGGTTGGTCCAGGCGGTGGGGTTCTCGAAGGGATGCGCCGAGTTCGCGTTGTAGGGCCCGCCCCCGTTCGTGCCGAGTTCCTTGATCGCCTCCTGGGAGGCGATGGGACCGCCCGGCAGAGTCTGGGTACCGCCCGCCAGCGTGGCGTGCTCGGTGAGCCCGGACAGGTTCTGCACGGCCCCGCCCGCGACCAGCAGCAGTGCCGCGACGAACGAGAGGGGCAGCAGCACCCGCACCACGGTTCGTGTCAGGTCCACCCACACGTTGCCGAGCTGTTCGCTGCGCCGCCGGACGAGCCCGCGGACCAGCGCCACCGCCACCGCCATGCCCACCGCGGCGGACAGGAAGTTCTGCACGGCGAGGCCGGCCATCTGGGTGAGGTGTCCCATGGTGGACTCGCCGGCGTAGGTCTGCCAGTTCGTGTTCGTCACGAACGAGACCGCGGTGTTCCACGCGGTCGCGGGGTCGACCGGAGCCATGCCGACGGCGAGCGGCAGCCGGTTCTGGAGACGCTGCAATGCGTAGAGGACGAGCACGGAGAGCAGCGAGAACGCCAGTACGCCGCGCAGGTAACCGGCGGCGGTCTGCTCCCGGTGCGGATCGACCCCGCAGAGGCGGTAGACGAAGCGTTCGGGGGCGAGGTGACGGGATGTGGTGTAGACGTGCGCCAGGTAGTCGCCGACGGGGACGTAGAGGGCGGCGAGCAGGGCGAGGAGGAGGCCGATCTGCGCTAGCCCGGCGGGGGTGTCGGACACGGATTCAGAACCTCTCGGGCCGGAGCAGGGCGATCACCAGGTAGACCAGCAGGCCGACGGCGGTGACCAGGCCGACGATGTCGAAGACGGTGGCGGTCACGGGCGGGACACCCCTCTGGCGGCGAGCCCGACGATCGCGAAGCACACGAGCGTCAGGGCGAGATAGCCGACGTCGAGCACGGGTCGCTCCCTTCCACCGGCCTGGTGGCAGCGTCGGTCGCTGGCTCGGGTCCCGAGTCCGGTCATTCGGGATTCAACCCCGCGATTGCCCACGTATCAGGCGCCTTAATGGCCCTCTGACGCCCCACGGGGGCGTTTTTGACGCTCCCTTAACATTCGCCCGGTATCCGGCGGCGGACCGGAGACCGGTGGACGCGCGGCACGGAACCGCCCGCACCCCGGGAGCCGGTGCCGGATAGGCTGCCCGTGCCCCCGAGTGAGGAGTGACGCATGCCACGACCCAAGGTCGGCTTCACCTTCCCGTGCCGGCTTCCGTTGTCCGGCCTGCCGCCGATCGCGCGGGAGGTGGAACGGGCCGGGTTCGACGAGTTGTGGGTCGTCGAGGACTGTTTCCTGGCCGGCGGCATCGCGACGACGGCGACCGCGCTCGCCGTCACCGAACGCATCACGGTGGGACTCGGCATCCTGCCGGCCGTCGCCCGCAACGCGGCCTTCACCGCGATGGAGCTCGCCGCGCTCGCCGAGGCCCACCCCGGCCGGCTCATCGCCGGTCTCGGGCACGGCGTCCCCGCCTGGATGCGGCAGATCGGCGCCGCACCCGCGTCGCCGCTCACCGCGCTCGCCGAGCACCTCGACGCGGTGCGCCGGCTGCTCGCCGGGGAGACCGTGACCACGCAGGGCAGATACGTGCGGCTGGACGGGGTCGCGCTGGACTTCCCGCCCGCCGTGCCGCCGCCGGTGGTGGCCGGCGTGCGCGGGCCGAAGTCGCTGCGGGTGTCCGGCCGGTACGCCGACGGCACCCACCTGGCCGAGCCGGCCTCGCCCGAGTACATCGCCGCCGCGCGGCGGTCGATCGAGACGGGCCGGACCGGCCAGGAGCGGCCGCACCGGATCGACGTCAACGCCTGGCTGCACGTGGACGACGACGCCGACCGGGCCCGCGCGGCGCTGCGCCCGACCGTCGCCGCGGCCGTCACCGACCCGGCACTGGCCGCGCACATCGAGGCGCTCGACTTCGCCGCCGACGCCCGCGAGCTGGCGCGGCTCCCCGAGGCCGAGCGTGTGGCCGCCGTCCCGGACGCCTGGGTGGACGCTCTCGCGGTCGTGGGCACGCCGCGGGACTGCGCCCGCCGCATCACCGAACTCCACGAGGCGGGCGCCGAGAGCGTCATCCTCTACCCACCCGGCGACGTGACGGAGCAGCTGTCCCGGGCGGCCGGGCAGGTGCTGCCGCTGCTGCGGGGCTGAGGCCGGAAGCGGTGCGCGCCCGCCGCCGTGCCGGGCGGGATCAGCGCGCGACGAGCGGGGCGATACCGAGGCGGTCGCGCACGGCGGCCGTGGTGGCGCGGAGTTCGGCGCTGGTGCCGCCCGGGTGCGCGAGCAGCGGGCGGGTGTCGTGCAGACCGGCGCGTTCGACCAGGCGCTTCTCGTTGAGCACCCACTCCCGGCGCGCGGCGAGACGGGCGTGCGCCGCGCTGAGCACCGCGTCCACGAGCATCCCGGCGCACGCGACGGGGTCGCCGGCCTCCGCGTAGCCCCCGGCGAACATCAGCGACGTGCTCGCACGGCCGGTCCAGTGGCCGGACGCGGCGGCGGCCAGCGCCTCGGAGAACTCCGGCCGCGGCACCGTCCCCGATATGGGGCGGCCGATCGCGAGTTCGCCCACGGGCAGGTAGGTCGGCGCGCCCACGACGTAGCCGCCCTGGGTCAGCA
Source organism: Marinactinospora rubrisoli (assembly GCF_042664915.1). Lineage (NCBI taxonomy): Bacteria > Bacillati > Actinomycetota > Actinomycetes > Streptosporangiales > Nocardiopsidaceae > Marinactinospora > Marinactinospora rubrisoli. The sequence goes on from NZ_JBHTBH010000003.1 coordinate 225,014, forward strand.
CCTCGAACTCCCCGCGCCCGGCGTCGGCGGCCCATCCCTCGATCCGGTCGAGGTCGCGGAACAGCACGTCGACCGGCGTGCCCTCGACCGACAGCCAGGCGCCGCCGTGCACGATCGGCCCCCACTCGCCGAGCGCGGACACGTAACCGGGGTGGCCGAGCCGCCGGACGTCCTCGGGATCGACCGCCCTCTCGGAGGAGCGGTAGTACACGCCGAGGTCCCAGTCGCTGTCCGGCCGGTGCGTCCCGGCGGCGCGCGAACCGCCGAGCACCACCGCCACCGCTCCGGGCAGCGTGGCGAGCCGGTCGGCGAGTGCGGCGACGTGCGGGGGAAGATCCGGGGGCTGTGGGCTCATGGCGACCAGGCTAGAGGACCGGGCGGCGCTGGTGCGGCACCGGCGGCGGACGGTCCGGTGTCGGTGGTGCGGCCTACGATCGGCCGGCACCACGGAGGGCCGTCACAACGGAGTCGAGAGGATACGGGATGTCGAGGAACACTGAGACTGTCGAGACCTACCTTGCGGGATTCCGCCGGAACGATCACGCGCAGATCCTGTCCTGCCTGACCGACGACATCGAGTGGACCGTCTTCGGGCACTTCCACCTGGTCGGCAAGCGCGCCTACGAAGCGGCGATCGAGGGCCCCGGCTTCGCCGGGCCACCGCGCCTGGAGGTGGTGCGCATGGTGGAGCAGGACGACGTCGTGATGGCGGAGCTGACGGGTTCGGCCACGCGTGACACCGGCGAGGAGATGCGAATGTCCATGGCCGAGGTGTTCGTCATGCGCGACGGGAAGATCGCCGAGCGCCGCGCATGGGTGATCGAGCTGACGGAGAACGACCACCGGTGAGCGCCGCCCGGATCAGGCCAGGCCGCGGCGTACCGCCGCGGGCGGGCGGCGGCCCTGGATCGAGGCGACCATGTCGAGCGCCTGACGCACCTGCCGGGGATGGTCGGTGACGAAGTACCGCGCGCCCAGCCACGCGTAGACCGCGGCCAGCGCGACGGCCTCGGCCGGGTCGGCCGCCCGGCCCGGCTCGGGGAGACAGCGCACGAGAACCGGCCGGGACCGCCCGGCGAGCGCGCGCACCAGGTCGGCCGGTGGGCGATCACCGGCGTCGGTCACGCCGTCCGGCACCTCGTCCGGCGGGACGATGTGGAAGGGAGCGTCGTCGGGCACGCCCCGAGTGTCGCACGCGCCTCGGCCGCGCACGCGCCGTGTCGGAACCTGCCCGGTCCAGCCCGAGCGGCTGCGAAGCGGGAATATGGCACGATCGAGGCGTGAACCAAGCCATCCTGATCCTGACCGCCCTGGCCGCCGTGGCGGTGCTGGCCGGTGTGGCGTTCGCGGTCATGGGGCGCGGCGGCCAGCTGGCGCGATTCCCGGCGGACCACCCTCCGCTCGACCTTCCCGACGACCGGCCGGTGGCCGGCGCGGACGTCGCCCGTGTCGAACTTCCGCTGGCGCTGTGGGGCTACCACGTGCGCGCGGTGGACGAGGTGCTGCGCCGCGTGGCGGTGGCCCTTCGGGAGCGCGATGAGCGCATCGCCGAACTGGAGCAGCGGCTCGCCGAGGCGCGCACGTCCACGGGCCCGGCAACGTGGTATCCGCGGTCGCCCGGCGACGCCGCCGAGCCCGCCGCCCCCGGCGAACCGGACTCGGCGGAGCGCACCCGGCCGGATGTCCTGGTCGAGGACCCCGCGTACGGCGAGCGGTCGGTGTCCGCCGGCGCCCGGCGGGGCGGTGACCTTTCCCACGACGATGAGGACCCGCGGAGCGAGTGAGCGCGCGGCGCCGCCTGCCGTACCCGTCCGTCGGTCGCCGAGCGGCGAGGTGCTGAGCGTCCGGAGCCGTCGACGCTCGTGGGCGGAGCTGTTTTCGCGTTGGCGGTGCAGGGGAGTGAGACGCCCGCCGACCGCGTGTGCGGCTGCTCACCGCCTGGCGCCACGAGCGGTGGATGCCGCTCACCCGGGCGCGCGGCTGCCACGAGGCGGGCGGGCGCATCGACGCGGTCACCGGGCCCGATCGTGCGGGGCCGCTTCGAGGTCGTTCCGCTGCCGGGCGGGCGGAGCCGGGTGCTGTGGACCGAGCGGATCGATCCACCGCTGGGGACGCTCGTGCGGCTGATGTGGCCGCTGGCCCGCGTTCCGCTGGTCGCTGCGCGCCCTGGGGCGCCTGGCACGCGATGCGGCGTGAGGGCGGGGTGAGTCGGCGCCGGCCGGTGGACACCGTGCCGTGCGACCGCTCTCCCGGTCGCGTGGCGTGTGTCGTTCGTCACGTTGAATGTCCTGATGGTCGTCGTTCGGGTGGCTTATTCTCTGTCGCTGAACCCCGCGGGTCGGCCGATGTGCCCGCCCGCCTTGGAGGAAGCGATGTTCTGTTCGTCCCATCCCGACCCGGGCCCATCCCGCCCGACCGCGGACCTCCGGTGAGTCCCGTGCCGACGCGACCGGAGCGGCCGGAGCCGGAACACGCCGGAACGGCCGAGCCGCCCTCACCGATCCGGCGGATGTCCCTGTGGCCGCCGCCCAGGTCCGCCCGGCACAACGGCCGCCGCCGGCGCGCCGTGGTGGTGGGCGCCGCCGCGGCCGCGGTGCTCCTGGCCGCCGGTGGCGCCGCCGCGTGGCTGTTCCTCCGCCCGTCGTCCGGTGACGACGGGACCGGCGTGCCCGAGAGCTTCGCCGGCGCCTGGTCCGGTGAGATGGCGCAGACCGACGAATCGGGGGCGCACGTGGTCGACTGGGGCGCGACCGTCCGGCTCACCGCGGGATCGGACACCGGCAGCGCCGAGTGGTTCACCCTCAACTGCCGGGGCAGCCTCACCCTCGCCGAGCGCGCCGAGGACCGGCTGGTGTTCGACTACGTCGAGACCTACGACCCCGAGCAGCGCTGCATCGACGAGGTCGAGCTGACGCTGGAACCCGGCGTCCGGGCCGGGAGCCTGGAGGCCCGGTGGGTGGCCGTCTCCCACGACGGCACCACCATGACGTCCACCGGCTCGCTGCGCTGAGGTCCCCGCGCCGGAGCGCGCGGCGGCACCGGCCCCGGCGGATCGTTCGGTCTGACGGCTCCGCGGGTTAGGGTCGGCTGGTGAGGCGCGCAGCCGTGCGCCGTGCGTGGGAGGTGTTATGGCGGGCATCGGGCCGCTGAACGACGACGACCCGCGGCAGGTGGGGGAGTACCGGCTCACCAGGCGGCTCGGCCGTGGCGGCCAGGGGGTCGTCTACCTCGCCGAGTCCGCCGACGGCACCGAGGTCGCGGTGAAGATGCTGCACGCCGACGCTCTCAACCTGGCCGGACTCCGCCGCCAGCTCGCCGACGAGGTCGCCACCGCCCGCCGGGTCGCCCGGTTCTGCACGGCCCAGGTGCTCGACGCCGACATCGACGCGGAACCGCCGTACGTCGTCAGCGAGTACGTCGAGGGGCCCTCGCTCAGGGACCTGGTGCGGCGCGACGGGCCGCTGCGCGGTGCCGCCCTGGAGCGGCTCGCGGTGGGCACCATCACCGCGCTGGCGGCGATCCACCAGGCGGGGATCGTGCACCGCGACTTCAAACCGGCCAACGTGCTCATGGCGGCGGACGGCCCCCGGGTGATCGACTTCGGGATCGCGCGGGTTCTGGAGGGCACCGCCATCCTGACCAGCAGCATCACCGGTACCCCCTCCTACATGGCGCCGGAGCAGATCACCGGCGGGCCGCTCGGCCCGGCGGTGGACATGTTCGCCTGGGGCGCGACCATCGTGCACGCGGCCACCGGGAGCGGGCCGTTCGGGCACGGTTCGCTGCGCGAGGTGGTGAACCGGGTCGTCAACGAGCCGCCCGAACTCGGCGACCTCGACGGCCCGCTTCGGGAGATCGTCACCCGCTGCCTGTCCAAGGAGGCGGCGCAGCGGCCGGGCGCGGCCGAGACGCTGCTCCGCGTGCTCGGGGTGACCGGCGGCGCGAGCGATGCCGCCGAGACCTCCGGAGCCGAGGCGGCCACCGGCGACCTTCCGGTGCAGACGCTGCGGGCCGGCGCGATCGCCGCCGCGGGAGCCCCCACCGAACCGCCGTCGGCGCCCGGTGCGCCCCGGCCCGGGGCGCACCGGGCACCCGAACCGGCGGCGAACGGCGGCACTGGTCCCGGCCGCCCGATTCGTGCGGGCACGGCTCCCGGGCCGCTGTCCGGTCCACAGGCGCCGCCGGGGTCCGCGACCGGACCGCGCACGCCGCCGCCCGGCGGGTTCGGCTCCAACGTCCGCATCAGTTCCGGTCCAGGCGGCGCGTTCTTCACCGGTGGTCCGGATCCCGGTGGCGCGTCCGGAACCGCGCCACCGCGCGTTCCCGGGCCGCCCTACCTCGCACCGCGCCCGGCCCCCGCGCCCGCGGCTCCGCCGCCGGTCGGTCCGGGCGGAGCCGGGGCACCGCCCTTCGCGGCCGGCGGCTATCCACCGCCCGGGCCGGTCGCGCCGCCGCCCGGCCCGGTGCCCCCCGCCCCGCGCCGGCAGCAGGGGATCAACGTGCTGTTGCTGGCCGCGGTCCTCGGCGGCGTGCTGCTCGTGGCGGTGGCCGGCCTCGTGGTGGTGGTCCTGCTGCTCAGCCAGGTGAGCGCCTGACGGCTGCGGCCGGGCCGATCACCGGCCCTCGAAGACCGGCGCGCTCTTGTTGACGAAGGACAGTGTCGCGTTGAGATGGTCGGTGGTCTCCGCGCACTGGTCCTGCAGGCTCGCCTCCATCTCCAGAGCGTTCTGCAGGTCCAGCCCCGAGCCGAACGTCAGCTCCGCCTTGATCGCCGCGTAGGCGACCGTGGGGCCGTTGGCCAGTCGCACCGCCAGCTCACGGGCGGCCGTGGCGAGTTCGTCCGCCGGAACGACCCTGGTGACCAGACCGATCTCCAGAGCGCGGTCCGCCCGTACCGGCTCGCCCAGCAGGAGCAGCTGCATGGCACGCGCGTGGCCCACCAGGCGGGGCAACGTCCACGAGGTCCCGGAGTCCGAACCGAGCCCCACGCCTGCGAACGCGGTCAGGAACGTCGCCCGGTCCGAGGCCACCCGCAGGTCGCAGGCGAACGCGATCGAGGCGCCGGCACCGGCGGCCACGCCGTTGACGGCGGCGATGACGGGCTTGGGCATGCGGGCCAGGGCGAGCACGATCGGGTTGTAGTGCCGGCGCACGGTGTCGCCGAGCCCCTTGCCCTCGCCGAGCGAGGCCGCGTGCTCGTGCAGGTCCTGGCCGGCACAGAACGCCTTCCCGCTGCCGGTCAGCAGGACCGCCCGCGCCTCACGGTCGGACTTGGCGCGTTCGACCGCGGCGAGCAGCGCCTCCTTGGCCTCGACCGTCAGCGAGTTCATCGCGTCCGGGCGGTTCAGGGTGATCGTCGCGACGCCCTCAGAGAGTTCGTAGCCAACGCTGTCGGAATCGGGCACGGGAATCCCCTGTTCATGGTCGATCGGCTCGGCCCCGGCAGGCGGCCCTCCGGCGCCGCGGCTATAACCTTAACTGTTCAGAATCTTTGGGCCCGGTGCTGCGGGGACCGCTCGATCGTTCCCAATCCGGTCTGAAAACCGAGATAATGACAGACCAGTGATTCGATCACTGCGTCACGCGGATGCGGCCCAGGACCCGGCGGGGCTCGCCGGAGGCGAGCCGGAGCGCAGGTGGAGCGGCCCATTCACGCGAGGTCTTCCTACGAAAGGGGTTAGGGCATGGCGGCGATGAAGCCGAGGACCGGTGATGGTCCGATGGAGGTCACCAAGGAGGGTCGCGGCATCATCATGCGAGTCCCGCTGGAGGGCGGCGGGCGCCTTGTCGTCGAGCTGTCGGCCGAAGAGGCGACGGAGCTGGCCGCCGCCCTGAACGGCGTGGTCGGCTGATCCCCTGTTCGGGCGTTAGCCGTTGCGCAGCCGCTCGGACGGTTCTCCCGCTCCGCAGCCGCTCGGACGGATTTCCCGCTCCGCAGCCGCTCGGGCTGGCCCACCGACCGCCGTTTCCTCCCGTACGGCACCGGGGAGCCGTGGCCACTGTCCGCAGGGGCGCCCCGCCCCTGTTCGGTGCCCGGCGCTCTTCGCGGCGGTGGGACGGTGACAGCCAGGTAACTGCCGGCTCCATGCAGTATGTCGAGATTGTGAGCGTTCGTGCCCTTCGCTACTGAGATCCGACCGGTTCCGGGACCTCTCACCGACTCCGCCGCCGACCTGCTCGCGCTCCCCATCTCCGCGGGGTCGGGCGAACCGGTGGTGGCCGTCCCCGGCCGGGGCGACCTCCCCGCCGACCTCGCCGCGCGCCTTCCGGCGCCGCTGCCCGAACTGGTCGCCCACTACGACTTCACGGGCAGGCCAGGTGAGACCGTCGAATTCCCGATCGCGCTCGATCGCGGGCTCGTGCGATTCGCGCTCGTCGGCGTCGGTGACCTCGGGGCGCGGGATCTGCGCAAAGCCGGGGCGGCGTTGGCACGGCTGGCGCGGGGACGGCAGCACGCGGCGGTCGTGGTGCCAGGGGAGCGAGTCGGCGAGCGCGACCAGGGGCACCATGCCGCCGACGGCGCGGGTCTGACCGCGTTCGTTGAGGGCGTGCTGCTCGCGAGCTACACGTTCTCCCTGGCGGCCGAGCCCAAGAAGCCGCGTCCCGTACCGCTGGTCGAGCTGGTGTCGGACGATCCCGACCGCCACCGTGCCGCGGTCGATCGCGGCCGGGTCCTCGCCGGCGCCACCGCGCTGGCCCGGGATCTCGTCAACACCCCGTCCGCCGAGAAGGACCCCGCCTGGCTGGCCGCGCGTGCGCAGGAGGCCGCCGGTGCGGCGGGTCTGGCGGTGAAGGTGTGGAACGAGGCCGACCTGGAGCGCGAGGGCTTCGGCGCCATCCTCGCCGTGGGCCGTGGATCGGCGCGCCCGCCACGCCTGGTGCGCGTCGAGTACCGTCCGGAGAACCCGGACCGGCACGTCGTGCTCGTGGGCAAGGGCATCACGTTCGACACCGGCGGGTTGTCGTTGAAGCCGAACGACAACATGAAGCTCATGAAGACCGACATGAGCGGCGCCGCGGTGGTGCTCGGCGTGCTCTCGGCGCTCGCCGAACTCGGTTCCCCGGTGCGCGTCACCGGGCTGCTCGCGATCGCGGAGAACGCCTTCTCCGGGAGCGCGCAGCGTCCCGGCGACGTCATCACCACCTACGGCGGGCGCACGGTCGAGGTGCTCAACACCGACGCCGAGGGCCGCCTGGTGCTGGCCGACGCCATGGACTATGCCGTCGCCGAGCTGGCGCCCGACTGCATCGTCGACGTCGCCACCCTCACCGGCGCGGCGAAGCTGGCGCTCGGAACGGGGATCGGCGCGCTGTTCGGCACGGACGACGGCCTCGCCGCCCAGCTGGTCGAGGCCGGTGAGCGGTCCGGCGAGGCGCTGTGGCGGATGCCGCTCGTCGAGGAGTACCGGGAGACGCTGCGGTCCCGGGTCGCGGATCTGGCCAACATCGGCACCAAGCCGGAGTTCGGCCGCCCCGGCGCCACCGAGGCGGCGCTGTTCCTGCGCGAGTTCACCGGGGGCGTCCCCTGGGCGCACCTGGACATCGCCGGGCCGGGCCGGTCCATGGCCGACAACGCGGAGCTGACCAAGGGCGGCACCGGATTCGGCACCCGGTTGCTGCTGCGCTGGCTCACCGAGCGATAACGGCCGGCCGGCGCTTCGGGCCCCGGCGGGCGGATCTCCCGTCAGCGGGGCCCGCGGCTCACTCGGCGCGGATGGCGGCCAGCAGGCCCGCGCCCACCGGTACCAGCAGCGGGATCAGCCGCTCGTCCTCGCGTACCAGCCGGCCCGCCTCCCGCACGCCCGCCGAGTCGGGGTCGGAGATCGCGAGCGGCCCGTCGGATCGCGGATGGCCCGCCAGCGCGTTGTTGCACACCACGATGCCGCCTTGGCGTAGCAGCCGCAGGGCCTCCAGCAGGTAGTCGGGGTACTCGCTCTTGGCCGCGTCGACGAAGACCATGTCGTAGGCGCCGTCGGTGAGCCGCGGCAGTACGTCGAGGGCGCGGCCGTGGATCAGCCGGGCGCGGTTGGCGGCGAAACCGGCGCGCACGTAGGCGTCGCGGGCGTGCTCCTGGAACTCGGGTTCGACGTCCACGCTGGTCAGGATCCCGTCGGGCCGCATCCCGCGCAGCAGCCAGATGCCCGAGCTGCCGCATCCGGTCCCGATCTCCACCACCGCCCGCGCCGCGATGGCCGCGGCCAGGAAACGCAGCGCCGCGCCGCTGGCCACGCCGACCGGATCGGCGTCCGCGCGCTGGCCGACCTGCCGGGCCGTGGCGAGGACGTCGTCCTCCGTGGCGTACTGCTCGACGTGGGCCACTGTGTCGTCTCGGCTGGCGATGACGGCCTCCCCGCGCGTGTGACGGACTCGATCGACGGTCACGACCGTCACACACGGTCATGGCGTGACTACGGCCGGACATTGTCCCCTGGCAAAGCGTAACCCGGGAGCGCTCCTCAGGCGGTCACGGGAACTTAATCGGCCCCGCGTGGCGTTGGAATCGGGGAGGGCTCGCCCGTCCGGATCCTCCCGTTCACCCCTCTCGGGACACCGTCCCGTCGACCCGACACGGGAGGCGCCGGCCGTGGCGGCCGAAGTCGACAACGACGCGGTCGACGACGCGAACGAACCGGCCGCGCCGACGAAGGGAGCGCTGGTGGCAGACCCCGATTCTGCCGTTGACTTCGAGCAGTGGGAACCCCCCAGCTGGGACGAGGTCGTCCGCACCCACTCCATGCGCGTCTACCGGCTCGCCTACCGGCTCACCGGCAACCAGCACGACGCCGAGGACCTCACCCAGGAGGTCTTCATCCGCGTCTTCCGCTCGCTGGCCAACTACACCCCCGGCACCTTCGAGGGCTGGCTGCACCGGATCACCACGAACCTCTTCCTCGACATGGCCCGCCGGCGGGCCCGCATCCGGTTCGAAGGACTCGCCGACACCGCCGACGAACGCATCTCCAGCCGCGAGCCGTCCCCCGCGCAGGCGTACGACGACCGGCACTTCGACGCCGACATCCAGGCGGCCCTCGACGCGCTGCCCGCCGAGTTCCGCGCCCCCGTGGTGCTCTGCGACGTCGAGGGCCTGTCCTACGAGGAGATCGCGGCCACGCTCGGGGTCAAACTCGGCACCGTGCGCAGCCGCATCCACCGTGGCCGCGCCCAGCTGCGCGCCGCGCTGGAGCACCGTCGGCGCCTCACCGGCCAGCGCGGCGTGGACGGTACCGACAGGAGCGGGGAGGCGCTGCCCGACGGCGGCACGTCCCCGGTGGCGACCCGGGAGGTGGAGGGCTGATGAGTCACTTGGGGGAGCGCATGTCCGCCCTGGTCGACGGGGAGCTGGGCCATGCGGAGCGCGAGCGTGCGCTGAGCCACCTGGCGGTCTGCGAGTCGTGCAGGTTCGAGGCCGAAATGCTGCGTCGGCTCAAGCGCCGGCTGAGCGGGCTGGGGGCGCCCGAACCGTCGATGGACTTCATGGGGCGGCTCGCCGGGCTGTCCGCGGACGACCGCACACCGCCGGACGATGACACCCCCGATTCCCCGTTCGGTCCGCCGCCGATGCCCTCGCGCGGGTTCCTCGAGGGGCTGGCGCGCCGCACGGCCGACCCTGCCGGGGAGGTCGCGCCGCGGAGCGGGTTCGGTTCGATGCCGCCGCTCGGGTCGAGCCGGCCCATCGGTGGCGGACTGCCACGCCGCGGCGGACCCGACGACGACGGCACGCTGTTCGGCGGCGGGACCGCCCTGGCCACGCTGCCCGCCGATGACCGCCCGGATCAGCCCGCCGAGGAGAGCCCCCGGCCCGCGCGGCGCGCCGCGGAGGGCATGGGAGGGCTCGCCCGGCTCCGGCCGGGCTGGGGGCGGACCCGGTTCGCGGTCGCGGGGGCGTCGGTGGTGGCGCTGACCCTCGGCACCGCGTTCGTGGTCGGCGGCCAGCAGCGCGACACCCGGCCGGTGACCCCGGCGCTCTCGGAGTTCGCCGTCGAGCACGCGCTCACCGCCCGGCAGGCGACGCTGCCCGACCCTGCCGCGGTCACCGCGGTCGACGTCGTGCGGGCACCCAGAACGGGAGGTGAGCACGGTGGCCTCGGAGCCGTCCCCGCCTCGGCGGACGGCTCCGGATCGGGCGAGACGGCCGGCCGGCGGTGACGGCGGGCGCTGTCGGCAGGCGGCGGAGCTGGCGGGTGATCGTGCTCGCCGCCATGCTGTGCTGCCTGCTCTGTCTCCTGGCGCTCACCGGCTCGGGCAACGCGCTGGCGGGACCGCCGGGTCCCCCGGACCAGGAAGCGGACGGAGTGGCGGTCCTGCGCCGGGCCGTGCGGGCCGGTCAGGACGTCGCGTACGAGGGGGTCCAGCTCATTTCGGCGCGGCACGGCTCAGGGTCGGACAGCGGGCTGATCGACGTCGTCAACCGCCCCGGTGAGGGCGTGTCCTTCAGCACGCCGGACGCCGCGCCGGTGCTGAAGGCGGCGCCGTCGCCGCTGGACGCCGACGGCAAGCTGCTCGACCTGCTGCGGACCAACTATGAGGTGGTCCGGGCCGGCACGGGCACCGTGTGCGAGCGCCGCGCCACCATCGTGGAGGCGCGCCGCGGCGACGGCACGGTGGCCGGGCGGTTCTGGGTCGACGAGGCCACCGGGCTGCTGCTGCGCCGGGAGACCTTCGACTCCGACGGGCAGGTGGCCCAGGTGAGCACGTTCGTGTCGATCGACTTCGATCCCCCGGCGCGCACGCTCACGACGGAGGACGGGGCCGAGCCCTGGGGCGACGTCATCACCTCGGAGGAGCGCGCCGATCTGCGCGGCGACGGCTGGCGGCTTCCGGACCGGCTCACCGACACCGTGGTGCTGGTCGAGGCGCGCACCACCGGCCGCGGCGCCGACCGGGTCGTGCACCTGTGCTACTCCGAAGGCATCTCGGTGATCTCGGTGTTCGTGCAACGCGGCCGGCTGGCCGCCGACCCCGGCCCCGAGGACGCCGCCGGCCTGCGGCCGGAACAGCGGGACGGCCGCACCGTCTACGTCAGCGAGAGCGGTCAGGAACGGCGCCTCTGGGAGGACGACGGGTTCGTGTACACGATCATGGCCGACGCTCCTCCCGAGCAGGTCGACGTCGCGGTGGACGCGCTGGCGTCCCCCGACGGCGCGGAGATCCTGACCCAGGTGGGCCGCGGTTTCGGGCGCCTCGGCGGGTGGCTGTGGACCATGGCCCCGTGAGCATCGGGGGACACGGCCGTGTTTCTGATCGTGTTTCCTGACCGTGTCTCCTGGTCGTGTTCACCGGCTCGCTTCCCTGCGCCGCCGGTGCGGGCGGCCTTCGGCCATGGCATCGACGGCTCCGGGCGCTCGACGGCTCACACTTCGCGTGGCGGAGGCTTTTGCAGGGAATGAACCAGGCCTGGATCTGGTCGGATCAACTTTTGGGCAGAATGGTGCACTCTGGGTGGGATTCGGGCCGCCGACCTGATGGGGCGGTTCCGGGTGGGGTGCCTGCTACGAACCGTTGATCCTTTAACTAACTGCTTATGTTGTGTGCGCCATGATGTGGAGGCGCATCGACAGACGGAGACCACATGACCGACGACACCGGACAGCGCGATCCGCACGAGGGAGGGCGGGACTGGCCGCCACCGTCGCAGGACGGGGCGGATGCGGACCACACGACCGCCGGCCTCCCCTCTGCCGGCCGCACCGCTCCGGAACCGGCCGAACCGTCCCCTCCGCCGGGCGCGCCACCGCCGACGTGGCCGGGCGATCCCGCCGCCGACCGCCATGCGCAGGAGGCCCCCGGCCACCAGCACGCCGCCGGGCCACCCCCGGGAAGCGGGGCGTACGCCGGACCCCCTCCGGGGGAGCCCAGCGGCGGCACGCTGTGGGGCGGCCAGGGCGCGCCCACCGGCGGCTGGCCGGGAGCCGCTTGGTCGGGCGGCGGGCCGGGGTATCCGGGAGCGCCGCCCCCCGCACCGACTCCGGGCGCCATGCCGCGGCCGCGCCGCTCGGTGTCGCTGCGCGCCGCACTTCTCTCCGTGCTCGCGGTGGGCCTGCTCTCCGGTGGAGTCGGCGGGCTGGTCGGCGGACTCGTCGCCGAGGACCGCATGACCGGGGCCGCGGGCAACCTCAGCAACGACATACCGAGCGACACCCCGAGCCGGCCGCCGGACACCATCGCCGGCGTGGCCCAGCGGGTCAGCCCGAGCGTGGTGTCGATCCGCGGCTCCGGCCCCCAGGACTCCGGCAACGGCTCCGGGTTCGTCATCCAGGACAACTACGTGGTGACGAACAACCACGTGTCCGCGGCCCTGGAGGGCGGCGGGATCGAGGTCGTGTACAGCGACGGCCACTCCAGCCCCGCCACCGTGGTCGGCGCCGCCCCCGGCTCCGACCTCGCCGTGCTGGAGCTGAGCGACCCGCTGGACGTCGACCCGCTGGAGTTCGGTGATTCCGACGACGTCACCGTGGGCGACACCGTGATCGCGATCGGCGCTCCGCTCGGCCTGGACGGCACGGTCACCACCGGCATCATCAGCGCGGTGGACCGGCCGGTCACCGTGGGCGAGACCGGCGCCGAGACCTACCTCAACGCCCTGCAGACCGACGCCGCCATCAACCCCGGAAACTCGGGCGGGCCGCTGGTCGACGCCCAGGGCCGGGTCATCGGCGTCAACTCGGCTATCGCCACCATGGGCGGCGGGATGACCGGCGAACAGTCCGGGTCCATCGGCCTCGGGTTCGCCATTCCGGCCGCGCAGGCCCAGCGGGTCGTCGACCAGCTCATCCGGACCGGCGAGGCGCCCTACGCCGTCATCGGCGCGGTCCTGGACATGCGGTACCAGGAGAGCGGTGCGCTGATCAGCACCGACAAGGCTGCCGGCGGCACCGCGGTCGTCGGTGGCGGCCCCGCCGACCGGGCCGGCCTGCGCTCCGGTGACGTCATCGTGGAGTTCGACGGCGAGAGCGTTCGCGACGCCAACCAGCTGGTCTCGATGATCCGCGACCGGACACCGGGCGACGAGGTGGAGATCACCTACCGGCGCGACGGCGAGGAGCGGACGACCGAGATGACCCTCGGCTCGTCGAACGAGTGAGCCCACCGGCCGCCCGCAGTGCGGGCGGCCGGAGCTTCCGGGCCGGACCCCGCGCAGGACGGGGACCCGGCCCCCCTTCCGTCAGGCGCTCGGGCGCACGCCCGCGCGCCGGTGCAGCGCCAGCGTGCCGAGGACGGCCACCAGCGTGCCCACCACAGGCGGGATGAACCAGCCCGCCTCGCTGCACCACCAGGCCGCGAGCGAGGCGGCGGCGTACACCGCCACCACGTCCCACCGCACGGCGGGCAGTGTTGCCTTGTCAGGCAGCACGCCGCGTCGGCGGAGCAGGAAGTCGCCGATGATCACCCCGCCCAGCGGCGGGATGAGGATGCCGAGCCAGGTCAGGTAGCCGATCAGGTGGTCGTAGATGCCCGTGACCGCCAGCGCCGTGCCGATCACCACGCACGCCAGCACCCACGGCTTGCGGGATCGGGTGTTGAAGATCTCCGCGCCGGCCACCCCCACCGCGTACGCGGTGTTGTCGTTCGTGGTCCAGATGTTCGCGATCAGGAATACCACGCCCCACGCCACCAGGCCGAGCTGGAAGAGGACCAGGACGAAGTCGCCCTCGCCGAAGGCCAGCGCGCCGACGGCGCCGCAGGCCAGCATGAGGAGCTGGCCTGCGAAGAAGGCGATCAGGCAGGACCAGAATCCGGCGGCCGGAGAGCGGGCGAAGCGTGTCCAGTTCGGTGCCTGGGTGCCGCCCGAGGCGAAGGTGCCCACGATGACGGTCACCGCCGCTGTCATCGACAGGGTGGTGGTCGGCTCGATCGCGGCGAGCCCGGCCAGGCCGCCCGTCTCGGCGAGTGCCCGCCAGCTCACCCAGCCGGCCAGCACGAGCAGCAGCGGCACCGAGACCACCGACAGCCAGTACATGCCCTGGTAGCCGATGTACGCGGTGACCCCCATGACCGCGCCGGACAGCACCATGACCAGTGCGGCGCCGAGGTCGCCCCACCCGGCCACCTGCGCGACCAGCTGACCAACGGTGGCGATGGAGACGCCGTACCAGCCGACCTGGGTTCCGCCGAGCAGCAGTGAGGCGAACTTGGCGCCGCCGGTACCGAGCGTGTAGCGCGCCATCATCACCGTGGTCAGGTTGCTGCGCGCGCCGACCCAGCCGATGGCGGCCACGTAGAGGCCGAGGATGAGCGAGCCGAGCACGAGCACGCCCACCAGCGGCCCGAGCCGGAAAGCCGCGCCGACCTGGGCGCCCGCCAGCATAGTCGGGGTGAACAGCGTGAAACCCGTCAGGACCACGGCAAGCGAGAAGAGCGAGCGCCGCGCGTGCGGGGGGACCGGATCGACCGGGTAGTCGGGGTCGCTGGCCGGGGCGGGGCGCCGTTCGGCCGCCGGGGCGGCGGGAGCGGTGGCCGGACCGCGAGAGGTTGCGTGCTCTTCGACGGATTCGCCGCCGTCGGCCGGCACGCTCACGCCTCATCCTCCTCGCCGATGTCCTCGTTCCACAGCGACGGATGGGCGGCGATGAAGTCGGTCATCAGCGCCACGCACTCGGCGTCGTCGAGCAGGACGACCTCCACACCGTGCTCGGCCAGCCAGTCGTGGCCGCCGTGGAAAGTTCGGGCCTCGCCGATCACCACGCGGCTGATGCCGAACTGGCGGACCAGGCCGCTGCAGTACCAGCACGGGGACAGCGTGGTGACCATGGTGGTGCCCGCGTAGGAGCGCTGCCGGCCGGCCGCCCGGAAGGCGGCGGTCTCACCGTGCACGGACGGGTCGCCGTCCTGCACCCGGCGGTTGTGGCCGCGGCCGAGGACGGAGCCGTCCCGGCCGATCAGTGCCGCGCCGATGGGGATTCCGCCCTCGGCGAGGCCGGTCCTGGCCTCCTCGACGGCGATCCGCAGCCAGTCGGCGTAGCGCGCGGTGTCGGTGTCGGTCATGCGGGTGTGCTTCCTTTCGGCGGCGCGGACGGCGGAAGCGGGCGGCCGGCGCCGCGGTCACGGCGCCAGGAGACCATTCCGGCTCTCGCTCCGACAAGGGGGCGATTTGGGTGATTCGCCCCAGATGTTGCGCTGACCCTATCCAGCGACCTGCGCCGACGGGACATCACGGCGATGTGCGCCCGGACACGCCGCAGGCCGCCACCGCGGCGGTGGCGGCCTGCGGCGACCGGGGCGGGCGGTCGCTACCGCCGTGCCGGGGTGATGCCGAGCTGGAGGCCGGACAGGCCGCGCGGCTTGCCCACGAGTTCGTCGGCGACCTTGCGCAGCACCTGGGCGGCCTCGGCGTCGGGGTCGCTGAGCACGAACGGCCGTCCGGCGTCACCGCCCTCGCGCAGGCCCATGTCGAGAGGGACCTGGCCGAGCAGCGGCACGTCGGCGCCGAGCGCGCGGGTCAGGCCCTCGGCCACCGTCTGGCCGCCGCCCTCGCCGAACAGGTAGGTGCGCTCCGTGCCGCCCGGGGTGACGAAGTAGGACATGTTCTCGATGACGCCGGCCACGCGCTGATGGGTCTGCGCGGAGATGGCACCGGCGCGCTCGGCCACCTCGGCCGCCGCCTGCTGCGGGGTGGTGACCACCAGGATCTCCGCGCTGGGCAGCAGCTGGGCGACCGAGATGGCGATGTCGCCCGTGCCGGGCGGCAGATCCATCAGCAGCACGTCCAGGTCGCCCCAGAAGACGTCGGCGAGGAACTGCTGCAGCGCCCGGTGCAGCATCGGGCCGCGCCAGACCACGGGCTGGTTGCCCTGCGTGAACATGCCCACCGAGATGACCTTGATGTCATGGGACACCGGCGGCAGGATCATGTCCTCGACCTTGGTCGGGCGTCCCGTGACGCCCAGCATGCGCGGGACCGAGTGGCCGTAGATGTCGGCGTCGACCACGCCGACCTTGTGACCCTGCTCCGCCATGGCCGCCGCGAGGTTCACGGTGACCGAGGACTTGCCGACGCCGCCCTTGCCGGACGCCACCGCGAACACGCGGGTCAGCGAGTTGGGCTTGGCGAACGGGATCTCCTTCTCGGCCTGTCCCCCGCGCAGCTTGGTCTGCAGCGCCTTGCGCTGCTCCTCGCTCATCACGTCCAGGTCGACGGCGACCCGCGCCACCCCCGGCACCTTCGAGACGGCGCCCGCGACGTCCTTCTCGATGCGGCCCCGCATCGGGCAGCCGGCCACCGTGAGGTAGATGCCGACGCGTACGCCGCCGTCGTCACCGATCTCGACGCTCTTGACCATGTCGAGGTCGGTGATGGGACGGCGGATCTCCGGGTCCAGGACGGTCGCCAGGGCCCTGTTCACCTGCTCGGTGGTGGGTGTGGAGGACATGTAACCCATGGTACGTAAGCCGGTGGCGCCGCAGCACCGCAGGCGAGTGAGCGGCCGTGCGTCGCGCGCCCGGACCGCGGCCGGACGGCCCGCCGTGCCGCTGACCTGAGCCGGAACCGGCAGGCCGCCCTGCTCTTAACGCGGTGATTACATCGACCGCTAGTAATCTCGACAAACGATGGGAAAAGCGCCGCCACCGCCCGGCTCGCCCTGGCCGACCGAACCCAGGGGCCCAGGCCCGCACGCCCAACCGCGATCGTCGCCGGCCTGGGCGTGGCCGCCCGAGCCCACGGCCGCGCACGGCACGCACGAGGCGGTGTGGACGTGGCCGCCGCCACGGCCGGCCCGTCCGTCCCGGGTGGCCGCGCCGCCGCCGGGCAGCGAGTTCCATCGGCTCGCCCGCACCGCCCGGTTCCGCTGGTGGGTGCCGCCGCTGGCGCTGGCCACGGCGGCCGCGCTCTCCCAGCTCATCCAGGTCCCCATCGGCCTGTTCGCCGGGCTGATGGCGCTGGCCTCCGGTGGCCCTCTCGACAGCGGCGTGCTGTTCGGGTCGGCGGTCCCCGACCTCGCCGTGCGGCTGGCCGTCGTGGCGCTGCTGCTGCCGTCGGTCCTGGTGGCCGCCCGGTTCGTCCAGTGGCGCCGGATCGGCACCCTCTCCTCCGTTGAGGGGCGGCTGCGCGTGCGGTGGCTGCTGGTCTGCACGGGGGTCGCCGCGGGTTGCGTCGCGCTGACCATGGTGGTCATGTTCGCGATCCCCGGCACCGGCCCCCGGGAGGCGTCGGAGTCCTTCGTGGGAGCCGGCGAGTTCGCGCTGGGCATGGCGGTGGTGCTGCTGCTCGTGCCGTTCCAGTCCGCGGGGGAGGAGTACGCGTTCCGCGGCTTCCTGCTCCAGCTCGTCGGCGGCTACGGCGCCCGGCCGGGCGAACTGGCCGCGAGCGGCCGTGCCGACGGGCCACTGCGCCGGTTCCTGCGCGGTCCGGCACCCGCCATCGTCGTCAGCGCGGTCGCCTTCACCCTGCTGCACACCTACGGCGGGTGGGCCACGGCCGAGGTGCTGCTGTTCGGGCTGGCCACCGGGTGGCTCGCCTGGTACACGGGCGGGCTGGAGGCCGGCCTCGCGCTGCACGTGCTGCACAACATCGCCGGGTTCGGGCTGTCCGCCTACGCGGGGGCGCTGGACCCGCAGGGAACCGGGAGCGGGAGCTGGCAGAGCCTGGCCGGCACGGTGCTCGAGGTCGGGCTGTTCGTGCTGCTGGTGGTCCACCTGGCCCGTCGGCGCGGTCTGCGCCGGGTCGTGCCCGGCGGACACGCCGCACTGCCGGCGGCCCCGGCCGGTGGCCCCGGGCCGCACGCCTCCGCCGGACGGTCCCGCCTGCCCGGCGGCGGCGATGCGTCCGTGGCCCCCTCCGTCGACGCGTCCGCGGCCACGCCGGTCCCGGACCGCCGGCCGAGACCGCGACCGCGGCGATCCTGACCCGCGGCCGGCGGTGACGTTTTCCCACAGGTGAGTCGGGTATCACCTCCGCAGTCATGAAGTCAGACCCGTCGTGCCCGCGATGCGGACGTCCCGTCCACCCGCCGAACCTGTGGTCGAGCGCGTGGCAGTGCGACGCGCACGGGCCCGTGGCTCCCCTGCAACCGCTGCGCGACCCCAGTCCCGCCACGCTGGAGCTGATGCTCGTCACCGCCGAGGTGCCGGTGTGGATCCCGTGGCCGCTGCCGACCGGCTGGGTGGTCACCGGGTTCGCCGAGGCCGGCGACGAACGCAGCGGCGCGCTCGCCGTGGCGGTCGCGCTGTCCGGTCCGGCGCCGCTCGGCGGGGTCGGTGAAATGGTGGCCGTCGCCGAGGACCCGGGCATCGGGTTGGCCGCGCGGCTCGCGGGGCTGGAGGGGCCCGATCCCGGAGACGGTTTCGACTCGGGCCCTCCGGCCGGCAAGATCCGGCACGATGGCCACGAGATCGCCCTCTGGGGCGTGCCGGCCGGCGACGACCACGCCGTCTACGCGGGCGAGGCGATGGCGAGCTGGCTCTGGCTGGTCTTCGCGCCCGCCGACGCCGGTGTGCTGATGTGCGAGATCAGCGGGCTGCGCGATCTCCGGGACCGTAACGACGGCGGTGCCGCCCTGGAACCTCCGTTCGGGGCGCCCACACCGTTCCTGTACGACCGGCTCCGCGCACGCGGCTGATCCGCCCAGGGCCGCTCCGTTCCGGTCCCAGCTCCCTAGAATCGGTGCGATGCGCATCGATCTGCACGCCCACAGCTCCGTCTCCGACGGCACGGACGCCCCGGAGGCCGTCATCGATCACGCGGTCGCCGCCGGACTGGACGTCCTGGCGCTGACCGACCACGACACCGTGGCCGGGCACACCGCCGCCGCGGCGCACCTGCCGCCCGGTTTCACCCTCGTCCCGGGCATGGAGCTGTCCTGCGTGCACCACGGCGCCAGCGTGCACCTGCTCGGCTACCTCTTCGATCCGGCCGCGCCCGAGCTCGCCGCCGAGTTGCGCCGGATCCGGGAGGACCGCGTAGTGCGCGCCCGGGGCATGGTGCGGCTGCTCCGCGAAGCGGGGATCGACGTCACCTGGGACCAGGTGCGCGAGATCGCGGGAGACGTCGGCGGGGACGACGTGGTCGGCCGTCCGCACATCGCCCGCGCGCTGGTCGCGGCCGGCGCCGTCGCAGACGTCCAGGACGCCTTCGACCGGTGGATCGGCTCCGGCCGCCCGGCCTACGTGGCGCGCTACGCTCTCGATCCGGTGCGCGCCGTGCGCCTGATCCGTGCGGCCGGTGGAGTGTGCGTGCTGGCGCACCCGGCGCGTGGCGAGGGGGCACTGACCGGGCCCGTTCCCGACGACCTGGTGCGCCGGATGGCCGAAGCCGGCCTGGGCGGCATCGAGGCCGACCACCCCACGCACGATGACGCCGAGCGCGCATACTGGCGGAACCGCGCGGCCGAACTCGGGCTGGTCGTCACCGGGTCCAGCGACGACCACGGCGAGCTGACCGGTCACCGGCTCGGCTGCCGGACCACCGACCCCGACGCCTACGCGGAGCTGATCGCGCCCGCGACCGGAGCCGCCCCGATCGTCGGCCGCTGACCTGGCCGGACGCGTCGGGAGAAGGTTCTCCGTCGCGGGAGCGACGCGGCGCGCGGTTTACTACGGTTTTATGCGTTGCGCGGGATGGTTCCTGTTCACGCTACCGAGTACCCATCCACGGTGTGGGACCGGAACAATGGGGCCCGCAGAGGTTGACAGTCGGACGGAATCGAAGGGTCGGCACCGTGTTCTGGAAGCGGAAGGGCAAGAAGCAGGACGGCGACGCCGCCGCCGCGGAGTCCGGCGGCGTCACCACGGCGACCGCAGACGAGAAGGACGCCGGGCCGGACCGGCCGGCCGGTCCGGCCGAAGCCGAGGCCACGCCCACGAAGGCGGAACCGGCCGCCGGCACCGAGCGGCCCGCCGGCGAGCGCACCGAGGCGGCCGGCGCCGCGGCCGAGACGGCGGATGCCGGCACCGGCGCGGACGGCACGGACTCCGCTGAGAGCGCGGCGGGCACCTCGGTCGAGGACGCCACAGCGGAGGAGAACGCGAAGGACGCGGACGGCGCGAGCCAGACGGAACCGGCCGGCGCCCGAGACGACTCCGCGATCCAGCTCGTGCGCACGTCCGGCGTGCTGCACGTCGACGGCGAGGACTTCGACGTCGTCAGCAACACCTGGATCGTGCAGGCCGACGACGACGGCGTCATCGTGGTCGACCCCGCGCACGACGCCGCCGCCATCCTCGAAGCCGTCGGCGAGCGCGAGATCTACCTGGTGGCGTGCACGAACGGCTACAACAACCACATCGGCGCGGCCGTCGAGGTCGCCGCCCGCGACGAGGCCCCCATCGCGCTGCACCCGCGCGAGCTGCGATCCTGGCGTAAGGTGCACGGCGTCGAGGCCCGCCCCGAGATGGAGGTCGAGGGCGGCGGCCAGCTGGAGGTCGGCGACCTCGAACTGGACGTCCTGCCCACCCCCGGCACCTCGCCCGGTTCGGTCTCCTACTACATCCCCGAACTCGGCGCGGTCTTCAGCGGCGACATCCTGCTCGCCGGGCGGCTCGGCACCGTCGGCGAGGGGTACGTCGACTACACCACCCAGCTCGCCTCCGTCGGAGAGATCCTGCTGTCGCTCCCGCCGGACACCCGGGTACTGCCCGACAGCGGCGACGAGACCACCGTCGCCGCCGAGTCCAAGAACTTCGACGACTGGGTCTCGGCCGACTGAGCGGTTCTCAGGGCCGCCGGGGCGCCTCCGCCCGGTTCCAGAAGTCGGTGAGCGCGCTCGCGGTGGTCTCCGGCGCCTCGACGCCGGGGGAGTGCGCCGCCCCGGGGATCACCACGCGCTCGGCCCGGAGGCGCTTGGCCATGGCGGCCTGTGCCTCCGGCGGCCAGACGTCGTCGTCCTCTCCGTAGAGAACGAGTTGCGGCAGCGGCGCCTCGGCGAGTTCGGCGGTGCGGTCGGGGGCCGTGGTGACCCCGTCGGCCATCCGCACCAGGCCGACCGGGCAGTTGCCGAGCATGCGGGCGCGCAGGAAGTCCGCGATCTCCTCACTGATGCCGCTGGCGCGGGTCGGCCCGTCCAGGTGCTGCCGCCAGATCTCGGTGAGGAGCTCGGCGGTGGGCGTGGGGCCGAGCGCGGCCATCAGCCCGCGGGCGTTGTCGGCCGACGCCCCGCCGACGCCGCTGGGTCCGGAGCTCATCAGAGTGTGAGAGAGCGGCGTGATCTCGCCGGACAGCACGACCTCGCGGGTCACCAGGCCACCAAAGGAGTGCCCCAGCAGGTGCACGCCGTCCTCGCCGAGCGCTCGGACCAGCGCCGCGACGGCGTGGCCCAGGGCTTCGCAGGTGTAGTCGGCGGGATCGCCGGTGCCAGGGGACTCGTACTGCCCGGGCAGGTCGATGGCGTGCACCCGCCGCCCGGCCTGGGCGAGCGTCTGGAGGATGGCGAGGAAGTCCTCCTTGCTCCCCGTGAATCCCGGCACCAGCACGGCGGACTGCCGTTCGCAGCCGCCGGCGGCGGGGACCGCCTCAAGAGTGGCGATCCGCCCCAGCGGAGTCGCGACGTCCACCCGCCGCACTCCGGGCGGAAGTTCCAGAAACCGAGGCGTACTCACGTCGGCTCACCTTAGACGATTTCCCGATTCGCAGCCGCTCGGGCTGATTTCCCGCTCCGCAGCCGCTCGGACGGACTTTCCCGTTCCGTGGCTGCTCGGACGGTCTTTTCCGCTCCGCAGCCGCTCGGACGGTTTTTCCCGCTCCGCAGCCGCTCGGACGGTTTTTCCCGCTCCGCAGCCGCTCGGACGGCTTTTCCCGCTCCGCAGCCGCTCGGGCTGGCCCCCCTCGCGCGGAGCGGCGGGTCACGCGGCCCCGGAGCCGGTCGAGCCGGCCCGGTTCCGTTCGTGACCCCGCGCGGTGCACCGGTGGCGCACCCGGTCAGTCCTGATCGCTGGACACCTCGACGCCGCCGCGGGTGCGGCGCCGCCGCCGCGACCTGCGGGCCGGGCGCTCAGCGGCGGACTCGGCGCCGCCTTCGACCGGCGCCTCCGCGGCCGGGGTCTGCTGAAGGGCGGTGTCGGTCCCGCCCGCGCCGGCCGCGGCACCGTTCCCGGACTCGGTCGCGTCGGCCGCCTGGCCGCCACGGGTCCGCTTGCGGTTGCGCGAGCGCCGCCGGCGTGGCTGTTCCTCGTCGCGGTCCCGGTGGCGGCGGCCGGTGTCGCCGATGTCCTCGACCTCCTCGGCCTCCAGCCCGGCGCGTTCCCGCAGTTCCTTGGCCAGCGTGCCCTTCGTCCCCGGCGGAATGCGCAGCGCCTCGAAGAAGTGCTCCGACGTGGAGTAGGTCTCGGGCGGGTCGGTGAACGGCAGGTCGAGCGCGGTGTTGATGAGCTTCCAGCGCGCCACCTCCTGCCAGTCGATGAAGGTGACCGCGGTGCCCGAGCGCCCGGCCCGGCCGGTGCGTCCGATGCGGTGGGTGTAGGTCTTCTCGTCCTCGGGGCACTCGTAGTTGACGACGTGCGTGACGTCGTCCACGTCGAGACCGCGGGCCGCCACGTCGGTGGCCACGAGCACGTCGATCTTGCCGTTGCGGAACGCGCGCAGCGCGCGCTCCCGCTGGCTCTGGCCGAGGTCGCCGTGCACCGCGGCGGCGGCGAAGCCGCGCCCCTTCAGCGCGGTGGCGACCTGGTCGCAGGCGCGCTTGGTCTGGCAGAACACCATGCTCAGCCCGCGGCCCTCGGCCTGCAGCAGCCGGGCGAGCATCTCGAGCTTGTCCAGCGGGTGGGTGCGGAAGACGTGCTGCTCAGTGCTGGCGGGCAGCAACTGCTCCGAATCGTCGTCACTGGCCCGCACGTGCGTGGGGCGGCGCAGGTAGTTGCGCGACAGCGCGACGATCTCGCTCGGCATCGTGGCGGAGAACAGCATGACCTGCCGCTCGGCCGGCACCTTGGTCATGATGCGTTCGATGTCGGGCAGGAAGCCGAGGTCGAGCATCTTGTCGGCCTCGTCGAGCACGAGCGCCGCCACCTGTGAGAGGTCGAGGTGGCGCTGGTTCTCCAGGTCGAGCAGCCGGCCCGGTGTGCCCACGACGATGTCGACGCCGTTGCGCAGTCCGGTGATCTGCGGTTCGTAGGCCCGGCCGCCGTAGACGGTCAGGATGCGGGCGCCGGTGCGCTTGCTGGCGGTGGCCAGGTCGGCGGCCACCTGGATGGCGAGTTCGCGGGTCGGGACCACGACGAGCGCCCGGGGGCTCCGGGGGCTTCCGGGCGCCGACTGCACCCGCTGCAGCAGCGGCAGGCCGAACGCGAAGGTCTTGCCGGTGCCGGTGCGCGCCTGCCCGATGATGTCGGTGCCGGTGAGCGCGAGGGGAAGTGCGAGGGTCTGGATCGGAAAGGGCTCGACGATTCCTTCTGCCTCCAGAGCGTCCGCGATGTCGGCGCTGACGCCGAGGTCGCGGAACGTCTGGCGGGTTCCTTGGGTGGGTGCTGCGCTGGTCAGGGCTCGTGCCTCCATCTGGGCTGGCCGCAAGGTCTTCGTGGCCTGGTGTGGCGCGGACGGGCTCGCCGTGGGCGAGCCGGACGCTCTCGCAGAGGTTCCCGGAAATCCCGGACCGAATCCGGCGCTGCTCACCGGGACCGTGGAGGTGTCCACGGGCCGGTGGCGCGGCTTCGTCGCTCTGCACCGTCGGTGCCGTCGGTCACGGATTCGCGATCGGCGCACGGCGTCCGCTGAGTTGTCTGCTGGTTGTCATGGTGCGCGGCGGAGCTGGTCGCGATCGTGCGGAACCGGGCCCGTCCGTGTGGACGTGCCGCGGTGCTCGCCGATCGCGTGGACTCCCGCGCTCGCCCCCCGTCGCTGGGCCCGGGTCGGCGCGGGTGCGATGACCCGGGCCGGTACCGCGGCCTCGGCGGTGGCGTGCGGCGGGGACTCCGCGCGGTGGCCGGCCGGTGCCGGTCACAGGGCGAGTGTATCCTGCGTGTTCCCCGGCTGGACATGCCGCTTTTACCACAGGACGGACAGTGCCTGAACCGTCCGCAGGTGCAACGACGCGGGCGTCCGGAAAAGTCCCGCGTGGGGCGCCGGATCCGGGAAAGGGCCCACCGTGGGGCGGCTCCACGGCTCGGTCGGCGGGGGCCGGATCGTCTACGCTTTCCGGTATGACGAACGGAACCGGAGCCGGCTCGCCGGCGCGTACCGCCGACTCCGCCACCGGTGCGGTCATCGACCTTCTCGGCCTGCTGGCCTACGCCGAACTCGTCTCCTTCTTCCGCCTCTCCGACGACGCCGAGCTGGCGCCGACGCTCGCCGACAAGGGAGAACTGGCCGGGCTGGCCGCCACGGAGTTCGGGCACTACCGCCTGCTGCACGACCGGCTGACCGAACTGGGCGCCGATCCCGAGGAGGCCATGCGGCCGTTCGTGGCCCCGCTGGACGACTGGCACGCCCGCACCCGGCCGCAGAGCTGGCTGGAGGGCCTGGTCAAGGCGTACGTGGGCGACGGGATCGCCGCCGACTTCTACCGCCAGGCCGCCGAGCTGGTCGACGAGCACACCCGCGAGCTGGTGGGCGGGGTGCTGATCGAGACGGGGCGCGCGGAGTTCGTCGCCGCCAAGGTGCGCGCCGCCGTCGCGGATGATCCGCGGCTCGCCGGCCGGCTGGCCCTGTGGGCGCGCCGCCTGGTGGGGGAGGGCCTCAGCCAGGCGCAGCGGGTCGCCACACACCGGCCGGACCTGGCCGAGCTGCTGGCGTCCTCGGCGGAGGACGAGGGCGAGTCCGCCGACCTCGCCGCGGTCGGCCGGATGTTCGCCCGGCTCACCGACGCGCACACCGCGCGGCTGCGCGCGATGGGCCTGGCGAACTGAGCCGCCGCCGCGTCCCGGCGGCGGAATTTTTTGGCCGCCCCGAATGTCTGAAACATGAGAAATGTTGATGTTCGCGGCTATCGCGGTCGGTTGGGGGACCTGTCGGTTGCGCCACAGATGACGCGAATGTTAGTAAGTCGCTATATAGTCGGTCACGTTCGCGTCCCCGTACCGTCCCTGAGGTATCCATTCATGCGCCGTGGGTTCTTCGTCGAGTGCCCGCTGACCCGGCTGTCGTTCGACATCGGGCACTTCGGGCTGCTGGCGGCCCGGGAGGACCCCGGATTCACCGCGGAGCTGGACCAGCACGCCGCCGCTGTCCGCGATTCGATCGAAGGCGACGGCCTGCGGGTGACCCGAAGCTCGCTCACCCATTACCTGCACGGTTTCGTCGACGGCTGCCGGGAGCGCGACCGGGGTTACGACAGCGTGGACTACGACTGGGAGACCCTCCGGCTGCTCGCCATCTGCCGGATGGCCAAGGAGTACGGATTCATCCGGTAGGACGCCGCAGTCGACCACGGTATCCCCGATTCCCGGCGGTTCCCGGCGATCCGCAAAGTGACCACGAGAACGCGTGCGCTGGGCGTACGCTAAGCGATGTCCCGGGTACCACCGCGCCGTGAAGCCTCCGTGGCGGGAACGGAAAGCCCGTCTCCGTGGCGGGAACGGAAGGCCCGTCTCCGTGGCGGGAACGGCAGGCGCGGTTCGCCGCCGCACGCGAGGGCGCGGTCAGCGCCGTGCGGCGCGGCGCTGCGAAGAGACCACCCGGATCTCCAGGGGGCCCGCCCCGCGACCGATGACGCGGACAGCTGCGCGCCGCGAGAAAGGAACAACGCATGAGGAGTGGCCGGCATGGGGCGGCGCGTCCACCGATCGGCGTCCTGGTCCAACAGGACCGCGTCGACTTCTCCCTCTTCGCCCTGCACGCCGTGATCGCGGTGGTCATCATGATCAGCACCGGCGTGGCGAGTGTGGCTTTCTGGCTGTCCTTCCTGTCCGTCATCGCCAGCGTCGTGCTGGCCGTGCGGCGCATCGACCGGCTGTCGCGTGAGGAGGTCGCCGACGAGGAGCTCCTCTGAACGCGTTCGCGACAACGGGCGAGGGCGAGGCCGCGCCGGCCCCGCCCTCTGGTGTCTCCGCCGCCGACGTCGGTCTCACGGCTGCGGGGGACGCTCCCGCTCCTGTGCGACGTCGTGCGGTGCCTCGGGCCCGGCCGGGCGGGCCGTCCGTGGCGGCGCCTCCTCGCGCTCGCCGGCGGCGGCCGGCGCGCCCATGGCGTCGGCACGTCCGCGCCGGTAGCCGGAATCCCGCACGCGGACGCTTTCGCGCTCCGCGGCGTCCAGCCAATTGGACCAGCGCTGCTGCATGGGGCGGACCAGCCCGCCGCCGACCCCGACGATCAGGATGCCGGCGAGCGTGGCGAGGACGGCGATCAGCACCGGCTGGGTGACGGTCGTGGCCACCTCGATCTGGTTCAGCGCCGCGATGACGCCGAGCGCCAGGATGAAGACGCCGGTGACGTTCGCCAGGAAGCGCCCGTAGGTGAGCCCGCCGAGCGCGGCGGCGATGAGGTCGCGGACGGCCTTGGCGATCAGCGCCGCGACCACGATGATCACGAGCGCCACCACCGCCTTGGGGATCCAGGCGACCACCCGGTCCAGCATCCTGGTGATGGGGTTGTTGGGCCCGAAGACGCTGAACGACAACTGCAGCACGATCAGCACACCGACGTAGTAGATGACCCGGCCGCACAGGTCGCTGGCGGTGAAGCGGCTGCGGCGCATGTACTCTCCGGCGCCCCCGCGTTCGAGAGCCCGGTCCAGCCCCGCTTTGGCCAGCCCCTTGGCGACGAGCCGGCCGATGATCTTGGCGATGATCCATCCGATGATCAGGATGACCAAGAAGGCCAGCAACTTCGGCCCGAAGGACACGATGGAACTCCAGGCATTGGCGAGTCCGCGTCCGAGATCGATCGCGGCGAGCGACGTGGACATGACGATCCTCCCCCGATGACGCCGGTTTACCGACAATCTGTGCGACAACCGGACAAAAGCGACATAAGCCGCTCATTGTGCGGGGGTACCCGGGGGAGGGGAGATCGAACCGTCGGAGCGCCGAACGCCGTCGGCGCCGGGACGTCAGCCGCGGGTGAGATCCCAGCCGCTGATGCCGCGCCAGGCCAGCCGGGCGATGAGCTGCTCGGCGGCCTCCTTGGGGATGCTGCCGTAGTTGCCCAGCCAGTACCGGGCACTGGTCTCGGCCATGCCGACCAGCCCCATGCTGAGCAGGTGCGCCTCGTCATCAGAGATGCTGGTGTCCTGCCGGATCACCTCGCCGATGAGATCGGCGCACCGGCGCAGGGTCTGTTCGGTCTTCTCGCGGACCGCCGGCAGGTTGCGCAGGTCGGACTCGAAGACCAGCCGGAAAGCCTCACCCTCACCGGCCACGAAGTCGAAGTACGCCCGGAAGCTGGCCACCACACGCTGGCGGTTGTCGTCGGTCGACTCCAGTGCCGCGCGCTGCTTCTCGACCAGGATCTCGGTGTGCTGGTCCAGGAGCGCGAGGTAGAGGTCGAGCTTGCCGGGGAAGTGCTGGTAGAGCACGGGCTTGCTCACCCCGGCCCGGTCCGCGATCTCGTCCATGGCCGCCGCGTGGTAGCCCTGCGCGACGAAGACCTCCTGGGCCGCGGCCAGCAACTGGCGGCGGCGGGCCAGGCGCGGCAGCCGTGTCCCGCGCGGACGGGCGTCTGAAGGAGCTGTCACACCCACACCCTCCGAACTTCACGCGGTCGGCGACCACGTGATCCAGTGAAGCCGAAACGTGCCGGGGGACGGTCGAACCGGTCGGAAACCCGGCATGTGCCACACAATCTTACTCGTCCGTAGGTTGGCGGCAGGCGGGATCGGCGCGCGATTCCCGTTCCGCGGTCGCCGGGCGGTTCAGGTGCCCCGCGGCGCCGGCGTCACTGGCGGTACTCCTCCTCGCCGGCATCGGTCTCGACCTCGACGGACTGCTCGACGGCGTCGGCCTCCGGCAGCTCCACCCCCTGCTCGATGTCGGGACCCCCGGCGGGTTCCTCCGGCCGGTTCAGGACCGCGGCGCGCTGCTCCGCGGTGTCGGCCTCGGGAGACTCGACCGAGGACTCCTCCTGGAGTTCGGGGTCCGCGGGCTCGGTCTCCACTCGCTTCGGGTCGGTCGCCACGGCTGAACACCTCCCGATGTCGCTCGTCGCCTTCCACGCTACTCGGCCATGTGGCCGTCCGGACCGGCCGCGGCCGTGCGGTCGGGTGGGCGGCGCGGTCGGGCGGCCGTCGGCATCCGTATCCCGGAATGGGAATGCGAAACCCGACCGCGTAGGTTGGAATGGGAGCAAGACCGATGCTCAGCCGAGTTCCCGGCTGGTCCCACCCGCGGGGTGACCCCGTCGCCGAGAGCCCACGCTGACACTGTCAACAGTCTGAGGAGCCGCTGTGTCGCTGCCGCCGCTGGTTGAACCAGCCGACGAGCTGACTGTGGACGAGGTACGCCGCTACTCTCGTCACCTCATCATCCCCGACGTGGGCATGGACGGCCAGAAGCGCCTGAAGAACGCCAAGGTCCTGGTGGTCGGCGCCGGCGGGCTCGGGTCGCCCGCGCTGCTGTACCTGGCCGCCGCCGGGGTCGGCACGCTCGGCATCGTCGATTTCGACGTCGTCGACGAGTCGAACCTGCAGCGCCAGGTGATCCACGGGCAGAGCGACGTCGGCAAGCCCAAGGCGGAGTCCGCCCGGGAGAGCATCGAAGAGGTCAACCCCTACGTCAACGTCGTCCTGCACAAGGAGCAGCTCGACTCTTCCAACGCGCTGGAGATCTTCCGCGGGTACGACCTCATTCTGGACGGCACCGACAACTTCGCCACCCGCTACCTGGTCAACGACGCCGCCGTGCTGCTGAACAAGCCGTACGTGTGGGGGTCGATCTACCGGTTCGACGGCCAGGTCAGCGTCTTCTGGAACGAGTACGGGCCGAACTACCGCGACCTCTACCCCGAGCCGCCGCCGCCCGGCATGGTGCCGTCGTGCGCCGAGGGCGGTGTGCTCGGTGTGCTGTGCGCCGCCATCGGGTCGGTCATGGTGAACGAGGCCATCAAGCTCATCACCGGCATCGGGGAGACCCTGGTCGGCCGGCTGATGATCTACGACGCACTGGAGATGACCTGGCGGACCGTGAAGGTGCGCAAGGACCCCGAGGCGGAGCCCATCACCGAGCTCATCGACTACGAGGCGTTCTGCGGCACGGTCTCGCAGGAGGCCCAGGAGGCCGCCGCCGGGTCCACCATCACCGCGCGTGAGCTGAAGGACATGATGGACCGCGGCGAGGACTTCTACCTGGTGGACGTCCGCGAGAAGAACGAGTACGAGATCGTCAGCATCCCGGGCTCGGTCCTCATCCCCAAGGGCGAGTTCCTCAACGGCGAGGCGTTCGGCAAGCTGCCGCAGGACAAGAAGATCGTGCTGCACTGCAAGTCCGGCGGCCGCTCCGCCGAGGCGCTGGCCGCGCTCAAGGGCGCCGGGTTCGCCAATGCGGTGCACGTGGGCGGCGGTGTCCTCGCCTGGGTGAACCAGGTCGACCCGAGCCTGCCCGCCTACTGATCGGGCCGGTCGTGCCCACCGGGGCCGCCGCGGTGACGTCCGCGACGGCCCCGTTCGCGTTCCGCGCCCGGCGGTTCTGACCCGGATCTGACCCAGGATTGGGACGCCGCCCGGTTTGGGTAAGTATCGAGTAGTTCTGAGCCCTCATCCGGGAGGTGCGGGATGAAGATCAAAGGGCGTTGGGAAGACTGGGTGGCTCTGCTCGCGGGAGTCGCCGCGATGATCAGCTGGCTGTGGCACGGCATGCTCGGATACGGCATGGCCGCCATGTTCGTGCTCGGCATCCTCACGGTGCTCGCCGCGGTGATGTCGATCACCCGCCCCGGAGTCATCGCCACCGAAGCCGCCACGCTCGTCCTCGGGGTACTGATGTTCATCACCCCGTGGGCGCTGGGCTTCGCCGGGCACGCGGCGGCGGCGTGGACCGCCTGGATCGTCGGCCTGGTCATCGCCGTCGTGGGCGCCATCGGCCTGCCGATGAGCAACGCCGCACACCACCGGACCGTCCCGCACTGAGCGCGCCCGGCCACCCGGCCGGCGACACGGGACGACAAGGGCGGCCGGCCCGCGCCGACGGGCCGGCCGCCGTCGTGTGCGCGGGCCGGGTCGCGGCGCCGAGCGGGCACCAGGGGCGGCGGCGATCGCCCTAGGGTGAGGGCATGCAGCCCGACGCCCATCCCAGCGACTACGCCGAACGGGTCCTCGACGTCGTGGAGCGGATCCCGCCCGGGCGGGTCATGTCCTATGGCGACGTCGCCGAGTACCTCGGCGAAGGCGGGCCGCGCCAGGTGGGCGCCGTCATGGCGGCGTGGGGCGGTGGCGTGCCGTGGTGGCGGGTGATCCGAGCCGACGGCACGGTGGCACCGGGGCTGGAGGTGCGCGCTCGCGCCCATCATGCGGCCGAGGGGACCCCGCTGCGGCCGGGATCACACCGGGTCGACATGCGCCGCGCCCGCTGGGACGGTTCGGCGGCCGGCTGACCGGCCGCGGGCTCCGCCGGCCCGCCGGACCGGGACGCCGCAGGTCGAACGCCCGCTCCGGCGCCCGGCCCTCCCGTGCGCCGCGTGTCCCGAACGTCTGATGAACTAGGTCGGGTGAGCTCATCCCCGTACCGCCTCGTTCGCCGCGTGCGGCGAGCGGTGTCCGCGCCGGAGCTGGACGAGAACCAGCGCCGCGTCGTCGCGCACGCCGGCGGTCCGATGCTCGTGCTCGCCGGGCCGGGCACCGGCAAGACGACGACCATCGTCGAGGCCGTGGTCGACCGCATCGAGCGCCGCGGGGTCGACCCGTCCCGGGTCCTGGTGCTCACCTTCAGCCGCAAGGCCGCGCAGGAGCTGCGCGAGCGCATCACCGCGCGGCTGCGCCGCACCACCCGGGAACCGCTCGCCCTCACCTTCCACAGCTACGCCTACGCGCTCATCCGGCGGGAGTTCCAGCGTTCCGGAGACCTGCCGCCGCGGCTGCTGTCCGGGCCCGAGCAGTTGATGGAGATCCGCGAACTGCTCGCGGGGGAACTGGCCGACGGCGCGCGGACGTGGCCGGAGCGGCTGCGGCCCGCCCTGGCCACCCGCGGATTCGCCGAGGAACTGCGGGACTTCCTGATGCGCGCCGAAGAACGCGGGCTGGACGCCGGGGCACTCGCGGCGCTCGGCCGGGACCTGGGGCGTGACGACTGGACGGCCGCGGGCGGGTTCCTCGACCGCTACACCGGGCGGTTCGACATCGCGCCGGTCCCCACCTTCAACTACGCCGAACTGGTGCGGATCGCCGCGAACCTGCTCGCCGACCCCGGCATCCAGGCCCGCGAACGGGCCGCCCGGGAGGTGGTGTTCGTGGACGAGTACCAGGACACCGACCCCGCCCAGGAGGAACTGCTGCGGGCGCTGGCCGGTGACGGCCGCGACCTGGTCGTCGTGGGCGACCCCGACCAGTCCATCTACGGGTTCCGCGGCGCCGACGTGCGGGGCATCCTGGACTTCCCCGCCCGATTCCCCGCCGTCGACGGCCGGCCCGCTCCGGTGGTCGCCCTGCGGGTGTGCCGGCGCAGCGGCCCGGCGCTGCTCGACGCCTCCCGCCGGCTCGCCCAGCGGCTGCCCGCGGCGCCCAGCCCGAGCGGCGGCGGAGCGGGAAAGGCTCCGGGCGGGCGGGCGGTCAACGCGCACCGCGTGCTCACGCCGCTGCCGGACGCGCCGGCCGGAGCGGTGCGGGCGCTGCTCGCCGAGAGCAGCACCCAGGAGGCCGCGGTCATCGCCGACACGCTGCGCCGGGCGCACCTCCTCGACGGGGTCCCCTGGTCGCGCATGGCCGTGCTGGTGCGCTCCGCCACCCGCCAGATCCCGGTGCTGCGGCGCGCCCTGGCCGCAGCGGGCGTGCCCGTCGTGGTCGGCGGTGACGAACTCCCGCTGGCCGCTGAGCCGCTGGTGCGCCCACTGCTGCTGTTGCTGCGTTGCGCGCTGCACCCCGAGACCCTGGACGACGCCGCCGCGCACGAGCTGCTGACCAGCCCGTTCGGCGACGCCGACGCCGTGCTGCTGCGCCGGCTCGGCCGGGCGCTGCGGCAGCTGGAGCTGGACTCCGGCGGGCGGCGGCCCTCCGCGACGCTGGTCGCCGAGGCGCTGCGCGATCCGCGCGACCTCGCCATGGTCACGCCGGAGGTGCGCGGCCCCGCCGAGCGCGTCGCCCGCTACCTGGCCCTGGTGCGGGACCGGGCCGCGGCGGGCGCCTCCGCCGAGGAGGTGCTGTGGGAGGTGTGGCAGGCGAGCGGCCTGGCCGACCGGCTCTCGCGGGCCAGCCTGGCGGGCGGCCGGCGCGGGGCGGCGGCCGACCGGGACCTGGACTCCGTCGTCGCGCTGTTCGAGAGCGCGGCCCGCTACTGCGACCGGCTGCCGCCCGGCGTCCCCGAGGGGTTCCTCGACGACCTGGAGGCGCAGGAGATCCCCGCCGACACGCTGGCCGAGCAGGCGCCGCAGGGTGATGCCGTGCGCATCCTCACCGCGCACCGGTCCAAGGGGCTGGAGTGGGACCTGGTGGTGGTCGCCGGGGTCCAGGAGGGCGACTGGCCCGACCTCCGGCTGCGCGGCTCCCTGCTGGGAGTGGAGCACCTGGTGGACACCGTGGCCGGGTTCGCCGAGAGCACGGGCGCCGCGGTGGCCTCACGGCTGCTGGACGAGGAGCGGCGGCTGTTCTATGTGGCGATCACGCGCGCCCGCCGCTCGCTGGTCGTCACCGCCGTGGGCGGCGAGGACACCGAGGAACGCCCGTCCCGGTTCATCGGCGAGCTGGGTCTGGGCGAGCCGGAGCGGGTGGCCACCGGGCGGCGCTGGCTGTCGCTGCCCGCGCTGGTCGCCGACCTGCGTTCGGTGGTCACCGACCCGGACCGCCCCGAGCCACTGCGCCGTGCCGCCGCCGCGCACCTGGCCCGGCTGGCGGACGAGGGCGTGCGCGGTGCCGACCCGGACGAGTGGTACGCGCTCACCCCGTACTCCACCGACGAGCCGCTGGTCGGCGAGGAGGACCGGATCCGGGTGTCGCCGTCGCAAGTGGAGAAGTTCGGCAGCTGCCAGTTGCGCTGGCTGCTGGAGGTGGCGGTCGGGGCGCGTTCGGCCGAGCTGGCCTCGGCCATCGGGAGTATCGTGCACGCGCTCGCCGTGCTGGTGGCCGAAGGCGCCGAACTGCCCGACATCGAACGCCGGATGGACGAGATCTGGACCGAGCTGGACTTCGGCGGCCCCTGGTACGCGGAGAAGGAGCGGGAGCGCGCGGAGGCGATGGTGCGCAAGCTCATCGACTGGCACGAGGGGAACGATCGGGAACTGGTCGTCACCGAGGAGGGGTTCCGGGTCGACATCGGCGGCATCGAGATCACCGGCCGGGTGGACCGGCTGGAACGGGACGGCGCCGGGCGGGCCGTGGTGGTCGACATCAAGACCGGTTCGTCCCGGCCGGCCGCCGACGAGCTGGCCCGCCACCCCCAGCTGGGCGTCTACCAGCTCGCCGTGCTCCGGTCCGCCTTCGAGCGGTACGGCCTGCTGGAGCCCGGCGGCGCCGAGCTCGTGCAGGTCGGCGCCGCGGCGTACTCGGCGAAGGTCCGCGTGCAGGAGCAGCCCGCGCTCGGCGACGACCGCGACCCGGAGTGGGCGGACCGCCTCGTACGCACGGTCGCGACCGGGATGGCGGGGAACACGTTCGCGGCCGTGCGCAACGACGGATGCCGTACCTGCCCGGTCCGGTCCAGCTGCCCGGCGCACGAGGAGGGCGGGCGGGTGTGACACTCCGTGCCTCGGCGGCCGGGCACCGGTCAGGCCGGGCCCGGGTGCGCCGGCGCGTCGTAGACGAGGGAGTACCGCCAGAAGAGCCGGCGCCGGATCCGCGCACCGGGAAGCTCGGTTGCGGCGACGGCACGGATCTCGGCCAGTGTCTCGCGCGCCACGGCGGTCGGCGCGGTCATGTGGACCGGGAGCGCCCGCGCCCGCGCCGGGTGCTTGACCAGGCCCATGATCGGGTTGGCCAGCGCGGCGAGGGCCGCGGTGAGGTGGTCGCCCGGGCTCGCCTCCCGGTAGCACCCGACGATGACGAGCCGCCCGCCCGGGGTCAGGCATCCGCGCAGCTCCCGCAGGGTCTCGGCCAGCGGGAGGTGATGCAGGACCGCGACGAGGGTGATGGCGTCCCACCTGCGCTGCCGGGCGTGTTCCGCGAAGGCCGCCCGCTCGATCACCACCGTGTCGGTGTCCGAGAACCGGTCCGCCGCGACCCGCGCCGTGGCCGGATCCGGTTCCAGGCCGGTGACGGACGTGGCCCGGTGCCGGAGCAGCTCGACCAGGTTGCCGGTGCCGCACCCGATGTCGAGGACGTGCCGCGCCCCGCTGGCGGCGACCTGGCCGGCCACCCAGCGGCCGTAGAAGTCGTTGTGACTCCACGGGTGCCGCTGGTTGAAACGTTCGAGATGGGCGAGGAGAGCCATGCCGGAAGGCTAGCCTCGGTGCCGTCGTACGACTCCCCACTGAGCGCCGACGACGTACCGGCGCCGGATGCGTCGCGTCGTCCGGGACCTCGGGAGGGCCGCGTCGCCCGTGGCCGGGGCCGAGCAGGCAGGACGCGTTCCCTCGGACTCCGGCAACGACCCCGACGCGGAGCGGGCGAGAGCGGCTCGGGTGACGACGAGTCGTTGCGCCTCCCGGAGGACCGTTCCGGACGCCCGAGTACGCTCGGATGGTGCTGGCGGATGAACGGCCGTGGGAGACGGGCGGTGCTGTGGAGCGGCGCGCCGAGGCGGGGCCGATCTCATCACGAAGGTCCGTGACCGACCCGAGGAACAACGAGAGAGCGGCGCCGGGCAAGAGCGGCTACAGCGGCGGCGGAAACCGCGTGGAGGTCAACGGCCCGGCCCTGGCCACCGTGAGTTCCCAGCGAAGGAATGGGCGGCCTGCCCCACACAGGTCCGCCGATACATGACTGCCGCACGCGGTTTCGGACGCCCTGTCGCCCCACCGCGTGTCGGTACCGACCCCCCGGATGGACCCCGACGACCATGACCACCGCACCTCCTCGCCCTCCCTCGGCCCACGTGTTCACGCCCGCCGAGCTCGCGCGCATGCTCGGGCAGCCGGAGCCGACCGCCGAGCAGGCCGAGGTCATCTCCGCGCCGCTCGGTCCCGGCGTGGTCGTCGCCGGTGCCGGATCGGGCAAGAGCGAGACCATGGCCGGCCGGGTGGTGTGGCTGGTCGCCAACGGGCTGGTGCGCCCGGAGCACGTGCTCGGGCTGACCTTCACGCGCAAGGCCGCCGCCGAACTCGCCGAACGAGTGCGCCGCCGGCTCGACCAGCTCCGGGCCACCGAGCAGGTCCCGGCCGAGGTGCTCGACGGCGAACCCACCGTCTCCACGTACAACTCCTACGCCGCCCGCCTGGTCGCCGACCACGCGCTGCGCGAGGCGATCGAACCGTCCACCCGCCTGATCAGCGAGGCGCAGTCCTGGCAGCTGGCCGGCCGGGTCGTCAGCACCTACGACGGGCCGATGGACGACATCGACGTCGGCCCCGGCACCGTCACCGCCCGGCTGCTCACCCTGGCCGGCGAGCTGGCCGAGCACCTGCGCACCCCCGACGACGTGCGCGGCGTCGGCGACTGGCTGCGCGCCCGCGCGGCCGACCTGCCACGCCGGCCCACGGCGGACACCCGCCGGCTCCTCGCCGTGCAGCGCAGGCGTGAGCAGCTGCTTCCGCTGGTCGAGCGGTACGCGGCCGCGAAGGCCGCCCGCGAGGTGATGGATTACAGCGACCAGGTGGTGCTCGCGGCGCGGATCGCCGAGCGCCACCCCGAGGTCGGCATGGTGGAGCGCAGCCGGTTCCACGTCGTGCTGCTGGACGAGTACCAGGACACCAGTCACGCCCAGTTGGTGCTGCTCCGCTCGCTGTTCGGCGGCGGCCACCCGGTGACGGCGGTCGGCGACCCGTGCCAGTCCATCTACGGCTGGCGCGGAGCCAGCTCCGGCAACCTCACGAGTTTCCCCACCGACTTTCCCGAGGCGCCCGGACGCGCGGCGCGGGTGCGTCAGCTCGCCACGAGCTTCCGCAACGGCGAACGCATCCTGCGGGTGGCGCGGCACGTCTCCGAGCCGCTGCGCGCCGAGGCCGCCGACGTCCCGGTGCTGCATCCCGGACCGGCCCGCCGGGGGCGCGGCGCGGTGGCCTGCGGGCTCTTCGAGACCGACGTCGCCGAGGCCGAATGGATCGCCCGCACGGTCGAGACGGTCCTCGCCCAGCCCGAACACCTCGCCCCGGACGGCGCTCCCTGGCCGCCCGGTGAGGGCGGCGGCCGGATCACCCCGGGCGACGTCGCGATCCTGTGCCGTAAGCGCGCGCAGTTCCCGGTGCTGCGCGCCGCGCTGGAGGCGCGGAACATCCCGGTGGAGGTCGTCGGGCTGGGCGGGCTCATGACGGTGCCCGAGGTCCGCGACATCGTGGCCACCCTGCGGGTGCTGCACGACCCCGCGGCCGGCAACGAGCTGGCCCGGCTGCTCACCGGCCCCCGATGGCGGCTCGGCCCCCGTGATCTCGTCGCGCTCGGGGACCGCGCGAAGGAGCTCGCCGAACGGACCCGCCGCGACCTGCGCACCGCGCCGTCCGGCGCGGGCGAACCGTCCGGAGAACCGACCGGCCCCGCCGCGGGGGCCGACGATGGGACGACGGACCTGCTGCGGCAGACGGTCCTGGATCTCACGGCCGAGAACGGCAGCCTCGTGGACGCCCTGGACGACCTCGGCCCGGCGGAGCGCTACTCCGCGACCGGCCACGCCCGGCTGACCCGGCTCTCCGAGGAGCTGCGGGCCCTGCGCCGGCTGGTCGGCCAGCCGCTGCCCGACCTCGTCACCGAGGTGGAGCGCGCGCTCGGGCTGGACATCGAGGTGGCCGCCCGCCCGGGACGCGACCCGGTCGCCGCCCGCGCGGACCTGGACGCGTTCGTCGACGCGGCGGTCCGATTCGTCGGCAATAGCGACGATCCGACGCTCGGAACGTTCCTCAGCTACCTGCGCTCCGCGGAGGACGCCGAGAACGGCCTGGAACCGGGCGAACGGGTCGGCGGCAGCGACACCGTCAAGCTGATGACGGTGCACGCCTCCAAGGGGCTGCAGTGGCCGCTGGTGGTGGTGCCCGGACTGTGCGGAGGACGGTCGCCACTGTTCCCCACGAACGCGCGCGACTCCGGCGCCTGGCTGAAGCACGAACAGAAGCTGCCGTTCCCGCTGCGCGGCGACGCGGCCGGACTGCCCAAACTGACCGACGTCGGTAAGGCGGACATCGCGCGGTTCATCGAGGCGGACCAGGAGCGGCACCGGATGGAGGAACGGCGACTGGCCTACGTGGCCGTGACACGGGCCTCCTACGCGTTGCTGTGCACCGGTCACTGGTGGGGCGGTACCGCGCAGGGGCGGCGCGGGCCGTCGCCGTTCCTGGAGGAGATCCGGACGGCGTGCGAGGCCGGCGCCGGACGGGTCGCGGAGTGGGCGCCGCCGCCGGACGAGGGTGCGGCCAACCCGCGGCTGGTCGAGGTCGAGCCGGTCCCGTGGCCGCCGTCCGGCGACCAGGAGGGGGAGGCCGCGGAACGGGAGCGGCGGATCCGCAACGGGGCCGACCTCGTGCGGCGCGCCCGGGACGGCGCCGCCGCGGAGTGGCTGGCGTTACTCGACCGCGCCGACATGCCGCCCGCGATGCGGCGGCGGCTGTCCGGCTGGCAGCGCGACACCGACCTGCTACTCGCACACCGCGACGGACCACCGGACGCCGACGGGGCGATCCCCGTGGAGTTGCCCGCGCACCTCACGGTCTCATCGCTGGTGACCCTCGCGCGCGACCCCGCCGCGCTCGCACGGCAGATCCGCCGCCCCCTGCCGCGCCCGCCCGCGCCGCACACCCGCCGGGGCACCGCCTTTCACGCGTGGCTGGAGCAACGGTACGGCCAGCAGAGCCTGCTCGCGCCCGACGAACTACCCGGCGCCGCCGACGACGAGGCGGGCCCCGACGAGGACCTCGCGGAGCTGCGCCGCCTGTTCGAGGCCAGCGAGTGGGGCGGGCGCACTCCGCTGGACGTGGAGGTACCGTTCGAGACCATCATCGGCGACCGTCTGGTGCGCGGTCGGATGGACGCGGTCTTCCACGACCGCGAGCACGGCCATTACGACGTCGTCGACTGGAAGACCGGCCGACCCCCGGCCACCGAACGGGAACGCCGGGCGGTGGCCGTGCAACTGGCCGCGTACCGGATCGCATGGGCCGAACTGGCCGGTGTCCCGCTGCGGAACGTCCGCGCCGCCTTCCACTACGTGCGGGCCGACATCACCATCCGCCCCGCCGACCTGCTGGACGCGGCCGGCCTGGCCGCGCTGGTGGAACGAGTGCCCGAGGCGGAGTGACGGGGGATGGACGCCCCCCGCCGACAACCGACAACTCGTATCGCGCGCGGCCGGGGGATACCCGCGGCCGAGCGGCGCCCGTTCGGGTCAGGACACGACGCTGCCTCGGCGCCGAAGCGGCGCTGTCGATGGCGTCACGCGGACGCTGTGAGGGACGAGCCGCGCGGCGCGCTGCCGGCCGGAGCCATGCGCGAGGCGTTGTGCGGTACGCGGCTCGACGCCCCGCAGCAGGCGCTCAATCACCTCGAATGCCGGAAAATGCGATGAATTGCGGTAACGCGCCAAGGTCAGGAAGGCAGACGGGGCCGGCGCATCCCTCCGGCGAGCCTGAGGTTGACAGAGCGCCGACCCCCACACCAGAAATCCAAGAAAGGAATTCCGAGCCGGATGGTAGCCGAGGAGACCGTCACCGTGGAAGAGATCGCCGAGCGCTACAGCGTCTCCTGGTGGACCGTGTCCACGCGCTGGACCCAGGACCCGACCTGGCCGGAGTCGGTCGGCCGTAAGGGCAACGCCAAGCTCTACCTCGCCCGCCAGGTCGAGGCATGGATCGAGGGACGCCGGCTGACCCGGCCTCCCGAAGCACCGATCTTCACCCGCGACCCCGACGAGCTCATCGACCGGCCCACCATCGTGCAGGAGTCCGGCCTGGCCAAGGGCACGATCTACGCGAACTTCAGCCAGGGCCTCCTGGTCCCGAAGGAAGGCCACGCCCTCCGCGGCAACACCAAGGTGCGGCGGCGCGGGGACATCGCCGACCAGCTGCGCAAACGCAACACCTACCGCAAGAAGCGCACATGATATTCGGGGGCGCCGGCGCCTCGGCCATGGCCGCCGAACTCGACGCCGACCGGCCTCCGCATCAGGCGACGAACACCAGATACCCGACGTACCCCGAGGCGAGGAGTACCGCGAGGCCGCGGGTCCAGGGAGACGCCAGCGCGGGGCGGTCCCACGGGCTCTCGAACCTGCGCAGTGCCACGAGAAGCACGGCCAGCGCCGCCGCGAACGCCGGCAGCCACAGCAGACGAGCCGGTATCCAGCTCGGGTCCAGCGCGGTGGAGGTCAGGCCGGGCACGACCGGGCCGAGCAGGACGCCGAGTGCGCTGACCGCGACGAGTGCCGTCTGGTGCCAGCAGAAGATCGTCAGCGCGCCGACGTTCAGGGCGGCGACCATCGTCCAGAGGATCGGGCGCCGCAACGCACGTTCCAGGCGGTCGCGGAGCAGCACCGCCGCGCCGATCTGCGTCATGGCCAGCATGGGGACGAACAGCGACGGCGGGTGCGAGTTGCTGCGTCCGGCCCCCGGGATTCCGACGGCGCTGGCGGGGTAACCCAACGGGCCGACCAGCACGGCGAAGCCGACCGTGCCGAAGAGCAGCAGCGTGAGCGCGACCGGCCGGGTGAGCCCGCCGCGCGCCCACGAGACGCCGAGCTGGTAGGCGAAGAGCCAGACCGGCAACGCGTTGAGCAGGCCGATCCCGTCCGGGACCGCCGCGTGCCACGGTCCGTACCGGAGCAGGTCCACGACGGCGACGAAGGCCAGCGGGGGAACGGCGGCCAGGACCCCGAACCGGGCGTCCGCCGCGATCGCGTAGCCGGTCAGCGCGGTCACCGCCACGTACACCGCGATGAACCACATGGGCTGCACGGTCAGCACCGCGCCGCTGCGCACGGTCGCGGCCGGGACGCCGAGTGGCGGCAGCGCGACCACCAGCAGCCCCCACACCGCCGCCGCCAGCAGCACGGGCCGGACCAGGCGCACCAGCCGGCGACGCAGCCACGCGGCGTCGCCCTCGCCGCGTGCCCGGGCGCGTTCCAGCCCACGGGCGGCGACGTAGCCGCCGACCAGGAAGAACAGTCCGAGCATCTGCAGCACCCAGCTCAGCGGGGCGAAAGCGGGCATGTCCCGCAGCGAGCTGGAGACGCGCAGCCCACCGTCGGCCCAGACCACCAGCGCCGTCACGAGCCAGTGGCCGAGGACGACTCCGCAGATGGCGAGCGCGCGCAGACCGTCGATCGCCCGCTCCCGGTCAGGAGGCGTGGCACGTTCCACACGTTCGACGGCGCCTCGGAGCCCGCGTCCGAGCCGCCCCAGCCGGGACCGCCACGGCCCTTGGGCCCGGCCGCGTTCGATCCGTGCGTGGTCCTCGCGCATGCTCCCGTCCGTACCCGGTGGCGGACCGGGCGCACTTCGGTCGGCACAAGCATCACTTCTCGACCCAGGCGGCCGGGCGCGACACCCCGGCCAGGGGTCACGCGGCGCGCACCGGAACGTCGTCGTGGTCGCCGAGGACGATCCGCGCCGTGTTGGTCAGTGTGGCGCCCCCCGGCCGGTAGTACTGTTCGTGGCCGTGCGCCCCGGTCGCGGCGAAGACGCGGGCGCCGAAACCGGGAGCGACGGGATCGGCGCCGTGGCCGACCGGACCCAGCCGGATGTGGGGGACGAAGCGGATCCAGTCGT
Organism: Marinactinospora rubrisoli; assembly: GCF_042664915.1. Classification (NCBI taxonomy): domain Bacteria; kingdom Bacillati; phylum Actinomycetota; class Actinomycetes; order Streptosporangiales; family Nocardiopsidaceae; genus Marinactinospora; species Marinactinospora rubrisoli. Next base: position 265,788 of record NZ_JBHTBH010000003.1, read on the forward strand.
CGGCCGCGCGGGTGGCCCAGACACGGGCGTGCAGGCGGTCGGCGGTGTCGACACCCATGCCGGGACTGGCCAGCGCCACCACGTCGTCGGCCACCCCCGGCTGCCGGACGGCGAGGCCGCCCACCACGGAGCCGTAGCTGTGGCAGACCAGCGTCACGTGGACGCCCTCGGGCGCCCGGCCGCGGACGAGGCGGACGAAGCGGGCGAGTTCGGTGGCGCCTTCGCGGGCCCTGCCGCTGGTGACCGCCGCGAGGTTGAGCGACTGCGGGGGCAGGTACCCCAGCCACACGATCACCGCGACCCGGGCGTCCGGGCGCTGGCGCTGTGCCTCGGCGAGCAGATTCTCGCCGTTGCTGACCGGGACGGTGCCGGGGTGCTCGGGGTCGTTCCGGAAGTTGCCGAGGTGCTGGCCACTGCCCGGGACGACGATCGCGACGTGCTCCGCCGTCGCGAGGTCGCCCAGTAGCTCGACGATCCGTCCGGAGCCGGCCGGGTCCTCGGCCAGCACCTGACGGCCACCGGACGGCACGGCCGTGTAGTCCAGCGGGCCTGGTACCGCCTCGGCGGCGGCCGGGCCGGCCGTGCCGAGCATCGCGGCCAGCAGCGCCGGCACGGCAAGTGTTCTGGTGAGTCGAGCCATGGCGGGAACGTTAGAAAGCGCGCTACCGCCCGGTCGTCGCTCTTGGGAGTGGTTCCGGCCCTGGCTCCGGGGAGCGACCGCTGTGCGGTGGAACCGGGGAGGCGGGTGACGTGTCGCGCTCGCCGCTCCCGTGGGTCCCTGTCACTGGGCCCGGGCACAATGTCGGTCATGACGATGAGTGATCGCCCGCTCCCTCCGACCATCGCCGACGAGCGCACCATGCTGGAGGGGTGGCTCGAGTTCCAGCGCGGCACCCTCGCCATGAAGTGCGCCGGGCTGGACGACGCGCAGTTGCGCGAGGCCGCGGTACCGCCGTCCCGGATCACCCTGCTCGGCCTGGTGCGCCACATGGCCGAAGTGGAGCGCAACTGGTTCCGCCGGATTCTGCTCGGTGTGGAGATCGCCCCGATCCATGGGCGTGACCTGAGCGGGATCGACGGCGGATTCGACCTCGCCGGCGCGGACGGTATCGATGAGGCGCTCGCCGTCTGGCGGGCGGAGATCGCCGTTGGCGCCGAGAACGCCGCCAAGCTGTCGCTGGACGACACCGTGCCGCTCCCGGAACTCGGCGCCGACATCAGCCTGCGCTGGATCTACCTGCACCTGATCGAGGAGTACGCGCGCCATAACGGCCACGCCGACCTGATCAGGGAACGGATCGACGGCCGCACCGGCGTCTGAGCGTTCGGCGGGCCGGATTCCGGGCCGGGCTCAGGCGAGTCCGTTCTCGTAGCAGAACACCACGGCCTGGGTGCGGTCCCGCAGCCCCAGCTTGGTGAGGATGCGCCCGACGTGCGTCTTCACGGTCTGTTCCGCGAGGAACAGCTCCTCGGCGATCTCGGAGTTGGACAGCCCGCGGGCGATCTGGCGGAGCACGTCCACCTCCCGTGGTGTGAGGTCGGCGAACGCCTCGGGGCGGGCCCGGATCCGTTCGCGGCGGCGGCGCGCGATGTCCGCGATCAGGCGCTTGGTCACCGACGGCGCGAGCAGCGCCTCGCCCCCGGCCACCACCCGGACGGCGGAGCGCAGGTCCTCGACCGGCGCGTCCTTGAGCAGGAACCCGCTCGCGCCGGCCCCCAGCGCCTCGTAGACGTACTCATCCAGGTCGAAGGTCGTGAGGACGAGGACACGGGTACCGGTGGCCGGATCGCCGTCGACGGCGGTGATCTCCTGGGTCGCGGCGAGGCCGTCGAGCACCGGCATCCGCACGTCCATCACCACGACGTCGGGCCGGTGCCGCCGCGCCAGCTCCACCGCCTCACGGCCGTTGGCGGCCTGCCCGACGACGCTGATGTCGGGGGCGGCGTCCAGCAGGGTGGCGATGCCGTCGCGCACCATGGCCTGGTCGTCGGCGACAACTACGGTGATGGGCACGGCGCTCAGCTTACGGCCTTGCCCGGTGGGACGATCCGGGCGCCGTCGGACCGCTCCGCAGGAGGCGGGCCGACCGCCGCGCCCGTTCGGGACGCCGCTAATCCGTGGACGGGTCGGCGAGGGGGAGTTCGGCCCGCACCTCGAAGCCGCCTTCGGGCAGCGGCCCGGCGCGGAGCGTGCCGCCGAGCATGGCGACGCGTTCCCGCATGCCCACCAGGCCGTGACCACCGGAGTCGAGGCCGGGGACGCCGCCGGATTCCTCGGCACCGGAGTTGCGCACCCGTACGACGAGCAGGCGGTCCGTGTGGGCGACCTCGACGTGCACGTCGGCGCCGGGAGCGTACCGCCCGGCGTTGCTCAGCGACTCCTGCACGATCCGGTACACCGACAGGCCGACCGCGCTCGGCAGGTCGTCCGGAGGGACGGTGACGTCGACGGTCACCCGCATCCCGGCCTGCCGGGCCCCCGACACGAGATCGGGGAGCCGGTCGAGGCCCGGCTGCGGAGCGCGCTCGGCGTCCTCCCCCTCCGCGCGCAGCAGACCCACCACGCGCCGCATCTCGGTGAGCGCGTCGCGGGCGGTGTCGCGGATGGTGTGGAACGTCGCGGTCGTCTCGGGGGAGAGACCGGGGTACTTGTAGGGGGCGGCCTCGGCCTGGATGGCGATGAGCGACATGTGGTGCGACACCACGTCGTGCAGCTCCCGCGCGATGCGCGAGCGCTCCTCCAGCACGGCCTGGCGGGCGCGGTCCTGGCGGCGCAGGGCGCTCTCCTGCGCGAGTTCGCGCTGCGCCGTGCGGCGGGCCCGCACGTTGCGGCCGTAGGCGAGCACCGCGACCGCGACGGCCGCCACCCACAGCGACTGCAGCAGCGGCGTGCCGGCCAGCAAGCTCGCCGCGAGAACGTCGAAGAGCACGGTCACCGCGCCGACCCCGACGGCGATCCGTCTCGGGTAGCTGATCGCCACCAGGTAGAGCACCACCGGCAGCGCCAGCAGCACGGCGACGGGCCACGGCCACAGCACGCTCGGCGAGGTGCCGCCCGGGACCGTTGCGGGTGTCGGCGTTCCCGCGACGCCCGCCACGAGCAGCAACGCGAACAGGCCGACGGCCATGAACCGCCACGTGAGCAGCGGCGAGCGGGCGACGAGGGCCAGCGGGAGCCCCATGGCGAGCCCCAGCACCACCGCGATGGGCACGTCGAGGCTGAAGAAGCTCACGATCTGCACGGTCGTCAGCGAGGTCACGGCGGCGCCGGTCAGGAACAGCAGGAGCCACGCGAGGTACTCCCGGGTGGACGCCGGCCCGGACGCGCGGCCGGGCTCCCCGCCTTCCGTGTCGGCGCCGTCCCGCTCCGCTCCGGGCTTCGCCGATTCGTCCGGCAGGACGAGCCACAGCAGCAGATACAGCACGCCTCCGGTCAGCCCCAGCAGGCAGCCGGCCGAGAAGAGCACCCGCAGCGCGACCGTCCGCCACGGCGACCCGCCGGCGAGTGCCCGGCACACTCCCGCCACGAGCCGCCCCTCGACCGGGCGGCGCGGGTGCTCGGGGAGGCGGAACGGGCCGCCGGGCCGTTCCGTGGGCGCCCGCCACAGCGCGTCCAGGACGCCGTCCCACACGGGGATCGACGCTCGCCGGCGTTCCGGTCGGGTGTCGCCGGGGGCGTGGCCCGAAGTCGTGGGCGCCTCGCGCCGTACCCGGACGTTGTCGCCCGCGATCAGCAGAACGGCGGCCAGCACGATGCTCCACACCACGGCCGCCGCCTCGCCGTCCGTGGTGCTCCACGAGACGATCGCCATGGCCGCGGTACAGCCGCCGACCCCGGCCACCACGTGCCGGGGATACTGCGTGCCCACGAGGAAGAGGAGGGGCAGGTAGCAGGCGATCGTGGCAAGGGGAGGCTCCACGAAGACGCCCGGTAGCGCCCGCATCACGAACAGCACGGCGGGCAACGCCGCGGTCAGCCACCGCCAGGCCACCAGCGGACTCCGGCCCACCAGGATGACCGGCAGCCCGAGCAGCAGGCCGGCGACGGCCGCCAGCGTGGTGGGAAGGCCCGCGTCGCCCAGCTGGGCGGTGTCGGCGGCGGTGACGGCGGCCGCGACCAGCGCCAGGAAGAGCTGCCGGTTGGCGCGGTCGCGGCCGTGCGCCTCCGGACGCTGGCCGATGCGGACCAGCCAGACCACGGGGTAGGCGAGCGCCGGCAGCAGGAGAACGACGCACATCAGCCGCACGAGCAGCAGCGGCCAGCCGCGGCGGTCCGCGAAGCCCGCGCAGATGCCGCCGAGCACCGCCCGCGGGCTGGTCACGGTGGGGAGGGTGAACCGGGGCAGCTCGGCGGCGGCCGTCCGGACGGCGTCGCGCAGCGCGCGCCGCACCAGTCCGCTGACGGTGTGGGCGTCGTTGGCCGCACCGCCGGTCGTGTCCGCTGTCCGCTGATCCTCGCCCATCCCGCCGATCCGTCCGGCCGACTCGCGGCCCTTCGGCGACCGCCTGACATGCTCACACTAGGCGGGGCGGTGGGCGGCCGGCCGTCCCTCCACAGGGCGAGCCGGGGTAGCCCGGGAGTAGGGGGTGCCGTCGGAGGGCGCGCCGCACTCCCCGGGAGCGCGCACCCCGGCGGATCGACACCGGAACGTCATTCCACCGTCCCCGGGATGACGTCCGGCCTCGACAGCGTTGCGCATTGGGGGCGGACCGCTGTACACAGACCTCGGCGATCCCACCACCGGATGAACGACGAGACGAGGAGCCATTCCCTTGACGGAGGACGTGCGCGCCTACATCGAACGGCACCGTGGCGAGTTCGTCGCCGCCCTCAAGGAGTGGCTGGCCATTCCGTCCATCTCGGCGGATCCGGCGCGCGCCGACGACGTCCGGCGGTCGGCGGAGTGGCTCGCGGCACACCTCAGGGCGACCGGGTTCCCCACGGTCGAGATCTGGCCGACCGGCGATACGTTCCCGGCCACGCAGAAGGATGGTGCGTTCCCGGCCACGCAGGCGGGCGGCGCCCCCGCCGTCTTCGCCGAATGGCCGGCCGCCGACCCCGACGCCCTGGTGGTGCTCGTCTACGGGCACCACGACGTCCAGCCGGCCGACCCCGTGGAACTGTGGGAGACCCACCCGTTCACCCCCGTCGAACGCGACGGGCGGATCCTCGGCCGTGGCGCCTCCGACGACAAGGGCCAGGTGCTCTTCCACACGCTGGGCGTCCGCGCCGGCCTCGCCGCCTCGGGCGCGACGGCGCCGCCGGTCACCCTGCGGCTGCTCATCGAGGGCGAGGAGGAGTCCGGCTCCCCGCACTTCGGCGCCCTGCTGCGGGCGCACCGCGACCGGCTGGCCTGCGACGTCGCGGTCATCTCCGACACCACGATGTGGAGCGCCGACACCCCCTCGATGTGCGTGGGGATGCGCGGCCTCACCGACTGCCAGATCGACGTGTACGGCCCCGACGCCGACCTGCACAGCGGCTCTTTCGGCGGCGCGGTGCCCAACCCGGCGCACGCCCTGGCCGCACTGCTCGCCGGACTGCACGACGCCGACGGGCGGATCGCCGTCCCGGGGTTCTACGACGACGTGGTCGAGATCACACCCGAGGAGCGCGACCTCATCGCCAAGCTGCCGTTCGACGAGGCCGCCTGGTTGCGCACCGCCCGCAGCACGGCGGCGGCCGGTGAGGCCGGTCACACCACGCTGGAACGCGTCTGGGTCCGCCCGACCGCCGAGGTCAACGGCATGTGGAGCGGCCACACCGGCGCCGGGACCAAGACCATCGTGCCCCGGTCCGCGCACGCCAAGGTGAGCTTCCGGCTGGTCCCCGACCAGGAGCCGGCGCGGATCCAGGAGCTCGTGCGGCGCTACGTCGCCGCCGCGACGCCGCCCGGCCTGCGGGCCACCGTTACCTTCGCCGGGCCGGGCGTGCGCCCGTGCGCCTCCGACCTCGGATCTCCCGCGGTGCGCGCGGCCCGGAGCGCCATGCGGCGGGCCTTCGGCACCGAGGTGCTGTTCACGCGTGAGGGCGGCAGCGGGCCCGAGGCCGAGATCGCCGACGTCCTCGGCGCGCCCCTGGTGTTCGTCGCGGTCGGCCTGGACGAGGACCGGATCCACTCGCCGAACGAGAAGGTCGACGTTGCGCTGCTGCTCAAGGGCGCCGAGAGCGTCGCCTACCTGTGGACGGAGCTGGCCGCCGTGCTGCGGCGCGGCGCCGGCACGGCCCCGTGACCTCGCCCGGTGCCGGGCGCCCGCCCGGCACCGCCGGTCATCCCCGCCGACGGTGCCGGACGTCCCCGCCACCGCACGGTCGGACGACCACCGGATGACCCTTCGCCCCGCCTGTCTTCGGACCACCGGAAAGCACGATGCCTGACACCCACCTCACCCCCGCCCTGTCCCGCAGCGCCGTCGATGTGGCCGCCCACCGCCGCGCCGACGACGTGTGGCTGGCGTCCGCCTGGGCGGACCCGGCGACCCGGGTTCTCGTCCTGGAGGGCGGTGACCCGGGAGAGTACGGCTGGCAGGGGCTGATGGCACGCCAGTCCCGGACCCTCGTCCGGCACGACCTCGACGGCGTCCGGCTCGTGCTCGTCAGCCCGGCCGAGGCGCCCGACGGCGACCGCTATCTCCTCGGCGAGGACGAGGAGGGGCGGGCGTACTTCGCGGTGCGCGCCAAGCCCGGCACGGAGCTCGCCGAAGCCGACGGAGCCGTCGCCGCCTCGCTCCGCGACGTCGGCGCGGTCCTGGGCGACCGGGACGCGGGCCTGCTCACGCACGCCGTGGCGCTGGCCAACTGGCACGTCACCCACCTGTACTGCCCGCGCTGCGGCTCGGCCACGCGCAGCTCCGCCGCCGGGCACGTCCGGGTGTGCGAGCGCGAGGGGAACGAGAACTTTCCGCGCATGGACCCGGCCGTGATCATGCTCGTGTACCGGGAGGTCGACGGCGTCGAGCAGTGCCTGCTCGCCCACAACCCGCGGTGGCCGGAGAACCGGTACTCCGTCCTCGCCGGGTTCGTGGAGCCGGGCGAGTCGCTGGAGCAGGCGGTGGTGCGCGAGGTGGCCGAAGAGGTCGGCGTCGCGGTGGCCGACCCCGAGTACCTGGGCTCCCAGCCCTGGCCGTTCCCGCGCAGCCTGATGCTCGGCTACCGGGCGCGGGCCGTCGGCGAGGCGCGGCGCACCGACCACGACGAGATCGGCGATGTGCGCTGGCTGTCCCGTGGGGAACTGGCCGCCGCCGTCGAGAGCGGCGAGGTGCTGCTGCCGGGTTCGGTCTCGATCGCCCGCAAGCTCATCGAGCACTGGTACGGCGCCGGGTTGCCGGGCGACTGACGGGCCGCCGGGCGGGACCGGGCCGGCCGGACCGCCCCCGGCGGCCCCGGCCAGGTGTCACGGCTTGCGGCGCGCCGGACCCGCCTGCGCCGCGGCACCCTCGCGCGCCAGTTCGCGTGGCAGCGGGGTCAAGGGGTTGTGGGAACTCGTGGTGACCTCGCGGGCGAGGTCGGCGACTCTTCGGCCGCGGGAACGGGCCGCGTGGCGCAGCCGCTCGAACGCCTTGCGCGGCGTCAGCCGGTACCGCTCCGAGAGCACCCCGATGGCCTGCTCGACGACCACCCGGGTGTGCAGGGCGTGCTCCAGCTGCGACACCGTGATGCGCAGCCGCTCGATCTCGCTGGCATCGTCCTCGGCGCGGGGGGGAGCGGACACACCGGACTCGGCCGGCGTCTCCTCGGCGGCCAGCAGGTCCGCGAGCACCATGGCGTTGAGCAGGTCGGGCAGTTCCTCGCCGGACTGCACGCGCCATCCGTCCGAGGTCCGCCGGATGAGGCCGACCTTGGACTGGTCGTCACCGAGAACCGTACTGTCAGGCGTCACGTCATCCCCCATTTCACTTCCCCGTAGCCGAAGCGGGCCCGCCGTCCGGCCGCCGCCGGACGGCGGCCACGACTACGACTGCTGCCCGAGTTTCTCCTTGACCTGTGACAGCGAAGGGTTGGTCAGTGCGGTGCCGTCCGCGAAAACGACGGTCGGTACCGTCTGGTCGCCCCCGTTGACCTGCATCACGTACTCGGCCGCTGCCGGATCCTGCTCGATGTCGATCTCGTTGACCGCGATGCCCTCGCGCCCCAGCTGGCTCTTCAACCGCCGGCAGAAACCGCACCACGGTGTGGTGTACATGGTGATCTGCGCGGTCGCGGGGGTGGTCATGGGGCGTCTCCTTCTGGCCGAGTGGACATTCACCGCCTAGAGCAACGTCAGAAACCGTGCCGAGCTTCCCGAACGCGGTCGAGGTTGGCAGGTGAGACGCAGGTCGGCCCACCCAGGTTCCCGCATTCCGGCGTCGCCGGGGTAACGACCGTCCACAGGCGCGAAATCCGGTCCGAGGTCCCGCCCGGCCGCTGGCCGATACTTGAGAGACTGGTCGGACGGACGCGACCGGCGCGACCCACGGTGCGGCACGGACACCGGTCGCCATGCCGGACCACTGGCGGATTGGAGACGCGGCCACATGGATCCTGACGGCGTGCTGGCGGGGCTCGACCCCGAGCAGCTGGCGGCGGCGCGCGCGGTGCGCGGACCGGTGTGCATCCTCGCCGGTGCGGGCACCGGCAAGACCCGCGCCATCACCCACCGTATCGCCTACGCGGTGGCCAGCGGCGTCGTCGCCGAACAGCAGGTCCTCGCGGTGACCTTCACCGTCCGCGCCGCAGGTGAGATGCGCGGACGGCTGCGCGCCCTCGGCGCACCGCGGGTGCAGGCCCGCACCTTCCACGCCGCCGCGCTGCGCCAGCTCTCCTACTTCTGGCCCGAGGCCGTCGGCGGTCCCACCCCCACGCTGATCGACCGCAAGGTCCAGGTGGTCGCGCACGCCGCGCACGCGTGCGGGCTGCAGCTCGACCGCACCGGCCTGCGCGACCTCGCGAGCGAGATCGAGTGGGCCAAGGTCACCCAGGTCCGCCCCGCCGACTACGAGTCCGCGGTGGTCAAGGCCGGCCGCACCGCGCCCATCGCCGCGCGCGACGTCGCCCGCGCCTACGACGCCTACGAGGAGCTGCGCCGCGAGCGCAACCTGCTCGACTTCGAGTCGATGCTGGAACTCACCGCCGCCGTCATCACCGAATCGCCGAAGATCGCCGCACGGGTCCGCGACCAGTACCGCTACTTCGTCGTCGACGAGTACCAGGACGTCAACCCGCTGCAGAAGCTGCTGCTCGACGCGTGGCTGGGCGATCGCGACGACGTCTGCGTCGTCGGCGATCCCAGCCAGACCATCTACTCGTTCGCCGGTGCCACCCCCGGCTACCTGACCGGGTTCCCGGCCGCCTACCCGCACGCCACCGTCGTGCGGCTGGTCCGCGACTACCGCTCCACCCCGCAGGTCGTGCGGGTCGCCAACGCCGCGCTCCGGCACGCCCGCGGGCCCGCCGCCCAGCAGCGCCTCGAACTCGTCGCCCAGCGCCCCGACGGCCCCGACCCCACTTACACCGAGTACGACGACGAGCCGGCCGAGGCCACGTCGGTGGCCCGCAAGATCGCCGCGCTCATCGAGTCCGGCACCGCCGCCCGCGAGATCGCCGTGCTGTTCCGCACCAACTCCCAGTCGGCCACCTACGAACAGGCGCTGTCCGACGCCGGGGTCCCCTTCACGGTGCGCGGCGCCACCCGGTTCTTCGACCGCCCGGAGATCCGGCAGGCGGTGCACACGCTGCGCGGCGCCCGCAACGGCGCCGACGGCGACCCGCTGGTCGCCACGGTCCGGCACATCCTGGTACCGCTCGGTCTCACCGAGAGCCCGCCCGAGGGGCGCCAGGCCCGCGAACGCTGGGAGTCGCTCGCGGCCCTCGCCCAGCTGGCCGAGGACGTCGCCGCGGCCCACCCCGGCGCGACCATGGCCGACTTCGTCGGCGAGCTCGACGCCCGCGTGGCCACCGAGCACGCCCCCGAGCTGGAGGGCGTCACCCTGGCGTCGCTGCACGCCGCCAAGGGCCTGGAATGGGACGCGGTGTTCCTGGTCGGCCTCACCGAGGGCATGCTGCCCATCGTCTACGCCGAGACCGACGACGCGGTCGAAGAGGAGCGCCGGCTGTTCTATGTCGGAGTCACCCGCGCCCGCGAGCACCTCGCCATGTCATGGGCGCTCGCGCGCGCGCCGGGCGGCCGGCGGAGCCGCAAGCCGTCGCGGTTCCTGGACGGACTGCGCCCGGCGTCGCCGTCGCTGGCCGGCCAGCGGGCCGAGCGGCGCCGCCAGGCCCGCACCGTGCAGTGCCGGATCTGCTCGGCCACGCTCACCGACGCCGCCGAGCGCAAGATCGGCCGCTGCGTGGACTGCCCGGCCGACTACGACGAGGAGCTGCTGGAGCGCCTGAAGGCGTGGCGGCGCGAGACCGCCTCCGAGCAGCAGGTGCCCGCCTACGTCGTCTTCACCGACGCCACGCTGCAGGCCGTCGCCGAACACGTGCCCACCAGTGCGGCGGAGCTGTCCCGCATATCCGGAGTGGGTGCCGTGAAACTGGAACGATACGGCGACGCCGTGCTCGCGCTGTGCGCGGGACGGGAGCCGGATGGCGGCGCGGCGGCCGGTGGGGCGCCGGACGGCGGAGAGGAGGAACCGCGATGACCAGGGACGAGCACGGCGGGCAGACGCTGGACGACTTACTCGGCATCCTCGACCTCGAACCCATCGAGGTCAACATCTTCCGTGGCCGCAGCCCCGACGTCGGCCCGCAGCGGATCTTCGGCGGCCAGGTGGCCGGGCAGGCGCTGGTGGCCGCCGGCCGGACCGTCCCCTCCGACCGGCACGTGCACTCGCTGCACGCCTACTTCATCCGGCCCGGCGACCCCGCGGTGCCGATCGTCTACGAGGTCGACCGGGTCCGCGACGGCCGTTCCTTCACGACCCGGCGGGTGACCGGCATCCAGCACGGCAAGGCCATCTTCACCCTCTCGGCGTCCTTCCACCACGTCGAACCGGGCCTGGAGCACCAGGCTGCGATGCCCGACGTTCCCGCCCCCGACGAGCTGCCCACCATGCGCGATCGCCTCTATGACCTCGTCGGGAGAGTGCCGCGCTCCGCCAGCTGGCACCCCATCGACATGCGCCCCGTGGGGCCGCTGTCCATCGAGGCCGAGCACGACCCCAGCCTGCGCACCACCCGCAACCTCATCTGGCTACGGGTCGGCGAGACCCTGCCCGACGACCCGCTGCTGCACGTCTGCCTGATGACCTACGCTTCGGACCTGTCGCTGCTCGACACCGTGCTGCTCGCGCACGGACGCTCCTTCTCCGGCATCGCCATGGCCAGCCTCGACCACGCCATGTGGTTCCACCGCCCGTTCCGCGCGGACGACTGGCTGCTGTACGCCCAGGAGACCCCCACCGCGGCGGGGGCGCGCGGGCTGGCCCGCGGTCTGGTGTACACCCGCGGCGGTGACCTGGTGTGCTCGGTGGTGCAGGAGGGGCTGATCCGGCTGGTCGCCGACCGCGGCGAGTCCGCCTGACCGAGTCGGCGCATCGCCGTGACCCACGGCCGGATCCGGGCGAAACCGCAGGTCAAAAATAGGTTGCCGGGTTTCCGGAAATCCATCTAGTCTTTACGCCATCACGTTCGCGCCAGTCGCGTGAGAGGATCACGCGACTTCACATGTGAGGAGGTGCCCCGTCCAATGCTGAGCCTGAACTATGAGGTCGTCGAGTCGTTCCCGACCGTCCGGGGCGCCGATCACGGCACTGGCGCGTCCTCTGACACCGCCTTCGCGTCCATCTGGCGCGGCGGTGTCGGCATCGGCGTCGATAGCGAGCCGCGGCGCAGCGGCGGTCGCGAGGGCTCGGCCCTGTCGGCCGGCGGAGCGCAGCCCATCAGCGTGCTGCTCACCGGCAAGCGCCAATCCCAGCGTCTCCGCACCGAATCCGACCTCGCAGGAACCCCGCGCCCGCTGGGCGCAGTGGGGAAGTGTCCACGGAGTTCACCGGCTTAGCCGTCAAGGCCGGCTCGTCCTCCCGTGGCCGCGGATCCCCACACAGGGGCCGCGGCCATTCTGCTGTCATCGGAGCTTTTCCCGTCCACCCGTGGACGCGGACGCTCCGCACGCCAGCGCCGGTCAAGGCCCCATCGCCGGGTGAACTCCCGGCTGGAATGTCGCCTACCGCGTTGAACGCAAACGACAGGGAGGACACCGATGCTTGCGTCGGTCCTGGAAACCCCGTGGCTCGGAGAGGTAGAGGTGCCCTGCCGGCTGGAGCCGGACCTCTTCTTCGCCGAGGCCCCGGCCGACGTCGAGGCCGCCAAGGCGGTCTGCGCGGACTGCCCGGTCCGTGAGCAGTGCCTGGCCGACGCTCTGGAACGGCGCGAGCCGTGGGGCGTCTGGGGCGGCCAGCTGCTCGTGGCCGGCCAGGTCGTCGCCCGCAAGCGCCCGCGCGGCCGTCCGCGCAAGGACGCCCAGCCGGTCGCGGCCTGACCCGCCGGGACGCTCGGCCCCGATTCACCACTTCACCCACGTCGCAACAGGAGACCACCATGCTGCTCCACGAACTCGTCCAACTTCAGAAGACCGTCGACCTCAAGCGTGAACAGCGTCAGCGGCTCAACGCACGACTGCTCCGCGCCCAGCTGCGGGAGCGTCGCCGTGCGGAACGGGCGCTCACGGAAGCGCGGTACGCACGCCTGTGTTGACGGAGGGGCGCGGCCGGTCCACCCGGCCACGCCCCTCACCTCCACCGCATCCGGCCCGGCCGGCGCCACCGCCGGCCGGGCCCGCTTGAGCGCGGGGCCGGACGCCGCTCGTCGTCGCGCTCGGCGGCTACGGACGCTCGACCACGGGCCCCTCACGGAAACCCGGTACCCACCGCTCCAGCTCGGCACGGACCGGCACCTCCGCCTCCAGTTGGCACAGCACCCCGGTCGCCGCCATCACCACGCGGTGGATCAGCAGATAGGACGGCGGCAGGTTGAGCTCGCGCAGCACGCTGTCGGGCTGGCGCCGGGTGAGCCGCCGCGCCTCGCTCCGCAGCCAGTCGCGGCTGAACGCGAACCGCTCGTTGCGCGCCGGCTCCGCGCTGGGCATCAGGAATTCCAGTACCGCCTCCGGCTCCACCCGGGAGTCCGCCGACAGGAACCCTTCGTCGACCAGCCCGCGCACCACGGTCGCCGCGTCACCGCGCAGTCCGATGCTGACCAGCCGTCCGAACGCGGGCGGGAGCCCGTCCGGCAGCCGGTTCACCGCGCCGAAGTCCAGCACGGCGAGCCGCCCGTCCGGGAGCAACCGGAAGTTCCCGGGATGCGGATCGGCGTGCAGCAGCCCGGCCCGCTCGGGGCCGGAGAACAGGAAACGGGTGTACAGCAGCCCCGCGTGGTCGCGCTCCCGCCGGTCGCCGTCGGCGATCACGGCCGAAAGCGGACGCCCGGTCAGCCACTCCGTGACCAGCACCCGGTCGCACCCGGCCAGCACCTCGGGGACGGCGATGTCCGGGTCGCCGGCGTAGGCGTCGGCGAACCCGGTCTGGGCGTCGGCCTCCAGCCCGTAGTCGACCTCCTCGACGATGCGGTCCTTGAGTTCGGCGAGCAGCGGCCGGACCTCCAACCCGGGCATGATCAGCGTGAGCATCCGGCTGATCCGCGCCAACTGGTGGAAGTCGCTGAGCAGGGCCCGGTGTGCTCCGGGATACTGCACCTTGACCGCGACCTCGCGCCCGTCGTGCCAGACGGCGCGGTGCACCTGACCGATCGACGCGGCGGCCGCGGGTTCGTCGGGGAAAAACCGGAAGAGCCGCCGCCAGTCCGGACCGAGGCTGTCGCGCAGCACCTCCTGGACGGTGTCCGGCGGCATCGCCGGGGCGGCCTCCTGCAGCCGGGTCAGCGTGGCGCGGTAGGGCTCGGCGAGTTCGTCCGGCAGGGCGGCCTCGAAGATCGACAGAGCCTGGCCGAGCTTCATCGCGCCGCCCTTGAGGTCGCCGAGTACCTCGAACACGTGCTCGGCCGTGCGGCGGTGGACATCCTCGCTGACCTCGTCGGCCGAGCGTCCGCCGATCCGTCGGCCGAGGCCGATGGTGGTCCGGCCGGCGTACCCCAGAGGAAGGGACGCCAGCCTCGCGGTGCGCGTGAACGCGCGTCGGGGCAGATCGGTCACCGTCTCATTGTCACCATCGAGCGCCGGGGTGGAAGAGCGCCCCGGCCCATCGTCGCGATCAAATCGTGATCTCGCTCTCGGCGTGGCGGGGCGCGGCCGGCCGCGGCCACCCCGGGGGCGCCGCCACGGGCCACCAGCACGGCGGACGACCGCGGCGAGACGCCCGCCCGGACAGGGGACGTGGCCGCCGCGGCGGAGACGCGGGCGGGGGACGGCCGTGTCCGGCCCCTGTGGCGTATATCAAGTCTGAGCTACCGTGAATTTGTGCCTCCCAACACAGAAGTCGAGGTGCGCCGGAGTTCCCGTCGTCGGCGAACCGTGTCGGCCTATCGAGACGGGGAGAAGACCGTTGTGCTCGTACCGGCCAGCTTCTCCCGCGCCGAGGAGCAGCGCTGGGTGGATCGCATGCTGCAGCGGCTGGCCGCGCGCGAGGAACGGCGCCGGCCCAGCGACGACGCGCTGCAGGCCCGCGCGACCGAGCTCGCCGAGCGCTATCTCGGCGACATGGTGCGGCCGGCGAGCGTGCGGTGGGTCGACAACCAGAACGCCCGATGGGGGTCGTGCACCCCCGCCGACCGGTCGATCCGGCTCTCCCGCAGGCTGTCCGGGATGCCCGGGTGGGTGGTCGACTACGTGCTCATTCACGAACTGGTCCACCTGGTGGTGCCCGGCCACGGCCGCGACTTCTGGCAACTCGTGCAGCGCTACCCCAAGGCCGAGCGCGCCCGCGGCTACCTGGAGGGCGTCAGCGCCGCCCCCCGGCTGGCCCCGGGCGGCGGCATCGATCTGTCCGACGCCTACTGAACCCGCGCCGGCGCCCCCCGCGTCCCCGTGTTGAGCGACCGGAAGGAAAGTCCCCCGTGCAGCGTATCGCCGCCGTGCTCCTCACCCCCCGGACCGGATCGGCGCCGCCGCCGGGTGTGGACGCGCGGCGCTTCGCCGCGGCGGTGACGGAGGACACCTACGAGGTCGTCGCGGGCCTCGCGCAGTGCGACCCCGCCATCGTCGTGTGGGCCGAGGAGGGGCCGCCCGCCGCTCTCGCCGAACAGGCCGCCGCCCTCACCTGGCCGGGCACACCGGTGCTGGCGGTGCACGGGCCCGGACCGGTGCGCCGCGCCCTGGACGCCCTCACCGGCCCGGAGCCGGGGCAGGCGGTCCTGGTGGCCGCCGACGCCCCCGACCTGCCGCCGCTGCTGGTCGGCAAGCTGTTCCGTGCACTCGGCACGGCCGAGGTCGCCGGCTGTCCCGCCGAGGACGGCACCCTCGTCGCGCTCGCCGCACGGCTGCCCGCGCCCGCCTGGCTGGGGCGAATCTCCCTCGACGATCCGGCGGCCCTGACCACCCTGCGTGCGGCCCGCCCGCACCGCCGCGCGCTGGCGACCGTCCCCGGCTGGCACCGACTGCGCGCCCCCGCCGACATCCACCGTCTCGACCCGGGCCTGGAGGGGTGGGAGTCCACCCGCGCGGTGCTCACCGCCGGGTGACGCGCCACCCGGCGTTGACCCGCGCGACCACTGACCGTCGCACGCCCATCGCCCGGACCGGCCACACTGGCACCCCCCGCATCCCCCGGCGAAGGGAGCACGCATGCCCCCGTGGAGCCCCGCGCGCGCATGGCGCCGAACCCTGGTCCTGGCCTGCGCCCTGGTCGTCCCGTTGCCGACGGCGGTGGCCGCCGCCCCGTCCGCCGAGGCCGCGCACCTCACCCCCTTTGCGGCCGTCGACCAGTTCATCGGCACGGAGATGGACACCACGCAGAACAAGAGCAACGACGCCTACGGCAACACCTTCCCGGGCGCGGCGATGCCGTTCGGGATGGTGCAGTCCAGCCCGACCACGTACCGGCCGGGCGACCCGCTGGTCGGTGAGAAGGGCGGATACGAGTACACGGCCGACCTCATCCGCGGGTTCGGCATGACGCGCTACTCCGGATCGGGCTGCACGGGACGCTACGGCGGGTACGAGTTCCCGGTGATCCCGTTCGCGGGCGAGTTGCGGGACGGTGCCCTGCCGGCCGACCCGTCCACCGACATCAGGGACTACTACCTGGGCTTCGACCACGCCGACGAGGTGGCCGAGCCCGGCTACTACTCGGTCGCGCTGGAGAACGGCGTCGATGTCGAGCTCACCGCGAGTGAACGCGCGGCCGTGAGCCGCTTCGACTTCCCCAGGAGCGGCGACTCCACGCTGATCCTGGACGTGTCGGGGCCGAACAACCGGGTCTTCGGCAGCGAGGTGACGATCGACCCGGAGACCCGCACGGTGAGCGGGTGGATGCACGGCGTCGACATCTGCGACAACGGCAACAACTACCGGGCGTACTTCTCCACCACCTACGACCAGGACTTCGCGTCGTACGGCGTCTGGAAGGACGGCGAGCTGACCCCCGGCGCGACGCACGCCGAGAAGAGCACCGACGACCTCGGAGCCGACTTCCGCCACGACACCGGAGCCTGGCTCACCTTCCCCGATGGCGCCCGGGTGACCGCGCGGACCGGCCTCAGCTTCGTGAGCGTGGAGAACGCCGCGGAGAACCGCGAGACCGAGGTCGGCGAGGCGGGGTTCGGCCACGTGCGCGCCCAGGCACGCCGCGCCTGGACGGAAGCGCTCGGCACGATCGACGTCGCCGGTGGGACCGCGGAGCAGCGCACCAAGTTCTACACCGCCCTCTACCACGCGCTGCTGCACCCCAACGTCCGCGACGACGTCAACGGCGAGTATCTCGGCTACGACGGCGAGGTGCACACCGTCGAGACGGGCCGGCACTTCTACCGCAACTTCGCCGGCTCCGGGTGGGACATGTACCGCAGCCAGGCGCAGCTCATCGCGCTCACCTTCCCCGAAGTCGCCAATGACATCAACCAGTCGATCGTGCTGCTCACCGAGCAGACGGGATCGTGGGCGCCGGGAGCGGCGCGCATGCAGGGCGACAATCTGCAGGTGATCGTGTCCACCCTGGACGACATGGGCGCGACCGGCTACGACCGTGCGGCCGCCCTCGCCTCCATGGTCGGCACCCAGGCGCTGCCCGCGACGGCCACGACGCGGACGGACGGGTACCAGTACTTCGCCACCGGGCTGATCGAGAACCGCAAGGGAGACTTCGCCACCTCGCGGGTCCTGGAGTACGCCATCGACGATTTCGCGATCGCGCGGCTCGCCGGGCGCCTCGGCGACGAGGCGGCCCACGGCCGCTTCATGGCGCGCGCGCAGAACTGGCTGAACGTCTTCGACCCCGAGACCCGGCACATTCGCCCGCGCGAACGCACCGGATTCGACCGGGACTTCGACCTGCGGGTCCGCGACGACGGTGCCGGGCGCGGCCAGTTCAACCAGTCCACCGGGTACCAGTACGGCTGGCTGGTGCCGCACAATCTCGCGACGCTGATCGAGCGGCGCGGCGGCGTCGAGGAGTCCATGGCGGCGCTCGACGTTCTGATGGCGGAGCTGGACGCCGGTGCCTACACCCAGACCGGGAACTACCTGTCCAACCAGCCCGCGTTCAGCACGCCCTGGGTGTACAACTGGCTGCGCGCGCCGGAGAAGACCACCGACGTGCTGTACCGCGCGGTGGAGGAGATGTACGACACCTCCCCGTCCGGGCTGCCCGGCAACGACGACCAGGGGTCACTGAGCGCGTGGTACGTGTTCGCCAACCTCGGGGTGTTCCCGACGATCTACGGAACCGGTGACCTGGTCGTCAGCGCGCCCATGTTCGAACGGATCACGATCGATCCCATCGACGGCGACCGCGACATCCGGATCACCGCCCGTGGGGTCGCGGACGGGAACCGCTACACCACCGGCCTGCGCGTCGACGGCACTCCGCAGACCGCGTCCTGGATCGACGCCGCGTTCGTCCGCTCCGGCGGCACCCTGGACTTCGAGATGTCGGCGAGCCCGGGCGACTGGGGGACCGGGGCCGGCGACGTGCCGCCCTCCTACACCGAGGGCGTCGACGCGCGCAACAACGTCGGCACCACTCCCGACGGCCGCGGCGAACTGGGCTCGCTCGACCTCAGCGACTGGTCCCTGTCCCGTGAGAGCCTGGCCGAGGCCGGAGCGGCGCCGGGAGCCGAGCTGCCTCTCGACGGCACGGGGATCGTGTTCACCTGGCCGGACACCGAACCCGGCGAACCGGACAACTGGCTGCCGCACGGGCAGCGGATCGACCTCGACGACGCCTCGGCCGGCAGCATCGCGTTCCTCGGCCTGGCGACCAACGGACCCGCGCGGGGGACGGCCACGGTCGAGTACACCGACGGGTCGACCCAGGAGGTGGCCGTCGAGTTCCCCGACTGGGCCGCGCCGACGCCGTCAGGGAGCACCGCGGTCGTCACGGTGCCGGGGCGCAACAACGCCGACGGGTCCACCGGTGGCGGCACCTTCCGGGTGTTCGCGACGCGGCCGGCGGCGCTCGACCCCGGGAAGACCGTTGCCGCGGTGGTCCTCCCGCAGGGCACCGACCAGGGCATGATGCACGTCTTCGACGTGGCGACGGCGGAGTAGCCCGCCGATCGTCCGCCGTCGCGCAGCGCGCGCCGTCCGCTCCCCGGGCGCGGTCGCCGCAGGTGGCCTCCTGGCAAGCGGGCGGCGTCTGCGTGCACTGCCCCGGGGTGCCGGCCGGGCCGCACTCGGGGCGGCGCACCGCAGGCACGAGCAGGGCTCGGGCGCGGTGCGCACAGGGGGGAATGGAGACGGCAAATGGGGGGCAGGCGGGCGATGTCGCCGTGGATCGCACCGAATCCGGAGGCGCGGTGCTCGCGGTGTGGCACGGAGGTCCCGTCCTCGCACAGCACCGGCGCCCTGTAGAGCGGGCGTGTGCCGTCCAAGGACATCGCCCGTGTCTCCGGATCCGTGTCGGTGACCGCAGATGGTGCAGGCAGTCGCGGACGCGCAACGCGTCATCGTCGGCGCGCTGATCGCGGCACCGGCGCGATGTGTATCCGGGTATCTGACAGGGCGCCGGAACCTTCCCCGCGCAACCGTCAGATCAATGAGCGGAACCGGTACCCGCCCGGCGGTCGTCCCACCCCGAGCGAGTCATCCGGCCCCCGGAGTGGCCGCCAGACGGCCCCCGGCGTTCCCATGGAGAACCGGCCGAAGGCCGGGCAGGGGCCTGCCGTGTTCCGCCATGAGGACGTCGCCCCGTCCTTCACCGAATCAACGACTCAGAACGCCGTTCACGCGGCCGCGCGGCGTGCCACTGGATCGTGGCGGGACCGGGCCGCCGTCCACTACGGCGGCCCGCAACGCCGGACGGCCGTGCCGGCACGGGACCCGGGCGGCCAGGACGACCGCCACGGACCGCGGTCAGCCCCCGCTGGGGACGGCGCCGCGCACCGCCGCCGACGCGGCGGCCGCGAGCGCCCGGCAGGCGTCATCGGAGGGTTCGGGGAGGGCGTCGATCGGGAACCAGCGCAGATCGTCGGATTCCTCGGCGACGCGGGTCAGCGCCGCACCGGCCGGGGCGACCGCCGCGTACTGGACGTCGAGGTGCCATGAACCGCTGCCGCATCCCACCCGGTGCCGGTCCAGCCGGAGCGGGGAGGGCAGCAGCCGCAGACCCGCGATCCCGGACTCCTCGGTGGCCTCGCGCAGCGCGACTCCCGCGAGGCTGCGGTCCACGGGTTCACAGTGCCCGCCGACCTGCAGCCACAGGCCGATGCGGCGATGCAGCGTGAGGACCATGCCGCGGCCCTCGGGATCGACGATGGCGGCGCTCGCCGTCACGTGGCCGGGGCGGCAGGACCGCCACATCCCGTCGGGGTGGCGGTCCAGGTGCGCGAGGTACTCCCGGCGCAGCTCCTCCTGCGCCGGATCCGGAGCCTGCCACTCCCGCAGTACCGAGCGCGCGTCCTCGTGCAGTGGCTCCGGCACGGCGCGCGCGGACTCCGTCGCCGGCGTCACCGGCCGCCGTCCGGCCGCTCCGGGCCGTCGGCGCCGTCGTCGCCCTCCGGCTTGGTGTCGTCGGTGAACTGAGAGATGTCGATGTCGGCGGCCTCGTCGCCCGTCTGCCCGCTCACGAACGGCCCCGGGTCGTCGAGGTCGGCGCTGGACGGCATCAGGTCCGGGTGCTGCCACACGGCATCGCGGCCCTCGACCCCGCGCGCCTCGCCCAGTGCGGTCCACAGCGTGGCGGCCTCGCGCAGCCGGCGCGGCCGCAGTTCCAGACCCACGAGCGTGGCGAAGGTGTGCTCGGCCGGGCCGCCGCTCGCGCGCCGGCGCCGTGCCGCCTCGGCCAGCGCCGCCGCGTGCGGCAGCCGCCCGGCGACCGACGCGTCCACGACGACCGACACCCAGCCCTCGACCAGCGCCAGCGTGGTCTCCAGCCGGGCCAGCGACGCCTTCTGCTGCGGCGTGTCCTGCGGCTGGAAGAGCCCCTGGCCCTCCGAACCGCTGAGCGCCTCCTGGAGCGCTTCGGGGTTGGAGATGTCGATCCGGCCGAGCTTCTCCTCCAACGCGCTCATGTCGAAGGACATGCCGCGCGCGTACTCCTCGACCAGCGTGAACACGTGCGAACGCAGCCACGGAACGTGCCCGAACAGCCGGTGGTGCGCCACCTCGCGCGCGGCGAGGTAGAGCCGCACCTCGTCCAGCGGGATGCCCAGTCCCTCGCCGAACGCCGAGACGCCCGGCGGAAGCAGCGCGGCCCGGCCGTCGCCGGCCAGCGGCACGCCGACGTCGGTGGAGCCCACGACCTCGCGGGAGAGTTCACCGATGGCCTGGCCGGCCTGCTGGCCGACCAGCATCCCGCCCATCTGCCGGACCATGCCGAGCAGCGGGCCAGCCATGGACTGCATCTCACCCGGCAGGTTCTGCCCCATCGACTCCACGATGCGGGAGGTCAGCGGCTCGCACAGCCGTGACCAGGAGTCCATGGTCTTCTCGATCCACTCCGAGCGGCTCCACGCCTCCATGGTGTGCACGCCCGACGGCAGTGAGGCACCCTCGTTCACCCACAGGTCGGCGAGCCGGAGCGCCTCCTGCACCTGCGCGTACTCGTGCGCGCTCACGCTCGGGTCGCCCTGCTCGGACACCAGGTGCCGGGCGATGTTCCGCGCCATGTCCCAATTGATGGTCCCGGAGGCACCGCTGGAGCCCGGCGCCGATTGCGCCGCCATCATGTCGGCGAACTGGCGCAGCATCTGTGCCATCTGCTGCGGGTCGCCGAACGGGAAGCCACCCGGGACGTTCGGGAGGTCTCCGCCTGGGCCGCCGTTGCCGGACCCCGAGCCGGAGTTACCCGACCGGCGCCCGGACTCGTCGTCGGGGTCGTTCGGCATGCTGAAACCAAAAGGCAGGTCACTCACGATTAGACCTCAGGCAGGATAGGAATGTCTCCACTGTCACGTTAGCTGGGAGCCGCCCGGAGTGAACACTCAATCTGGCCAGGTTCGCCCACAGCACAGCACGGCCGCCGGGGGGCTGACGGTGGCGGTCACCGGAGCCGCCACCGGCGTCGGGCGCATGCTTGTGGAACGCCTGTTGGCCCCCGGAGGTTCCGGGTCCGCCCCGGCCGTCGGCGGCGGGGCCCGCATCGGCCGGGTGATCGCCCTGGACGAGCAGCGCGGCGACCTCGACGGGCCCGTCTGGCGGATCGCCGACGTCCGCGATCCGCGGCTGGCCGCGCGGCTCACCGGAGTGGACGTCCTGGTGCACACCGACGACGACCGGACCCTGGAGCGCTCGCCGAGAGAACGCCGGGCGCGCAACGTCCGGGCGGCGCAGACCGTGCTCACGGCGGCGGCGGCCGAACGGGTTCCGCGGGTCATCCTGGTGACCAGCACCATGGTCTACGGCGCCGACCCGGCCAACCCCGTCCCACTGGAGGAGACCGCCGCGCTGCGGGCCGAGGCCGGAGACGGCCTGGTCAGCGACTTCCTGGAGATCGAGGAGGTCGCCGAACGCGCGCGCCGCGGGCACCCCGGGCTGTCGGTGACGGTGGTGCGGCCGGCGCCGCTGGTCGGCCCGGGCGTCGACACACTGCTCACCCGGCACTTCTCCGCGCCCCGGCTGCTCACGGTCAAGGGGTGCGAGCAGGTCTGGCAGTTCTGCCACGTCGAAGACCTGGCCAGCGCCCTGGACTTCGCCGTCCGGCACGGCACCGACGGCAAGGACGGCGCGTTCGCGGTCGGCTGCGACGGCGCGATCGGCCAGGCGGAGGCGCGGGAGATCGCCGGGCTGCGCGATTTCGAACTCCCCGCGAACCTCGCCTTCGGGGCCACCCGACGGTTGCACCAGGCCGGCATCACCCCCGCACCCGCCGGCGACCTGCGCTTCCTCGTCTACCCGTGCGTCGTGGACTGCGGCACACTTCGCGACGCCGGCTGGCGGCCGGCCCACGACAACGCGGCGGCACTGCACGCGCTCCTGGACGCCCGCTCCGGCACGCCCGCGCTGGTCGGGCGCAACCTCGGCCGCAAGGAGGCCACCATCACGGCGGCGAGCGCGGCCGGTGCCGCCGTCGCCGCCATCGGCACCGCCGCCGCCGTGCGGCACCTCCGCAAGCGCCGCAGGGGCTGACCGGACGCCGGAGCCGGAAGGGGATCGTGGTCCGGAACGCCCCCCTTGATACCGTCGTGAGGGTGGAAGCCATCACATTGGCGGAACTGCGCGACGCGCCGCTCTCGGTCGACGAGGTCATCGCCGCCGTACAGGACCCGCGCGCGGGCGGGACCGCGTTCTTCGTCGGCACGGTCCGTGACCACGACCACGGGCGTGGTGTCACAGCGCTGTCGTACTCGGCGCACCCCAGCGCCCCGGACGAACTGCGGCGCGTCATGGAGAAGGTGGTCGCCGACACCTCGGCCGACGGCCGCCCGGTGTGGCGAGTCGCCGCCGTGCACCGGGTCGGCGACCTCACCGTGGGCGACATCGCCGTGGTCGTGGCCGCCGCCGCAGGCCACCGCGAGGAAGCGTTCGCCGCCTGCCGCCGCCTGATCGACGACATTAAGGCGGAGGTGCCCATCTGGAAGCACCAGGTCTTCGACGACGGCGACACCGAGTGGGTCGGGGCCTGCGAGTAGCGGGGGGAGATCCATTTCGAAGCGCCGGGAGCAGCGGGAGGAGTTCCGGCGGCTCTACGAAGCGGTGAAGCGCGATCCGGACTCGGCGATCGGCGCGGCCCTTCGCAGAATCGAGGCCGGCGAGGACCCCGGCGACTTCACCGCCACGCTGCGCAAGGCGATTCAAGGCGCCAAGGACGAGAAGCAGGCGCGGGCCGTCATCAACCGGATCGGGCGGAAGTACCGGAAGAAGTTCCCGCAGTAGCCGGACGAGCGGGGCTCCTCGGGGGCGCGTGGCCCGTTGAGCCTGTCGATGACGGCGGAACGACGATCGATCGGGTGCCACTTCCGGCCCGGCGAGGGGATGGTCTCCCCACCGCTTAGGCTGTCCCTCATGTTCCGTCGTGCGATGACCCTTATCGTCGCGGCCGTCCTCCTGGTCGGCCTTGCGGTCGGAGGGATGTTCCTCCCGGTTCCCTACCTCGTCGCCTCGCCCGGGCTCGCGCTCAACACCCTGGGGGAGCGCGACGGCGAGCGCGTCATCCAGATCGACGGGCGGGAGAGCTACGAGCACGACGGCGGACTTTCCATGGTCACCGTGCAGTACGTGGGCGGGCCCGGGAGCCGGCTGGATCTGTTCACCGCGTTGAGCGCGTGGCTCTCGCCGACCCAGGCGGTGCTGCCCGAGGAGGCGATCTTCCCGCCGGACCGCAGCGTCGAGGAGATCACCGAGTCGCAGACCCTGCAGATGGACGACTCCCAGCAGGCGGCCGTCGCGGCGGCGCTCGGTGAGATGAACATCGACTACCAGCGGCGGGCCATGGTGGCCGGCGTCTCCGAGGGGCTGCCGGCCGATGGCGAACTGGAGGCCGGCGACGTCATCGTCGCGGTGGACGGCGCCGCCGTGACCGGCCGGGACGAGGCGGTGCGGGCGATCCGGGACCGCGAGCCCGGCGACCCGGTGCAGCTGACGATCCAGCACGACGGCGACGACCGGGACGTCACCCTCGACACGACCGACCTGGAGGGGCAGCCCGCCGTCGGCGCGCTGATCGGCGACGACCTCACCTTCCCCTTCGACGTGCACATCAGCGTCGGCGACATCGGCGGACCCAGCGCCGGCATGATGTTCGCACTCGGGGTCATGGACCACCTCAGCGAGGAAGGACTCACCGGAGGCCACCAGATCGCCGGCACCGGGACGATCACCGCGGACGGCGTGGTCGGCGGGGTCAGCGGGGTCGAGCAGAAGATGGTGAGCGCCGAGCGGCAGGGCGCCGAGTACTTCTTCGTCGCGCGGGAGAGCTGCGCACAGACGCTGAACTCCGCCGCGACCGGCGAGATCGACGTGGTCGCGATCGAGGAACTGGACGACGCCGTGGCCGCGCTGGAGGCCATCCGCACCGGCGAGGGTCTGGACGAGCTGCCGCGCTGCTCGTAGCCCGCGCCGTGCGGCCGCTCTGGTCGGGCTCGCCGTTTCGCTTTCCTGCGCCGTCGACACGGGGGGCCTTCGGCCGTTGGCATCGACGGCTCCGGACGCTCGACGGCTCGCCCTTGGTGTTTCTGGTCGGGCTCGCCGTTTCGCTTTCCTGCGCCGTCGACACGGGGGGCCTTCGGCCGTTGGCATCGACGGCTCCGGACGCTCGACGGCTCCCCCTTCCGGCGACCCCGCCTATTCTTCCTCGTCCAACGTGAGCGCCAGTGCCGAGGTGAGCGCCGGTACGAGATCGGCACCGTTGAGCACCTGGTCGTCGCTGTCGTGGCTGCGCATCCGCAGCGCCGCGTGCCGGCCGCCGTTCCGCAGCACGCCCGCCACCATGCGGATCTCCTCACGGCCCGGCTGGTCCTGCGCCCAGGCGGCGGCGTCGGCGCCCCGCGGTGGGTCGAGAGTCTCGTCGGAGCCCCGCACCACCAGCCGCTCCATGACCAGCGCGCAGCCGACGACGGCGTCCGGCCAGGCCATTCGGCCCAGCGCCTCCTCCAGCGGCATGTCGGCGGGCAGCGGCTCCTGCTCGACCGGGGTCAGGTCGGCGGCGTCGACCGGTTCGGCGACTCCCAGCAGCCGCGCGAGCCCCGGCTCGCGCGCCAGCAGGTCGGCGGTGGGGACGAGCGCGTACACGCGCACAGGCTGGTCCCATCCCTGTTCGGCGGCGTGGCGCTCCAGGGTCAGGACGGCGTCGCGGATGTCGAATGACTCGGAAAACTCGGAATCGGGCACCGCTCCATGGTGGACCATGCCGGCCGCCGCCGCAGCCGCCCCGCGTTCGCCCCGCCACGGGACGCGGGTTTCGCCGAGTATGGTCGAGGTGGCGGCTCGGACCCGGTGGTCACCCGGCACCGTGGCCCGTCCCTGGTGCTCGGCGCGAGGGCCGGGCGCGGGACCACACCACTTCGGTGGTGGATCGGGAACCAAGCACGTCCCGCCAAGAGTTGCCAACGTAAGGGACAAGTCTTCGTTGTCCGTAGTACCCGATCAACAGCCATGACGAGGGGGAGGCGTGAGCTTCCGACCGCCCGGCGCACCGACTGCGCGCATGCCCCGTCGACCACGGCTGCTCGCGCCCGTCGCGGCAGCCGTGGTCGTCATCATCGCGGGCATCATGCTGGCCGCGAACTTCTGGACCGATTACAAGTGGTTCGACTCGGTCGGCTACACCACGGTCTTCCTGACCGAGCTGCGCACCCGAGCCCTGCTGTTCGTGGGCGCCGGCCTGCTGATGGCGCTCGTCGTCGGCTCCAGCATCTACCTTGCCTACCGCACCCGGCCCGCCTACCGGCCGCTCAGCCTGGAGCAGCAGGGGCTGGACCGGTACCGTGCGTCGGTCGATCCGCACCGCAAGCTCTTCTTCTGGGGCATCCTCGGCGCGCTGGCGCTGCTGACCGGTGCCTCGGCCAGCGGCGAGTGGCAGACCTTCCTGCGGTTCGTCAACTCCACGGAGTTCGGCACCGAGGACCCGCAGTTCAACATCGACATCTCGTTCTACGCCTTCATCTACCCCTTCCTGCGGGTGATGCTCGGCTACCTGTTCACCGCCGTCGTGATCGCCTTCATCGGCGCGGTCATCGTGCACTACCTGTACGGCGGGGTCCGGCTCCAGGCGCACGGCCAGCGGGCCACACCGGCGGCGCGGGTGCACCTGTCGGTGCTGCTCGGGGTGTTCGTGCTGCTGAAGGCGGGCGCCTACTGGCTGGACCAGTACGGGCTGGTGTTCTCCAACCGCGGGTACACCACGGGTGCCTCCTACACCGACGTCAACGCGGTGCTGTACGCCAAGATCATCCTGGCCATCATCGCCGTGGTGTGCGCCGGGCTGTTCTTCGCCAACATCTACTTCAAGAACGCCATGGTGCCCATCGTCAGCCTCGGGCTGCTGGTGCTGTCGGCGGTACTGGTGGGCGGGGTCTACCCGTGGATCGTGCAGCAGTTCACGGTGGGGCCGAACGAGCAGCGGCTGGAGCAGCCCTACATCCAGCGCAACATCGAGGCGACCCGTGAGGCGTACGGGATCGCCGACTCCGAGGTGACCACCTACGACGCCCACACCGAGCTGACCCCCCAGCAGCTCGCCCAGGAGGCGTCCACGATCCCGAGCGTGCGCCTGGTCGACCCGTCCGTGGTGTCGCAGACCTTCCAGCAGATGCAGCAGGTCCGCGGCTTCTACCAGTTCCCCGAGGTGCTGGACGTCGACCGGTACCAGACCCCCGAGGGCGACACGGTCGACACCATCATCGCCACCCGCGAGCTGAGCGGCCCGCCCGAGGGCCAGGACCGCTGGCTGACCCGTCACCTCGTGTACACCCACGGATTCGGCATCGTGGCCGCGGCCGGCAACCAGGTCGACGCCGAGGGCCGCCCGGTCTTCACCGAGTACAACATCCCGCCCACCGGCGAGCTGTCGGAGGTCACCGGCGACTACGAGCCGCGCATCTACTTCGGGCGAGAGGGTGCCGAGTACGTCATCGTCAACGCCGAGCCCGAGTACGACTACCCGCTCGACGCCGAGACCGAGGACGTCCCCACCACCGAGGACGCCGTCACCCCCACCGCCTCGCCCGAGGCGGACAACGCCCAGGCGCCCGCCGACGGCCGGACCGGCCAGGACGCGGAGCAGGGAACGGACGAGGGCGCCGGTCAGCAGCGCGCCGACGGCGGTGCGGCCGAGCCCTCGGCGAGCCCGGAAGAGGACGGCGCGACCGCTGAGAGCAACGACTCCGGCCAGGCGACCAACCACTACGACGGCGACGGCGGCGTCCGGCTCAGCAACTTCCTCGACCGCATGCTGTACGCGGTGAAGTACCAGGACCTGGACATCCTGCTGAACAGCGCCATCAACAGCGAGTCGCAGATCATCTACGAGCGGGACCCGGCCGACCGGGTCGAGATGGTCGCGCCGTTCCTGACCGTGGACGGCAAGCCCTACCCCGCCGTGGTCGACGGCCGGGTGGTGTGGATCGTGGACGGCTACACCACGTCCAACGGCTACCCCTACGCCACCTCGATCGACCTCGCCCAGGCGACGACCGACACCTTCACCGAGGGCACCGACACCGTCAACGCGCTGCCCGGCAATCAGGTCAACTACATCCGCAACTCGGTCAAGGCCACCGTCGACGCCTACGACGGCACGGTCACGCTGTACGGGTGGGACGAGGAGGACCCCGTCCTCCAGACCTGGTCCAAGGCGTTCCCCGGTGTCGTCACCACGTCGGACGAGATCGGCGACGAGCTGATGTCCCACCTGCGCTACCCGGACGACCTGTTCAAGGTGCAGCGGGAGATCCTGAAGCGCTACCACATCACCGACGCCAACGCCTTCTACGGTGGCCAGGACTTCTGGGACGTCCCGTCCGACCCCACCCAGGAGGGCGACAGCCCCGAGCCGCCGTACCGCCAGACGCTGCGCTACCCGGGCGACGATGACGCGTCGTTCTCGCTGACCTCGACGTTCGTGCCGCGTGGTCGCGACAACCTGGCGGCGTTCATGGCGGTGGACAGCGACCCGTCCTCGGACAACTACGGGCAGTTGCGCCTGCTCGAACTGCCCCGAAGTACCGTGATCCTCGGGCCCGGGCAGGTGCAGAACGCCTTCCAGTCCGACGCCGGGGTCCGCGAGGTGCTGCTGCCACTGGAACAGAGTTCGGCCCGGGTGACCTACGGAAACCTGCTCACCCTGCCGTTCGCGGGCGGCCTGCTGTACGTGGAACCGCTGTACGTGCAGGCCGGTGGCGGCGATCAGGCGTCCTACCCGCTGCTCCAGCAGGTCATGGTCGGGTTCGGTGAGGAGGTCGCCATCGGGCGCAACCTCCAGGAGGCACTGAACAACCTGTTCGACGGCGGCGACGGTCCGCTCCCCGAGGACGACGGCGCCTCCGAGGAGGGCCAGCAGGACGCCGCGCCGAGCGGCGACCTGGCGTCGGCTCTGCAGGACGCTGCCGACGCCTACGACCGGGGCCAGGAGGCGCTGCAGGACGGCGACTTCGCGGCCTACGGCGAGGCGAATGAAGAGCTCAAGGACGCGCTGGACCGCGCGGAGCAGGCTTCGCGCGAGGCCGGCGCCGAGTAGCCGCGTTCGAGGCGGTGGCGGGGCGGAGAGCCGGAGGGCTCCCCGCCCCGCTCCGTTCCCGGACACCGCCGGGCGCGGTGGCGGTCAATTCACCTCCGCGGCCCTGATAGAGTCGTAGACGTCGACGCGGGGTGGAGCAGTTCGGTAGCTCGCTGGGCTCATAACCCAGAGGTCGCAGGTTCAAATCCTGTCCCCGCTACCAAATCGGAGGCCCGGTACTCACCACGAGTACCGGGCCTCCGCCGTTTCCCGCGCACGTTCACGAGAAATCCCGCACGCGGTTCCGGGCGGCGCCCGGGGCGGGCGCGGGTGCGGCGCCGGGGCCGGGGAAACCGATTTGCATTACGGCTGGGGTATCCCTAAAGTGAACAACACATCGACGCGGGGTGGAGCAGTTCGGTAGCTCGCTGGGCTCATAACCCAGAGGTCGCAGGTTCAAATCCTGTCCCCGCTACCAAGCCGGAGGCCCGGTACTCACCACGAGTACCGGGCCTCCGCCGTTTCCCGGCTCCGGCCGATGCGGACGGTCACAGGCCCATGTCGATGACGAGCTTGCCGAAGAACCGCTTGCCCGCGAAGTCCTGCTGGGCCCGCCGGAGTTCGGGAAGCGGGTAGCGGCCGGCGAGGAGCGGGCGCAGCCGGCCGGCGGTGATGAGGGCGACGAGGTCCGCGAACTCCTCGTGCGTGGCGAAGGACGATCCCACGAGCGTGAGCTGGCGCAGGTAGACGGTCCGTAGGTCGGCGGTGACGAGCGGGCCGGCGATCGCCCCGGCGGTGACGTACCGTCCGAACGGGCGGAGCGCGTTCAGCAGGCCGCCGAGGATCGGACCGGCGACCACGTCCGCGACCACGTCGGCCGGTCCCACGCCCGCGGCGTCGAGAGCACCGGCGATGTCGGGGCAGTCACGGTCGAGCACCGCCTCGGCGCCCAGCTCCGTCGCCTGCTCCCGCTTGCCCGCTCCCACCATGGCCACGGGCCGCGCACCGCGTGCCCGCGCGAGCTGGATCAGCGCCGAACCCACGCCGCCGGACGCCCCGGTGATCAGCACCGTCTCGCCTCCGGTGACGGCGGCCCGGTTGAGCATGCGCAGCGCGGTGGCGTAGGCGGTGGGGAAGGTGGCCAGTTCCGCGTCGGAGAGAGGGCTGTCGACGCTGATCGCGTTGCCCGCCGGCACGGTGACGTAGTCGGCGAATCCGCCGTCGCGTTCACTGCCGAGGTAGTGCAGCCGGGTGGTGTCGGCCAGCGCCCGCTCGTCCCCGTCGTACAGCATGGGGTCGACGATGACGCGCTGCCCGACGCGGCCGGCGTCGACGCCGTGCCCCACCTGGTCGACCCGCCCGACGACGTCGGCGCCCTGAATCCGCGGAAAGGCGACCGGTTCCCGGCGCCAGCCGGCCGTGGCCTCCGCGTCGGCGGGCGACCCGTAGCGCCCCTCGCGTGTCCAGATGTCGGTGTTGTTGAGGGCGGCCGCGCCGACCCGCACGCGCAGCTCGCCCGGCCCGGGGGCCGGGTCGGGCGCGTCGTCGTGGTACCGCAGCATCTCGGGACCGCCGAAGCCGGTGAGGAACTGGGCGCGCATGCAACCTCCAAGAGATGTATACCGAACGGTATGGTTACCGTGGCAGCCCAGGTCGGCATATGTCAACACACCGGTCGGTATACTTGGCGTGGTCCGCGACACCCAGCACTGAGAAGAGCCGCCATGGTCGACGCTCCCCCGCTCACCCCTGCTGCCCGCCGCGTCCTGGACGCGGCGTCCGACCTCTTCTACCGCGAAGGCATCCACGCGGTCGGTGTGGAGGCGATCGCCGCCGCCGCGGGCGTCACCAAGAAGACGCTCTACGACCGCTTCGGATCGAAGGACCGGCTCGTTGCCGCCTACCTCCGAGCGCGCGACGCCCGTTGGCGCACCTGGCTGACCGAGTACGTCGCCGCGCGGGCCGGGGATCCGGCCGCCGGCCTGCTGCACACCTTCGACGCGCTGGGGGAGTGGATACGCGCCGAGAACCCGCGCGGCTGCGGCTTCGTCAACGCACTCGCCGAACTACCCGACGCGGAGCATCCGGGGCGTGCGATCATCGCGGCTCAGAAGCGCTGGCTGCGGGAAGAACTGACCGCCCTCGCGACGGCCGCCGGTGCCCGGGATCCGCAGGCGCTCGCCGAGCAGCTGCTGCTGCTCCACGAGGGAGCCACCATCGCCCACGGCACGGCCGCGGCGGCGGACCCGGTGGGGCGGGCGCGCGCCGCGGCCGCCGTCCTGGTCGAGCACGCCGTCGCCGCAGAGGGCCGATGACGGTTCGGGGAACGGCCGGACGCCGCCCGGGTCACGCCTCGACGCGGAAACCGTCACAGGAGATGAACGGCCCGTCCCCGCCCTCGCCGGTGGACCACACGACGGTGTACGTCCCGTTGGGCAGGGTCTGCGGCCCGTCGTCGAAGTGGTTCGGGAACACCAGCTCGGACCATTCGTCGCCGCCCAGTTCGGTGGAGGCGACGTGCTCGGTGCCGTCCGGGGTGATCACGCGCACGCTCACCGGGCCCTCGGTGGTTCCCGAGGCATCACGCAGGGCCAGCCGCGCCGCGTTGTCGGACACCTTCGTGCGCGGCACCGACGTCTCCCAGGTGCCCTCGACGCGGGTGCTCACCCGCGGCTCGCAGGTGTGGGTCCCGGCGTCGAAGCGGACCTCCTCGGCCGCCGCCGTGTCGTCGGGGCCTTCCCCGGCGGCGGAGCTCGGCACGAGCATCGCCTCCAGCTCCTGCTGGGTGGGGTTGTCACCGCCTCCGCAGGCGGACAGCAGCAGGATCCCGGCGGCCGCGACGGGCAGCATGCGCCGGGCCGGCCGACGCGTGACAGAGAGCAGCGAGATGTGGAGGGGAAGCACGAGCGCAGAGTACTACGCACCGAGGCGCCGTGCGGACTCCTCGTCGCGGCCGACGCGCGCGGCCGGAGACACGTCCCCGCCGCCGGGGCCCGGCCGCTCCGCGGACGTCAGGTCAGCCGCAGCGGCGTCGGCCCGCCCTTGAGCGTGGTCAGCACCTCATCGTGCAGGAGGCCGTTGCTGCACACCAGTGGACCGCCGTCGCAGAAGTCCCGTCCGTCCAGGCCGGTGGCCCGGCCACCGGCCTCCTCCAGGATGACGGGCAGCGGCGCGGCGTCCCAGAGCGACAGTTCCGGCTCGGCGGACACGTCGACGGCGCCCTCGGCGACCATCACGTGCGACCAGAAGTCGCCGTAGGCGCGGGTCCGCCACACCGACCGGGTGAGCCCGAGGAACGACTCCAGGCGGCGCTGCTCCTCCCACCCCGTCAGGGAGGAGTAGGAGAAGGAGGCGTCGGAGAGCTGCGCGACCTCGGAGACCCGGCAGCGGCTCGCCTTGGTCAGGCTGCGACCGGTCCACGCGCCGCCGTCCTTCGACGCCCACCACCGGCGCTGCAGCGCCGGCGCCGAAACCAGGCCGACTACGGGGCGGTCGCCGTCCAGCAGGGCGATCAGCGTCGCCCACACCGGCACGCCACGCACGTAGTTCTTGGTGCCGTCGATCGGGTCGATCACCCAGCAGCGGGTCCCGCTGCCCGACCTGCCGTACTCCTCGCCGAGGACGGCGTCGCGCGGCCGCGCCCGGGAGAGCACGCTGCGCAGCGTCTCCTCCACCGCGCGGTCGGCCTCGGTCACCGGTGTGAGGTCCGGCTTGGTGTCCACGCGCAGGTCGAGCGCGCGGAAGCGCTTGAGGGAGGCATCATCGGCCGCGTCGGCGAGGACGTGGGCGAGACGCAGGTCGTCGTCATAGGGCGCCATGGGCGGTAACGCTACCTGGCCGCGCCGCAGGCGGGCAGCCCGGCGCACCCGCGTGACCAGAGTGTTAGTGAGGCGGGGTCGGCACGCCGCGGTTGTCGTCGCGATCCGGAAGCCGTGAGACTGGGGATCGTGAACGCATCGACTCCGTTTCCCGACCCGCATCCCAGCACGCCGGAGCGGCGAGCCGCCGAGCGTCCGGAGCCGTCGGCGCCAGCGGCCGGAGGCCCGATCGCGTCGGCGGTGGAGGGGAGTGAGGTGGTGAGTGCGACCGGGAGCACGGAGCGGCGAGCCGCCGAGCGTCCGGAGGCGTCGACATCGCGTGCCGTAGGCCGTTCTGTGTCGGCGGTGGAGGGGAGTGAGGTGGTGAGTGCGACCGGTAACACAGAGCGGCGAGCCGCCGAGCGTCCGGAGCCGTCGGCGCTCTCGCGCGTAGCGCCTTCTGCGTTGACGGTGGAGGGGAGCGAGGTGGGAAGTGCGACCAGTAACACAGGGCAGCGAGCCGCCGAGCGTCCGGAGCCGTCGGCGCCAGCGGCCGGAGGCCCGATCGCGTCGGCGGTGGAGGGGAGTGAGGTGGGGAGTGCGACCGCGAGGGTGACCAGAGGTCCCGCCTTTCTCTTCGACCTCGACGGAACCCTCATCGACAGTGTCTACCAGCACGTCATCGCCTGGCGTACCGCACTGGCGGAGATGGACATCGACCTGTCGGTGTGGCGGATCCACCGCCGGATCGGCATGAGCGGCGGGCTGTTCGTTTCGGCGCTGATGCGCGAGACCGGCCGCGACCTCACCCCGGAGCAGGTCCGTCGGCTCCAGCAGGCGCACGCGCGCGAGTTCCTCCGGCGCCACGAGCTGGTGCGGCCACTGCCCGGCGCGGTCGAACTGCTCCACGAGCTGAGTGATCGCGGTGTGCCCTGGGCCATCGCCACCAGCGGGCGCAGGCAGACCGCCGGAGCGGCACTGGGGCTGCTCGGCCTCCCCGAGGACACCCCCATGGTCACCCGGGACCTCGTGCGGCACGCCAAGCCGGACCCCGACCTCTTCCTCGCCGCCGCCGAACTGCTCGGAGTGGATCCGCGCAACTCGATGGTGGTCGGCGACAGCGTGTGGGACCTGCTGGCCGCCCGGCGGGCCGGTGCCCTGGGCGTGGGGCTGCAGTCCGGCGGGTACGGCCGCGAGGAGCTGGAACGGGCGGGTGCCTTCCGGGTGTACGCGGACCCGCTCGACATGCTGGAGCGGCTGGACGAACTGGGGGTCCGCAACGCGGTGGCCGAGGAGGAGTGACGGCGAGGCGGACGTCGCTGACCTGCGGATCCACGCCGCGTTCGGCTGCCGGAGCGGCTTAAACACATGACGGCGGCCCCGGGGCTCTGCTTGCATGGAGACATGCCCGACGACGAACGTGTGAGGTTGCTCGGCCTGATCAGCGCCCCCGAGCGGCTGCGGGTCTTCGCGGCCCTCGTGCTCGGGACCTCCGGCAGTGAGGCGGTCGCCGAGCGTGCCGGCCTGCCGCTCAAGGACGCGCTGCGCGCGCTCAGCCAGCTGGAGCAGGGTGGGCTGGTCGGCCGGGAAGGCGTGCGCTGGACCGCCCGGCCCGAGGTGCTGCGCAACGCGGTCGCCGCGGCGTCGCCGCCTCGGCCGCGCGACGACCTGGCCGAGGCGGAACGGGAGGAGGCCGCGGTCTTCCGCGCGTACACCCGGGAGGGGCGCATCACCGCGATGCCCGCGCATCGCAGCCGCCGCCTGGTCCTGCTGGACCACATCGCGCGCATCTTCGAACCGGGAGTGCGCTACACCGAGGCGGAGGTCAACGCCTTCCTGCACGCCTTCCATGAGGACCACGCGATGTTGCGCCGCCTGCTGGTGGACGAGGGGTTCCTCGACCGCGACGCCTACCACTACTGGCGGTGCGGCGGGACGGTCGAGGTCTGAACCCCGATCAGCGAGCGGGCGCGCGCAACTCCGCGGGCGGCTCCGCCGGCAGCCCGACGGGCATGACCCGGAGTTCTCCGCCACCCGACGTGTGCTCCAGGTTCATCGCGACCCAGCGGCCGTCGGGCGACCACGCCAGGCCCGCGACGTCGGCACCGGGCCGGTGACGCAGAACGACCTTCCGGTCGCCGAGCCGGTGCACGAGGACCACGTCGTCCTCCATGGGGGCGTCAGCGGGTGAGCCGGCGGTGATCAGGTACCCACCGCACGGGCTCACCGCCAGACCCGACACCCGCCCCGCGACATCGGAGATGCGGTCAACGACGACCCTGGACTCCGGGTCGATGACGTGAACGTCCCGTGCCATCCCCGCGGCGAACAACCGGGACTCGTCCGTGGTGAAGGCCGCGGTCTCGACCGCGACCTCCTCGACGCCGGGCACCGGAACCCGCTGGCCGTCGACCAGGAACTCCACGCCGTCCACCTGCCCGAACTCGATCCGGTGCCGTCCGGTGCGGGACCGGGCGAATCCCTGTTCCAGCGGCACCTCGACCGCTGCCCGCGCGACGACGTCGTACGCCCGCTGCACGGTTTCCAGCGAGTCGAAGTCGGTGCGCGCGACCACGTGTTGACCGGGGACCCACTTCAGGTTCCAGGTCAGATCGGAGTCCGGGAGGTCGAAGCGGGCGTGCTCCGACCAGTCGGCGCAGTCGTACACGACCACGTCCTCGTCGTCACCGTCGACGGCCAGAAAGCGGCCGTCGTCGGAGAACGCCACACCGTGGGGCCCCTCGTCCCCGAAGGGGCGCAGTTCGAGAGGCGCGTGCACGTCGGGCACATGCGGGAGGTCCGCGCCGCTCGGGTCGTCGGCGTCCATCGGGTACCAGGCGCTGCCCCAGGCGTCGCCCGGCGACAGGTGTTCGATCCAGGCCGGATCGGTGACCCGGACGACGTAGTCGGCCTGCACGAGCAGCTCCTCATCGCGCCAGCGGCCCTCGCGTTCGTAGTAGAAGTCGTGCATCCGGTCCCAGGCGTCCTCGCGCGGAGGGTCATTGCGGACGGCGGTCCGCTCGACCTCCTCGACGAACCAGCGGGCGTTCTCGACCACCCAGCCCTCGCCGAGCATCTGCTCGACGGAGACCGCCTTGCCGATCGGATGCGCCCAGCGGCCGGACTCCCACAGCAGTCCGAGGAAGAAGCCGGGATCCCGTTCGGGCGGCGCCGTATAGTGCCGCGTGGCGGTCTCGTAGTAGACGACGAAGACGCGGAGCCGCACTTCGCGGCGGTCGAGGTCGACGCCGAGGACACGGGCTCCGTAGAGATCGGTGGACATGGGCGGTCGGCTCCGGACTTCGTCAGACGGTGGCGGGCGAATTCGGTGAACCTCGGCCGGGGAGCCGAGTGATCACGAGGGGAAACTATCCGCCGGATCGGACACCAGGCCCGTTCGTGCGGCCTCCGCCCGGCGAGCGCTCGGAACCGCTCGTCAGGGCCGAGCGTCGTGTACCGCCTTCCGAGAGGCGTTGGACGCTTTACGCTGCGGTTATGGGAGAAGCAGCTCGCGAGCTACCGTTGACCGAGTCCAACGGTCCACTCGCCGACTCCTGCGAATCCGTTCGTCCGGATGGAACGGTGACCTGCCTGACGCGACACGGCCGGCGAGGTGCGGCGATCGTTCCTGCGGATCTCGTCGCCGCGCTTGAGGCGGCGGAGGATCGTGCCGACGCCCTCGAAGCCGATGCCGCGATGGCCGAACCTGGAGAGTCGATCCCCTGGGACCAGGTCAAGGCTGAGGCCGGCCTGTGGTGACCTACGAGCTCAGACCGCGGTCGTGAGCGCGTAAGGCGTTCCGTCGTCTTGGGGCGTCCGAGCATCGGCTGATCGCTGGTGCCTTGGACGAGTCGCGTCGCGTTACCCGCCACGACCGGTGGAAGGCGACGTGTACCGGAATCCGGTTATCTGACCGGACACCGGAACCTTCCCCGCGCAACCGTCGGATCAATGAGCGGAACCGGTGCGCCCGGCGGCCGTCTCGGTGGGCCTCCTTCCGCATTCTGTCCGGTTACGGCTAATCTGAGGCATTGTGTGTGGTCCGACCGCTGTACTGCGCATGGTCCTGTTCTCCATGACGCTCACGAGCACCGACGACGCGCTGTGTCGCGCCCGGTGCCCGCGGCGGGTGCGCTGACGCGCCCGTCCCATCCCGAGCGAGTCATCCGGCCCCCGGAGTGGCCGCCAGACGGCCCCCGGCGTTCCCATGGAGAACCGTCGTGACCACGTCCGCCACCCCCGCGTCGCCCACCGCCTCCGACACCGCCGGCGGCCGGCTGCCGAAGCTGCTGTTCCACAACGCCCTGTCCGCGCCACCACCCGCAGCGCCCCCGCTCGATCCGGTCCGCTGGATCCCGCTCGGCGTGGCGCTGGCCGGTCTCGCCGCGCTGACCGGCTACGTCTGGTCGGCGCACGGCCCCCGCCCGGCCGTCCTGCTGCTGCTCGGCGGCGGACTCGGCCTTGCGCTGTTCCACTCCCGGTTCGGTTTCACGTCCGCCTGGCGGCAGCTCGTCGCGGTCGGCAACGGCACCGGACTGCGCGCGCACGCTCTGCTGCTCGGGACGACCGCGACCCTGTTCGCCCTCATCATCGGAACGGGCACCGGCCTGTTCGGCAGCAGCCCCGCACCGTCCGCCGGGCCGCTCGGCGTCGCCCTGATCCTCGGGGCGTTCCTCTTCGGCATCGGCATGCAACTGGGCGGGGCGTGCGCGTCGGGGACGCTGTTCGCGGTCGGCTCCGGCCAGAGCACGATCCTGCTCACGCTGTTCGGCTTCATCGCCGGGTCGGTCCTGTACAGCTGGCAGTGGGAGCTGGTCGCCGACCTGCCGGCGCTCCCGCCGTTCGTGCTCGCCGACCACATCGGCTGGTTCGGCTCCTGGCTGGTCACGCTCGCCGTGCTGGGCGCCGTCGTGCTGGTGACCCGGCTGGTACAGCGGCGGCGCACGCCGCCCCCGGTGGGCGCGGTGCCCAGCGCCACCGGGCCGCTGCGGATCGTGCGGGGATCGTGGCCACTGCTGGCCGGTGCCGTGGTGCTGGCCGTCCTGGGCGCCGGCGTGCTGCTGGTCTCGGGCGGCGCCTGGGGGATCACCAGCGCCTTCAACCTGTGGGGCGCGAAGTTCCTTCAGCTCATCGGGCTGCACCCGGAGACGTGGGCGTTCTGGCAGCAGCCGGACCAGGCGGCCCAGCTGGCGGGTCCGGTGCTCGCCGACAAGAACAGCCTCACCGACATCGGCATCATGCTCGGCGCGGCCGTGGCCGCCGCGGCCGCTGGAGCCTGGAAGCTGCACACCGGCATCCGGTGGAACGTCGCGGTCGCCGCGATCCTCGGCGGGGTGCTCATGGGCGTCGGCGCCCGGCTGGCCGGCGGCTGCAACATCGGCGCCTACCTCGCGGGGATCGCCTCGGGCAGCCTGCACGGCTGGCTGTGGGGCGCGGTGGCCCTGGCCGGCACCTGGGTCGGCTTGCGGGCACGCACCCTGTTCGGGCTGGGCAACCCCAGGCCGACGGACAGCGTCTGCTGAGACGCCAACGAGCGGCGAGCCGTCGGCGCCCTCGCGCATTGCGCCTGCTGCGTTGGAGGTGGAGGGGAGTGCGGCGGTGAGCGCGACCGGGGGACGCGGAGCGGCGAGTCGTCGAGCGTCCGGAGCCGTCGACGCCAACCGCCGAAGGCCGCCGTGTTGGCGGTGGAGGAAAGCGAGGCGGTGTGCGCGACCAGGATGCCCGGCGGCGAGTCGCCGCCCGGCGCTAGTCGGCCTCCCTGCTGCTCAGCAGCCGTCGTAGCGACGCCACCCGCGCCGGGTCCAGACGGTCCGCCGCCAGCCAGGTGCCGAGCGCACACCCCGGTGCCTCCTCGCTGTGCGAGCAGTCCGGTGGGCATTCGGCGACGGCCTCGGCCAGATCCGGGAAGCCGGCGACGACGTCGTCCGGGCGGATGTGCGCCAGGCCGAAGCTGCGCAGGCCCGGCGTGTCGATGATCCAGCCGCCGTCGATCGGCAGCGCCACGGCGGAGGTGGACGTGTGCCGCCCACGGCCGGTGACCGGGTTCACCTGCCCCACGGCCCGCTCCGCCTCCGGGACCAGCAGGTTGACCAGGGTCGACTTGCCCACCCCGGACGACCCCACCAGCACGCTGAGCCGGCCCATCAGATGGGCGCGCAGATCGGAGAGGTCGCCGTCCCGGCGGGTGACCACGTACGGCGGTCCGATGGTGGCGTAGGTGGCCAGCAGGTCGCCTGGGCCGGCGAGGTCGGACTTGGTGAGGCAGAGCAGCGGGTCCAGCCCCGCGTCGTAGGCGGCGACCAGGCAGCGGTCGATGAACCGCGGCTGCGGCTCGGGGTCGGCCAGTGCCACGACGATGACCAACTGGTCGGCGTTGGCGACGATCACCCGCTCCACCGGGTCCGTGTCGTCGGCGGTACGTCGCAGCACGGAGCTGCGCTCCTCGACGCGGACGACGCGGGCCAGCGTGTCGGGGCGGCCGGACAGGTCGCCCACCAGTGCCACGCGGTCGCCCACCACGATGCTGCCGCGCCCGAGTTCACGGGCCTTCATCGCCACGACCGTGCGGTCCTCGACCAGGCACCGGTACCGGCCGCGATCGACGGCGGTCACGAAGCCGCGCTTGGCGTCCTCGTGCTTGGGGCGCTTGCGGGTGCGCGGCCGCGAACCGCCGCGCGCCCGGATCCGGACGTCGTCCTCGTCCAGGTAGCGCCGGCCGCTCACGCGGTGACCCCGGCCCACATCTCGGGGAAGTCCGGCAGTGTCTTGCCCGTGGTGGCGATGTTCTCCACCTCCACTCCGGGCACCGCGAGCCCGATCACGGCGCCCGACGTGGCCATCCGGTGGTCGTCGTAGCTGTGGAACACTCCGCCGTGCAGGGGCCGCGGGCGGATCGCCAGCCCGTCCGGCAGTTCCTCGGCGTCGCCGCCCAGCGCGGTGATCTCCCGGACCAGTGCGGCGATGCGGTCGGTCTCGTGCCGCCGCAGGTGCGCGATGCCGGTGAGCCGCGACGGCGTCTCGGCGAGCGCGGCGACGGCCGCGATGGTGGGGGTCAGCTCGCCCACGTCGCGCAGGTCCGCGGTGATGCCGCGGATCCGGCCGGTGCCCCGGAGGGTCAGCCCGGTCTCGTCCAGCGTGACCTGACCGCCCATCTCGGTGAACAGCCCGCGCAGCGCGTCGCCGGGCTGCGTGGTGGCCCGGGGCCAGTCGCGGATGGTGATCCGGCCGCCGGTGACCAGCGCGGCGGCCAGGAACGGCGCGGCGTTGGAAAGGTCGGGCTCCACCACGATCTCCTCCGCCGAGATCGGGCCGGGAGCCACGCGCCACACGTCCGCAGTGCCGGTGTCGACCTGCACGCCCACCTCTCGCAGCATCTGCACCGTCATGTCCAGGTGCGGCTGGGAGGGGACCGGTGCGCCTTCGTGCCGCACCTCGACGCCGTCGGTGAACCGGGCGCCGCTGAGCAGCAGCGCCGAGACGAACTGCGACGATCCGGACGCGTCCAGTGTCACCGAGCCGCCGCGCAGCGCACCGCGTCCGTGGATGACCAGCGGAAACGCCCCCCGCCCGCCATCGTCGATATCGGCTCCCAGCGTGGCGAGCGCCTGGATGAGCGGGCCGACCGGCCGTTCCCGGGCGCGCGGGTCGCCGTCGAACCGCACGTCGCCATCGGCGAGCGCGGCCAGTGGCGGCACGAACCGCATGACCGTTCCGGCGTTGCCGACGTCCACGGTGGCCGGGCCGTGCGGCGCGGCGGGGCTCACCAGCAGGTCCTCCTTGCCGTGCGGGGCGACGTCGATCCCCA
Organism: Marinactinospora rubrisoli; assembly: GCF_042664915.1. Lineage (NCBI taxonomy): Bacteria > Bacillati > Actinomycetota > Actinomycetes > Streptosporangiales > Nocardiopsidaceae > Marinactinospora > Marinactinospora rubrisoli. The sequence continues at coordinate 306,069 of NZ_JBHTBH010000003.1, forward strand.
GGGCGCGCAGCGCACCGGTCATCAGGTCGGTGTCGCGGCTGCGCAACGGGCGCCGGATGACCACCGGGGTCTCGGAGAGGGCGGCCAGCACGAAAGCGCGGTTGGTCATGGACTTCGAACCGGGCAGGTCGACGACGGCGTCGACGGGACCGGACGCGGTGGGCGCGGGCCAGTGCGGTGCGGAGTTCGGCATATCCCAAGGTTAGCCGTCGGCGTGTCGCGGGGGCTCCCGGCCGCGACGGCATGGGGCGCGGTGCCGCGGGGTAGCGGGAGGGCGCCGACCCGGGGCGCGCCGCCGGTCGTCCACCCGGGTACGGCGCGAACCCGGTGGTCCGGCAGGCTGGAGTGCGCAGTGTTCCGGGTTCTGTCCGCAGGGAAGGTGGAGCCGTCATGGCGGAGAAACAGCACCACTTCGAGGTCCGCGTGCGCTGGACCGGCAACACCGGCTCGGGCACGACCGGGTACCGCTCCTACGAGCGGTCCCACGAGGTCGAGGCCGCCGGCAAGCCCACGCTGCCCGGATCGGCCGACGTCGCCTTCCGCGGCGACGCGAGCAGGTGGAACCCGGAGGAGCTCCTCATGGCGGCGCTCAGCCAGTGCCACATGCTGTCCTACCTGGCCGTCGCCGTCGCCGCGAAGGTGAACGTGGTCGACTACACCGACACCGCCACCGGCACGATGGTCACCCGGCTCGACGGCTCCGGGGAGTTCACCGAGGTGACGCTGCACCCCGTCGTCACCGTCGCCGCCGCCGAGAGCGTGGACACCGCCGAGCGGTTGCACGAGCGGGCGTCGGAGCTCTGCTTCATCGCGCGTTCGGTGAACTTTCCAGTGCGCCATGAACCGGTGATCCGGGTCGCCGACACCCGGGTCGGGGGCTGAGGCCGGCCCGGGCCGTCCGTCCGGTCGGCCGTGGTGCGCCGCCGGCCGGGATAACGTGGCTCCGTCCCCCCGATCTCGGGAGATTGGAGTGCGATGGCCTGCCAACGGACGCATGCCACGGATGGTCTGCGCGGCACGATCCGGTCCCGGTCCGAAGAGGCACGTCGGCTCGTCGCCGCGGTCATGGCGAGCTGCAAGCTGTGCCGGTGGGAGGGCACGCACGCGGCCGCGGCGGACCTGTCGCCCTCCGGGGTGCTCGCGGAGCTGTACACCTGCGCGGCCGAACAGTCCGTGATGACGAGCCTGGTCGAGGGGCGGCGGCTGCCGGCCGGGCCGTTCCCGCTGTCCGAGATCCGGGGGAGCGGCGGCGTCATCTGCTGGCCGCCCACACCGCCGACGTGGTCGCTGTGCCGGGTCACCGTGGAGGGAGATCGCATCCGGGTGGATCTCGGCCGGGTGCTGGCGCACCTGGCCGACCTCACGGTCCAGGACCGGGCGCGGGTCGCCGACGACTGTCTCGACACGCTGGTGGGCGCGGAGTTCTACCCGGCCGAACGGATCGAGGGCGTGCGCGCCCGGCACCTGGCCGCACTTCAACGGGCGTGAACGCGGGGCTAGAGGATGCCGGCCCCCTCGCAAACGCTGCAGATGTCGCCGGTGTTGTCGATGCCCTGGCCAGAGCAGGTGCTGCACCGCTCGGTACAGACACCACCGCTGGTGACGTTCTCGATGGCCATGAGACGTCTTCCTCTCCGATATCGGGCGGGCGCCGCACGTGCGCTGCGTAGAGTGTTCCCGGAGTGGCGCGACGTCGATCATCGGTGTCCGGACCAGGTCACCTGGTCACCGGCGGAATCGAATCCCCGGCAACGCGGTCCGGGCCGGTGTGCGGCGCGGCAGGCGGGTGGACGCCCCACGGTCCCCGGGTACGGACGGACGGTGCCGCGGTTCCGTCGCCGCCAGCACCAGCGCGCCCAGCAGGCTGAGGTCGCGGACCGCGGTCCGGCGCAGCGCGCCCCGCGTCTCCGGGGTGCCGTCCCGGAACTCGCGGAGGTGCGCCACCAGGGTCGGCACCGACTGCGCGGCCAGCAGAGCGCACGCCACGCGGGGCGCTCGGCCGGTGGCCAGCAGCGCGCCGCCGGCCACGCCGGCCGCGCCCTGCACGCGGGCGAGCAGTTCGGGGTCGTCCGGCAGCCACGCGTTGCGTCCGGCCAGCCGGCGCACGGTGGGAGCGAGCGCGTCGGCGCGTGCCGAAGGATCGCGCAGGGTCTCCAGCCCTTCGAGGACGAGCGGGGCGGCGAGCATCCGCCGGGCCTGAGTGCGTAGCAATCGCATGCTGTCGCGTATACCCGGGTGGGCCCGGAACATCCCCACGGTCCCTGTCGTCCGTTGCTCGTAGGCTGGTCCCATGTGTGGTCGGTACGCGCAGGCGCGCAACCAGCACGAGCTGCAGCTCGCGTTCGATTTCCCGGAGGCCGAGCCGGAGGGGCCCGCCGCGGACCGCCGTTCGTGGCCGCCGCTGGAAGAGCTGGCCCCCGACTACAACGTCTCGCCCGGAAAGCCGGTGTACGCCGTGCTCGGCCCGCCGCCCGGCGGAGGCGGCGCCGCCACGCCCGGCCCGCAGCACCTGTGCACGCTGCGCTGGGGGCTGGTGCCCTCCTGGGCGAAGGACGTCAACGTCGGCTACCGGATGATCAACGCCCGCAGCGAGACGGTCGCGGAGAAGCCCGCTTTCCGTGCCGCCTTCGCCCGGCGGCGCTGCCTGCTGCCGGCCGACGCCTACTACGAGTGGCAGCTGCTGCCCGACCGCGCCCCCGGCTCCGCCGAGCCCGGCACGTCCCCGGCCACCGACCCCGCCCACCGGACGCGCAAGGCCCGGTCCCGCAAGCGCCCCTTCGCGGTGCGCTACGCCGACGGCCGGCCGCTGGCGCTGGCCGGCCTGTTCGAGCGGTGGCGCGACCCTGACAAGCCTGAGGAGGACCCCGACGCGTGGCTGTGGAGCTGCACGGTGGTCACCACCGAGGCCGCGCCCGAGCTGAGCCACATCCACGAGCGGATGCCGGTCGTGCTGCCCCGCGAGGCGTGGGACGACTGGCTGGACCCGGCCGCGGACCCCGGACGGCTGCGGCTCGCCATGGAGAGCACGCCCGTCGCCGAGTTCGACGTCTACCAGGTGGGCACCGAGGTGAACAGCATCCGCAACAACGGCTCGCATCTCCTGCAGCCGGCCGCCGAGGCGCCCCCCGCCGAACCGGAGACCCTCTTCTAGGACACCCCACGCGGTTGTCCGTGCCGCCCGAAACCCCTTCCGTGCGGCCGAATCCGGCCACCAGGGTCATCGCTGGCCGGGGCGGGCTCCCCCGCCCTCGTGTCGGCGGGGGCTGGCATACCGCGGGGGCCGACCGTATCGTCGGACGCAGCCGCCCGTACCATCGTGTGCGGCGCGCACAAGTGAACACCGCGGGAGCTCGCGCCATGGCGGGCTGAGAGGGCGGCTGGACCCCGAGGGCCGGTGCCGCCGACCGCTGAACCTGTTCGGGTAATTCCGGCGTAGGGAGGCGTGCCTTGACGGCGCTCGACGATCACAGCGTCCGGCCCACCGTGACCACCGGGCCCATCGCGGGCTCGGAGAAGGTCCACCACGAGATCAGCGACCCCGTGACGGGGTACGCGCTGCGGATTCCGCGGCGCCGGGTGGGACTCGCCGACGGCAGCCACATCGACCTGTACGACACCTCCGGCCCGTATACCGACGCGGCCGCCGCCGCGGCCATCGACCCGCGCGCCGGCCTGCCCCGCATCCGCGCGGAGTGGATCGCGGGGCGCACACCGGTGAACGGCGCCGCCACCCAGCTGGCCTGGGCGAAGGCCGGCATCGTCACCGCGGAGATGCGCTTCGTCGCCGAGCGCGAGGGCATGGACGCCGAGACCGTCCGCGCGGAGGTCGCGGTCGGGCGCGCGGTGATCCCCGCCAACCGGCGGCACCCGGAGTCCGAGCCGATGGCGATCGGCAAGCGGTTCCTGGTGAAGGTGAACGCCAACATCGGCAACTCCGCCGTCTCCTCCTCCATCGAGGAGGAGGTGGAGAAGATGGTGTGGGCCACCAGATGGGGCGCCGACACGATCATGGACCTGTCCACCGGCCGGCGGATCCACGAGACGCGGGAGTGGATTCTGCGGAACTCCCCGGTGCCGGTCGGCACCGTGCCGCTGTATCAGGCGCTGGAGAAGGTCAAGGGCGACCCGGCGCGGCTGTCCTGGGAGGTGTACCGCGACACCGTGATCGAACAGGCCGAGCAGGGCGTGGACTACATGACCGTGCACGCCGGAGTCCTGCTGCGGTACGTGCCGCTCACCGCGCGCCGGATCACCGGCATCGTCTCGCGCGGCGGCTCCATCATGGCGGCCTGGTGCCTGGCGCACCACCGGGAGAACTTCCTCTACACGCACTTCGAGGAGCTGTGCGAGATCCTGCGCGGCTACGACGTCACGTTCTCGCTCGGCGACGGCCTGCGGCCCGGATCGATCGCCGACGCCAACGACGAGGCGCAGTTCGCCGAGCTGCGAACGCTCGGCGAACTGACCCACCTGGCGCGCGCACACGACGTGCAGGTCATGGTGGAGGGCCCAGGCCACGTCCCCCTGCACAAGATCGCCGAGAACGTCCGGCTGGAGGAGGAGCTGTGCGGTGAGGCCCCCTTCTACACCCTCGGTCCCCTGGCCACCGACATCGCTCCCGGCTATGACCACATCACCTCGGCCATCGGCGCCGCGCAGATCGCCTGGCACGGGACCGCCATGCTGTGCTACGTGACCCCCAAGGAACACCTCGGCCTGCCGAACCGGGACGACGTGAAGACCGGCGTGATCACGTACAAGCTGGCCGCGCACGCCGCCGACCTGGCCAAGGGGCACCCGCGCGCCCAGGAGTGGGACGACGCACTGTCTCGGGCCCGGTTCGAATTCCGGTGGCGGGACCAGTTCCACCTCGCGCTGGACCCCGACACCGCGCGGGAGTACCACGACGAGACGCTGCCCGCCGAACCCGCGAAGACCGCGCACTTCTGCTCGATGTGCGGGCCGAAGTTCTGCTCGATGCGGATCTCCCAGGACGTCCGCGCGTTCGCCGAGCGCCGCGGCCTGTCCACCACCGAGGCCATCGACCGCGGTATGCGCGAAAAGGCGGCGGAGTTCGCCGAGGGCGGCCATCGGGTGTACCTGCCGTTGGCCGAGGACCCGCGGGACTGAGCGGCGAAGGGCGGTCATGGTGTCCCGCGCCCCGGGCGCGGGACACCATGGACCCGCGTCGGGGGCCGGAGCGCGGATCGCGCCTGGACGGCTAGACGGGCTTACGGGCGCTCGCGAGCAGGTGGACGCCGACGTAGTCGTCGGACTCCGCCGCCTTGAGCTCCATCTCCACGAGCCGGTTCAGCGCCCCCGGGTCGCTGCCGAGCACCTTGTCGACGGTGGACGCCGACAGCACGGTGCGGGGCTTGACCCATTCCAGTTCCAGACCGACGTCCACGAGGAGTTCGCCGAGCTGCTCGCCGGTGAAGCACCGGGTGATGGTGCCGTCGGGCCAGGGCACCAGCAGGACGTCGGCGTTGGGCGCGAAGCTCAGCTCCGGCCAGCGGTCCTGCTCGGCCAGCAGCGCCATGCCGAGCACGACCGAGTCGACGCACAGCAGGGTGCGTCCGCCCGGGCGCAGCACGCGATGGATCTCGGCCAGCGACGCCTCGGTGACCAGGTGCTGGGAGAGCACCCGGTTGTCGGCGATGACGCCGTCGAAGACCTCGCTGGCGAACCCGGAGAGGAAGGTGGAGTCGGCGACGACCGAACGCAGCCGCCCGGGGCGCCGGCCGCGTGCGGCGCCGTTGGGGGCCTGCGGCGCGGCACCGGGACGCGGCGCGAGGTCGGCCGAGGGCAGCAGGGTGACCACGTCGTGGCCGGCCGCCACCGCGCGCGGCGCCCCGCGGAAGTCGGGACCGGACAGGTCCAGGATGCAGCCGGGCTCGCGCGGCAGCCACCTGGCGAGTTGGACCCCCGCCACCGCCCAGTAGAAACGCCAGTACGCCGTCAGCGAGTCGGTCGTGGCGAAGTGGGCCGCGGGTGACCGGGGTGGCGGCGGATCAGCTGCTGGTCGGGGTGCCGACGCGTGTGCCGCGGAACTGGAGGACGGTCGCACGCACGCTCCTCTCCCCATGCCTTTGATGAGGGTTTACCCCCACTCTTCCATGCTGCACCTCTCCGACTCAGGAGAAAACCGGAAGACCGGCGGGCAGCCGATCCGCTCATGTCCGGAATCAGGGAGGGCGGCCGGTTGTTGGGATCGACAGCACCGCTGGACCAGGAGGCCGCGGAGCGCCCTGGACCGCCGGGGCGGTTCGCCCCCCGAACCGGAGAACGAGAGTAAAGGCAGGTCGATGCCCGCTTCAACAGCGTGCCTGGTGGAGGAGCGCCCCGAAGCCGGGGTGCGGTCCCTCAACGTGCGTCCCGGGTCTCCCACATCGTATGGTGTGGCTACGGTTGCCCGAGGGGAGACCAGCACAAGGAGGCCGGCGGGCTTGAATCAGGGCCAGGAGACACTCGACGAGCGTGGGGCTCGGTTCGAACGGGACGTGCTCCCGTTCCTGGACCAGCTCTACTCGGCCGCGCTGCGCATGACGCGCAACCCGTCCGACGCCGAGGACCTCGTCCAGGAGACCTTCGCGAAGGCGTTCGGTTCGTTCCACCAGTTCAAGGAGGGGACGAACCTCAAGGCGTGGCTCTACCGCATCCTCACGAACACCTTCATCAACTCCTACCGCAAGAAGCAGCGGGAGCCCCGGCAGGCGGGCACCGAGGACGTCGAGGACTGGCAGCTCGCGCAGGCCGCCTCGCACTCGTCCAGCGGCCTGAAGTCCGCCGAGGCCGAAGCGCTGGAACACCTCCCGGACTCCGACGTCAAGCGGGCACTGCAGGAACTGCCCGAGGACTTCCGCATCGCGGTCTACCTCGCGGATGTCGAGGGTTTCGCCTACAAGGAAGTCGCCGAGATCATGGACACCCCCATCGGGACCGTGATGTCGCGGCTGCACCGCGGTAGACGCCAGTTGCGCTCCCTACTGGAGGAGTACGCCGTCGAGCGCGGCTTCCTCCCGAGGGACGCGGTGGAGTCCGTGACCACGGGTGCGGTCAACGGCGGCGCGAGTCGGAGGGACCAGCGATGAGCTGCGGAGAACCGCACGCCACCCCCTGTAGCGAGGTGCTGGGAAAGCTCTACGCCTACATCGACGGCGAACTCGAAGAGGCCAATTGCGCGGACATCCGCGTGCACCTCGACGAGTGCCGCGAGTGCCTCCAGGAGTACGGCCTGGAAGGGGCCGTCAAGAAGCTGGTGGCGCGGCACTGCGGCTGCGACCCGGTTCCCGAGGACCTGCGCGGCAAGGTACTGAGCCGCCTGGCCGCGGCGCGAGCGGACCTGCAGATCCGCGAGGCCGGCGTCGAGTCCTGACGCCTGACGACCGGAGCACAGAGCGGCGAGCCGCCGAGCGTCCGGAGCCGTCGACACCCGTGTGCGGAGCCACTTTGGTGTCGGCGGTGGAGGGGAGCGAGGCGGGGAGCGCGACCAGGAGCACAGAGCGGCGAGCCGCCGAGCGTCCGGAGGCGTCGGCACCCCTGGCGTAGCCCCTTTTGTATCGACGGCCACCACGCGGCCCGCTGAGTGCGTCGTGGCCGGGAGCGAGGTCGCGAGCGCGAAGAGGCGGACCGCGCGCGGCGCGCGGAGCCCGGGGCTGTTCCCCACTGGTCCGATGTGAACCGGTACGCTCGAAGCCACGTTTCGGGCACTCCCGCGCGTGCGGCCGCCCCCGGGTCGAGACCGATGAGGTGAGCGTCCACGATGATCCGAGAGCAGCCGACGGGGAGACGGATGGCTACGCAGAGTGATCACGGTGGCCGTCGCTGTTCGGGGCCGGGCCGCCGAAGTCGCCCGGCGAGCGGCGGAAAGGCGGGGGAGACCGCCGTTAATTCCGCTGCGGAGAGTCGCCGAAATAAGTACGAATTGGATTCGTATTTCCGCTCTTTGGAACTCGGGTAACGATTCTTTCTCACGGTTGGCTCACGGTTCGCGGTGAGGCGATGAGATGGCTGTGAACTGCCGTTAAACTGGCCGCTATATCCGCTGTATCGGGCAATATCGCGCCGTTCCCGGGGGAGAGACGGAAACGGCGCGGGGAGAGGGGAAAGCGGTGAGTCCACTGTTCGGAAAGCTGGCGTTCTTCGCGATCGCCGCCGCACTCCTACTGACCAACTACCAGGGATGGGTGTGGTGGTAGGAACATCGTGAGGCTGGGGCGAGCGGTCGGCACTGGGACGGAGGGCAAGGGGAGTTGCGTGCGCTTCCGGCAGTCGCGCGGATGTACGTGTGTCTCGTCGTTCTGGGGGCCGCCGCCGTCCTGGTCGTGGGCCCTTACGAGGGCATCGCCCCCGAGACCCTGATCCTGCTCGCGGTGGTCTCCGTGCTCGCGGAGTCGATCGCGAGTCTGGTCGACGGCGGGCGGGTCGGGCTCTCGCCCAACTTCGCGGTCCTGCTGGCCGCCGTGGTCATGACCGGGCCGACCGGCGCCGCGGTCGTGGGGCTCTGCTCGGCGCTGGCAATGCGGCGCCAGGGCGTGGTCAAACGGCTGTTCAACGGCGGCCAGATGGCGCTCACCGGTTACGCGGCCGGTCACGCGTACCAGCTGCTCGGCGGCCCCCAGGGCATCCCGGAGCGGTCGGACTTCCCGTGGATCATGCTGCCGTTCCTCGTGGCGATCCTCGTGCACACCGTCGTCAACATCCTGCTGGTGACGACCCTCATGTGGTGCCTGGGAGTGGTCCGGATCCAGCAGGTGCGCACCGTCCGGTGGCGCCCGCTGGCCGTCCTGGAGCTGTCCTCCATGGGCTACGGCATGCTCGGCCTGTTCATCGCCGCCGTCTGGGGGCTGGTCGGCGCGTTCGCCGTGCTGCTCGTGCTGCTGCCGCTGTTCATCGCGCGCTGGGCGTTCGACCAGTACATCGCCGAACAGCGGGCGCACGACGCCACGCTCGCGACCCTGTGCCAGGCGGTCGAGACGAAGGACTACTACACGCGCGGGCACTGCATGCGGGTCTCCAAGGCGTCGGCCATGATCGCCCAGGAGCTGGGCATGCACGCCGAACGCGTGCAGACCATCCGGTACGCCGGCATGCTCCACGACGTCGGCAAGCTCGGCGTGCCGACCAAAGTGCTGCAGAAGTCCGGCAAACTGACCGAAGAGGAGTTCGCCGCCATTCAACTGCACCCCATGCGCGGATACGAGATCGTGCGCGAGATCGGATTCCTCGACGAGGCCCTGGCCGGCATCATGCACCACCACGAGCGCATGGACGGCCAAGGCTATCCCATGGGGCTCGCCGGTGAGGAAATTCCGGAATCGGCGCGGATCATCTCGGTCGCCGACGCCTTCGACTGCATGACGTCCACCCGTTCCTACCGCAAGGCCCGCTCCGTGGACGAGGCCATCGCGGAACTGCGCCGGTGCGCCGGCCCGCAGTTCGACCCGCGGATGGTCGACGCCCTCATCAACGCGGTCGCGCGCGAGGGCTGGGAGACCCCCGACGCCGTCGATCCCTCCGACGACGACCTCGTCGAGGTCGCCCAGCAGGATCACGACGATCCCAGTGTCCCGCTCCGGGTCGCCAAAGAGGCCGAGAGATCATGAACGGTGTGTCGACGTCGCGCCCCCGGCAGCGGTTCGATCCCACCCGCGTGGTGCTCATCGCGGTGGCCTCGGCCAGCGCGGCCGGGTCGCTGTGCTGGACCTCGCTCACCGGATTCACCGAGCCGAACGCCGCGCTCGCCTTCGGCGTACTCGTGGCGCTGGGCGAACTGGCCCGCATCACACTGCCCGGGAACCGGGAGGTGGCGCCGATCGCTTCGGCGGGCGCCATCGGCTACACGTTCCTGGTCACCATCGGCGGCCAACCGGTGCACCACTCGCCGGCGCAGGTGATCGCGGTGGTCGCGGTGGGGATGGTCGTCGGCGAACTGCCGCACGTCGCGGTGGGCCGGACACCCAGGCTGAGCGACCTCGCCCGGAGGCTGCTCATCGTCGGCATCATCGCGGTGGCGTTCCGGCCGTCCACCATGTGGCTGGAGCCCTCGGCGCCGCACTGGGGCTACAAGCTCGGCACGATGGCCGCGCTCGTCATGCTGGTCTGGATGGTCGACTGCGCGATCGCCGCGGCCATCCGCGCCGAGCGGCTGCGCACCCGGTTCTCGGTGGCCTACCGCGATGAGGTGCGCGCCCAGCTGCCCATCGGTATGGCCATCGGCGCCTCGGGCATTCTCATCGCGCTGGCGAGCAGCGTCATGGGGCTGGTCGCGCTGCTGGTGTTCACCGCGCCGCTGCTGGTCACCCAGGTGGCCTTCCGCCGGTTCGCCGAGATCCGGCTCACCTACTTGCAGACCGTGCGGGCACTGTCGCGGGTCACCGAGGTGGGCGGCTACGTCGAGACCGGGCACTCCCGCAGGGTCAGCCGGCTGGCCCAGGCGGTGGGCTGCGAACTGGCCATGCGCGAGTCCGACCTGCTCGAACTGGAGTACGCGGCCCTGATGCACGACATCGGGCAGCTCTCGCTGCGGGACCCGATCCCCAGCGGGGCGACCGTCCTCGCACCGCCCCGCGAACAGCGCCGGATCGCCGAGCTGGGCTCGGCGGTGATCCGCGAGACCGGGGTACTGGACAGCGTCGCGGACCTGGTGCGCCGGCAGTGCGAGCCCTACATGGGCGACGGCGACGACGGTCCGCCGCCGTTGGGCAGCCGCATCATCAAAGTTGCCAACGCCTTCGACGACCTGGTCGGCGAGTCCAAGGACCGCGACCGGATCGAGGCGGTGCTGCAGCGGTTGCGGATGGACACCGACCGCGAGTACGACCCCGCGGTGGTCGAGGCGCTGGCCTCGGTGCTCAACCGGCCGGCCTCCCGGTGGCCAGGGGTCCGCCTGCTCTCGGGAACTCCTCTAGGATCAACCGGGTCACCAAGCATGACGGAGCCGGCACAGGAGGGGGCACGAGATGGCTGAGATCCGCGCGGAGATGGTCGCCAGCGTCTGGAAGATCGAGGTGTCGGAGGGCGACCAGGTCGCCGAGGGCGACACGCTGGTCATCCTGGAGTCCATGAAGATGGAGATCCCCGTCCTCACCGAGGATCCGGGCACCGTCGTCAGCATCGCGGTCGGCGAGGGCGACGTCGTGCAGGAGGGGGACCTGCTGGCGGTCGTCGAGTAACGCCGGCGGCGCCTCAGCACGCCATCCGCCGCGCCGCCGGGCTGCCACGCGCGGCCCGGCCGCCCCGACGCCCGTGGCGTCCCGGCCGGACCGCGCGCCGATCCACTACACCCCCATCGTCGCGCGGGGGTACACGTTCTCCGGGTCGGTCACGATGTTGACCAGGTAGGGAACGCCGGAGTCGAACGCGCGCCGCAGCGCGGGGCCGATCTCCGCCGGATCGGTCACCAGCTCCCCGCCTCCGCCGAGCGCCCGTACCACCTCGTCGTAGCGGGTCCCCGGGGTCAGGTCGGCCGCGACATCGTACCCGTAGACGAGCCGCATGGGCGCCTTCTCCAGCCCCCAGATCCCATTGTTGCCGCACACCATGACCACCGGCAGCCGGTGGCGCACCAGCGTGTCCACGTCCATGAGCGAGAAACCGGCGGCGCCGTCGCCGAGCAGGGTCACCACCTGTGCGGACGGCCGGGCCAGCCGGGCCGCGGCGGAGTAGCCCATACCGGTCCCCAGGCAGCCGAACGGGCCGGGGTCCAGCCAGTTGCCGGGATGCCGCGGCTCGATGTACTTGCCGGCGTAGGAGACGAAGTCGCCGCCATCGCCGATCACCACCGCGTCGTCGTCGAGCACCCGGTTCAGCTCGCCGTAGATCCGGGCGGGGTGGATCGGGTCCGACGTGCTGGTCAGCGCCTCGGCGTCGGCGGCCACGGCCGCCGACGCGGCCGCCGCCAGGGTGCTCCGCCACTCCGCCACCTCGGCGCGGGGTTTAGCGGCGTCGCCGATCGCGGTCAGCACGGCCGTCAGGTCCCCGGAGGCCGAACCGGCGAGCGTGAGGTGGGTGGCCAACTGGCCGGGGGAGTCGGTGACGTGCACGACGCGGGCGAGCGGCGCCCCGTCCTGGCCGCCGAACAGCCCGTGCCGGATGCGGAAGTCCAGCGGCGTGCCCACCACGACCACCAGGTCGGTCTGCGCGAACGCGGGGCCGCGCGCCCGCGACACCAGCAGTGGGTGCCCGGCCGGGAGCACCCCGCGCCCCTGGCCGTTGGTGATCACCGGGACGCCGAGGTGTTCGGCGACGCGCAGCGCGGCCTCCTCGGCGCCGTCCAGCCACACGTCGGAGCCGAACACGAACAACGGCCGGCTCGCCTCGCCGAGCAGGCGGGCGATCGCGGCCACCGCGTCGGGGTCGGGGGTGCGGTCGGCCGCCTCACCGGCACCGGCCAGCTCCACCTCGGCCTGGTCGTACAAATGGTCCATCGGCACGTCGAGGAAGACCGGGCCGCGGTGTGCCTCGTTGGCGAGCGTGAACGCCTCGTCGACGGCCGCGCCGATCCCGGCGGCCCCGTGCACCGTCCAAGCGCGCTTGGTCACCGGGGCGAGAACCGGCGGCTGATCCAGTTCCTGCAACAGCCCCTGGCCCCACCGGCCGTCCGGGGCGCGTCCGCCGACCACCACCAGCGGAGAGCCGTTGAAGTACGCGGTGGCGACCCCGCTCACCCCGTTCGTCACCCCGGGGCCGGCGGTCAGCACGGCCCAGCCGGCCCGGCGGGTGAGTTTGCCGATCCCCTCGGCGGCGAACACCGCGGTCTGCTCGTGCCGGACGTCCACCAGGCGCATGGCGGGCTCGGTGCGCACCGCGCCGTCGTACAGCGGGAACACGTGCCCGCCGGAGAGGGTGAACATGGTGTCCGCGCCGTGGTGGCGGGCGACCGTCACGGCCTGGGCGCCTCCGTGGCCGGAGAGGCTGCCCGAGAACGGGGAGGTGTTCATGAAGGGGGTCACACTCCTTCGTGAGGGGGCCGGCGGGGGCCGGTCCCCTTCCGGCCCGTCGGCGGAGTCCCGACTTACCGGCGGGTAGGGTCGAGCGTAGTGACGCGCGGCACACCACGACAAGACGCCGAACGGCCGCCGTGCTCGCGCCCCTGGTGGCGTTCGCCGTCTCGTTTCCCTGCGCCGCCGACGCGGGGCGGCCTACGGCGGTCGGCGTCGACGGCTCCGGGAACTCGACGGCTCACCGCTCCGTGTTCCTGGTCGCGTTCGCCGTCTCGCTTCCCTCCGCCGCCGACGCGGGACGGCCTACGGCGATCGGCGTCGACGGCTCCGGGAACTCGACGGCTCACAGCTTCGTGGTCAGTCGTTCGGGGGCCGCAACCGGGTGACGAACTTGTACCGGTCGCCGCGGTAGAGGGAGCGCACCCACTCGACGGGGTGGCCGTCGGCGTCGAAGCTGTGCTGGCAGTGCAGCACCAGTGGCAGCCCGACGTCGACTCCGAGCAGCCGGGCCTCGTTCGGGGTGGCCAGTACCGTCTCGATGGTCGCCTCGGCCTCGGCGAGCCGGACGTCGTAGGCGCTGGCCAGTGCCTCGTACAGGGAGGCGTAGCGGTCCAGTTGCCGGCGCAGGCCCGGAAAGCGCCGGGCCGCGAGGTGGGCGGTCTCCACCGCCATCGGCTCGCCGTTGGCCAGCCGCAGGCGCTCGATCCGCAGGACGCGCCCGCCGGAGCGGATCGCCAATAACTCCGCGAGGCTTTCGTCGGCGTTGATGTAGCTCACGTCAAGGATGCGGGTGGCCGGGTGCAGGCCGTGCGCGCGCATCTCCTGGGTATAGCTCGTGAGCTGCAGCACCTGCGCGACCTTCGGCTTGGCGACGAAGGTGCCCTTGCCCTGGATGCGCAGCAGCCGCCCCTCGACCACCATCTCCGTCAGCGCCTGGCGCACGGTGGTGCGTGAGGTGCCGAATCTGGTGGCGAGCGCCCGCTCCGGTGGCACCGGGTTGCCGGCCGGCATGGTCGCGATGAGTTCCAGCAGCTGCTTCTTCACCTGGTAGTACTTCGGAACTCGGGGACCGTCTTCGAGCGTTCGCTGAGCCGTCACGTCGGTTTCCTCCACCGCTTCCCACCCGTTCAGCACGTGCTGCATCCTCGCAGGGGCCGCGGACCGCCGCTCGGCCGGGCTCGGGTCGACCCCGACCAATGGTCCAGACCATTCTGGAGATATGCGTCCCTTGAGTATGCCCTCACTCGTGGGATGATTTGTGAGTGCCTCACCTCAGCGATCTGATTCCGCGGTACACGGCGCTGAAGACCGCCGACCTCGAATGGCTGCACTCCCTGGTCTCGGACTGGCAGCTCCTGGCGGACCTCTCCTTCGCCGACCTGGTGCTGTGGGTGCGGCTGCGCGACGACACCGGCTGGGTGGCGGTCTCACAGATGCGGCCGACCACCGGCCCCACCGCCTTCCAGGACGACGTCGTCGAGACCGTCCTGCGCGATGGCGTGACGGACTCCACTGCGCCCTCGGGCGGTCTGGGCGTCCAGCTGGCCGCCAAACGGGCGCTCATCGACCGGGCGTGGACGGAGGGCCGGATCTGCCGCGAGGGCGACCCCGACTGGTCCGGCGGCGTCCCGGTGCGGGAGGAGACCATCCCGGTGCGCCGCGACGCGCATCTGATCGGCGTCATCCAGCGCAGCACCAACCTCAGTTCCGCCCGCACGCCCAGCCGCCTGGAGCTGACCTACCTGCAGAGCGCCAGCGACCTGGCCCAGATGATCGCCGAGGGCGCCTTCCCGTTCAGCGACCAGGGGCCGCTCATGGTGCGCTCGCCGCGGGTCGGCGACGGCCTGCTCCGGCTCGACGCCGAGGGGACCGTGGTCTACGCCAGCCCCAACGCACAGTCGGCGTACCGAAGACTCGGGCTCACGGCCGACCTGGTGGGCACCAGGCTGGACCGGACCACGCTGGAGCTGTCCGCGGTCGGCGACGCCCGTGACGAGTCGCTGACCTGGACGGCGAGCGGCCGCGCCCCGCAGGAGGCCGAGGTCGAGGCGCGCGGCTCCACCATCCAGCTCCGGGCGATCCCGCTGGTGATCGACGGCGACCGTATCGGTGCGCTGGTCATGGTGCGCGACGTCACCGAGCTGCGCCGCCGCGAGCGGGAGCTGATGACGAAGGACGCCACCATCCGGGAGATCCACCACCGGGTGAAGAACAACCTGCAGACGGTGGCCGCGCTGCTCCGGCTGCAGGCGCGCCGCCTGCAGGTGCCGGAGGGGCGTGCGGCACTGGACGAGGCGGTGCGCCGGGTCGGCTCCATCGCGATCGTGCACGAGATGCTTTCGCACACCCCGGACGAGATCGTCGACTTCGACGACATCGCCGACCGCGTCATCGAGATGGCGGCGGAGGTCTCGTCCACCGGCGCGCCGGTGGTGCCACGCCGGGTGGGGCACTTCGGGCTGCTGTCCGCCCTGGTGGCGACCCCACTGTCGATGGTGCTGGCGGAGCTGGTGCAGAACGCGGTGGAGCACGGCCTGCGCCGCGGGCCGGGGACGATCCAGGTCGTGGTGCACCGCGAGGACCCGCCGCCTTCGGGAGGTTCGGACGCGGGGAACCGGTTGCGGATCGAGGTGACGGACGACGGCGGGGGGCTGCCGCCGGACTTCGACATCGAGGGGACCGACAGTCTGGGGCTGCAGATCGTGCGGACGCTCGTTGTAGGTGAACTCGGCGGCACCCTGGCGTTCACGCCGCAGGAGGACGGCGGCACCAAGGTGTCGATCGGGCTTCCGGTGGAGCGGGAGGAGCAGCCGCCGTTCTAGCGGCTGCCCGGGGAGCTACGGGAGGGGAAGCGGAGAAGGCGGCAGGCAAGGAGTGAAGGGGCCGGGTGGGTCAGACCGCGGTGCGCAGCCGCTGGGCCGGACGCAGGGCGCGACGGCGCTTCAGCGCGCGACGCTCATCCTCGCTCATTCCGCCCCAGACGCCGCCGTCCTGACCGCTCTCCAGGGCCCACCGCAGGCACGAACTGGTCACCGGACAGCGCCGGCATACTTCTTTGGCTTCTTCGATCTGGATCAGTGCCGGCCCGGAATTCCCGATGGGGAAGAACAGTTCGGGGTCTTCGTCACGGCAGGCAGCGTGGTGGCGCCAGTCCATGCGGGTCCACTCCTCACGGTGAGGCGATCTTGGGCGTACGCTTTGTGAACGAATTCACTAAGTCGAACGCTGTTTCGGGGCCACGCCTTCGTTGGTCCCCGATTTCGCTTACGCGCCCGGAAACGGGCCGCCCGTGGCCACTTCCGTGTGGCCCGCGCTGCGCGGATCCCATATGGCCGCGGCCACCGGCCCCGGAATGGTCCGTTTACTTGCCCGTAACGTACGGCGACACTTTGAGCCTGTCAGGGATGGTGGACGCATGCAAGGGTTGAGCTGGTCTATCCTGTCTAGGCAGGTGTCGTGTGCGTCACAGGCCGTTTACCTGTGTGTGGCCGAGATTGATCAGCCGACCATTCGTAATGCCTTCGGAATGGAGCGGAAATTGACTTGTTTCCGCCGACCGAGGTACTCCCCGTCGATTTGGAACGCCCGCGGACGCCGGGCGCGCAGTACGAACTCCTGTTGGTCGTGCCATGTGAGATAGCCCCGCCCCGACGGTGGCAGCCCTCGGTGCGAGACCATCTTGCGAAGCACGGCGGTCGTCGTCACCGTGTTCAGACGGGTGAGCGCGAACGCGTCGAGCCCGAGCTGGAAGCGCGAGCGCGGGGTCGGCTGCACGGGAACGGTGCCGGCATACGTCCACGGCGTGGTGTTGGTGACCAGGGCGAAGTAGAGGTCACTGACCACGTCGTACCCCGGGATCTCCAGCGTCAGCGACGGCTCGTGGATCTCCCTGCCCTTGACGAACAGTTGCGCGGCGATGCTCATGTACAGCGCGGGGGACGCCCGGCGGCCGCGCCGGCGCTGCCGCTCGACCTCGCGCACCACCTCGGCGTCCCACCCGAATCCGGCGCAGAAGGTGAAGTAGCGGCCATCCGCCGCGTCGTCGATCTGCCCCAGACCGACCTCCCGGTAGCCGCCGTTGCGCAGCGCCTCCAGCACCGCGCCGGTCGCTTCGATCGGGTCGGCCGGCAGGCCGAGGGCGCGGATGAAGACGTTGGCGCTCCCTCCGGGCAGCGCGGCGTAGGCCGGCCTCGGAAGGTCCTCGGGGGCGGTCAGCAGGCCGTTGACGACCTCGTTGACCGTGCCGTCGCCGCCCAGGCTGATGACGAGCTCGTAGCCCTCGCGCGCCGCCTGGCGGGCCAGCTCCTTGGCGTGGTCGCGGTACTCGGTCTGCACGACGTCCAGCGCGAGGTCGCTGGCGATCGCCCGGACGATCACGTCCCGGGACCGAGGGCTGGTCGTGGTCGCTTGCGGATTCACGATGAAGAGCGCGCGCACGCCGCCAGTGTAGGGGGTACCGCGCGGGCCCCCACCGCGGTGAGCCGTCGAGCGTCCGGAGGCGTCGGCGCTGTTTGCCGGAGGCCGTTTTGTGTCGGCGGTGGAGGGGAGTGAGGCGGCGAGCGCGGTGGGGGTGCGGGGTGAGCCGTTGAGCGTCCGGAGGCGTCGGCGCTGTTTGCCGGAGGCCGTTGTGCGTCGGCGGTGGAGGGGAGGGGAGCCCTGCCCCCGGAGACCGGGTCTCCGCATGGCGGATACAGTGAAGCGTGTCCCGACGACCCTTGACCGTGACCCTCGCCGCCGCCTTGGAGGCGCTGCTGTGCCTCGTTGTGGCCGCAGAGGGCGTCTTCGTGCTCGCCAACACCCTGCTGGGCCGCGCCTCGGACGTGGAGTTCGCGCTGCCACTCGCGGTGTTCGCCCTGGGGGCCGCCGCGGCGCTCGGCTACGTGGCCTGGGGGCTGTACTTCCTGAACAGCTGGGCACGCACGCCTGTGGTGCTCACCCAGATGTTCGCGTTCGTCGTCGCGGCCTCGCTGTGGTCCAACGGGCAGCAGATGTGGGGGGCGGCGCTCGCGGTGGTCGCCGTGGCCGCGCTGGGGCTGGTTCTCGCCCCGCCGACCACGGCGGTGCTCTTCCCGGACGACGGCACGCCGAGTCCCGGTTCACGCTGAGCCGTCGTGGCGGGGCGGCCGACGCGGAGCGCACGGCCGTGCCCCCGCCCGCGTTCGCCGTCTCGTTTCCCTGCGCCGCCGACGCGGGGCGGCCTTCGGCAATCGGCGTCGGCGGCTCCGGGAACTCGACGGCTCACGGCTTCGTGTTTCTGGTCGCGTTCGCCGTCTCGCTTCCCTTCACCGCCGACGCGGGACGGCCTTCGGCAATCGGCGTCGACGGCTCCGGGAACTCGACGGCTCACCGCTTCGTGGTCAGTCGTCCGTGGTCAGTGCCTGACGCAGCTGCGCCAGCGTGCGGGCCAGCAGCCGTGAGACGTGCATCTGGGATATCCCGAGCTCGGTGGCGATCTGCGACTGTGTCATGTTGCCGAAGAACCGCAGCAGCAGGATGCGCTTCTCCCGTGGCGGGAGCTGCTCCAGCAGCGGCTTCAGCGACTCCCGGTACTCGACGCCCTCCAACGAGTCGTCCACGATGCCCAGCGAGTCGGCCACCGCGGGGGCGTCCTCGTCGCCGCTGTCCGGGGCGTCCAGCGAGACCGTGGAGTAGGCGTTGGCCGACTCCAGGCCCTCCAGGACCTCCTCCTCGGTCATGCCCAGGTGCTCGGCGAGTTCGTGCACGGTGGGCGCCCGGCCCTCGCGCTGGGAGAGGTCGCTGACCGCCTTGGTCAGGGACAGCTTCAGCTCCTGAAGGCGGCGCGGTACCCGGACCGCCCAGCCCTTGTCGCGGAAGTGCCGCTTGATCTCGCCGACGATCGTGGGCGTCGCGTAGGTGGAGAACTCCACCCCGCGTTCCAGGTCGAAGCGGTCGATGGACTTGATCAGGCCGATGGTCGCGACCTGGGTGAGGTCATCGAGCCACTCCCCGCGGTTCCGGAAGCGGCGCGCCAGGTACTCCACGAGGGGCAGGTGCAGCTCCACGAGCTCGTCGCGGATGCGCTGCCGCTCCGGCGAGTCCGCGGGGAGCTCGCTCAGGCGCTCGAACAACTCTCGTGCACGGGCCCGGTCGGGCACCGCGTGCTCCGTTTTCGCCGTCAGAGCGGGCCCCCTCTCACTCACGCCGACTCCACCACGTCGCGGCGTTTGTGCAGAACGATGGTTACGCGGTCGTCGGGGCCGACGTTGGCGTCGACCTCGCCGGCCAGGGCCGAAAGTACGGTCCAGGCGAACGTGTCACGGGCGGGCAGTCGGCCGTCGGCGG
This sequence comes from Marinactinospora rubrisoli, assembly GCF_042664915.1. NCBI lineage: Bacteria > Bacillati > Actinomycetota > Actinomycetes > Streptosporangiales > Nocardiopsidaceae > Marinactinospora > Marinactinospora rubrisoli. The sequence goes on from NZ_JBHTBH010000003.1 coordinate 325,316, forward strand.
TGAGCACCGATACGGCGATGCGCATGCCGTCGCCGGTGAGTTCGAACTCTGTTGTGAGGTCTGTGCCCGGCAGTGCCTGGGAGAGCAGCATGGCGCACGCTTCGTCGACCCCGATGCGAAGATCCTCGATCTCGTCGAGGGTGAAGTCGAGGCGAGCCGCCAGTCCTGCCGTGGCCGTGCGAAGGACGGACAGATAGGCACTGTCGGCCGGCATCCGGACGGTCACCGCGTCCCGTACACCCATGGCGTCCGCCGTCGGCACAGCGGTTTCTTCGGTCACGTCCCTCCTTCGGGAAGCGAGATTGCCGCTTGACTGCAATCTATCTTGTTTCGTTGCGGCCCCGGTGCACGCGCCGCGTTCCGTGTGCCGCGACCTGGCCGGTGCGGGCGGAGCCGCGGCACGGCGTCAGCTCCGGCCGAGCTTCTCCAGGTCCGCGCCGTCCAGCCGGAAGGTCGTCCACTCGTCCATGGGCTGGGCGCCGAGCGACCGGTAGAACTCGATGGACGGCGTGTTCCAGTCCAGGACCGACCACTCCAGCCGCTGGTAGCCGCGCTCCACGCAGATCCGCGCGAGTTCGGCGAGCAGCGCGCGACCGTAGCCGTGCCCGCGCAGTTCGGGGCGGACGTAGAGGTCCTCCAGGTAGATGCCGTGCCGGCCGGTCCACGTCGAGAAGTTGCGGAACCACAGCGCGAAGCCCGCGATCTGGCCGGCGCCGTCCTCGGTCACGTGCTCGGCGACGTGCGCGAATGCCGCGGCGCCGGGCGCGAACAGTGCCGCTTCGAAATCGGCCGGAGTGGAGAGCACCTGCTCGGGCGCGCGCTCGTACTCGGCGAGGTCGCGGACGAGCCGGTGGATGGTCGGGACGTCATCAGGACGCGCGGGGCGGATCACGTGCGGCTGCCTCTGTCGTGTGGATCGGGTGGGCACTACCCTCCCAACGTTAGCCCCCGGTCGATGTCCCGTGCCCGTCCGCCGCCGGACGGGCACGGGCCTGGTCACAGCACCTTCGACAGGAACGCCTGGGTGCGCTCGTGCCGGGGAGTGGTCAGCACCTCCGACGGCGCCCCCGACTCGACGACGACGCCGCCGTCCATGAACACCAGCGAGTCGCCGACCTCCCGGGCGAACCCCATCTCGTGGGTGACCACGATCATGGTCATCCCGTCCCGGGCGAGGTCCTTCATGACGTCCAGCACCTCGCCGACCAGTTCTGGGTCGAGCGCGCTGGTGGGCTCGTCGAACAGCATGAGGGAGGGGGCCATCGCCAGCGCCCGGGCGATCGCCACCCGTTGCTGCTGGCCGCCCGAGAGCTGTTCGGGGTAGCTGTCGGCCTTGTCGGCCAGGCCGACCCGGTCCAGCAGCCCCATCGCCCGTTCCCGGACCTCGGCACGCGGTTCGCGCTTCACCTGGACCGGCGCCTCCATGACGTTGCCGAGCACCGTCATGTGCGGGAACAGGTTGAACCGCTGGAACACCATGCCGATGTCACGGCGCTGCGCGGCCACCTCGGACTCGCGCAGTTCGTACAGCCGGTCGCCCTTCTGGCGGTAGCCCATGAGCTGGCCGTTCACCCACAGCCGGCCGGCGTTGATCTTCTCCAGGTGGTTCACGCACCGCAGGAAGGTCGACTTGCCGGAGCCCGAGGGGCCCACGACGCACATGACCTCGCCGCGCCGCACCTCCAGGTCGATCCCGCGCAGCACCTCCAGGCGGCCGTAGCTCTTGTGCACGTTCTCGGCGACGACCATCCGCTCGTCCGGCAGGACGTCGGCGCCGCTCTCCGGTCGCTGGATGGTCACCGCGTCCCCCCTCCGGCGCCGCCGAGCACGCGCGCCCTCGCCCGTGGGTCGCCCTTCGTGAACCTGCGCTCCAGGAAGTACTGCCCGATCATGAAGAGGCTGGTGATCGCCAGGTACCACAGGCACGCGGCCACCAGCATCGGGAACAGCTGGAAGGTCCGGGAACCGATCGCGCTGAGCTGGAAGAACAGCTCGGTGGTCACCGGCACGTAGGCGACCAGGGCGGTGTCCTTCAGCATGGCCACGGTCTCGTTACCGGTGGGCGGCACGATGACGCGCAGCGCCTGCGGCAGCGTGATGCGCCACAGCACCTTCCCGCGGCTCATCCCCAGCGCCTGGGCGGCCTCGGTCTGGCCGCGGTCGACGGACTGCAGGCCGGCGCGCACGATCTCGGCCATGTAAGCGGCCTCGGACAGTGCGAGGGCCAGCAGGCCGGCCATGAAGCCGCTGAGGAAGGTGTTGGCGTCCACGCTGAAGATGCGGGCGTCGCCCTCCAGGCCGAGCCACGGCATCCAGTAGTTGTCGAACGGCAGGCCGATCTCGATCGTCTGGTACAGGATGCCGAGGTTGCCGAACAGCACGGCGAGCACCAGACGGGGCGTCGCCCGGAAGAACCAGGTGTACAGCCAGGCGATGCCGGCCAGGATCGGATTGCTGGACAGGCGCATCACGGCGATGACGACGCCCAGCAGCACCCCGATCACCATGGCGAGCACGGCGAGCAGCAGGGTGGTGCGGACGCCGATGAGGACCGGCGGCAGGAACATGTTCGCGAACATGAATTCCCACTGGAACGCCTCGTTCGTCAGCAGCATGTGCACGAACATGGCGGCCAGCACGAGGATCACCACGGCGGCCACCCAGCGGCCTGGGTGCCGCACCGGCACGGCCTTGATGGGCTCGGCGGGGGACCGCCCCGGCGCCGGGGGTGCCGGCTGGTCCGGGGGGTCAGCGGAAACAGTCACGTTACGGGTGCTTCTTCTACGTCGGGCCGGTCAGGAATCGATGTCGGGGTTGACGGTGGGCGTCTCCACGGCGCCCTGGGTGAGTCCCCACTCGTCCAGGATCTCCTGGTACGTGCCGTCCTCGATGATCGCCGCGTAGCCGGCCGCGATGGCCTCGGCGAGTTCGGTGTCGTCCTTGTTCACCACGGCGCCGTACGGGGCCGCCTCGTACTGTTCGCCGAGCGTCTCCAGCCGTCCGCCGGTCTGCTCGACGGCGTAGACGGCCACGGGCATGTCGGCCAGTCCGGCGCTGTTCCGGCCCGAGACGATCGATTCCGTGGCCTGGTCCTGGCCCTCGTACTGCTCGATGGAGATCGGCTCCTGGCCGTCCTCCTCGCACTGCTCGCTGCGGGCCTCGATGTCGGGAACCTGCACGGTGTCGCTCTGGACGGCCACTCGCAGACCGCAGGCGTTGTCGGGGTCCACGCCGTCGGGGTTGCCGGCCTGGGTGAACCATTGGGTGCCCACGTTGAAGTAGCTCACCATGTTCGCCTGCTCCAGGCGCTCCGCATTGACGGTGAAGGAGGAGACGCCGGCGTCGTAGCGCCCCGAATCCACGCCGGTGATGATGTTGCCGAACGGCGCCGGCTCCCACTGCGTACGGAGCCCGAGCTTGCCGGCCACCGCGTCGAACAGGTCGACGTCGAAACCGATGACCGTGCTGCCGTCGGTGTCCAGGAACTGCCCCGGCGCGTAGCTCGCGTCCACGCCGACGGTGATGACGCCGGCGTCCTGCAGCTCCTGCGGCACGAGTTCGACCAGTTCCGGGTCGGCGGCCACCGAGGGGGAGGGGTCGGCGGTTCCGTCACCGCCGCCTCCACAGGCGGTGACCGCCAGGAGAGAGGCGATGGACACGAGGCCGAGGTACGGCCGGCGGCTGCGGGCAGCCGAGACGATGCGGTGCTTCGGCACTGCCACGTCGGTCTCCTTTGCGCGGGTGGGCCGCTGGTGTCGCCAACCAGCGCGGCACTTGGGGCATTTCATGCTGATTCATGATAAAAGTGCGAGTTGTTCAGCGACCGTCCATCCTGTCGGACCGGCATGCCGGCGGGGGTCACCGTTGTGAGATGATTGTGTAACGGGTGAACCCCGTACCTGCGGCAGCGCCGCGCTCGCTGACAGCCCCGCGCAGACGCACTCCCGTCGCCGGGCCGGGGCCGGGCGCGGAGGCCGCCTTCTCTCGTACCCCGCCGCCGTGCGCTGCGCTGTCTGGGTTTTTTATCTGGATTCCAGCTTGCTGTGTCATCGTCGAGCAGCCGGCGGCGCTTTCGGCCACCCGCCGATCGAACCATCGACGAACGCCACGGCGTCCCATCGCCGGCGTACCAGCATCAGGACCGAGGGGTTTCCCAGTGACCGTTCAGGCACATTCCGATCTCGACGAGGATCCGGCGTTCGCACTGCACCGCGGTGGCAAGCTGCGGGTCGAGTCCTCGGTGGAGGTCACCGACCACGAGGGCCTGGCCCTCGCCTACACGCCCGGCGTGGCCCGCGTCTGCAGTGCGATCGCCGAGAGCCCGGAGCTCGTCGACACCTACACCTGGAAGAGCAAGGTCGTCGCGGTCGTGACCGACGGGTCGGCGGTGCTCGGCCTCGGGGACATCGGCCCGGAAGCGTCGCTGCCGGTCATGGAGGGCAAGTCGCTGCTGTTCAAGCAGTTCGGCGGCATCGACTCGGTCCCGGTCGCGCTGGCCTGCACCGAGGTGGACGACATCGTCGAGACCGTGGTGCGCATGGCGCCGTCGTTCGGCGGGATCAACCTGGAGGACATCTCGGCCCCGCGGTGCTTCGAGATCGAACGCCGGCTGCGCGAGCGACTCGACATCCCGGTGTTCCACGACGACCAGCACGGCACCGCCATCGTGGTGCTCGCGGCGCTGCGCAACGCGGCGCGGCTGACCGGCCGCGGCCTGGGCGACCTGCGAGCGGTCGTCTCCGGGGCCGGGGCCTCGGGGCTGGCGGTGACGCGGATGCTGATCAACGGCGGCATCGGCGACATCGCGGTGGCCGACAGCAGGGGCCTCGTCCACGCCGGCCGGGCCGGGCTGAACGAGGCCAAGACCGAGATCGCCGCCATCAGCAACCGGGCGAACCTGCGCGGCCCGATCGAGACGGCGCTGGAGGGGGCCGACGTGTTCATCGGCCTGTCCTCCGGGCAGGTGCCCGAGGAGGTCGTCGCCACCATGGCGAAGGACGCGATCATCTGCGCCATGGCCAACCCCACCCCCGAGATCCACCCGGACGTCGCCGCTAAGTACGCCGGCGTCGTGGCCACCGGGCGCAGCGACTTCCCGAACCAGATCAACAACGTGCTCGCGTTCCCCGGAGTGTTCCGCGGCGCCCTGGACGCTCGCGCCACCGACATCACGGAGAACATGAAGATCGCGGCGGCCGACGCGCTGGCGGACCTGGTCGGCGACGCCCTCGCGCCGGACTACATCATCCCGAGTTCCTTCGACGAGCGTGTGGTGCCCGCGATCGCCGCGGCCGTGGCGGCGCAGGCCCGGGCCGACGGAGTGGCCAGGGCGTAGCCGGACGACTCTGTACGGTAGTCAATCCGGAGCGGGGTGAGCCCCGCTCCGGATTGTGCTTTTGAGGTGGCGCGGCGCGGCCGGTGGCTCCGGGCGCCGTGTGCCGGTCGTGGCCGCCGGGGGCGGCGGCCGGGGTGTCCGTCCGGGACAGCCCGGGAGGGGTCCGCTGGTGAGGCGGCGGGCTGGTGAGCGTGGCGGTCGGATGGAACAGGGTCGGCGGTGGCCGCCGTCTCCCGGTCTAGAGCCCGGCGCGTTCGACGGCCTGGAGGAAGGCCGCCCACGCGCCGGAGGAGAAGGTGAGTACTACGCTTTCGGGTGCCGTGGAGTCGCGTACCGCGACGTCGAAGCCGAGGTCGGCGACCTCGACGCACTGGCCCCCCTTCGAGGTGCTGTAGGAGCTCGTGCGCCAACGGGTGTTCTCCGTCTGATCCGCGGCCATGCCGCGCCCCCTTCCCTAACCATGGTGTTCCTCGTCTTCCTTCGCGTGCTGGGAGCGGATCCGCTGCTCCACCTCGGTCAGGAAGTCGCGAGTCTCCGCGGGGCTGAGGGCCGCGGTGTGCAGGTGCTCGAAGGCCACCACGAACTCCCGGACCTCTTTCGGCTTTTCGATATAGAGGCTGCTGGTCAGATTTTCCAAATGGACCAGCCTGGGCACGTAAATGTCCGGCTCGGCGAACTCCAGGATGTCGAAGGAGCCGTTGACGCCCGGATGGGCTCCGCGGTCAAAGGGCAGCACCTGCAGGGTTATATGCGGCTTTCGACTCATCTCGACCAGATGGCGTAGTTGGTCGGCCAGTACGAGGGATCCCCCGATGGGGCGGTAGATGGCTGACTCGTCCAGAATGACCCAAACGTCCGGCGGGTTCTCCGCGGTGAGGAGTTCCTGCCGGCGCATCCGGACCGCGGCGCGGCGCTCGACCTCGTCGCCGTCCGTGACGTCGGGATGCGAGGCGAGCAGCGCGCGGACGTAGGGCTCGGTCTGGAAGAGTCCCGGAATGATCTGGGACTGGAAGAACCGGAGCGTGCTGGCCTCGGGCTCCAGCCCGAGGTAGACCTCGAAGCGCTCGGGCAGCACGTCCCCGTAGACGTGCCACCACCCTCGGCGGCGTGACTCCCGGGCCAGCATCACGAGTGTCTGGCGCAGCCCGGGATCCTGCACGTTGTACAGTTCGAGCAGGTCACGTACGTCGTCGGAGTTGGTGGCGACCTGTCCGCGCTCGATCCGGGACAGCTTGCTGCCGGACCAGGACATGCGCTCCGCGGCCTCCTCGCCGGTCATCCCGGCGAGCTCCCGCAGGCGCCGCAATTCGACACCGAGCCGACGGCGGCGGACCGTCGGGTTATAGCCAGCGGCCACCTTAAGCCTCCTTTTCCGGGGGAGAGGCTGAGTCGAGAACGCAAGAAGGCTACTCGACTCCGGGAGTGCGGAAATCCGAAGAGAATTCGCACGGGCAATTGCGGTCCAGGCCAGGGAGCTGCCTGAGGGTCACTATGCCACGGGCCGAATGGCCGCGGAGGCTTTTGCGGTGGGCCGTTATGGCAGATGATCATTCTGTGATCAGCGTGTCTCCGCGCGGGCACGGAACACGGACGCTTCGGGCACGGGTCGCCGGGTGCGGTGGATCACGGCGTTGGTTAGGGTCGGGTCATGTTTGCCGTTACCGCCGAAAGCATCGACCGCGACGACCCACTGTCCGGACTGCGGGCGGGCGAGCGCCCCGACCCCACGGCTCGCGAGGGCTGGGCGACCGTCACCGTCCGGGCGGCGGCGCTCAACCACCACGACCTGTGGAGCCTGCGCGGGGTCGGACTGCCGGCCGACCGGCTGCCCATGGTGCTGGGATGCGACGCCGCCGGGGTGGACGAGGAGGGCAACCCGGTCATCGTGCACGCCGTGATCGGCGACCCCGACGCCGGTGGCGGCGACGAGACCCTCGACCCGCGCAGCTCGCTGCTGTCGGAGCGCTACGACGGCACTCTCGCCGAGAAGGTGACCGTCCCCCGGCGCAACCTGGTCCCCAAACCGGAGGAACTGTCCTTCGAGGAGGCGGCCTGCCTGCCGACCGCCTGGCTGACCGCGTACCGCATGGTGTTCGAGAAGGCCGGCCTGCAGCCCGGCTCCACGGTCCTGGTGCAGGGCGCCGGAGGCGGCGTGGCCAGCGCCCTGATCCGGCTGGCGGCCGCGGTGGGACACCGCGTCTACGCGACGAGCCGGAGCGCCGCCAAGCGGGCGCGAGCGCTGGAGCTCGGCGCGCACGCCGCCTTCGAGACCGGCGCGCGGCTCCCGGAGCGGGTGGACGCCGTCTTCGAGACCGTCGGCGCGGCCACGTGGGCGCACTCGATCAGGTCCGTGCGGCAGGGCGGCCGGATCGTCACCTGCGGCGCCACGAGCGGCGACGCGCCGCCCGCGGAGCTGACCCACGTGTTCTTCCGGCAGCTGTCCGTGGTGGGCTCCACCATGGGCACTCGCGACCAGCTGCGCCGCCTGGCCGAGTTCTGTGTCCGGAGCGGGGTGCGCCCCGAGATCGACCGCGTGCTGCCGCTCGCGGAGGCACGGTCGGGCTTCGCGGCGATGCTGGAGGGCGACCTCTTCGGCAAGATCGTCTTCACCGTGTGACGGCTCCGGCCGGGCGCGAGGGCGCGGCCTGGCACGCCGGTGGGCCGGGACCCCGCGGGGTCCCGGCCCACCGGCGTGCCAGGCGGTTCGCTCAGGCGTTCGGGGACGGATCGTCCGGTCGGCCGTCCCGGTCCCCGGCGGTGCCGGACGGCCCATCCGATCCGTTCGGTCCGCCCGCCCCGGGCGCATCCTCCCGGGTCTCCCGCACCGCCGCGCTCCACGGGTCGCCGCCGTCCGGCGCCGGGGCGCCGTCCCCGTCGGACCGGCCGCCGGCCGGTGCGGAGCCGGTGCGCCCAGCGGCCGGGCCGGACCCACCGGCCTCCTCACGCGCACCCTCGGCACCGCCTTCGGTGGTCCCGCCCCGCGCGTCCCGGCCGCCTTCCGGCGGACCCCAGGACGACACGTCGCGGCGGATCACCTCGATGGTGTCGTCCAGGATCCGGCGCAGGTCCGTGGCCGCGCTCTCGCCGACGTGGCCGGCCTCGCGAACGACGTCGCGAACCCGGTCGGTGAACTCCCGCAGGGTGTGCTCGAAGTCCGGGCGTCCGCCCGCGCCCTGGCCGGGCCGCTTGGACCACGACGCGCCCCACGCCGTGAACCCGTGCGCCAGCTTCTCCCAGTCGCGATCCCACCAGGTACCGCCGCGGTCGCGCTCCTCCTCCGTGGCGCCCGAGGTGCCGCCGTCGGCGCCGGTGCGCTCCCGCGCCGTCTCCTCAGCCGATTCGGAGCCGGCCTGCCGCCAGACGTCCTCCTGGCCGCCCGGCGTGGAGCCGGAGTCGCGGGATCGCTCCGACCGTGCGCGGCGGAAGTCGCCGGCCGCGAACTTCAGCTCCTCGCGCAGCGAGCTGATCGTGTCCCGCACGTCCTGCTTGACGGCGCGCGCCACGTCGCGGACGGAGTCGGTGAGCTCGCGCTCCAGGTCGTCGAGCTCCGCGGAGCGGCTGCGCAGTTCCTCGCGCCCCTTGTCGGTGAGCCGGTAGACCTTGCGTCCGTTCACTTCCTCGTGGGTGACCAGGCCCTCCTCCTCCAGGCGGGCCAGCCGGGGGTAGATCGTGCCGGGGGAGGGGGAGTAGACGCCCAGGAAGCGGTCGCGGAGCAGGCTGATGATCTCGTAGCCGTGCCGTGGGCTCTCGTCCAGCAGCTTCAGCAGGTACAGCCGGAGCCTGCCGTGGCCGAATATCGTGCTCATGCGTCCCCCTTCGGGATGGCGGCCGGAGCGTCGGGCTCGCGGCGCAGCAGCGAGACGGCCCCGGACACGGTGGTGGTGCTGATGCTGGCCGGATCCACCCCGCTGCCGATCTTGCCGGTCAGATTACTGCGGGCGCGGAGGTCGCGCCGATCCAGGCCGAACGCGGAATCCAGCGTGCCGGTGGCGGAGCGGAGCTCCACCGAGGCGGAGGTCTCCGCCGGCACCCGCAGGGCGACGTCGCCGGAGATGGAGGCGAACCGCACCCGTGCGGCCGGGGCCAGGTCCACGTCGGCGAGCAGCTGGCCGGAGGCGGTCTTGGCGGCGACGTCGGCCAGCCGGCCGCCGGCGACCGCGAGCTGGCCGCTCACGCTGCCGAAGCGCAGGCTTCCAGAGACCCCGCGCGCCGCGAGATTGCCGGAGACGGTGTTGACCTCCACGGTCCCGTTCACATCGTCCAGGGTGATGTCGCCGGAGGCGCTGCGCAGCTGGGTCCGGCCGCTCAGGCCAGCGACGACGACGGGCGCCGAAACGGTGGTCACCTCCACCGGGCAGTCCCGGGGCACCCGCACGCTCACCGTGGCGGCGCGCCGCCCGACGGAGCGGTATCCGGCGAGCTGGGCGGGACGCAGCCGGTCCATGAGGCCGCCGCGGGTCAGATCCTCGTAGGTGACCGTGAGGATGCCGGCCTCGTGGGTGACCAGGACGGGCTCACCGGCGATGTCGGAGACCTCGAAGGTCACCGGATCGTCGGTGGGCAGAACGTTCACGTGACCGCCGACGATCCTGATGCGCAGCGCCACGATGCCATCGAGGGTGCGGGTCGTCGACTGGTCGATGGTCCAACGCGCCATCGCAGTCCCTTTCGGTTCTTCTGAGGTACCAGTGGAGTCTCTGAGAGACACGATATGTCGCGTTGGACGGTGACTCAAGATATGTCGCGTCGCACCGTGTGGTTTTCCGGGGAAATCCGGAGGCCGCCAAGGGTTCTCCCGCAGCCCGGCTCCGGGGTGGGCCCGGACGCGGCGGAGGGCCCCAGCCCGTGGCTGGAGCCCTCCGGTTCAACCGCTTCGGTCACCCGTCGTCGTCATCGTCATCCAGCCGGGCCAGCCAGGTGGCCAGCCGCTCGATGGCGGTCTCGAACTCGGGGTTGAGGTCGGTGAACGCCCGCAACTGGTCGGCGAGCCAGGCGAGGGAGACCTCCTCCTCGCCGCGCCGCTGTTCCAGTTCCTCGATACCGCGGTCGGTGAAGTACACGGCTCAGTCCGCCGGCGGGAACACGGTGTTGACCAGCGCCTGCTGCTCCACCTCGTGCCGCTTGGCGGAACCGGCCGCCGGCGACGAGCCCGCCGGGCGGGAGATCCGGGTGAACGGCCGGTCCAGCTGCTCGGAGAAGACCAGCGCCACGAACGGCCACGGCCCCATGTTCGCCGGCTCCTCCTGCACCCACAGCACCTCGCCCGCGTTGGGGAAGGCGGCCAGCTGCTGCCGGATCTCCTCGATCGGCAGCGGGTACAGCCGCTCGACCCGGATCACCGCGGTGCTGGTGTCGCCGGTGCGCTTCCGGGCCGCGTCGAGGTCGTAGTAGACCTTGCCCGAGCAGAGCACCACCCGGCGGACCTCCTCCGGCTTGATGCCGCTGGTGTCCGGGATGAGCGGCCGGAACGAGCCCGAGGTGAACTCCGACGTCGCCGAGGCCGCGGCCTTGAGCCGCAGCATCGACTTCGGGGTGAAGACGATCAGCGGGCGGCCGTACGGCGACTTCACCTGCCAGCGGAGCAGGTGGAAGTAGTTCGCCGGGGTCGTGGGCATCGCGACCGTCATGTTCTCCTGGGCGCACAGCTGCAGGAACCGCTCGATGCGTGCCGAGGAGTGGTCGGGGCCCTGGCCCTCGTAGCCGTGCGGCAGCAGCAGGGTCACGCTGGAGCGCTGCCCCCACTTCTGCTCACTGGCGCTGATGTACTCGTCGATGACGCTCTGCGCGCCGTTGACGAAGTCACCGAACTGCGCCTCCCAGGCCACGAGCGCCTCGGGACGGACCACCGAGTAGCCGTACTCGAAGCCCAGCGCCGCGTACTCGCTGAGCAGCGAGTCGTGCACGTGGAACTTCGAGGTGCCCTTCTCGAACTTCTTGAGCGGGACGTGCACCTCGCCGGTGTTGCGGTCCACCAGCGCGGCGTGCCGCTGGCCGAAGGTGCCCCGCCGGGTGTCCTGGCCCACGAGACGCACCGGGTGGTCCTCGATGAGCAGCGAGCCGATGGCGATCGTCTCGCCCATGGCCCAGTCGATGGCGTCGTCCTGCACCATCTGGGCGCGGCGCTGCAGCTGCGGCTGCAGGCGCGGATGCGGCGTGAAGCCCTCGGGGAGGTCGATCTGGGTCTCGACGACCTGCTTGACGACCTCGTCGGAGACCGCCGTCTCGACCGCCGCGTGGTCGATGCGCTCCTCGTCGAACACCTCGGGCTTGATGACCGCCCCCGGTTCGACCGGCTTCTTGTCGGCCTCACGGGTCTCGGTGAACGCCCGTTCGAGCTGCTGCTGGTAGTCGCGCAGCGCCTGCTCGGCCTCCTCGACGCTGATGTCGCCCCGGCCGATCAGCGCCTCGGTGTAGAGCTTGCGGGTGGAGCGCTTGGCGTCGATGACGTCGTACATCAGCGGCTGGGTGAACGAGGGGTTGTCGGCCTCGTTGTGGCCGCGCCGCCGGTAGCAGACGAGGTCGATCACGACGTCCTTGTTGAACGCCTGCCGGTAGGCGAAGCCGAGCTGCGCCACCCGGACGACCGCCTCGGGGTCGTCGCCGTTGACGTGGAAGATCGGCGCCTGCACCATGCGCGCGACGTCGGTGGCGTAGACGCTGGACCGGCTGTCGGCGGGCGAGGTGGTGAACCCGACCTGGTTGTTCACGATGACGTGCACGGTTCCGCCGGTGCGGTAGCCGCGCAGCTGCGACAGGTTGAGGGTCTCGGCGACCACGCCCTGGCCGGCGAACGCCGCGTCGCCGTGGATCAGGATCGGCAGCACCGTGAAGCCGTGCGGGCCCTTGTTCAGCAGGTCCTGCTTGGCGCGGACGATGCCCTCGGCGACCGGGTTGACCGTCTCCAGGTGGCTCGGGTTGGCCGCCAGCGAGATGGCGATCTTGTCGCCGTCGGGGGTCTCGAAGACGCCCTCGGTGCCCAGGTGATACTTGACGTCACCGGAGCCGTGCGCGCTGCGGGGGTCGAGGTTGCCCTCGAACTCGCCGAAGATCTGGGCGTAGGACTTGCCGCAGATGTTGGCGAGCACGTTCAGCCGGCCACGGTGCGCCATGCCGATGACGACCTCGTCCAGCTCGGCCCGGGCGGCCTTGGAGATGACCCCGTCGAGCAGCGGGATCAGCGACTCACCGCCTTCGAGCGAGAACCGCTTCTGACCCACGTACTTGGTCTGCAGGAAGGTCTCGAACGCCTCGGCGCTGTTCAGCCGGCGCAGGATGTGCAGCTGCTCGCCGCGGCTGACCTTCTCGTGCTCCCGCTCGACGTGCGACTGGATCCACTCGCGCTCTTCGGGGCTCTGGATGTGCATGTACTCGATACCCACCGTGCGGCAGTAGGTGTCGCGCAGCACGCCCAGGATGTCGCGCAGCTTCATGACCGGCTTGCCGCCGAACCCGCCGGTGGGGAACTCGCGCTCCAGGTCCCACAGAGTGAGCCCGTGCTCCAGCACGTCGAGGTCGGGGTGGCGGCGCTGCTTGTACTCCAGCGGGTCGGTGTCGGCCATCAGGTGACCGCGGACCCGGTAGGCGTGGATCAGCTCCTGAACCCGGCTCGCCTTGTCGATCTGGTTGTCGCGGGTCACGGAGATGTCCTGCGTCCAGCGCACCGGCTCGTACGGGATGCGCAGGGCCGCGAAGATCTCGTCGAAGAACCCGTCCTCGCCGAGCAGCAGCTGGTGGATCCGGCGAAGGAACTCACCGGACTGCGCGCCCTGGATGATGCGGTGGTCGTAGGTCGAGGTCAGGGTCATGACCTTGCTGACCGCGAGGTCGTTCAGCGTCGCCGGGGCCATGCCCTGGAACTCGGCCGGGTACTCCATGGCCCCGACGCCGACGATGGTGCCCTGGCCCGGCATGAGCCGCGGGACCGAGTGCACGGTGCCGATGCCGCCGGGGTTGGTCAGGCTGATCGTGGTGCCCTGGAAGTCGGGCACACCGAGCTTGTTGGCCCGCGCCTTGCGCACGAGGTCCTCGTACGCCGTCCAGAACTCCTTGAAGTCCATGGTGTCGGCGGCCTTGATGCTCGGGACGAGCAACTGGCGGGTGCCGTCGGGCTTCTTCAGGTCGATCGCCAGGCCGAAGTTCACGTGCTCCGGCTTGGCCACGCCCGGCTTGCCGTCGATCTCCACGTAGGAGTGGTTCATCTCCGGCATCGCCGCCAGGGCCTTCACCATGGCATAGCCGATGAGGTGGGTGAAGGACACCTTGCCGCCGCTGCCGCGGCGCAGGTGGTTGTTGATGACGATGCGGTTGTCGAAGAGCAGCTTGACGGGGACCGCGCGCACGCTCGTCGCCGTCGGCAGCGCGAGGCTGGACTCCATGTTGGCGGCGGTACGCGCCGGCGCGCCGCGGAGCCGTTCCTCGGTGACCGCCAGCGCGTCATCAGCGGGCGCGGCACCGTTGGTCTTCGCGGGGGAGGCGGGCGCTGCGGGAGCGCTCCTGGGCGCCTTCGCGGCCGGCTTCTTGCCGTCCGCCGCCCGGCCCGGCGCAGCGGGGGCGGCGCCGTTGGCGGTGCCGGTTCCGGCCTTGGCCGCACTGGTGGGCGGAGCACTGGCCCCGCTGGCGCTGGTGGTGCCCGCCTTGTAGTCGGCGAAGAAGTTCCACCATGCCTTATCAACTGAGTTCGGGTCGTTCAGGTACTTCTGGTACAGCTCGTCGACCAACCACTCATTTGGGCCGAAATCTGTCAGGGGTTGAGACGCCTCAGACGACACGGCGGAGATCGCCCTCTTCCGCAGCTCGCTTGTGAATGTGATGGAGAGATGGCCACGGCGCAGGGCGGGCACGGCTCAGCGGCCCTTCGGCCGCGTCGAAACACGCCCGGCCGGCAATCTCGCCTAACAGGCTACTTGGCCGGGCGTCGCAGTGGGGACCCCAGGTCGATCGGGAACTGGGAGATTCCTAACAATTATTCACAAAATCGTCGAGGTTCCGTTGCCGTGTCTGCACGTGCTCCGCATCCGGACCTGCCACGGAGCCACTGCCGGCGGCGGGGAGGCGCACACCGCCATCCCTCCACTTCCCAGCCGGACGTGCGGCTAATCCTCGTTGCCGAAGGCGATTAGCGGAACCCGTGCGCCGCCCGCCGCGTCCCACGGAGACCGGTGCGCGGGCGGCCCGGGACGCGGCGGCGCGGCGGACCGACGGGGGCTCCGCCGAACCGCCCTCCCGGGGCCCGCCATCGGCCGGAACTCCTTCCCGTTGGCCGGAACCGGCCGGGCCACACCGGTCGTTGCGGGGACTGGGGAGCGGCGAGCCGCCGAGCGTCCGGAGGCGTCGATGCCCTTGCGCGTAGCGCCTTTCGCGTCGGCGGTGGAGGGGAGTGAGGCGGTGAGCGCGACCGGTGACACACAGCGGCGAGCCGCCGAGCGTCCGGAGGCGTCGATGCCCTTGCGCGTAGCGCCTTTCGCGTCGGCGGTGGAGGGGAGTGAGGCGGTGAGCGCGACCGGTGACACACAGCGGCGAGCCGCCGAGCGTCTGGAGGCGTCGATGCCCTTGCGCGTAGCGCCTTTCGCGTTGGCGGTGGAGGGGAGCGAGGTGGCGAGTGCGACCAGGGGCACAGGGCGGCGAGCCGCCGAGCGTCCGGAGGCGTCGATGCCCGCCGCCGTAGGCCGGACCGCGTCGCGCGCATCTCCTCGCGAATCGGGTAGTTAGTGTCGAGGTCATCGAGTCCCCAGGTCATGGGCGTAACCGGCGCCATGGTGCGAGCAAGGAGGAAACATGACTGACCTGCGGTTCGACGGGCGTGTCGCCCTCATTACGGGGGCGGGCCAGGGACTGGGCCGGGCACACGCCCTCGAACTCGCCGCGCGCGGCGCGAAGGTCGTCGTGAACGACGTCGGTGGGCGGGTCGACGGCACCGTGGAGCGGCGCGCGGGCGAGCCCCCGGAGCGGCCGACGGTTCCGCAGGGCCCGGCCGCGTCGATTGCGGAGGGCCACGAGGCGACGAGCGGGACCCGGAACGCGGACTCCGCCGCGGACCCCGGTTCGGCCGCGGCGGTCGTGGAGCTGATCCGGAAGAGCGGTGGCACGGCGGTCGCCGACACCAGCGACGTCGCGACCGAGGAGGGGGCACAGGCGCTGGTCGACACGGCGCTGGACGCCTTCGGCCGGGTCGACATCGTCGTCAACAACGCCGGGATCCTGCGCGACCGGTCGTTCAAGAACATCACGGTGGCCGAGTGGGACGCCGTCATCGGCGTCCACCTCCGCGGGTCGTTCCTGGTGGCCCGCGCGGCCTTCTGCCATCTGCGGGAGCACGGCTACGGCCGCATCGTCAACACCGCGTCGCCGTCCGGTCTGTTCGGCAACTTCGGGCAGAGCAACTACGCCGCGGCCAAGATGGGCGTCGTCGGCCTCACCCGGGCGCTCGCCATCGAGGGCGCCCAGTACGACATCACCGCCAACGCCATCGCCCCGGTCGCCTACACCAGGATGAGCGAGGAGCGGTTCCCCGCCGAAGTGGCACGGCGGCTCGCGCCGGAGCACGTCTCGCCGCTGGTCGCATGGCTGGCGCACGAGGATTGCCCCACCACCGGCGAGGTGTACACGGTGGGCGGTGGCCGGATCGCGCGGGTGTTCGTCGCCGAGGGGCCCGGCGTGCTGCTGCCCGGCGCCACCGCCGAGGACATCCTCGACAACTGGCCGGACATCAACGCGGAGCGGCCGTTCGTCATCCCGCACAGCCTGGCGGAACACACCGAGGGGCACCTGCAAGGCGGGACTCCGGATCGGTAGCCCGGCCGCCATGCCGACGGCCCGGATCACGCTGCCGTGAAACGGCGTCAGAAGTCCCGAAATAGGGGTGAGTTTACGGTCGGCAGCGGCATATCGTGCGCTTTCCCTCGGAGGATGAGTCGGATCCGCGTGGTCCGCTCCGTTTCGCCGCGAGCGTCCGACCCCGGCTCCTAGCATGTCCACTCGGAGCCGGGGAGGGTGGTCCGCAGGTGGGGGAGAGGATGCAGGTGAAGGAGTTCGGCGAGCTGGAGTCCGCGATCATGGACGCCCTCTGGAGGGCCGATCGGCCGCTCGCGGTCCGAGAGGTGCGCGAAACGATGACCTACCACCGCGATATCGCCTACACGACCGTGATGACCGTCGCCAACATCCTCTTCCACAAGGGCCTGCTGGACCGTGAGAAGTCGGGGCGGGCCTGGCGCTACTGGCCGCGCGAGTCCCGCGAGGAGCACACCGCGCGGGTCATGAGCGAGGTCCTGAGCGGGAGCGGTGACCCGGGAGCCACCATGCTCCGCTTCGTCGAGGGGTTCACCGACGAGGAGGTGGCCCGGCTGCACGAGGTGCTCGCCGAGGTCCGGACCCGGCGGACGCTCGCCTCCTGAACCCGGTGGCGGATGCGGCGAGAAGCATGGGGAGCCGGCGACGGCCGGAAGAACGCGGAAACGGGGGAGCGATGGACCGTCTGGTTCTCGGTCAGGGATGGTCGATCGACGACTACGAGCGCCTGCGCGGCCGAAGGGCGAGCCGGTCGGCGTCGGCCGCCGCACCATCGGCCGGGGCGGGTGTGCCCACACCGCGCGGCGAGACCGCGCCGCCGACCCGGCGCGGCCGGCTGGCCGACGGGCTCGTGGGGCAGCGGACGGACGGCTGCGCCGACGCCGCCCACTGGCACGTCACGGGAGCGCCCTGGCGCTGAGGTACGCGGCAGCGGGCGTGGGTCGCTTCGCCGTCGATGCGGGGGGCCTTCGGCGTGGGCGTCGACGACTGTGGTCGGCTCGGCGGCGCATCGCGGTTTTGTGGTCGCGTTTGCCGCCTCGCTCTCCTTCGCCGCCGACGCGGGGGGCCTTCGGCGTGGGCATCGACGACTCCGGTTCGCTCGGCGGCGCACCGCTCACGTGCGGCGGGGGGTCGCGGCTATGCTGGCCTGCTGTGGACGAACCGCTCGTCGCGCGGATGCGGGGGTTCGGCGAGACGATCTTCGCCGAGATGACCCGGCTTGCCGTGGAGACCGATTCCATCAACCTGGGCCAGGGCTTCCCGGACACGGACGGCCCGCCCTCGCTGCTCGCCGGCGCGGCCCGGCGGATCGAGCAGGGCGTCAACCAGTACCCGCCGGGGCCGGGGCGGCCGGAGTTGCGGGCCGCCGTCGCCGCCGACCGTGCGGCCAGGTACGGACTGGAGTACGACCCCGACTCCGAGGTCTACGTGACCGTGGGCGCCACGGCGGGGATCACCGCCGCGGTGCTGGGGCTGGTCGAGCCGGGCGATGAGGTCGTCGTCTTCGAGCCGGTGTACGACTCCTATCCCGCCGCCATCGCCATGGCCGGCGGGGTGCGCCGCGCGGTGACGCTGCGGCCCGGTCCCCCCGACGAAGGCGGCCGGTTCGTCTTCGATCCCGACGAACTGCGCGCCGCTGTGGGGCCGCGCACGCGGGCGATCATCGTGAACTCCCCGCACAATCCCACCGGAACCGTGCTCACGGCCGAGGAATTCGGCGTGATCGCGGACGTCTGCCAGGAACACGACGTCATCGCGATCACCGACGAGGTGTACGAGCACCTCACCTTCGACGGCGTCGCGCACGTCCCGCTGGCCACCCTGCCGGGCATGCGCGAGCGCACGCTGGCCGTCTCCTCCGCCGGTAAGACGTTCTCCGTCACCGGCTGGAAGACCGGATGGGTCATGGGACCGGCCGCCCTGGTGCGCGCGGTGCAGACGGTCAACCAGTTCCTCACCTTCACCGCCAACGGGGCGCTGCAACTCGCGGTCGCCGACGCGCTGCGCGACGAGATGGACTGGGTGCGCGCGCAGCGTGCGGCGCTGCAGCGGAAGCGCGACCGGCTCTCCGAGGGGCTGCGGGCCGCCGGTTTCACGGTGCTGCGCCCGCAGGGCACCTACTTCGTGATGGCCGACATCCGGCCGCTCGGGCTGACCGAGGGCGTGGAACTCGCCCGCACGCTGCCGCGCACCGCGCGGGTGGCCGCCGTCCCGGCGCAGGTGTTCTACGACCACCCCGATGAGGGGCGGCATTTGGTGCGGTTCGCGTTCTGCAAGCGCGACGAGGTTCTCGACGAGGCGGTCGCGCGGCTCGGAGCGCTGTCTCCGGCGTGAGGCCGAGCCGCCGACGGCCGGCGCGTCACCCGGGCAGTCGCTCCAGCACGCGCAGCGAGCCCACGGCGCGGCGCTCCGCGAACAGGCCGGAGTCGAGGGCGCGGCGGTAGACGTGGTAGGGCGGCCGGCCGCCGTCGGCGGGGTCGGGGAACACGTCGTGGATGACCAGCGCCCCTCCGGGACGCACGTGCGGGCTCCAGCCGGCGTAGTCGGCTTGGGCGGCTTCTTCGGTGTGGCCGCCGTCGATGAACACCATCCCGAGCGGCGCCGTCCACAGCCTGGCGACGTCAGAGGAGCGGCCGACGACGGCGATGACGTGGTCCTCGATGCCGGCGGCGGTGATCGTCCGCCGGAACTCGGTCAGAGTGTCGAGGCGGCCGGTCGCCGGGTCCACCAGGGACGGGTCGTGGTACTCCCAGCCCTCCTGGTGCTCCTCCGAGCCGCGGTGGTGGTCCACGGTGACCACGGTTCCGCCGGTCCGTGCGGCCGCCGCACCCAGGTAGACCGTGGATTTGCCGCAGTAGCTGCCGATCTCCAGTACCGGTCCGAGCGGGGCGTGCGCCAAGGCCGTCTCGTACAGTGCGATTCCCTCGTCGGCCGGCATGAAGCCCTTCGCGGACTCGGCGACGCGCAGCAGCGCGGACGGGATGGGGTCGGTGGTCACTCGGCGTCTTCCTTCCATTGGCGGTGTTCCGGATTCGCCGGGGACGGTCCATTCGGGCACAGCGCAGGTTATCCACAGCCGGGCATCCGGGGTGGCGGCGCGGCTCCCGTCCCGGTGAACTGGAAAGCGGAACACCGCCGCGGTGGTGGCGGGCGGCCAGTGGAGCGAAGAGAGGGCGGCATGGTGGGGAAGCGGCGGCATATGGGCCGGAAGGGCGGGTCGGCAGCGGCAACGGTCGGCCCCATATCGGGGTTCCGGATATCGGGCGCGCATGGCGGCCGTGCGGCGCGCCGCCGGGTCGTCGGCGGCGTGCGGAAACCCGATCCGTCTCACCCTCGCGGCGTCCCCGGTGACGTCCTGACTGATCAGCGCGGCGCGCGTCGGCAATGGTCCAGATGGAGGGGGTCGGCGGCCCTCCCGGACCGCTCGTTCGGTTGCTCAGTGCGGGTATCGTGTTTCGGAGGGTTTCGGCGGACCCCCGCAGCGCCGGCCCCAATTCCCGCTTAATTTCGCTGAACCAGATCGGCCCACGTCCGCGTCATACGTATATAGCGCCGCACGTTGGGGGCATCGAAACCAGGGGGCTACCAACTGAGCGAGAGCAATAACGGCGACGGCCCCTCCGAGCCGCGCCCCGAAGCTGACACTCCCGAGACCGGCAACTCTCCTGCGAAGAACGACGTGGATTCCAAGCAGCCAGACCCCAAGGACTCCGCTGGTGACGGCACCGGCGACCACCCCAGCGGCCCCGAGGACGCTGGAAACGACGTGACCCCCGCGGGGGACGACGGACCCGCCGCGGCGACCTCGCGCGCCGACGAGCCCGGATCCGGCACCGACGCCGAGAAACCCCCGGCCGAGGACGCGTCCGGGAGTTCCGCCGACTCCGCAGCGGCCGATTCGCCGACCGGCGGTACCGACGACGTGCGGGAGGCGGGCGCCGCCGACGAGGCGGAGTTCAACTGGTTCTCCGCGTCATCCGACTCGCCGGCCGCAGGGTCCGACGACTCCACCACCACCCCCTCCAGCGACGAGGAGAGTACCGCGCCCGAGGGCGCGGGCGGCTCCGCGGCCCCGTCCGGGGCGGCCGGCGAATCCGGCGCCTCCACGGATTCCGATTCCACTGACGCCGATTCGGCGACGGAGGACGCGTCCCCCTACCTCGCCGCGAGCGCGTTCGAGGACAGTGGCAGCTTCTTCCGTGACAAGGTCGCGCGCAGCCTGGCCGAGCAGTACGGGCTGGACCTGCAGCCCGATGGCACCATCCGCGCGACCGACGACCACGCCGCGTCGGGGGACGCGGCCGAGGCGGCCCCCGCCTCCGGTCCGGACGACGCGGAGGAGGCCGTGGCGGCCGCCGACGCGGGCGCGACGCCTCCCGGACCCGCCGCCGACGGTGCGGCCGAGTCCGCCGCAGAGCCCGTCGCCCCGCACGGCGCGGAGGAGGGCCCGGTCAACGAGGACCGTGCCGCCGACGAAGACTCGGCCGCTCCCCAGGCCGCTGACGACCCGGTTCACGAACCCGAGCCCGCCGGTGACCAGGCCGGCGGAACGGCCGGCGTGGCCGCGGGCTGGGACCCCGAAGGTACGGCCGAGTTCACGCCGGTCTTCGAGGACGATGACGACCACCACGCCGAACCACCCGCCGCCGAGGCGCGGCCCGACGCGCCGGAAACGGTGCCTGGCGCGTCCGGCACCCCGGCATCGGCCGGTTCCGGCGGTGCCGGCTGGGATCCGGAAGGTACGGCCGAGTTCACCCCGGTCTTCGACGACGATGACGACGAGGCCGAGGCGGTCTCCGGGGCGTCCACGGCCGAGGGCCCGGACTCCCGAGCCGCCGACCAGGCCGATGACGCGCGCGCGGCCGAGGCGCCGGGTTCGGCCGCCTCCGGTGCGGGTGGCGCGGTTCCGGGCTGGGACCCCGAGGGCACGGCGGAGTTCACGCCGGTCTTCGACGACGATGACGATGATGCGGCGGACGCGTCCGCCGCATCGGGCGGTGTGGGTCCGGCCGCTCCGGCATCGGGTGACGGCACGCCGCACAGCGGACGTCCGGCCTTCGAGCCGGCGCCCGACCCCCCGTCCCCGGCCGACACCGATTCCGCCACCGCCGCGCAGGACGCCGCGGCCGCCGCCCTCGGCGCCACCGGCGTTGCGGCGGGCGCCGGGTTCGCGGCGGGGGCCGCCGCCGCGGCGGCGAGCGGCGGTGCCGCGGACGGGCCGCCCGCCGACTCCACCACGGCCGCGGGAGCCGGCGCGGTTCCGCCGAAGCCCGCCAAGCGCGGTAAGCCCGGGAAACCCGGCAAGCCGGGCAAGGGGAAGGCGGCAGCGGCCGGCTCCGGTCCCAAGAACGGCAAGCCCAAGAAGAAGAAACCGCTGTGGTGGCGGCTCACCCGGGGCGGGCTCATCGCCGTGGGCGTCTGCCTCGTGCTCGGCCTCGCCGGCTTCGGCGTCGCCTACGCCATGATCCCGGTCCCCGAGGACGCCCAGGAGCAGGCCACCGACGAGGGCTCCACGTTCTACTACGCCGACGGCGAGACGGTGTTCGCCGAGCGTGGCGTCAACCGCGACCCGGTCAGTCTTGACGAGATCCCGAAGGACGTCCAGAACGCCATCCTCTCGGCCGAGGACCGCGGGTTCTGGACGGAGCCGGGCGTCTCGATCCGCGGCACCATCCGCGCCGGGTGGTCCACCCTCACGGGCCAGCAGTTGCAGGGCGGGTCGACCATCACTCAGCAGATGGTCCGCAACTACTACGAGGGGCTCAGCCAGGAGCAGACGATCTCCCGCAAGCTCAAGGAGATCATCATCTCCATCAAGGTGGACCAGTTGCAGTCCAAGGACTGGATCCTGGAGCAGTACCTCAACACCATCTACTTCGGGCGCAACGCCTACGGCATCCAGGCCGCAGCGCAGGCGTACTACCACAAGGACGTTGCCGACCTCACCCCCGCGGAGGCGGCCTTCCTCGCCGCCGCCATCCAGCAGCCCACCAAGTTCGGCCTGGCCGATAGCGAGACCACGCCGGAGATGGAGCAGCGCTGGCAGTACGTGGTCAACGGCCTGGTCACGATGGAGTCCATCACTCCCGACCAGGCGGCGGAGTACGAGTTCCCGCGGCCCGAGCACGAGGTGCCACAGGAGGGCATCGACCTCAGCGGGTACAACGGCTACATGCTCCAGCAGGCCATGGCCGAACTGGAGAGTCTGGGCTACACCGAGGACAACATCAACCGGGGCGGCTACCAGATCACCACGACCTTCGACCAGGACCTGATGGAAGCGGCCAGGGAGGCGGTCGAGTCGAACGTCCCGGTGGACGACCTGCCCGAGGGCGTCCAGGCCGGGCTGACCGCCATCGATCCGGCCACCGGTGAGGTGGTGGCCTTCTACGGTGGCTCGGACTACAACGAGAACCAGTACGACAGCGCCTTCCGTGGCGCAGCGCAGGCGGGTTCGGCGTTCAAGCCGTACGTGCTCGCCGCCGCGCTGGAGAACGGCTTCAACCTGAACACCGTCGTCGACGGCAGTTCCCCGCAGTTCTTCAACGGCAGCGAGGTCCGCAACGCCGGTGGCGAACCCGGTGGGGCGATGAACCTCATCGAGGCCACCCGCCGGTCCAACAACACCGGGTACATCAACCTGGCGTTGCAGGTGGGCCTGGAGAACGTGGTCGACATCGCGCACGCGGCCGGCATCCCCGACAACCGGATCACCGAGGATCAGGCGGCGGCGCCGACCCTCGCCCTCGGGGTGTCCGATGTCAGCCCGGTCGACCAGGCGAGCGGCTACTCCACGTTCGCCAACGGGGGCCAGCACGTCGATGCGCACGTCGTGCGCTCCATCGTCAACCGGGATGGCGAGGACGAGCGCGAGCCGGTCGAGACGAACCGGGTGATCAGCGAGGGGGCGGCGGCGGACGTCACCCACGCGCTGCGCCAGGTCGTCACGAGCGGCACCGGTACCGGCGCGAACCTGCCCGACGGGCGGC
Organism: Marinactinospora rubrisoli; assembly: GCF_042664915.1. NCBI lineage: Bacteria > Bacillati > Actinomycetota > Actinomycetes > Streptosporangiales > Nocardiopsidaceae > Marinactinospora > Marinactinospora rubrisoli. The sequence continues at coordinate 348,428 of NZ_JBHTBH010000003.1, forward strand.
CGGTGGCCGGTAAGACCGGTACCACCGACAGCAGCGTCGCGGCCTGGTTCGTCGGTTACACCCCGCAGCTGTCCACCGCGGTCGGCATTTACAACGGCAACAACCAGCCGTTCGTGGTGCCCGGGTACGGTCAGCTGTCCGGCGGCTCGCTCCCGACCACGGTCTGGCGGTCGTTCATGGCCGCCGCCATGGAGGGCGAGGAGGTCGAGTCCTTCCCCGAGCCGACCTTCGGTGGCACCACCGAGAACTTCGCGCCTGATGTGCCGGCGCCCGGCGCGAGCAACGAGCAGGAGGCGCCGCCCGCGGAACCCGATCCGCCGGTGGAGAGCACGCCGCAGGAGCCGCCGCCCGTCGAGCCGCCTCCCGTGGAACCGCCGCCGGGGGGTGAGCCGGAGCAGCCCGATCCCGGCTTCCCACCGCCGGACGGTGGCTCCGGAGGCGAGGAACCCCCGCCAGAGGAGGGGACCGGCGGTCCGGCCTGGCCCGGATAACCGCGACCGCCCGCGCCGTTCAGCACACCGATGCCGGCGGGCGCACC